>DASXFG010000010.1:0-31961 GCA_036489715.1 Acidimicrobiales bacterium | reverse complement strand
TACACCGACGTCACCGGCGTCTTTTCGGCCGATCCGCGAGTCGTTGCGACCGCGCGCCAGCTTCGCCAGGTGTCCTTTGACGAAATGATGGAGATCGCTGCTACCGGGGGCCGCGTATTGATGCTGCGTTCGGTGGAGTTTGCACGTCGTTATGGCGTGCCGCTGCACGTTCGTTCGAGCTTCACCTGGGAGCCCGGCACCTGGATCGTAGAGGGGGACCCATCCATGGAAGAGGCCATCGTTTCGGCCATCACCGACGACACGTCCGAGGCCAAGATAACGGTCGGCGGCGTTCCGGACCGACCGGGTATCGCCGCGACCCTGTTTCGTGGTCTGGCCGACAGTGGGATCAACGTCGACATGATCGTCCAGAACACTTCGGCGCACAACGTGACCGACATCTCTTTCACCGTGGCCAAGACCGAGCTGGTCGCGGCGATGATTGCGTGCCAGGCGATTCAAAAGGTAATTGGCGCCGAGTCGGTATCCAGCGACGACCAGATCGGCCGCGTGACGATCGTGGGCGCGGGGATGAAGTCGAGCCCGGGCGTAACGGCCCTGATGTTTGAGACGCTCTCGAACAACGGGATCAATATCGAGATGATCTCGACGAGTTCTATTCGTATCTCGTGCGTGCTGCGCGCCGACAAGGTCGCTGAGGCAGTGCGCCATCTGCACACCGCGTTCGGCCTCGACGCCGAGTGACTTAAACTTCGCCCATGCGCGTCGCCATCGTTGGAGCTACCGGGCAAGTCGGAACCGTGATGCGTTCGATTCTGTTAGAGCGCAACTTTCCGGTTGAGGAGATGCGTTTCTTCGCTTCCTCGCGCTCGGCGGGAACGACAATTGAGTGGGGTGGGCGCTCGGTGGTCGTCGAGGATGCTGCCACCGCGGACTTCTCGGGCATCGAAGTCGCCTTATCTTCCTCGGGCGCGACCTCCTCTCGCGAGATCAGTCCTCGCCTGGCCGCAGCGGGTGCCATCGTGATCGATAATTCTTCGGCGTTTCGTATGGACCCCGAGGTTCCCCTCGTCGTTCCCGAGGTCAACTCCCACGCGCTCATCTCCATCCCCAAGGGAATCGTCGCCAATCCCAACTGCACGACGATGGTGGCGATGCCAGTCCTCAAACCCCTGCACCTAGCGGCCGGGCTCCAGTCGGTGGTGGCCGCGACCTACCAGGCGGTGAGCGGTTCGGGCCGAGACGGCGTGGACGAACTCGCTGAACAACTCGAAAAGCACCAGAGCCACGATCCACGCATTCTCGCTTTTGACGGACGCGCGTTTCCACTCGACGAAGGCGTGAAGTTTCCTGCGACGATCGCGCACAACGTGCTGCCCATCGCCGGGACCATCGTGGACGACGGATCTCTCGAGACCAACGAGGAGCAGAAGTTGCGCGACGAGAGCCGAAAGATCCTCGAGATTGCGAACTTAAAGGTGAGCGCGACGTGCGTACGCGTTCCGGTCTTTACGGGACACTCGATGGCCCTGACGTTGAGTTTCGAAAACGAATTGACTCCGCAGCGCGCCGCCGAGATACTGAGCGGCGCGCGCGGCGTTGTGGTGCACGAGATGCCGACGCCGCGACTGGTCGCGGGAGAAGATCCGACGTACGTGGGTCGTATTCGTCGTTCAGAGACATCGCCGCACGGCATCTCGCTCTTCGTGAGCGGCGACAATCTGCGCAAGGGCGCCGCGCTCAACGCCGTCCAGATCGCCGAGGCGATACTGGAACTTCGCTAGTCGGCGCCGTCTCGTCCCACCTGTCGACGGGCCAAGTTCACGCAGTGGTCGCCGAAGCGCTCGTAGAATCTCGCGACGAGAGCCACTTCTACGGCGACTGGAACGCTCATCGATCCCGAGGTCAGCTCTGCGGTGAGCGAGACGTGCAAGTCGTCGAGTTCATCGTCGATGTCTTCGATGAGCCCCACTGATTCGCTCTTGCCATCAATGATGACGTCGGTCGCCTCGCGCCAGATGTTGGACGCCACCTCTCCCATGCGCTCGATGAGTCCGCGCGAACGCGGACTCATCTCGCTGCCCAGGCCGCGCGCGGCGCGTCGCGCGATGTGCTCAGCGAGATCTCCATTGCGCTCGATCTCGGGCAAGATGCGCAGCAGGATCAACATGTCGCGGCGCCCCTCGACGTCCAGGGGTACCGTCTCGAGCAGTCTCGACTCGACGTCGAAGACCAGTTGGTCGACGAGATCGTCGATGACGATGTCTTGTTCGACGACCCGCTTGGCCAGTTCACGGTCGTTGGCCAACAGCGCGTGGGTGGCTCCGGCGATCGCCTCACCAACCAGGGCGAATGTACGCACGATCTGGGGACGCAGGTCCTCGTTGAAGTGGGCCAGGGGCAGCTCGGACTCGTCGGTGCGTCTTGTGGCGCGAAAGAGCCGATTCACCGAATCAGGCTAGTCCTGGGTGACAGCCCCTCTCTAGGGTGAGTGGAGAGCGATAAAGGATGACACATGGTTGCAGCACTTAGCGCTTTGATCGGCCTCGTCGTGGGTGCGGTTATCGCCTGGACCGTGGCTTCTCGACGTGTTGGGTCGTCGAACTCTGACCACGAGGTCCGCACTCAGCTCGCGGTCCGCGACTCTGAGTTGCGCAGCGCTCGCGGCGACGTCGAGCGCCTGCGCAAGGAGCACGAGGATCAAGTCCGCAATCTCGGCGTGGAATTTGAGAGCCTCTCGAATCGGGTGCTCAAAAAGACTGTCGAGGGGTTCAATTTGACCCAAGAACAGTTGATGCGTGAGCGCGAAACGAGCCTTGATCGCACGCTGGCCCCCCTGACCGAGGCGCTGGAGGAGTACAAGCGAAATCTCGCGGACTTTGACCTCAAACATGTTGGCGCCCTCGGCGAGGTGAAGAACAGCGCCGAGGTGCTGTTGCGAGAACAACAGCGCGCACAAGAAGAAACGAAGCGCCTCAATCAACTGCTCGGGCGAAGCGATCGTCGTGGTAAGTGGGGGGAGATCCAACTAGCCAACGTGCTCGATGCCTCGGGGCTACGTGAGGGCATCGACTACGAACTGCAGGTGACTTCACTTAGCGAGGCCGGCAACGCCCAGCGGCCCGACTGCGTCGTCAACGTCTCGCATGGCGTTCGCGTCGCGATCGACGCGAAGTTCCCTTTCGACGCGTTCGAAAAGGCGTTGTCGTGCGATAACGAGGAGGAGCGTCGAGCGCTCGAGGTCAAGCACGCCAAAGACCTGCGAGCCCACGTCAAGACATTGCACGCAAAGTCGTACTGGGAGATCGTCGGCCCCTCACCGGAATTTGTTGTGTGCTTCGTGCCGAGTGACGAGGCGGTAAGCGTGGCGCTCGACTCCGATTCGGACCTGCTGAGATACGGAGCCGACGAGCGCGTGCTCCTCGCGGGGCCCACGAACCTACTGTCCCTGCTCTGGTCGGTCGCGATGGTCGTGCGCCGACAGGAGTTTGTGGGTAACGCCGAAGAGATCCTGAAGCAGGCCGAGAAGATCTTTAGCCAGATTCGCAACGTGGCCGGCCCCGTCGTCAAAATGGGCAAGGCGCTCAACGCCCAGGTGGAGGCCTACAACGCCATGGTGGGCTCCTTTGAGTCCCGCCTGATCGTCGGCGCGCAGCGGATGAAGGCCATGGGAGCGGCCGGTCACGCGAAGGAGATGCCGGGCCTCTTTCCGATCGAGCAGTCGGCGCGCCCGCTCAACGAGGCCAAGTGGGACGTTGACGCGGAATCATTCGACGAGGACGCGGGTGAGATCCTCGACCTGAACGGGTACGACGACGAGGACGACGAGCTGAAAATCGCTGACGAGTAAGTTTTTCCAGCGTGGCCCGTACTCGCGCGCAACGCCGTCGACACACGGTCTTCATAACCGTGGCTCTCGTGATCACGCTGGTCGTCCTGGTATTCGCGCGCGACATCGCTCACTCGGCCCACGGTGCGACGGGACCGCGGCGCAGCGAGGACCTGAGTTTCGGCGCGCTCGCCAACTCGCTCGTTACCCAAGAGAACGAGTTCGACCTGCACCTAGACAGCCTGTTGAATCAGGCCGGAAGTTTGTCTCGGGTCGTCTTCGCCGCCCGGCTCGATCAACTCAACTATGCCCTCTCGAATTGGAGCACGCAGGGCGACTTGCTGCGTCACCCGAGCCTCGCGCACAACATAAACGAGACGATCAGCACGCTCACCGAGGAGCGAGTTGACGCCTACCAAACAATGCTCGACGACATCGCGCGCGTCCTCGAACTTCCCTGGGCTCACTCGAGCACTAACCCAGTTCGCGACCCCGGTCAGACGCTGATCGACACCAGCGAGCAGTGGAACCACGACCGCTACGCGCTGGTGAAAGAACCGGGACGCGTGCGATTGGTGGCGACCAGCGTGGCGAGCGCGAAGTACTTTCTCGCCCACGGTACGAGCCTGGTGAGTCAATCTTCGGCGCTGGAGTTGGTGCGCGCCGTCTCGATTGACGCCATCCGGGTCAATCCCTCCGCCTTCCCCTCCGCCAAAGGAGTGATGGTGCTGCCACCGGTGCGCTCGGTACAGCTGGGGGTCTCGGTGCTGAACGCCAGTTTCGACGAGCAGCCGGTGACGTTGAGCGTTCGGGTGACTCCCCTTAACGGCCTCGGTCAGGCGTTCACCCAGACGATGACCACCACGCTGGGTCCTGATGCTGCCTACGCCTTCGTGCCGCGAACGCTCGTCACGTCGCCGAGCGAACGAGCGACGCTCGTCATCCGCGTCTTGGGTGTGCGTGCGGCGGTGGGCAAGGTGTCGGTAGAGGTCTTCCGGCTCGAGTTGTCGCCGTCGGGAAACTAAGGCCGGATTGACTTACTGGCCAGTTAGCCTACGATGGACTCGCCCCCTAGTTTTTGAATCGAGGACCTGTGACGCAGTCCATTACGGTGACCGACAATCGCACCGGTGAGAGCAGGGAAATTCCCATTGTCGACGGTGGCGTGGCCGCGAGCGAGTGGTCCAAATTGCTGCCCGGCATCTGGTTCTACGATCCCGGGTTCATGACGACCGCGCTGACCGAGTCGGCAATCACCTACATCGACGGCGACGCGGGCATCTTGCGGTATCGCGGATATCCGATCGAGCAGCTCGCCGAGGAGTCCACGTACCTCGAAGTCGCGTACCTCTTGCTGCACGGCGAACTGCCCAACGCCGAACAGGCGGCCGCGTGGGAGAAGGAGATTACGTATCACACCTTCATCCACGAAAACGTTCGCAAACGCTTCCTTGAAGGCTTCAACTACGACGCGCACCCCATGGGAATGCTCGTTTCGGCGATCGCCGCGCTCTCGACGTACTACAAGGAAGCCAAGGATCTGACGAATCCTGAGGTCCTCCAAAAGCAGATCGTGCGCCTGATCGCCAAGATGCCCACCCTGGCCGCTGCCGCGCACCGCTTCAGCGTGGGTCAGCCCTTCGTCTACCCCGACAATTCATTGACCTACACCCAGAACTTCCTCTCGATGATGTGGAAGGTGGCGGAGCCCCGCTACGAGGCCGACCCCATCCTCACCAAGGCCCTCGACGTTCTCTTCATCCTGCACGCCGACCACGAGCAGAACTGCGGCACTACCGCTATGCGCGTTGCGGGGTCCTCGCACGCCGACCCGTACTCCTCGGCCGCTGCGGCGACCGCCGCGCTGTACGGCCCGCTTCACGGCGGGGCCAACGAGGCGGTGATCAAGATGCTGACGCGCATCGGCTCGATGGACAACGTGGCGTCCTTCGTCGACGAAGTGAAGTCCCAGAAGAAGACGCTGCTCGACGGGTTTGGTCACCGGGTGTACAAGACATACGACCCGCGCGCCAAAATCGTCAAGCACCTCGCCGATCAGGTCTTTAGCGTGACGGGCAAAAATCCCCTGCTCGACATCGCGCTCAAACTCGAAGAGGTCGCGCTCTCAGACGAGTACTTCATTTCACGCAAGCTCTACCCGAACGTGGACTTCTATTCCGGGCTCATCTACCAAGCGATGGGCTTTCCCACCGAAATGTTTACGGTGCTCTTTGCCATTCCCCGCACGGCGGGGTGGCTGGCCCACTACCAAGAGCAGCTCGGCCAAGGCTCGAAGATCGCTCGACCGCGCCAGCTCTACGTCGGCGCCGAGGAGCGTAAGTTCGTGCCGATGTCCGAGCGCCTTTAGGCGCGAGGGGCGATCAATCGAGTGAGTCCTTCTTGGACCATCGAGACCTTGAGTTCGCCGTCGCGAGAAAACAGGAAGCCCCGCGCGAGGCCCCGCCCGCCGAAAGCGATCGGCGACTCGGCTTCGTAGAGCAGCCAGTCGTCGGCGCGCAGGTCGTGGTGAAACCACATGCAGTGATCCAGGCTGGCCCCCATAAAGGTGCCGTCCTCCCAGTTGATCGGGTGTGGCCGCAGGATCGCGTCCATCAGAGTCATGTCGCTGGCGTACGCCACGACGCACGCGTGAAGCAGGGGGTCCTCGGGCAGCGTGCCGTCCGCGCGGATCCACAGAAGTTCGCGAGGTTCGCGACTCCTCTGGGGGTCCCAGGGCACGGCGCCCACGAAGCGCTGGTCGATCGGGCGGGGGTGATTAAACCACTGCGCCGAGTTGGGGTCCTCGCGCACGATCTCTGAGACCGAGCGCAGCGTCTCGGGTTCCGGCGCGCTGGGCATGGCGATCTGGTGTTCCAGGCTGACCTCGTCGGTGTGGAAACTCGCCTGCATGTTGTAAATAGCCCGACCGTGCTGGACCGCGACCACCCGGCGCGTGGTGAAGCTCTTGCCGTCGCGAATCCGGTCCACCTCATAGAGAATGGGCGTCGTGGGGTCGCCCGGTCGCAAGAAGTAGGAGTGCAGCGAGTGCACCCGACCCACCTCGACGGTGCGACCCGCCGCCATCAGGGCTTGGGCCGCTACCTGACCGCCGAAGGTGCGCTGACGCTCTTCTTTGGGGTTCGTGCCGCGATAGACGTTCACTTCGATGGTTTCGAGGTCTAAGAGTTGGACAAGAAAGTCCAGCGCGTCGGTCATGTTCCATTGTGGCATCTAGCTCGCACGAGGCCCCGAGGGTGGACCGGTAGGCTGGTCGAAATGAGCGCTCGCTTCCGCACGATCATGGCGTGGACGAAGACGGCCCAGGGCAAGAAGTTAACCCGCTACTTCCTCGGTTCGGTCGTGACCACGGGCCTGTCATTTGCATGGATCACGATCATGTACGGGCTCAAAATCATTCCGGGCGTGATCTGGGCGACGCTGAGCGGAAACCTCGTGGCGGTCATCCCCTCGTACTACTGGAACCGGGCGTGGGCCTGGGGCAAGCGTGGTCGCAGTCACTTTCGCAACGAGGTCGTTCCCTACTGGGCCATGGCCTTTCTCGGCATCGCCTTCTCGCAACTCGGCGCCTTCTGGGCGCGCAGTGAGGTTCATTCGCACACTTGGAGTCGACTCGACAACACCGCGCTGGTGGCGGGCACGAACGTGGTGTGCTTCGCCATTTTCTTCCTCCTCAAACTGATGGTCTTTAATCGCATCTTCCACGTCGCCACGCCCGGTCACCGCGGAGCCGACGCGGCCCTACAAGAAGAGACCGCCGCGTAGCTGCGCGGATCTCGCTGGTGAGCCCGCGATGAAGTACACCCCCCAGGAGTTGCGCGCGTGGAGTCGCACCCCTGACGGAAAGCGCCTTATCCGCTACGCCGCCGCGTCGGTCATCACGACCGTCATCTCTCTGGCGGCCGTGAGCTTCTTCTACGGGTTGCGCATCATTGACGACGCCATATGGGCGACGCTCGCGGGCAACGTCGTGGGAATGTTGCCCGCCTACAACCTGAATCGGCGATGGACGTGGGGCAAGCGCGGTCGTAGCCACGTGCGCAAAGAGGTGGTGCCGTTTCTCGCGTTGTCGGTGATGGGTATCGCCTTCTCCCAGTTGGGGGCGTGGTGGGCCAAGAACGAGACCAAGGCGCACCATTGGTCGCACCTGGCCAATACCGCTCTCGTCGATGGGGCGAATCTTCTGTGCTTCGCGATCTTCTGGGTGCTCAAGTTGATCGTCTTCAACCGCATTTTCCAGGTCGAGCCGATGGTTGAGATCGACGAGCAGTCGCGCGTCGAGGAGTAGCCGCTCGGACTAGTCGCGGAAGTTGGTGAACTGCAGGGGGACCGCGAGGTCGGACTCCTTGAGTGCCTGTATGGCTCGTTGTAAGTCGTCGCGCTGCTTGGCGCTCACGCGGACCTGGTCTCCCTGAATGGAGGAGGAGAGGCTCTTCACGCCCATCTCCTTGATGATCTTGTTTATCTGCTTGCCCACCTCTTGGGTGATGCCGGCCTTGAGGGCGACCTTCTGGCGCGCGCTGTTGTGGCTCGCCTCTTCGATCTTGCCCGCGTCCAGGGTCTTGAGAGAGACCTGGCGCTTGACCAATTTTTCTTCGAGCAGCGAGTACAGCGCGCGCAGCCGGTCTTCGGTGCTCGCGCTCAGGGATAGCTCCTTCTCGGAGAACTCGATGGTGGCCTCGGTTCCCTTGAAGTCGAAGCGATTGCTTGCTTCGCGGTTGGCCTGGTCAACGGCGTTGCGTACTTCTTGGAGATCCACTTCGGAGACGACATCAAAGGTAGGCATGGCCAAATATTAAGCCTGTCCTTTCGCGCCGTGGCACGGCGCGTCGGCGATTTAGTCTGAACAGCGGCGGCACGTCGCCGCTAGCGATCAAGGAGGAACCATGCTGGTTAGCACCATGAACGACGTCCCGGGCTACGACATCACCGAGGTGCTCGGCGAGGTCTTTGGTCTCACGGTGCGCTCGCGCAACATCGGATCGCAGATCGGGGCGGGCTTGAAGTCTCTGGTGGGCGGCGAGCTCAAGGGAATGACGACGAATCTGGTCACGAGTCGCGAAGAGGTGATGCAGCGCATGACCGATGAAGCTCAGGCCAAGGGCGCCGACGCGGTCATCGCCTTTCGCTTTGACACCTCTGATATGGGCAACAACTGGACCGAAATCTGCGCGTACGGTACCGCGGTAAAGACCACCAAGCGGTCCTAGGTCGCGGCGACTTGGGCCCGGCACGAGCAACCCAGTAGGCTTCTTCGCGGGTCGGTGCCCGAGTGGCCAATGGGATCTGGCTGTAAACCAGACGGCTTAGCCTACGGGGGTTCAAATCCCTCCCGGCCCACCATGGCCCAACCCGTTGGGTTGGCCACGCCCCCTCGCGGGCGATGCAGGGTGAGCGGTACGGTGTCACGTGCGTGGCGAAAGGAGATTCGTGCGTCGACTGAACTCGTGGGCGAGCGGCGTTCGTAGAACGTACGAACGCGGCGCGACGGGCTTCGAGTCCGGCGTCCAACTCCTCGAGCGTCGCTACACGCCCCTCGGCCGCTTCACCCCGGGCCCCTTCGAAGGCTGGGGCTTCCTCTGGGAGCCCGCGGTGCTGGGATTCCTCGCTCTGACCGCCATTGTGGCCGGAGCGTCCTTTACCAACTCGCCCTTTAAGTACAACTGGCCCGGGACGTGGTTCTTTGGCGAACCGTCGGTCAACGCGACCGGGACTCCGAGCGAGACGCGCTACATCCTCTCGGTGGTGCTGGTCTATGGCGGTTTGTTGCTGCTCATGCGCGTGTGGTTGCGCCTCTCAGAGGTACTGAAACTCCACGGGGGAGCGTCTCTTAGGAATCTCTGGTGGATCTTTGCCATGTGGGCGGCGCCCATGGTGGTCGCGCCGCCCCTGTTCTCGCGCGACGTCTTTAGCTACGCCGCCCAGGGCGAGATGACCTCGCTGCACATCAGCCCGTACTTGTATGGCCCGTACACCCTCGGGGATGGTTCCAACGCGTGGACGGCGGCGGTCGACAAACTCTGGGGCAACACGCCCGCGCCCTACGGGCCGTTCTTTCTCTACATCGACAGCACGATCGTGCATCTGAGTGGCCAGCGCCAGCTCTGGACCGTCGTCGGACTGCGCCTGCTCGAGGCCCTCGCGGTCGCGATGATCGGATACGGCGCCGCGATGCTGGCGCGCGGGCTCAAGCGCGATCCCGGCGAGGCCTTCGTGCTCTCGGCGATGAATCCCTTGGTGCTGCTCACCTTGATCGGGGGCGCGCACAACGACGCGATCATGACCGGTTTCTTGGTGATTGGATTGGCCCTCGCGGTGCAGCGACATCCGGTGTGGGCGCTGTTCTTCGTCGCGGCGGCGACCGCAATTAAAGCTCCCGCCGCGATCGGGCTGGCCTTCGTCGCTTGGAACTGGGCGCCCCCTCATGCGACGCTCAAAGAGCGGATCAAGCCCTTCGCCGTCGGCGGCGTGGTCGCGGTCGCGGTGCTGGGCGTGACGACGCTCATGGCGGGCTTCGGGATCGGCTGGATGAAGAACCTGATGTCCAACGGCACGGTCCGCTCCTGGGCCGCGCCCGCGACGGGGGCGGGTATGGCAATCACGAACACTGTTCACGCCCTGGGAGCCCATGGCGTGCAACTGGCTTCGGTGCTCTCGGTGACCCGCTTCCTCGGGGTCGTGCTGGCGGCCGCACTGACGCTCTGGCTACTGTGGCGCTCCCCGGAGCGGGGATGGATCCGCTCACTGGGTGTCGCCTTGTTGCTGTTCGTCATCCTGGGACCCGTCGTCCAGCCGTGGTACTTGGCGTGGGGGTTGGTGGTTCTGGCCGCGAGTTACCAGGGGCGCGAGCACTTTTGGCTCCTGCTGCTTTCCATCGTGGGACCTTTCATCGGCCTGCCCGGAGGCCGACAGCTCCTCGGCGGGCTGGTGCACTCCAATCCGCTGTTGATCGCGCTCGCCATGGCGATACTGGGCGGAGTCCTTATCGCGCCCATGGGTAGCTGGACCCAGTGGTCGTGGCCCGAAGGTGAAATTGCTCCCGCCGATGACCTTTCGAGTCAGCCACTGGTGGTGGCCGCAGAGCCCGGGACCGCGCCGGTTCTGAGCCCCGGGGTGGCGATGTCCGCCTCTCCGGTGTCGCCCGAGGTTGCGACCTAGGGAAGCTCGTCGCGCACGACGTACTGGTACTCCACCACGTCGAGCCAGCGCAGGTGCTTGCGACCTACTTCGATCTCGGTGCCGACGAGGGTGAAACCGCACTTTTCGTGTAGACGAATCGAACCGGCATTCTCGCCAACGATGCGCGCGATGATTGAGTGAAAACCAGAGGTCCGAGCCGCGGTGATCAGGTCGTTCAACAAAACTTCGCCCACCCCGCGTCCCCGGGCGGCGCGGTGCACGTAGATCGAGTTCTCGACCGTGGTGAGGTAGGCCGGGCGCTCGCGAAACGGCGACACCGAGGCGAAGCCCACGATCCGCTCACCAAACGCGCCGGTTTCGCCGACCTGGTCGTCGGTGTTGACCGCCACCAGGCAGATGTGGGCCCCGCGGTGCTGATGAATCCACTCGCGCTGTTCGAGGAGCGTGCGTGGCACGAGGTCGAAGGAGATCTCGGTCTCGATCACCTCGGGATTGAGGATATTCATGAGCGCGCTGGCGTCGTCTAACTCCACCAGTCGGGTTCTCATAGGGGTCCAGGGTAGTGCTGGGCGTTGGAATGCCGGAGTGAGAGGCACTACACTTTTTCTTCGCGACTTTTACTGTCGTCAGCGCCCTCTTAGCTCAGTGGTAGAGCACTTCCATGGTAAGGAAGGGGTCGTCGGTTCAATCCCGACAGAGGGCTCGCCAGGCGGCGTAGCTCAGGTGGTCAGAGCACACGGCTCATAATCGTGTTGTCGCGGGTTCGAGTCCCGCCGCCGCTACCAGGCTGAAGAACAGTCGTACCAAGGAGAACACAATGGCTAAGAACGAAAAGCGCGTGCAGGTCACCCTGGCCTGTGAGGGCTGCAAGCGCCGCAACTACATCACCACGAAGAACAAGATCAATGACCGCGAGCGCATTGAGATGAAGAAGTACTGCCAGTGGGAGCGAAAGCACACCACCCATAAGGAGACGCGCTAACGCGCCGGATGTTCGTTTCGGCGGTGGTGGTAGGATTGACGTCCCTGGGGGCGCGGTCTGTTTCGGGTTGCGCCGCCATAGGGCAGTGGCTCAATTGGTAGAGCACCGGTCTCCAAAACCGGTGGTTGGGGGTTCGAGTCCCTCCTGCCCTGCTCGAAGTTGGATTTCGAGGAAACAACGAAGTACGAAGAAGAGTAAACGGTGAATCGCGAACAAAAGCGTTTAATGCAGCGACAGGGTCAGGTGGGTGCCGACGGCGCCCCGACCTCTCGTCGTACCTCAGCCGAGGACGTCCAGCGGCGCCGCAGCGATCGCGCCACGCCCGGTGAGTTCTTCAGTCAGGTCCGCCAGGAGATGCGTCAAGTGTCCTGGCCCACTCGGCCCGAGGTCCTCAACTACACCTCGATCGTCTTTTTCGTCTTGGTCTTTATGACGGCACTGATCTTCGGCCTCGGCGTGGCCTGCTCGCACTTCGTGGCGTTCCTCTTCACAAAGTAGGCATTCGATGAGCGACCTGGAATTTCACACCCCCACCGAGGAGAGCCCGGACGAGGAGATCCTGGACGTCACGATTCTCGACGAGGACGAGGAGCCCGTCGTCGAGAGCGCCTTTGACCGCCCGGGGCGCTGGTACATCGTGCACACGTTTGCCGGACACGAGCAGAAGGTCATCGGTGCGCTCAACAACATCATCAAGAGCCGCGAGCTGAGCGAGTCCATCTACGAGATCTACCTGCCCGAAGAGGACGTCACCGAGTTCAAGTCGGGTAAGAAGGTCACGGTCTCGAAGCGAATGTTCCCGAGCTACTTGCTCATCCGCTGCGAGCCGGACCCCGAGATCTTCTACGTCATCGGATCGACGCCCGGAGTGACCGGCTTTGTGGGCGCCGAGAAGACCAAGCCCACCGCACTCACGCGGCGCGAAGTGGACAACATCATTCGTCCCCACGTCGAAGGCGTGGAGGCTCCGGTGGCCAAGCGGCGCATGCCCACTCACGAGTTCGAGGTCAACGACACGGTCCAGATCAAGAGCGGCCCCTTCGCGACGTTCTCGGGCCACGTGGCCGAGATCAACGAGGACCAGCTCAAGGTCAAGGTTCTGGTCGACATATTCGGACGCGAGACCCCGGTGGAGCTGGACTTCACCCAGGTCACGAAGCTCTAGAACGAAGGTAGGGAGAAGGCCATGGCCAAGAACGTTGTCGCGATCGTCAAGATCCAGCTTGAGGCGGGCGGCGCCACCCCCGCCCCTCCCGTGGGCACCGCCCTGGGGCCCCACGGCGTCCAGACGATGGAGTTCTGCAAGCAGTACAACGCCGCCACCGAATCGATGCGCGGCACGGTGATCCCGGTGGAGATCTCGATCTTCGACGACCGCACATTCACCTTCATCCTGAAGACTCCGCCGACGCCGGTGCTGCTGCGCCAGGCCGCAGGCATCGCCAAGGGTGCGCATCTAGCCGGCCGCGAGACCGTGGCGAGCGTGACCATGGATCAGGTCGAAGAGATCGCGAAGACCAAACTTAAGGACCTCAACACCGAGGACGTCGAGATGGCCAAGCTTCAGGTGGCTGGCACCGCGCGCTCGATGGGTATCAAGGTCGCGGGCTAGGAGAATCATGAAGCACGGTAAGAACTATCGCAACGCGCTGGGCCAGGTGGACCGCGAGGAGCTCTTGGGAGTACCCGAGGCCCTCGAGAAGGTAAAAGAGCTTTCGAGCGCGAAGTTCGACGAGACGGTCGAACTGGCGGTGCGCCTCGGAGTAGACCCGCGCAAGGCCGAACAGATTGTCCGCGGCACGCTCTCGCTGCCCGCGGGCACCGGCAAGACCAATCGCGTGGCGGTCTTTGCCGCGGGCGAGGCCGCCCAGGCGGCGCGGGACGCGGGTGCCGACGAAGTCGGAGCGGAGGACCTGGTGGCCAAAGTGGCCGGAGGATTCCTCGACTTCGATGTCGCCATTGCCACCCCAGACCTCATGGGCCAGGTCGGCGGGCTCGGGCGCGTGCTCGGCCCGCGCGGGCTCATGCCCAACCCCAAGACCGGCACGGTCACCATGGACGTCGCCAAGGCGGTGGCCGAGTTCAAGGGCGGGCGCGTGGAGTACCGCACCGACAAGATCGGCAACGTCCAGCTGCGCGTGGGCAAGGTCAGCTTCTCTCGCGACGACCTCGTGCGTAACGTCCAGGCCGTCATCGACGAGCTGGTGCGCGTGAAGCCCTCGAGTGCCAAGGGCCGCTATCTCTTGAGCGTGACGGTCTCTTCCACGATGGGACCCGGCGTCAAGATCGATCCGGCCCGCACCCGCGAGGTCGAGGAGATGGCGACCGCCTAGCTTTTGACGGGCCCTAAGGGGCCCACTACGATGTAACGCGCACGATGTTCGTGCCACAGATCGAATAGAACGCCGAAGACATCCGGTGCACGCGAGTGCCTAAGGGACCTAAGTCCGCCTGACGAGGGAGTTCGAGTTTCTCTGGAAACTCGTTCGCTGTTGATGTCTTGGGCCCGTTTCCGGGCGGCATCCGGCGAAGGAGTTGCGATGAACGAGGTACGTACCGCCAAGGTCGCCACTGTTGACGAACTAAAGGCCAAGGTGGAGACAACTTCCACCGCCGTCGTGACCGAGTACCGCGGCATGACCGTGGCTCAGATCTCCGCCCTGCGCCGCCAGTTGCGCGCGCTCGACGCCGACTACAAAGTCTTTAAGAACACCCTGGTGCGCCGCGCTATCGCCGGCACGCCCGTTGCGCCCCTCGACGAGTTCTTAGGGGGCCCCACGGCCATCGCTTTTGTCAACGGCGACGTATCGGCCGTGGCTAAGGCCCTGCGCGACTTCGCTAAAGCCACCCCGACATTGGTGCTCAAGGGCGGAGTGCTCGACGGCAAGGCGCTCTCGGTCAAGGAACTCACCGCGCTCGCCGATCTGCCGAGTCGTGACGTTCTTCTCGCGCGCTTCGCCGGTCTGCTGGCCTCGCCCCTGACCACGATGGCCGGTCTCTTAAAGGCCCTCCCGCAGAACTTCGCCTACGGCCTGTCGGCTCTGCTCGATTC
This sequence comes from Acidimicrobiales bacterium, assembly GCA_036489715.1. Classification (GTDB taxonomy): domain Bacteria; phylum Actinomycetota; class Acidimicrobiia; order Acidimicrobiales; family RAAP-2; genus RAAP-2. The sequence continues at coordinate 16,979 of DASXFG010000010.1, read as the reverse complement.
CAAGGGCGGAACTCGCGCCACCAGCACCAGTGCGGACGAGACGGTTGCCGAGACTCCGGCCGACGCCGAGCAAGCTGGTTCGCCAGCGAGCGAGGACGATGCCACACCCGTCGCAGACGAGACCCCCGCGGCCGAGTCCGATGCCCCAGAGGTGTCCAGTGACGCCGCCGCCGAACCGGCCGAATAGTCCCACGATTTAAGGAAAAGAAAGGAATCACCATGGCAACGTTGACCAAGGAGCAGATTCTCGACGGCATCGCGGACCTGTCCGTGATCGAGTTGAGCGAGCTCTTAAAAGAGTTCGAGGAGAAGTTCGGCGTGACTGCGGCCGCTCCTGCGGCGGTGGCGGCGGCTCCGGCCGCCGGCGGCGGCGGTGACGCGGCCGAAGAGGCCGAAGAGAAGAGCAACTTCGACGTCATTTTGACGAGCGGCGGCGACAAGAAGATCCAGGTCATCAAGGAAGTGCGCGCACTGACCAGCCTGGGCCTAAAGGAAGCCAAGGACCTCGTCGACGGCGCGCCCAAGCCAGTGCTAGAGAACGTCTCGAAGGCCGACGCCGACAAGGCCAAGGCGGCCCTCGAAGCTGCCGGCGCCACCGTCGAACTCAAGTAGTTCACCATCAAGGGCTCCCGGCCGGTTAGCCGGCCGGGAATGCCCTGATAGGCGCCTGTACTTGACCGCGGCGCTAAATCTGCCTAACGTAAGCGCAACCGCTGCGGCGGCCGCGTTTCTCATGTGAGGAGCGTCTGTTGCACGTTCTCTGGCAGAGCCACTAGAGTTGTAAGACCGTGTTCCTGCCCTCTACTTCGTCATCTCTTGACGCTGTTTTGTGCTCAAACCCGGCGCGTAGTTTCAGCCACCCACTCAACACGGAGGATGACCGTTGACGTCTCGGTCCATTAGCCCGGAGCGCTTTAACTTCTCGGCCCTGGGTGAGGCTCACCCGCTGCCGAACCTGCTGGAAATTCAGCGCGACAGTTTCGATCTTTTTATGAAGCAGGGCCTGCGCGAAGCTTTCGAGGCCATCTCACCCATCACCGACTTCACGGGTCGCCTGTCGCTCGAACTCGAGTTCGACCCCGACGACGCGGATCTAAAGAGTCCGCCCAAATTCACCGTGGAAGAGTGCCGACAGCGCGCCACCACCTACTCCCAGCCGATCTTCGTGCGCGCGCGTTTCCTCAACTCTGAAACCGGAGAGATCAAAGAACAAACGGTCTTCATGGGCGACTTCCCGATCATGACCGAGCAGGGGACCTTCATCATCAACGGCACCGAGCGCGTGGTAGTGAGCCAGCTCGTGCGTTCGCCCGGTGTGTTGTTTCAGCCCGGCAAGGACGAGAAGGTGGCCTTTGAAGGCACCATCCACCCCAGTCGGGGCGAGTGGCTCCAGGTCGACTTAGAAGAGAAGAAGAACAAGTCGGCCAACGCCGGCGCGCGCATCGCGCGCAAGCGCCGTATCTCGATCTTCACCCTGCTGCGCGCCTTGGACACTTCGATGGACGAGAAGTTCTTCGAGAAGTTCGTCGCCCACTTCGACTTCTTAGAGGACCAGTTCCACGTGGACTGGAAGAAGGCCCACGTCGAGATCGCCAAGCACATGGAGAAGTTCAACCTCGAAGACTCGCCCGAGAACTTCGTGCGCGCCTCCCAAGAGACGGCCTGGCTCGAGATCTATCGTCGCGCGCGTCCGGGCGAGGTGCAAACGGTGGAGGCCGCGCGCCAGTACTTCGAAGGCGCGTTCTTCTCCGAGAAGCGCTACGACCTCAGTCGCGTGGGCCGCTACAAACTCGACCGCAAGCTCGGTACCGAGGTGCAAAAGAACCTCGAGCTCTTCGGCGACCTGCTCGAGCGCCCGAGCGACTCGCTGCACGTGCTCTCCAAGGCCGAGGTCCTCGCGACCGCGACCTATCTGCTCAACTTGGCGCGCGATCGCACCGCCAAGGAGACCACGTACCACATCGACGACCAAGATCACTTCGCGAATCGCCGCATTCGCAGCGTGGGCGAGTTGATCCAAAACGCCCTGCGCACGGGTTTGTCGCGCATGGAGCGCGTGGTGCGCGAGCGCATGAACACCCAAGACGTCGAGGCCATCGCGCCCCAGACGCTCATCAACATCCGTCCCGTGATGTCGGCCATCAAGGAGTTCTTCGCGACCTCCCAGTTGAGCCAGTTCATGGACCAGAACAACCCGCTGTCGGGTCTAACCCACAAGCGGCGCCTGTCGGCTCTGGGACCGGGCGGACTCTCGCGCGAGCGCGCGGGCCTCGAAGTGCGCGACGTGCACTCCTCGCACTACGGGCGCATGTGTCCCATTGAGACTCCCGAGGGCCCGAACGTCGGACTCATCGGCTATCTGGCCACGTACGCGCGCATCAACGAGTACGGCTTCATCGAGACCCCCTACCGCGTCGTCACCGGCGGCACGGTGACCGGCGAGATCAAGTACTTCACCGCCGACGAAGAAGAGCGCTACGTCATCGCCCAGGCCAACACCGAAGTCGACGAGAACGGCCGGATCAACTCTGAGCGCGTGCTCGTTCGCCGCGGACCGGTCGGCACGGGTCTACGCGTGGGATCATCGAACAAGTCGTCCTCCACGACCTCTGAGATCGACTTCGTCAAGCCTGACGAGGTCGAGCTCATGGACGTCTCGACCAAGCAGATCATCTCGGTTGCGACCTCGCTCATCCCCTTCGTCGAGCACGACGACGCCCAGCGCGCCTTGATGGGCGCCAACATGCAAAAGCAGGCCGTGCCCCTCGTCATGCCCGAAGCGCCCTTCGTCGGCACCGGCATGGAGGCGCGCGCCGCGCTCGACTCGGGTGATGTGTTGATCGCGGAGGGCTCCGGGGTGGTCAAGTCCGTCTCGGGTGACCGCATCGTGGTCGAGTACGAGAAGGACGCCGTGGACCGCTACGGCAAGCCCTTTGGCCGCAAGACCTACAACCTCAACAAGTTCCGCCGTTCCAACCAGGACACGTCGATCAACCAAAAGCCTCTGGTTTTTGGGGGCGAGACGGTGGCCGAGGGCGACCTGCTCGCTGACGGAACAAGCACGAGCAACGGTGAGTTGGCGCTGGGCAAGAACTTGCTCGTCGCCTACATGCCCTGGGAGGGCTATAACTACGAAGACGCGATCATCCTGAACGAGCGCCTGGTGCGCGACGACGTCTTGACCTCCATCCACGTCAAGGAGTACGAGATCGACGCGCGCGACACCAAGCTCGGCGCCGAAGAGATCACCCGCGACATCCCGAACCTGCCCGACGACATCCTGGCGGACCTCGACGACCTGGGCATCGTGCGCATCGGCGCCGAGGTCGAGCCCGGCGACATCCTGGTGGGCAAGGTCACTCCCAAGGGCGAGACCGAGCAGAGCCCCGAGGAGCGCCTGCTGCGCGCGATCTTTGGTGAGAAGGCGCGCGAAGTGCGCGACACCTCACTCAAGGTTCCCCACGGTGAGTCCGGCAAGGTGATCGACGTCAAGGTCTACAGCCGCGACGAGGACCACGAGATGCAGCCCGGCGTGAACCAGCTGGTCAAGGTCTACGTGGCCCAGAAGCGCAAAATCTCCGAGGGCGACAAACTCGCCGGACGTCACGGCAACAAGGGCGTCATCTCGAAGATCCTGCCCGAAGAGGACATGCCGTTCCTCGAAGACGGCACGCCCATCGACATCATCTTGAGCCCGCTGGGTGTACCGAGCCGCATGAACGTGGGCCAGGTTCTCGAAAGCCACCTCGGCTACGCCGCGCGACACGGCTGGTCGGGCATCGAGGTAAACGCCTCGGTGGGCACCTCGGGCCACGACGACCAAAAGAACCCCGCGACGCGCCCGTACCGCAAGACCCGTCCGCGCACCGAGCCGGCCGTCTACGTGGCGACCCCGTCCTTTGACGGGGCCCACTGGGACGAGACCGAACGCGCCAAGGACAAGCCGACCATCCAGCAGACCTTCGAGACTCTCAACATCGACGGTCAAAACGGCAAGCGCATGCTGGCCGGGGACAACAACGGCAAGGTCACGCTCTTTAACGGCCGCACCGGCGAGGCCTACGACAATCCGATCTCGGTGGGCTACGCCTACATCTTGAAGCTCGCCCACATGGTGGATGACAAGATCCACGCCCGCTCGACCGGCCCGTACTCGATGATCACGGCCCAGCCCCTGGGCGGCAAGGCCCAGTTCGGCGGCCAGCGCTTCGGTGAGATGGAAGTGTGGGCTCTAGAGGCGTACGGCGCGGCCTACGCCCTCCAGGAGTTGCTCACCGTCAAGTCCGACGACATGAAGGGGCGCGAGCGCGCCTACGAATCGATCGTCAAGGGCCAGAACCTGCCCGAGCCGGGGATTCCCGAGTCGTTCAAGGTCCTCATCAAGGAAATGCAGTCGCTCTGTTTGAACGTGGAAGTGCGCGACAAGGTCGGCGCCCACGTTGATCTGGCGGACACCGAGGAGGACTTCTTCTCGGTCACGCGCGAACTCGGCATCGACATCAGTCGTCCCGAGCGCGGCAGTGACGAAGAAGACGCCCGCCGCGCCGCCGAAAGGAAGTTGTCATGAGCCCACTCGACGTGAATCAGTTCGACGAGATCTCTATTGGCCTCGCCACGGCCCAGAACATCCGTTCGTGGTCCTCGGGCGAAGTAAAGAAGCCCGAGACGATCAACTACCGCACGTTGCGTCCCGAGAAGGACGGGCTGTTCTGCGAGAAGATTTTTGGACCTCAGAAGGCCTGGGAGTGCGCGTGCGGTAAGTACAAGCGCGTTCGCTTTAAGGGCATCGTCTGTGAGCGCTGCGGCGTGGAGGTCACGAGTGACAAGGTGCGCCGCGAGCGCATGGGTCACATCGCCCTCTCGGCTCCGGTGGTGCACATCTGGTACCTGCGCGGCACGCGCAGTTGGCTGGCCTACCTGCTCATGGGCACCCTGCCCAAAGAGGAGCTCAAGGCCAAGCAGCTCGAAAAGGTCATCTACTTCGCCGCCCACATGGTCACCTACGTGGACGAAGCCCGTCGCCACGACGACCTCAGCGAACTGCGCGTCGGACTTCAAGACGAGATTCTCGAGATCGCCGAGCGCGAGGCCAAGGCCGTGGAGAACAAGCTCAAAGAGATCGAAGCCCGGGCCGCCAAGCTCGAGGCCGACGGCGCCAAGGAGTCCGAGATCCGCGCCCTCCAGCGCAGCACCGAAAAGGAACTCGACGTCGTGCGCGCGCGCTTCAGCGAAGAGCGCGACCTCGCGAATCGCGCCTTCGACACCTTCGAGAGCCTGCACAGCCGGGCGATCATCGAAGACGAAGTGCTCTATCGCGAGATGGACTTTCGCTACGGCGAGTACTTCGAAGGCGGCATGGGTGCCGACGCGATCCTCCAACTGATTGACCGCATGGACCTCGACCAAGAGGAAAAGACCATGCGCGAGATGATCGACGCCAAGGACGGCCGCAAGCCGCTCTCGGCCCAGCGCCACGCCAAGTTCTTGAAGCGCTTGGCGATCGTGCAGTCCTTTAACCGCCGCGACGAGCACGGACACCGCCTGAACGACCCGCGCGCGATGATCCTCGAGGCCGTGCCGGTCATCCCCCCGGACCTGCGCCCCATGGTGCAACTCGACGGCGGGCGCTTTGCGACCTCGGACCTGAACGATCTGTACCGTCGCGTGATCAACCGCAACAACCGCCTGAAGCGGCTCTTGGACCTGGGCGCTCCCGACATCATCGTGAACAACGAAAAGCGCATGCTCCAAGAGGCCGTCGACGCCCTCTTCGACAACGGGCGGCGCGGCCGTCCGGTGGCCGGACAGAGCGGTCGTCCCCTCAAGAGCCTCTCGGACATGCTCAAGGGCAAGCAGGGTCGGTTCCGCCAGAACCTGCTCGGCAAGCGCGTGGACTACTCGGGCCGCTCGGTCATCGTGGTCGGACCTCAGCTCAAGCTGCACCAGTGCGGCCTGCCCAAGATGATGGCCCTCGAGCTCTTCAAGCCCTTCGTCATGAAGCGCCTGATCGAGACCCAGGTCGCCCAGAACATCAAGAGCGCCAAGCGCATGGTCGAGCGTCGCAAGACCGTGGTCTGGGACGTCCTCGAAGAGGTCATCCGCGAGCACCCCGTTCTTTTGAACCGCGCGCCCACGCTGCACCGCCTGGGAATCCAAGCCTTCGAGCCGATCTTGGTGGACGGCAAGGCCATTCAGATTCACCCGCTGGTGTGCAAGGCCTTCAACGCAGACTTTGACGGCGACCAGATGGCCGTGCACGTGCCGCTTTCGGCGGAGTCCCAGGCCGAGGCGCGCATCTTGATGCTCTCGACCAACAACATCTTCACCCCGGCGACCGGTCGACCCATCACCGAGCCCGCCCAGGACATGGTCTACGGCGCCTACTACCTGACGCTGGCGGCTGACGAGAAGGTCGAACACCCCAAGGTGTATCGCCACGTCTACGAGATCGAGAACGCGGTGGCCGACCAGTTGGTGGGCCTGCTCGCGCCCATCGAGATCCGCCCCCTCGAGGGTTCCTCGTTGGACACGCGTTTGGAGTCTGCGGGGATTGAGGTAACGGGCGCCGGCCGCTCGTTGGTCACTACTCCCGGGCGGGTCTTGTTCAACGAGGCGCTGCCCTTTGGATTCCGCTACGTCAATGAGGTCATCGGCAAGAACGCCACGCCGATCGGGGCGATCGTTGAAGAGATCTCGCGCGACTACAACCGCCAGGAAGTAGCCGAGTCTCTTGACGCCATTAAGTCATTGGGATTCCGCTTCGCCACCAAGTCGGGGCTCACCATCTCCATCGAGGACGTCATTACGACTCCCGAGAAGGCGGCGATCCTCAATAAGTACGAGGAGCAGGCAGCCAAGGTCGAGACCAACTACCGGCGCGGCGTCATCGTTGACGACGAGCGCCGCCAGCAGGAGATCGAGATCTGGACCAACGCGAACAAAGAAGTCGGTGACGCCACCGATCGCTTGATGAACTCCGTCCTGGCCAACCCGATCCGCCAGATGGTCGACTCGGGGGCGCGCGGTAACTCTCAGCAGATCCGCCAGATCGCCGCGATGAAGGGCCTGGTGTCCAACCCGCGCGGTGAGATGATTCCTCGCCCGATCAAGTCCTCCTTCCGCGAGGGCCTCTCGGTGCTCGAGTACTTCATCTCCACCCACGGCACCCGCAAGGGTCTGGGTGACACCGCGTTGCGCACTGCGGACTCGGGGTATCTCACGCGCCGCCTCGTCGACGTGGCCCAGGAATTGATCGTCAAGGAGTTCGACTGCGCGACGACCCGGGGCATGTGGATCGAGCACGTCGCTCCCGACACCCGCGCTCAGCGCGCGCACCTAGAGACCAAACTCTGGGGACGCGTGGTGGCCGAGGACGTCACCTTCAGTGACGGCTCCGTGCTCACGTCGGGCACCATGTTGCTCATGGACGACGTCGAGCGTTTGCGCGTCGACGCCGGAGTGACGCGCGTGCGCGTGCGCACCACGCTCACCTGTGACGCCGTCCAGGGCGTATGCGCGGCCTGCTACGGGCTCTCACTCGCCACCCACCAGCTCGTTGAGTTGGGCGAGGCGGTGGGCGTGATTGCGGCGCAGTCCATCGGCGAGCCGGGTACCCAGCTCACCATGCGCACCTTCCACTCTGGTGGGGTGACCGAGAGCGACATCACCCACGGCTTGCCGCGCGTGGTCGAGCTCTTCGAAGCCCGCACGCCCAAGGGCGCTGCGGCGGTGGCTGAGTTCTCGGGCTCGGTGCGCGTGGAGCTCATCGGTCGCGAGCGCAAGGTCACGATTGTCGGCGACGAGGGCCAGATCCAAGAAGAGTCGATCTCGATCGCCCGCCACCTCCTTATCGAAGACGGCCAGGAAGTCGAAGTCGGCACGCCCCTGCATGACGGCCCCCTCGATCCCAAGTTGATGATGAAGTTCCGCGGGACGCGCGAAACCCAGCAGTACTTGGTCGAAGAGGTCCAGAACGTCTACCGCGACCAGGGTGTGTCGATTCACGACAAGCACATTGAGTTGATCGTGCGCCAAATGACGCGTCGCGTCCAGATCGTGGACGCCGGTAGTTCACACTGGTTGCCGGGTGCGCTGGTGGACGTGAAGCTCTTTAACGACACCAACGACGACCTCGAGGCCAACAGCCGCGAGGGAGCCGACGGTCGCGCCCAGCTGATGGGCATCACCAAGGCGTCGCTGGCGACCGACTCGTGGCTGAGCGCCGCCTCCTTCCAGGAGACGACGCGCGTGCTCACCGAAGCCGCCATTGAAGGCAAGCGCGACAACCTGGTGGGCCTGAAGGAAAACATCATCATCGGCAAGTTGATCCCCGCCGGTTCGGGTCTGGAGTACTACAACCAGCGCGAACTGCGCCTGGACATGCCCGACGCCGAACTACTGCCCGCCTGGGCCCAAGTCAGCGACGACGACCTGGACCTGGCGAGCCTGCTCGGCGAACTCACCAGCGACGACTCCTTCAGTGCAGACCTGTCGGCCTTCCAGAACATCGGAACGGCCACCTACGACGAGTCGGCGCTGCCCGAGGACGACGGCGGCCACCCCGAGGATCAGCTCGGCGGTCAAGCGCTCTAAGGAAACGCCGCGTCACTGTCGTCACGGCGACGGTGACGCGGCGTTTCGAATTTCCGGCCCGGTCCCGTGCGGCGGTGCGGACTCTCTTGCCCTCGTGCGGCTCACCGCGCCAGCGAACGGGTGAACCTCATGCACCGGTACGCTGGAGAACGCTCCAAAGGCCGCTGCGCAACGGGCCGGGCTTGCCCCCAAGCCCCCGGGTGTCGTAAGATTGACAGTCCGCGCTCTGGCCGTTTAAGGGCGCTCCCGAGTTTCACCTACCACAGTCGCATTGAGAGAGGTTCCGCGTGCCCACCATCGCACAGTTGGTCCGAAAGGGCCGACAGGACAAGATTTCGAAGACGAAGACTCCGGCCCTCAAGGGGGCTCCCCAGCGCCGGGGTGTGTGCACCCGCGTGCACACCGTCACGCCCAAGAAGCCCAACTCCGCACTGCGCAAGGTGGCCCGCGTGCGCCTCACCTCGGGCGTGGAGGTCACGGCCTACATCCCGGGCGTCGGCCACAACCTCCAAGAGCACTCGATTGTCCTGGTGCGCGGCGGGCGTGTGAAGGACCTGCCGGGCGTGCGTTACAAGATCATCCGCGGCGCACTCGACACCTCGGGCGTTCGCGACCGCAAGCAGGCCCGTAGCCGCTACGGCGCCAAGAGGGAGAAATAATGCCTCGCAAAGGCCCCGCCGTTCGCCGAGAGATCCCGGTCGACCCGATCTACAAGTCGGTCCTGGTCACCCAGGTGACCAACAAGATTCTCGAGCGCGGCAAGCGCACCATCGCCGAGCGCATCGTCTACACCGCCCTCGAGCAGGTCGAGCAGAAGACCGGGGGGGACCCCGTCGCCACCTTAAAGCGCGCCCTGGAGAACGTCCGTCCCGAACTCGAGGTGCGCTCGCGCCGCGTGGGCGGCACTACGTATCAGGTGCCCGTTGAGGTGCGCCCGCGTCGTTCGACGACGCTCGCCATAAGATGGCTAACCGATTTCGCCAAGAAGCGCCGCGAAAAGACCATGGCCGACCGCCTGGCCAACGAGATTATTGACGCCAGCAATGGCGTGGGCGCGGCGGTAAAGCGCCGCGAGGACGTGGCCAAGATGGCCGAGTCCAACAAGGCCTTCGCCCACTACCGCTGGTAACGACAGAGAGTTAGTACGAAGAAATGACTGCACGCGAATACCCCCTGGACAAGGTTCGCAACATCGGCATCATGGCCCACATCGACGCGGGCAAAACGACCACCACCGAGCGCATCTTGTTCTACACCGGCAAGAACTACAAGATCGGTGAGGTTCACGAGGGCGCGGCGACCATGGACTGGATGGCCCAGGAGCAAGAGCGCGGCATCACCATCACCTCCGCCGCCACCACCTGCTACTGGAACGGCAATCGCATCAACATCATCGACACCCCCGGCCACGTCGACTTCACCGTCGAAGTCGAGCGCTCCTTGCGCGTGCTTGACGGTGCCGTCGCGGTCTTTGACGCGGTGGCCGGCGTGGAGCCCCAGACCGAGACCGTCTGGCGCCAGGCCAATAAGTACAACGTGCCGCGCATCTGCTTCGTCAACAAGATGGACCGCCTCGGCGCGGACTTCTTTCGCTGCGTGGACATGATCGCAGACCGCCTCAACTGCGTGCCCGCCGTCATTCAGCTGCCCGTGGGCTCTGAGGGCAACTACCGCGGCATCATCGACCTCACCACCATGAAGGCGACGATCTACCACGACGACCTGGGCGAAAAGCTCGAGGTGGTCGACATTCCCGAGGAGTTCGCCGCCCAGGCCGCTGAGTACCACGCCAAACTCCTCGATGTGCTGACGACCTTCGACGACCATCTAATGGAAAAGGTGCTGGGCGACGAAGAGGTGAGCCCCAGCGACATCCGCCGCGCGCTGCGCGAGGGCACCTTAGAGAACCACTGCGTGCCGATCCTCAATGGTTCCGCCTTCAAAAACAAGGGCGTCCAGCCCATGCTCGACGCCGTGGTGGACTTCTTGCCCAGCCCCATCGACTTGCCCCCCACCCAGGGCACCAGGCCGGGCAAGGAAGACGAGCACCTCGAGCGCAAGGCCGACGACGCCGAGCCCTTCAGCGCGCTGGCCTTCAAGATCATGACCGACCCCTACGTCGGCAAGCTCACGTACCTGCGCGTCTACTCGGGCACCCTCGACAAGGGCGACACCGTGATCAACACCACCAAGGGATCGCGCAAGGAGCGCCTCGGCCGCTTGCTGCTGATGCACGCCAACAACCGCGAAGACCTCGACACCATTCGCACCGGCGACATCGTGGCCGCCGTGGGCCTCAAGCAGGTCACGACCGGCGACACGCTCTGTGACCCGGGCCAGCCGATCCAGCTCGAGACCCTCACGTTCCCCGAGCCGGTGATTCACGTAGCCGTCGAGCCCAAGACCAAGGCCGACCAGGAGAAGTTGGGCAAGGCGCTCTACGCGCTGTCCGAAGAGGACCCGACGTTCCGCGTGCGCACCGACCAAGAGACCGGCCAGACGGTGATCTCGGGCATGGGCGAGCTGCACCTCGAGGTGCTGGTCGATCGCATGCTGCGCGAGTTCAGCGTGGACGCCAACGTGGGTAAGCCCCAGGTGGCGTATCGCGAGACAATTCGCAAGACCGTCGTAAAGGTCGAAGAGAAGTACGTGCGCCAGACCGGTGGCAAGGGCCAATACGGACACGTCGTCATCAGCGTCGAGCCCACCGGGCCCGGCGGAGGATATGAGTTCCTCGACGAGATCAGCGGCGGCGTGATCCCCAAGGAGTACATCGGGCCGGTCAATCAGGGAATTACCGAGAGCCTGACCTCGGGCGTGCTGGCGGGATACCCCATGGTGGACCTGCGCGTGCGCCTCACTTTTGGTAGCTACCACGACGTGGACTCTTCAGAGATGGCCTTTAAAATCGCGGGTTCGCTCGCCATTAAGAAAGCCACGCGCCTCGCGAGCCCCGTGCTCTTAGAGCCCGTCATGAGCGTCGAAGTGGTGACCCCCGAGGACTACATGGGTGACGTCATCGGCGACATCTCCTCGCGCCGCGGGCGCATGGAGGGCATGGAGGCGGTCGGCAGCAACCAGGTGATTAGGGCCCTTGTGCCCCTTGCGGACATGTTCGGCTACGCTACTGACCTGCGTTCTCGCACTCAGGGGCGGGCGACGTACACCATGCAGTTCCATTCCTACGCAGAAGTACCTGACGCGATCGCTAAGGAGATCGTGGCCAAGGCCACTGGCGCGTAAGAGCTGGGCGACCAGCACCAGAGGTCCAAACCGTAGTCGGGGAGGGCCGAAAAAACGACCGATTCACAGGGAAACGGTCACGAGAAGAAAGTTAGTCCCCGACAATGGCAAAGCAGAAGTTCGAGCGCACTAAGCCGCACGTCAACATCGGAACCATGGGTCACATCGACCACGGCAAGACCACCTTGACCGCGGCGATCACCAAGGTGCTCTCCGAGCGCGTACCCGGTTCCGCCTTTACCCCCTTCGACCAGATCGACAAGGCCCCCGAAGAGCGCCAGCGCGGCATCACTATTTCGATCGCCCACGTGGAGTACGAGACCCCCAACCGTCACTACGCCCACGTCGACATGCCCGGTCACGCCGACTACGTGAAGAACATGATCACCGGCGCCGCCCAGGTGGACGGGGCGATCCTGGTCGTCTCGGCGACCGACGGCCCCATGCCCCAGACCCGTGAGCACGTGTTGCTCGCGCGTCAGGTCGGCGTGCCCTACATCGTGGTCGCCCTTAACAAGTCCGACATGGTCGATGACGAGGAGCTTTTAGAGCTCGTCGAGATGGAAGTGCGCGAGTTGCTCTCTTCCTACAACTTCCCCGGTGACGACACGCCCATTGTGCGCGTCTCGGCCCTCAAGGCCCTCGAGGGCGACAAGGAGTGGGGCGACAAGATCATGGAGCTCATGGACGCCGTGGACACCTGGATCCCCGAGCCCGAGCGCGCCACCGACAAGCCCTTCCTCATGTCCATCGAGGACGTCATGTCCATCACCGGACGCGGCACCGTGGTGACCGGCAAGGTCGAGCAGGGCGTGATCAAGGTCGGTGACGAAGTCGAGATCGTGGGTCTGCGCGACACCACCAAGACCGTGGTTACCGGCATCGAGATGTTCCGCAAGCTCCTCGATGAGGGACGCGCCGGTGACAACCTCGGCGCGCTGCTGCGCGGCACCAAGAAGGAAGAGGTCGAGCGCGGCCAGGTGCTGTGCAAGCCGGGCACCATCACCCCGCACACCAACTTCGAGGCGGCCGTGTACGTGCTGACCAAGGAAGAGGGCGGGCGCCACAAGCCGTTCTTCGCGAACTACCGTCCCCAGTTCTACTTCCGCACCACCGACGTGACCGGCACCATCGAGCTGCCCTCGGGCACCGAGATGGTCATGCCCGGTGACAACACCGACATGACCGTGACCCTGGGCAAGCCGATCGCCATGGAAGAGGGCCTGACCTTCTCCATTCGCGAAGGTGGGCGCACCGTGGGTTCGGGTCGCGTCACAAAGATCCTGAAGTAGGTCTGGTCATGGCCGACAAGCAGATGATTCGAATCCGATTGAAGGCCTTCGATCACGGCGTCCTGGACCAGTCCACGGCCAAGATCGTCCAGACCGTCGAGCGCACGAACGCCCGCGTCCAGGGTCCGGTGCCGCTGCCGACCGAGAAGCACCGCTACACGGTGGTGCGCGGTCCCCACAAGCACAAGGACAGCCGCGAGCACTTCGAGATGCGCGTGCACAAGCGCCTGCTTGACATCGTGGACCACACCGCCAAGACGGTCGACTCGCTCCAGCGTCTCGATTTGCCCGCGGGCGTGGACATCGAGATCAAGATCCGCCAGAACTAAGCACTGCCCGTCTAACCCGGCGCCCTTTGCGTGCGCCGGGTTAGACGGTGTAGAGTAAGTGGCCCGGTTTTTTACCGTTCCGGGCGAACAACAGATGTGTTCAGTTGCCATTCGTGGAACGCTGAACCGAACCAGTCGAGCGCTCCGTTCGGGTCTGTGGCCCGGCGGAGCGTCTGTATGTCGGCCCCGGTCGACGTAGGGAAGCTAGAGGAAGAGGACAACGTGGCGACCAAAGCGATCGTCGGCGAGAAAGTGGGCATGACCCAGGTCTGGGACGACCAGAACCGGGCGATACCGGTCACGGTCGTCCGGGTCAGCCCCGCACGCGTCGTACAGGTGAAGACGCCCGAAAAAGAGGGGTACTCGGCGCTTCAGGTGACCTGGGGAACCCGTCGCACCTCAACCATGACCAAGCCCGAACTCGGCCACTACGAAAAGGCGGGGGTCACCCCGGGTAGGAAGCTCGTCGAACTGCGCGTCGATGACGTCACCGGCTACGAGATTGGTCAGGAGATTCTGGCCGATTCCTTCGAAAAGGGCGACATGATCGACGCCACCGCGGTCTCGAAGGGTAAGGGATTCGCCGGCAGCATGAAGCGCCACAACTTCTCGGGCCAGGGCGCGGCCCACGGTAACCACAAGCACCACCGCGCCCCCGGTTCGGTGGGAGCGTGCTCCACTCCCGGGCGCGTCTTTAAGGGCACGCGCATGGCCGGTCGCATGGGCGGTACCCAAGTGACCACCACGAATCTCGAAGTCGTGAGCGTCGACGTCGAGCGCCATCTGGTGCTCGTCAAGGGCGCGGTTCCCGGCCCTCGCGGCGGCGTTGTGGTGCTGCGCACCAGCGTGAAGAACCCCATGAAGGCCGGAGGTAGCCGATGAGCGAGGTCTTTACTCTGCGCGGACCGGTGAAAAAGGAGCGCCCCGCGTACGCCGAGCGCTCCATTGAGCGCAAGTCGGCCTCGGGTGCGGTGCTGAGCACCGTGGCCCTCGAGCCCTCAATCTTTGGCGTCGAGCCCAACGTGGCCGTGATGCACCAGGTCGTCAAGGCTCAGCTCGCCGCCAAGCGCGCGGGCACCCAGTCCACCAAGACGCGCAAAGAGGTCCGCGGCGGCGGCAAGAAGCCGTTTCGCCAGAAGGGAACCGGCGGTGCGCGCCAGGGCACGATCCGTGCGCCCCACTATCCGGGTGGTGGTATTGCGCTCGGGCCCAAGCCGCGCAGCTACGAGCAAAAGACGCCCAAGAAGATGATCCGCCTGGCGCTCTACTCGGCCCTGTCGGACCGCGCTGCGCTCGAGCGCGTCGCGCTCATCGACGGCTTCCAGACCTGGGAGACGCCCAAGACCAAGGACGCGGTCTCCCTGCTCGAAACTTTAGGCCTAGAGGGAAAGATTCTCGTCGTGCTCGCCCGCGAGGACGAGACTGCGCGGCGCTCGTTCCGCAACCTCATGAACGTCAAGACCATCGACGCCGGAGAGCTCAACACCTACGACGTCCTCGACAGCGACTGGGTGCTCTTTTGTGACGCCACGCTGCCCACCGCCAAGGAGAGTGCCTGATGCGCGACGCGATGAACATTCTGATTCGTCCGGTCGTCTCAGAGAAGACCTACGCCTCAATGGAAGAGGGGACCTACGTCTTTGTCGTGGATCCCCGGGCCACCAAGATCGACGTGCGCAACGCCGTCGAGCAGGCCTTCAACGTGAAGGTCACCAACGTCAACACGCTTAATCGCAAGGGCAAGAACACCCGCAACCGTCGTACCGGCGTGCGCGGGCACAAGCCCGACACCAAGCGCGCCATCGTCACCTTGAAGCCCGGTGACACGATCAACCTCTTCGAGAACTAAGGACAGCCATGGCCCTTCGCCACCGCAAACCCACGAGTCCCGGCCGCCGCTTCCAGACGGTCTCGGACTTCGCCGAGTTGACCACGACCACGCCCGAGAAGTCGCTACTCCAAGCCAAGCCCAAGACCGGCGGGCGCAACAGTTACGGGCGCAAGACCTCGCGCCATCGCGGCGGCGGTCACAAACAGAAGTACCGCGTCATCGACTTCAAGCGCAACAAGGACCACATTCCGGCCAAGGTTGCCACCATCGAGTACGACCCCAACCGCTCGTGTCGCATCGCGCTGCTGCACTACGCCGACGGCGAAAAGCGATATATCCTCGCCCCCCAGGGGGTCGGGGTGGGCGACTACGTCGAGTCGGGCGCCAAGGCCGACATCCGGCCCGGCAACGCTCTGCCCATGCGCTTTATCCCCACCGGTTCCACGGTGCACAATGTTGAACTGCGCCCCGGCGGCGGCGGCAAGATGGCCCGCAGCGCCGGCATGAGCGTGCAGCTCGTCGCCAAGGACGGTGGCTTTGCCACGCTGCGCCTGCCCTCGACCGAAATGCGTCGCGTGCCGATTGACTGTCGCGCGACGTTGGGCGAGGTGGGCAACTCCGAGCACGAGCTCATCAAGATCGGTAAGGCCGGTCGCAACCGCTGGAAGGGCGTACGCCCCCAGACCCGCGGTGTGGCCATGAACCCCGTCGACCACCCCCTCGGTGGTGGCGAAGGAAAGACCAGCGGTGGACGCCACCCGGTCTCGCCCTGGGGTCAGCCCGAAGGTCGCACGCGTCTGCCCAAACCGTCAGACGCCCTTATTGTTCGTCGCCGCCGTGGACGCGGCGCCCGGAGGTAGCTATGTCACGCAGTCTGAAAAAAGGTCCCTTCATCGACTCCCACCTGCTCAAGAAGGTGGACGCCATGAACGCGGCCAACGAAAAGAAGGTCATCAAGACCTGGAGCCGCCGCTCCACGGTCATCCCCGACATGGTCGGGCACACCTTTGCGGTCCACGACGGGCGACGCCACGTGCCGGTTTTCGTGAACGAGTCCATGGTGGGCCACAAGCTCGGCGAGTTTGCGCCCACGCGCACCTTTAAGTTCCACGCCGGACAAGAGAAAGCGGGGCGTCGCTAATGACGGGCGCCAAGACCAACGAACGCCCCGGCACGCGCGCGGTACTGCGCGGCTACCAGATGTCCGCCTCCAAGGCGCGCGTCGTGCTCAATCTCATCCGCGGCGAGGACGTCACCACCGCGCGCGAGATCCTGGCCGGCACCACCCGCGAGGCCGCCGACGTGATCGGCAAGTTGCTCGCCTCGGCCGTGGCGAACGCCGTGACCAACGACGGCCTCCAGGCCGAGGAGCTCTACGTCTCGGCCGCCTACGCCGACGAGGGCATCACCATGAAGCGCTTCTCGCCGCGCGCGCGCGGGCGCGCGGGCAAGATCTTTAAACGCTCGACCCACATCACCGTGATCGTCTCGCGCCTGGACGAGGAGCGACTCGAGTTGCTGCGCACCGCGCGCAACGCCCAGGCTCAGGCCAGTCGTGCCCGTCGCGTGGCGTCCTCGCGTCGCCGCGCCGACCAGACCAAGAGCGTGAACAAGCGCGAGGCCGCCCACGAGGCCCAGGCGCTCGCCGAGGCCCAGGAGGCCGAGGACGCCGCGTTGATCGACGAGACCGCG
>DASXFG010000012.1:0-13982 GCA_036489715.1 Acidimicrobiales bacterium | reverse complement strand
CCAACAAGAGTTCGTCTCGAACGCCAGCCACGAGCTGCGCAGCCCCCTGACGACGCTGCTCGCCACGACCGAGCGCGCGAGCGGCGATCCCGAGCACACCGACTGGACCGACGTCGCCGAGGTCGTCACGCGTGAGGGTCGGCGACTCGATGCGATCATCGGCGACCTGTTTTGGCTCGCGCGTCACGACGAGAACCACGTAGACGTCGAGATCAGCGACGTGGATTTTGACGACCTGCTCTACGAAGAGGCCTCGCGCGTGCGATCCATCAGCGAACTCAGCGTGGACACCTCGTCGGTCTCGCCCACGCGCGGCCTCGGAGACCTGACGATGCTGCGACGCATGATTCGCAACGTGGTCGACAACGCCATGCGCTACGCCCGTGACGAACTCGTCTTTAACTCGCACTACGAAGGCGACGAGGTCGTGATCTGGGTGAGCGACGACGGCGACGGCATCGACGTGGCGGACTCGGCTCGCTTCTTTGAGCGCTTCACGCGCGCCGATTCGGCGCGATCGCGCCGCTCGGGCGGGACGGGACTGGGCCTGGCGATCGTGACCGAGATCGCGCTGCGCCACGGCGGCTCGGCGCGCTTCGTCGAAGTCGAAGGCGGATCGCGTATCGAGTTGCGCGTGCACCGCGCCGGACCTCGCCACTTCGCGGCCCAGACCTAAGGTCGTGTCATGAACGCCCACGCCGCCGCGCAGAACCTCGCGGACCCGATCCAGACCCTCGGGATGAAGTTCTACTTCGACGATCTGACCCGACGCAGCGCGCACGAGAACCACGTCAACGTGGTCGAGTTCTACGGGCTCGGACGTGCGGGGGTCATGGGAGACGTCGACACCCAGACGGTGATCGACGCCTTTACTTTCTTTGATCCCTCGTTGATCGACTACTTCTGGACCCAGGCCAAGGAAAAGGCCGACCCGGTGGCCATGGCGAGTGCGCACGTCCAGGCGGCGTACGCCTTTGCCGACGCCACCTTCGGCGCGCTGGACGTCGCGCTGCTCGCCGCCTTCAGCGCGGCGGCCCGGGCCGTCGCGGACGCGCAGCCTCGCGGGGTGTGCGCGCTGGTGGACGGCTATCGCCAGTACCCGTGGCCGAGCGACCCCGTGCACGGCGCCTATCTCGGCGCGATCGTCCTGAGAGAGTTGCGCGGAGGGCTGCACATCCTGGCGGTGAACGAGGTCGGCCTGGACGTGGTGGCCGCCTGCTATCTCCAGGGGCCCGAGGTCTTCGCTCTCCACGGCTATCAGCCCGACGCGCCGCCCGAGGTCTCCGATGAGCAGCGCGCGCTCAAGACCCGGGCCGAAGAGTCGACCGACCAACTCGTGGCAGACGCGCTTCGCGCACTCAGCGACGAGCAGCGCACCGCCCTCGTGGAGGGAGCCCGGGCGATGTTCGCAGCCCTGGACGATCCGGTGCCCGTCGCGAGGTAGTCGTGAATCGCTTCGTGCCCCGGACCCGGCGCGATCGCGTGATGGTTGCGCTCTTGGCGGGGGCGGGGGCGGAGATTCTCTGGTGCATCTACCTCGGCGTCGTGCTACCACCCCACTACGTCGCCGAGCACTGGGCGATCGCGTGGGTCGGCTTGGACGTGGCCGAGGTCGTCGTGCTCTTTGCCGCCGCCTGGGCCGCGTGGCGACATCGAGCGCTCATCATCGTGTTCTGCGTGGCGGGGGCGACGCTGTTTCTGCTCGATGCGTGGTTCGACGTCACTACCGCCCATCACGGCGACATTGATCAGAGCATCATCCTGGCCGTGTGTCTCGAAGTGCCGTCCGCCCTGGCGCTTCTCTGGCTCGCGTATCGCGTGACGGTTCGCTTCCTGGGCGAGCACGCGGGCGAGGATCTATCGAACACGCCGCTGCACCGCCTGACGATTCGAGGCGGCGACCCGCGGGATCGACGCGACGGCGCCGCGGCGTCGCGTCGCGGCGATGGCTAGAGGTCGACGCCCTCGAGTTCGAGAAGAAAGCGCTTCATCCGCTCGCCGCCGCCGCCGTATCCGCCGATATTGGTGCTCCCCACCACGCGGTGGCAGGGCACGAGGATCGGATAGGGGTTGACGTGATTGGCGTTGCCCACCGCGCGCGAGGCTCGCGGTCGCTCGACCCTCTGGGCGATTTCGCCGTAGGTGCGCACTTCGCCGTAGGGGATCTCAACCAGCGCGGCCCAGACGTCTCGCTGGAAGGGGGTGGCGGGGACCTCGCCCAGGGTGACGCGGAACTTCTTGCGCCGGCCGTCGAAATACTCCTCGAGCTGGGTGGCCGCGCGCACCACCGCGTTCGGGGCCGCGCCCGGTGAGTCCCGATGGCGCTCGTGGGGCTGGTAGATCGCGGTCACGACGCGCTCGTCACCTTCGACGCCCCAGGGTCCAAGGGGGGTGTCCACGTTGATGACGAAACGCTCCATGGGGACAGTTCTATCGCCGCCGTGTATCGTCACCGCGATGGAGACGCTCTGGGTCGACAACGAGGGCATTCGTTTGAGCGTGCGCCTTGAGGGGGAGGGACCGACGGTCCTCTTGCTGCACGGCTGGCCGGACACCGGAGCGCTCTGGGACGAGGTGGCCCGCGACCTCGTCGGTGCCGGTTATCGCACGGCGGCCCCCGACCTTCGTGGCTGCGGCGCCAGCGACAAGCCCTCCCACCTCGAGGCGTATCGGGTGCACCATCTCGTCGGTGACGTGAAAGCGATCGTGGACGCGCTCGGGGGACAGTCGGTGCACCTGGTTGGTCACGACTGGGGATCCAACCTCGCCTGGGCCACCGCGTCGTTTCTTCCCGATCTCGTCGATCGACTGGCGGCGATCTCGGTGGGACACCCGACGGCCTTTTGCTCGGGAGGGCTCGATCAGCAGCTCAAGAGCTGGTACATGTTGCTGTTTCACTTCGAGGGGCTGGGCGAAGCCTTTCTGCGACAGAACGACTACGAGGCGATGCGGCGCTGGATGCGTCACCCCCGCACCGATGAGGTGATCGCCGAACTCGAGCGCGACGGCCAGATGACTGCCCAGCTGATGTGGTACCGCGCGAACGTCCGACCGGACACCTTCGTGTCGGCTCCGCCGAACCTTGCGCCCATCCACGCCCCGACTCTGGGGGTGTGGTCGAGCGGCGACTTCGCGCTCAGCGAACGCCAGATGATCGAGTCCGCCGCATTCTGTGAGCACGGCTTCACCTACCAGCGACTGGAGTCGGTCGGTCACTGGATCCCCCTCGAGGCGCCCCACGAGCTGAGCGCGACGCTGATTGATTTCTTCGCGACCTCGGGCTAACGCCGGGCGCGTCGCCTCGCGGCTGATAAACAAAAGGGAATGAAAATCGCCGTCGTGAAAGAGTCGCGCCCCGGCGAGACCCGCGTGGCCCTCACACCCGATGCCGTCAAGGCGCTGGTGAGCGACGGCTGGGACGTGGACGTCCAACGTGATGCCGGTCGCCGGTCGCACTATCTCGATGAGGCCTACCTCGCTTCGGGAGCCCAGGTCGTCGAGACGCCACTCGGCGATCTGTGCGTCCGGGTCAATCCGCCCAGCCCTGAGGAGGTCTCCGGGCTGAAAGAAGGCTCTTTCCACCTCTCCTTTCTCTCGCCGCTGCTCGCTCTAGATGTCGTGCGCGCGCTCAACGAGCGTCGCGTCAGTGTTCTCTCTTTTGATCTCTTGCCGCGCATCTCGCGCGCCCAGTACATGGACGCCCTCAGCTCTCAGTCCACGATCTCGGGATACCGTTCGGCCCTGGCCGGAGCGGAGTACCTGGACCGGTTCTTCCCCCTGCTCACGACCGCGGCGGGCACCATTCGCCCGGCGCGCGTGCTGGTGATGGGCGTGGGGGTCGCGGGCCTCCAAGCCATCGCCACCGCCAAACGACTGGGCGCCAAGGTTCGCGCCTACGACGTGCGCTCTGCCGCCAAGGAAGAGGCCGAGTCGGCCGGGGCCACCTTCGTGCAGTTGGGCGTGACGGCCGACGGCGCGGGAGGGTACGCGCGCGAACTCAGCGACGAGGAGCGCAACCAGCTCCAGGCGGCCCTGGTGAGTGAAGTCGCCAACTCCGACGTCATCATCACCACCGCTGCTGTGCCCGGACGCAAGGCGCCCATCCTCGTGACGACCGACATGGTCGAGGCGATGGGGGAGGGATCGGTGATCATCGACATGGCGGCCGACGGCGGCGGGAACGTCGAGATCACGGTGGCCGGAGAGGTCGTCGAGCACCACGGCGTGCGCGTGGTGGGTCTTTCGAACCCGCCGGCCCAGATGGGCACGCACGCGAGCTACATGTACGCCAACAACGTCCTCAAGCTGTGGGCGCTCTTTGGCGCCAAGGGTCAAATTGCTCCGGACTGGAGCGACGAGATCGTGCGCGGGGTCACCGTCGCTTCTGAGGGCCGCGTCCATCACGCGCCGACCGCCGAGGCGCTCGGCGTGCCGTGCGTTCCTCTCGACGTCCCGATCAAGGAGGACGAGTGACCAACCAACTTCTCCAGTACGCGACCGTTTTCATCCTGACCGCCTTCGTGGGGATCGAGATCATCGCGCGCGTGCCCAGCGTCCTGCACACCCCGCTCATGAGCGGGTCCAACGCCATCCACGGGGTCATCTTGGTGGGCGCGATGCTCATCCTCGGATCGGCCACTACCAACCTCGAAGAGGTGCTGGGCTTTCTCGCGGTGATCCTGGCCACCCTTAACGTGGTGGGCGGCTTTGTCGTGACCGACCGCATGCTCGAGATGTTCAAGCCCCGCAAGCCCCAGGCCCCTCCCAAGTCCGGCGAGGCTCCGTGAGTCGCGAAACGCTCATTGATCTGATCTATCTCTTTTCGGCGACCACCTTTCTGGTCGCTTTGAAGGGTCTGGGCAGCCCGAAGCGGGCGCGCTACGGGAACCTGGTGGCGGCCTTTGGCATGCTGGTCGCGATCGTCGCCACGTTCTTTAAGTACGTGGACGGACATCCGCTGCATCACGTGCTGCTCATCCTGCTCGCGATGCTGATTGGGCTCATCGTCGCGGTGCCTACGGCCCGGTTCGTGCAGATGACGGCCATGCCCCAGTTGGTGGCCATCTTTAACGGGGTGGGCGGCGGGGCCGCCGCACTCGTCTCGATCACCGAGTTCGTCCACATCAAGTCGACCGATCCGGCCACCTACGTAATCCTCGAGGTGCTACTGGGTGTGCTGATCGGCACGGTATCGTTCGCCGGCTCGGCCATCGCCTTCGCCAAGCTCCAGGAGCTCATGACCGGCCGCCCGGTCACCTACGCCGGCCAACAGGTGCTCAACGGGGTGCTCGGCGTGGGCGCGCTCGCCCTCATCGTGGCCATCCTGGTCACCGGTTCCTCCAGCCTGCTGTGGATCCTGCTCGCGCTCTCCTTCGTGCTGGGCATCGCGTTCGTGCTGCCCATCGGGGGCGCGGACGTACCGGTGCTGATCTCGCTGCTCAACTCCTTTACGGGTCTGGCGGTGGCGGCCTCGGGCTTCACCCTCGGATCAAATCTGCTGATCGTGGCCGGCACCCTGGTGGGCGCCTCAGGCATCCTGCTCACGCGCCTGATGAGCAGGGCCATGGGGCGCAGCCTGTCCAACATCCTCTTTTCAGCCTTCGGATCCAAGGTGACCGCGGGTGCCGCGGCCAGCGAAGGTCGCAGCGTGCGCTCGGGCTCGCCCGAGGACGTGGGCGTCTTGTTGGGCTTTGCGAGCAAGGTCATCATCATCCCGGGTTACGGTCTGGCGGTCGCCCAGGGCCAGCACGTCTTGCGCGAGTTGGCCGAGCAGCTCGAGTCCAAGGGCGTCGAGGTGAAGTTCGCCATTCACCCGGTGGCCGGGCGCATGCCCGGACACATGAATGTGCTGCTCGCCGAGGCCAACATCCCCTATGAGGATCTCCTAGAAATGGACGAGGCGAACTCTGAACTAAGCACCACCGACGTCGCCATCGTCGTAGGGGCGAATGACACCGTAAATCCCGCCGCCCGCGACGATTCCTCGTCGCCGATCTACGGCATGCCGATCATCCACGCGGACTTGGCCGAGAACGTGATCTTCCTCAAGCGCTCCATGCGACCGGGCTTCGCGGGCATCGACAATGAGCTGCTCTACAACCCCAAGACGATGCTGGTTTTCGGCGACGCCAAAGACACGCTCACCAAGATCGTGGCCGCCGTCAAGGCGTCCTAGCTCGCGACCGCGCTCAACCGGTTCAGTTCCTCGAACTGATTGTCGCTGAGCGCCACCACGGCGTTCGCGTTCGCGCGCACCTGCTCGGGCGAGGACGCGCCCGCGATCACCGAGGGGATCTCGCGGTGGCGCAGGAGCCACGAGAACGCGAAGGCGAGAATGGGGGTATCGGCGGCGTCGGCGTACTCGAGCAGGGCATTCACGCGCGCGCGCAACTCATCGCTCAGCCAGTGCGCGCTGCGCTCGGGGGGCATATTGGCGAGTCGCGTGCCCTCGGGTATCGGCTCGCCGGGGCGAACTTTGCCGGTCAACAGGCCGTTCGCCAAGGGATAGAAGGGGAGGAATCCGATTCCCAACTCGTCACAGGCCTCCAGCACGCCATCGGACTCGGGTGCGCGCTCGAGCAGCGAGTACTGGTTCTGCACGGAGGTGAAGCGCGAAGTCGAGCCCGCGTGAGCGGCCTCGCGCAGTTGAGCGGCGCTGAAGTTCGAACAGCCGATCTCGCGAACCTTGCCCGCCGCCACGAGTTCGTCCAGCGCCCCGAGGGTATCGATGACCGCGGTGGTGTCGTCGGGGTAGTGGAGCTGATAGAGGTCGATGTAGTCGGTGCCCAGGCGCCGCAGCGAGTCCTCGCAGGCGGACTTGACGTAGGCGGGTTTGGCCCCGACGTGGGTGTCGTCGATGGGCATGCCGAACTTGGTCGCCACCACCACCTCGCTGCGCCGCGCGCCCAGCGCGCGCCCTAAGAAGACCTCGGACTGGGTGGCGCCGTAGATGTCGGCGGTGTCAAAAAAGGTGACGCCCGCCTCGAGCGCGGCGTTCACTACGGCGTCGGTGCCCGCTTGATCGAGCCGCAGGCCAAAGTTGTTACAGCCGATTCCTACTTCCGAGACCGACAGTGATCCCAGCGCGCGCGTCTTCATATCGCTCCTTTGTTGCTGCGAGCCTAAAGGCAGGCGCGCGCGCCTCTAAAATCACGGAGCCGCTCCGGTACGATGGATTCAAGGAGGCCCGATGCGAGTACACGTGGACTACGACCTGTGCACGTCGAATGCCGTGTGCATGGGCATCGCGCCCGAGATCTTTGAGGTACGCGACGACGGCTACATGTACGTGCTCAACGAGAACCCCGGACCGGAGTTCGACGAGCGCCTACGCCACTGCGTCGACGGCTGTCCCAACGGCGCCATTTCACTTGAGGAGTAGACGGTGAACGGACCGCGCGTCCGGTTCTGCCCCTCACCCACCGGTTTCTTTCACGTGGGCTCGGCGCGCACCGCGCTCTTTAACTGGCTCTTTGCCCGCCAAAACCACGGCACGTTCATCCTGCGCATCGAAGACACCGACGAGTCGCGCGACAAGGAGGAGTACGTCGGGGTGATCTACGAAGCGATGGCCTGGCTCGGTCTTCATCCCGACGAGGGCCCCACGCGCCAGAGCGATAACACGCCCGCCCACGAGTTGTCCGCCCTGGCTCTGCTCGAGCACGGATACCTGTACTACTGCGACTGCACGGGCGCCGACGTGGACGCCCGCAAGGCGCCCGGGGCCCCCCCGGGCTACGACGCGTACTGCCGGGACCGGGGCCTGGAAAAGTCGGCCACGACCGCGCTGCGCTTTCGCATGCCCCTAGAGGGAACGACCGTGGTGCACGATCTGGTGCGCGGCGACGTGGTCTTTGAGAATCGCGTGATCGACGACTTCGTCGTGGTGCGCTCCTCGGGGGGCGTGCTCTACGCCCTGGCCAACGCCAGCGACGACCGCGACGACCGGGTCACCCACGTCGTGCGCGGCGAAGAGCACCTCGCCAACGCCCCCAAGCAGATGCGCCTGTGGGAGGCGCTCAACGACGCCACGGGCGTCGAAGTCGCCCTACCGGTGTTTGCGCATCTGCCGCTGCTCGTAAACGAGCAACGAAAGAAGCTCTCGAAACGACGCGATCCGGTCTCCACCGAGTTGTACCGCAACGAAGGCTATCTATCGGCGGCCTTCGTGAACTACCTCGCCCTGCTCGGCTGGAGTCCACGCGGGGACGTTGAGATTGCGCCACTGGCCACCTTGATCGAGGAGTTCCGCCTCGAAGACGTCGTTCCCTCCCCGGCGTTCTTCGACGTGAAAAAACTGCGCCACATGAACGGCGAGTACCTGCGCGCTCTCACCATCGAGGACTTCGTATCGGCCAGTGAGCCCTGGGTGAACCCGTGGAACCGGGAGTGGCGCCCGAGCGACCGCGAGCCGTCCTGGCGCGAGGATCAGTTTTCTCCCGATCTCTTCGCCAAGGTGGCCCCCCTGGTTCAAGAGCGCGTGGCCGTGCTGGGCGAGGTACCCGCGATGGTCGAGTTCTTCTTTTTAGAAGTTCCGAACTACGACGAGGTGGCCTTTGCCAAGGTAATCACCAACGATCCGCTCGGTCCCGCGATGCTCGAGGGCGCCCTCGATCGTTTCGCGACGCTCGAAACGTGGTCGGCGCCAGACCTTCACGAGGTCGTTCAGACCCTCGGAGGAGAGCACGGGATCGCGCTGCGCAAGGCTCAGGCGCCGATTCGCTGCGCCGTGACTGGCACGCTGGTGGGTCCTCCGCTGTTTGAGTCGCTGGAGTACCTCGGACGAGAGCGCACCATGGCGCGCCTGCGCGGGGCTCTGGTGAGGCGGGGTTGATCCGTCGGATTCTCAGGGTCGCGGCCAAGACCCTGGGGGTGATCCTGGCGGTTCTGATCATCTACTTCGCCACGACCTTCGTTCAAATCTGGATGCGCGGGCACGAGCACACCACCAAGGACGCCCAGGCGATCCTCGTCTTTGGTACCGCCGCCTACGGCGCGGTGCCCTCGCCAGAGCTAAAAGCCCGCTTGGACCAGGCGCTACATCTCTACGACGCCGGGCGCGCTCCGCTGATCGCGGTCACCGGGGGCAAGCTGACGGGAGACGCCTACACCGAGGCCCACGTGTCGGTGGTCTTTCTCGAGGGTCACGGTGTGCCGCGCGCGGACATCATCGAAGGTGGTGGGGCGGACACCTGGCAGAACGTCGCGAGCGTGCTTGGTGCTCTGTCGCACCATCACGTCAGGACCGTGATCACCGTGACCGATCCCTTCCACGAGTATCGGGCGATGGCCATCGCCTCGGCTCAGGGTCTGGACCCGTATCCCTCGCCGGTGCGCAACTCACCCACGATCAAATACGAACTGTGGCGCTTTTACCTCAAAGAGACCCTGGAGGTGGGCGTCGGTCGCATCATCGGATTTCATTTGCTCAGTGAGTGGTCGACGGCGCCACTCAAGTCGCACTAGCGCTCTGGCAGCCGCGAGGTGGGTTCCGTTAAGATTGCCCAGCCCTTCGGGGGTGGTGTAATTGGCAACACAACTGGTTCTGGTCCAGTTATTCAGGGTTCGAGTCCTTGCCCCCGAGCGAATGAGCCTGTGGCGACATGGGTTTTTTCAAGGTCCCATCGTCTAGTGGCCTAGGACATCACCCTCTCAAGGTGGAGGCACGGGTTCAAATCCCGTTGGGACTGCGATAGAAGTACCTGATCAAAGTGCTTTAGTGGTCTAGATATACGGATTTGTAGAGTTCGCTGTCCGAGGTTCTCCGCACCCGTGGCGAGATCACTCACCGGGGCGATCTCTGCCAGTGACGCAAGAGCGTCGAAGGGCCCCTCGCGTACTTGGGTAGCGCCCGTGTTGGAGTTCGGCCGCCAGCGATTCGCGCCCACTTTTTCGCAGGGAACCTTCATAATTGAGATGAAAAACGGACCTCACCTGTAACCGCGCTGAGGGATGTGAGAGCACTACTCTTCTCGCGTGGGCATCATCTTTCGCCTTGTCAACCTGGTGTTTCGCCTTTTTGTGCCGAAGAAAGTGAGGCGCGCTCGCGGCATAGTTCACCCGATCCATCAACTGACCCGAACTCCACTGCGCAGAATTCGGCGTCCGATGTGGATACTGCGCCATCCAGTGACGTCAGCCACGGCAAATCTAAGGCGGCGAAAGCGCTGATCCCGAGTCCGCATTTGTTCTTGACCAGGAAATTGTGGACGATGGTGATGAGAGTCACAGGAGGCTGAATATGGACACACGAGCTCAGTCCAGGTCGCGCAACACCGTGCTCCAGATGCACATCGTCCTCGCCGATGTTGAGCCACTCGTGTGGCGCCGCCTTCTGATACCCGGCTCGTTGAAGATGGACGCGCTGGTCCGGTCCCTGATTGCGGCGATGGGTTGGCAGGGGATCCATCTGTACCGACTTCAGATCGGCTCCGCCTACTTCGTCTCGCCGGACGAAGACGATCTCGGCGACGAGGAGATTTCGGCCGACGCGGCGACGCTCCATCAGGCCCTCCTGGACGTCACCCACTTCGAGTTCATCTACGACTTGGGGGACTGCTGGTCTCACCAGGTCACCATCGAGAAGGTGAGCCCGGCCGAACCAGCGCTCCAGCGCCCCGTCTGCCTGGAAGGAGCCAACGCCTGCCCCCCCGAGGACGTGGGCGGATCTTCGGGATACGCGCGTTTTCTACATGCGCTGTCAGGTACCCATGGACCGGAGTACCGGGACTATCTCGAATGGTGTGGAGGAGCGTTCGATCCGGGGTTATTCGATCTCTGCTCAACAAACGCACGATGTCAGAGGATTCGCTGAATCGCGGGGTTCTCCAGAAAGTGCTTGCAGCAGCGCCTCACGACTCACTGTCGGAATCGCCGAACTCGATTTTTTCGTAGGTGGGGCCGATCGCACTCTCCGGCGTGGCCGCTTCGCTTGTGACGTCCGTCGTGAGTGGGCCAAATGTCGGCTCCCCTCGCACGGGCAAGAGCAGGTAGATCGCCGATACGGCGACGACAGCGGCAATGATCGTCAGCTCGCCGTGGTAGCCGAGAACGCTAATGAGCGAGGCGCCTACGGCAATGGAGATGGTCTGGGGAAGCGATCCGATCAGGTCGAAAGCGGAAAACGCCCGTCCCTGGAGCTCAGCGGGCGTGCGCAGTTGCAACAACGTATAGGCGCCCACGATGACCGGAGGAAGGGCGAAGCCAAAGAGCGCTGAACCCACCAGAACCATGGTGAGCGAGCCGCCTTCGAAGAACACCGAACCCACCGCCATGAGCGCCAGGCCGAGACCGCTGGTCCAGCGCTCGCCGAGTCGACGCACCGAGGGCGCGGACAGCGGCCCTCCGACGATCGCCCCCACGCCCTGGAGCGCCATAAGCACCCCGATGAAACTGGGACTGCGGTGCAACTCATTGCTCACCACCGCGAAGATCGCTGTTTCGGCGAAGCCAATCACGCACAGGGCCAGGGCGATCGCATTGATCATGCGTCGCAGCACCGGAGTCGCAAAGACGTGATGAAACCCCGCTGAGACCTCGTGAAAGAAGTGGGCGGGGACGCGAGTGGGCCGTTCTTCGCGCACGTGGAGCGCAAGGACCGAAGCCCCCGCGATCACGAAGGTGGCCGAATCGACCACGGCGATCCAGTGGCCGCCGATGATGACGAACAACCCCGCTCCGACCAGGGGAGCCACGAGTCGAAGGCCCTCGCGCACGGTGCGCAAGAATCCGTTGGCATCTCCCAGTTGATCAGGTGGAAGAAGGACTGTCAGGAACGCCGACTGCGCGGAGCCGATGAAGTTCCCCGCGAGGCCGTAGAGGAACATGGTGAGGTAGATAATCCACAGCTGGGCCGCCGAATGGACGAAAAGCAGGATCAACACCCCACCAGCGCAAAGGAAGTTGGTGACAATCAGCACGGGACGACGCCGCACGCGATCCACCAGCAGGCCGGCAAAGGGCGCCAAGAGTTGAGCGAGAACGCCGAAAAAGAACGTGAGGCCCGCCTCGGCGTTGGAGTGGGTGAGCTCCTTGGTCCAGATTCCCAGGGCCAAGAACATTGACGTATCGCCCAGCAGAGAGAAGCTCTGCCCGGCGAGGTAGACCCGCGCGTCGCGCGAGGTGAATAGTTCGCGCATTCCCATTAGTTCGCCTCCGCCGCGCGTAGCGGATAGCGAAAAACCAGGACTTCGACGGGCAGGGATCCTTCGGGTCGCTCCTCAGGATTCGTGAGGCGAGGGTGATATTTCATCAAAATCTCCAGCACTTCTTCGTTAAAAGCACGGAGCTCCTCGCTCGTAACGAAGAGGATCGCCTCGCTGGTGTCGCTCACTTCCTGCCACTCCTTGGGGTAGTTCCGCTTCGTTTCGTGAAATCGCTGCATGCGCGCCATGGCGCGGTCGGTTACGAGCCGCGATAGCGTCGAGGCCGCGATGTTCGCCTCTGCGTCGTCACCGGCGTCCCCGAAGCTCAGCACCGCGTGCGCGAGCTTCCATCGACGTTGGCGCCCCGGCCCAATGGCTGCGACCTCGATAAACCCGTACTTCTCTAACTGGCGAAAGTGGAACGAGCAGGTGGTCGGGGACTCTCCGATGAGTTCGGCGGCCTCGGTCGCGGTCAGCGTATTTTCCGTGACGAGGACCTCTAAGAGAGCCAGGCGGACCGGGTGGGTCAACGCCCGAATTGTGGAGGGATCTGTGATTTGTCGCATCTCGGGAGGGTTCGCCGATATGGACGTTTCTTGGTTCATTCCTCGACAGTATCTTGTCGAGAGGTATATGTCGAGAGATATCTCTTAAAAAAGGTGGAGTGCGTCAGTCGATGCGGGGGGGATCGCCGGTGTCGCTTTCGAAAGGCAGATCCTCGGCGTGCCAGGCGATCATTCCGCCTGCGAGGTTCACCGTCTCAAATCCCTGTTCCTGGAGAAACGTGGCCGCTCGCAGGGAACGAGCGCCCGATCGGCACGCGCAGATGATCGTCCGGTCTTTGGGGAGCTCGTCAAGGTGGTCGGGCAGTTCGGCCAGTTCAATCAGGTTCGCCATCGGCGCATGACCAGCGCCCCACTCGACTTCCTGGCGAACATCAAGCAAAAGCGCGTCCTGTCCAAGTAGTTCGACCGCCTCGCTCGGAGTGACTTCTCGAACTGCCATAGTGGGCCCCAATCTGGTTGGTGTGGGTGGTTGAGGAGAACTTATCGGTCGATTCGTAGTTCGGTTTCAATCCCGGCCACCGGCTGTCGTCATCGCGCCGTCATATGCTGGAGGCGTGCCTAACGCAACAATTTCCTACATGAGTGGTGCTGACTTAGTCGCCCAGCTCGACGACGGCGCCCTCTATCTGCTGGACGTGAGAGAACCCGATGAGGTCGCCGAGTGGCAGATTCCGGGCGTCCACAACATTCCCCTTGGAACCCTCGAGTCTCGAGTCAAGGAGGTGGAGACCAACCGCAACATCGTGGTGATCTGCGCCAAAGGTTCACGGGCTCAGGCCGGCGCCGAAATCCTCGCCACCCAAGGGGTTTCTTCTTCGGTCCTCGAAGGCGGCATGGCCACCTGGGGCTCGACGTACGACCGTGTATCAGGGGATTTCGCCGGCGCGACCGTGGTGCAACTACGTCGGCGCGGCAAGGGCTGCCTGTCCTACGTGGTGGGCGCCGGAGGGCGTGCGGTGGTGATCGACCCCTCCCGGGACCTAAGCCACTATCTCGATGTCGCCAAGGAATACGGGTGGACAATCGCCTACGTTGTCGACACCCACCTGCACGCGGACCACTTGAGCGGCGCACGCGAACTGCGCGACGCAACGGGGGCGGCCCTGTTGTTGAACCCGGCGGACCCCTTCACCTTCGCCTACGAGCCGTTGAGCGATGGGCGATCGATGGAGCTCACCGCAGGCGTGGACCTCGTGGTCAGCTCGGTGAGCGTTCCTGGGCACACCGAAGGTTCGACCATGTATCGCTTGGGCGACAGCGCAATCTTCACCGG
>DASXFG010000046.1:0-13363 GCA_036489715.1 Acidimicrobiales bacterium | reverse complement strand
GTTATCACGTGGGCAACCTGGGTGGTAGTCCGGATGGTAACTTGACCCGCACCAGCACCTTTCATGATTCCTTCGAGTTCATTAGCAAGCTTTTGAAAGAATTGAGCGAAGCCGTGAGGTCCAACCAACGGGTTTCGTAGTTCGAGTCAAAGTTAACTTCACTGCGCTACTGATGACCCCTCGAGTGTATGCCTCGAGAATGTACTTATTGAAGTACTTATCTCGTTGAACACCCTTGATCTTGGGCGAACTCCTTCTGGGCGCTTTGGGCTATATTTCTCCTCAATTCCCCTAGTTGCAGGTGAGAGATTGTGCCTACGGAACCGAGGGTCGGGGGTTCGAATCCCTCCAGCCGCACTGACCTCGTCAACTTGGCCCGGATGATGCCGTCGCTTTGGAAGGAAAATGAGGTAGCGGATGCAGGAACAGCGTGCTCACAAGGCTGGCGAATCGCAGCCCGATGAAGTGTCGAGGCGGCGATATCGATTCAGTGCGTTCTTCGCGAGCCTGCTTGTGGCGTCTGTCGCAGTTCTTTTGACTTCACCCGCCGTGCAAACTTCCGGGGCGTCATCAATCTCTGCCACGAAGTTTCTGAGTTCGTGCCTGCAGGCCGCCGCGGCTCAACAGTCGGTCCGAGCAACCAGTTTTACAGTGGGCTCGGGAGTCGGTGCGAGGGCAAAGTCGAAAGCGTCTGTAACACTCGTAACCGATGCTTCTATTTCTTCTGGAGTTCAGCACGCGACATTTACGCAGAACGGACGAACTGGGCACGAGATTATTGAGCTCTTTAAGAATGTTGGCTACTTCGAAGGGGACGCGTTTACGCTTCAATATTTCAATGGGCTGTCGGCGACGGCGTCAAAACGAGATGCTGGTCTTTGGATTTCAGTGCCAAAAAGCTATTCGTCATTCGATTCGCTGACATCCTCGCTGACAGTAACTTCATTGGTTTCACAACTCAACGTTCCGTCTCCTGCCCTCATGATGGGAAAAAAGGCTGACGGAGTGGACGTTTCGACGTTGGTTGGTAGCGCAACCGAGGATGGAATTAAGGCAACCTTCACACTTTCATGTCGCGCAACGGGTTCACCGTTGCCGGTTACGGAAACAGTCGATTCAACCGAGAGTAACTCGACTGGGTCATTCGAACGATGGGGCGAGATGGTTAAAGTGAACGCTCCGACGCATTCAATCTCGCTGACTACCGCAGAAGCGAGTTGAAAACGGAGCACCGAGGTTACCGTTGACCAATACACTTATCACAGTATTTATGGCATTGAACACTCTCGAACATCGGTGCGTATGACATCGATCAATTGGGTTATATTTTCACCGAATCGCCCTAGATGCTGATGGTGAAATGTGCCTATGGAACCGAGGGTCGGGAGTTCGAATCTCTCCAGCCGCACCAGCCGGGAACTCAGAATTGAGTCTCGGGACGGGTTCTATTAAGTCGTTCGAATGGATGAGCGCCGAGATGAGTAAAGACATCGCGCCACCTTGGCGATCGCGGACTCTGGATGTTCGTTTCAGTCGCGCGGAGGGTACCTAGTACTTTTCTTCGTATGAACGATTCCGGGGCGGAGCGTGACGAAGAGCTTGTCCCTGGAAGTTCGCCCGATCGGGCTCCGATGTTGCACATCCAGGTCGGGCCATTCCGCCGAGAGGGGCTGCTTAAGCGGTCGATGCCGTTTATGGCGATGGCCGTCCTGGCCGAGGCGAGTCTCGCACTGCCCCCGGGTCCGACATCAGCGGGTTGCACCATCGCAAGCGTGCTGTTGTTGGCGACGGTTCTCGCAGCGGTCCTCCTCGTACCATGGGAGCAACTGCCGCGTTGGGTCAGCGTGCTGGTGCCCGTGGCCTACGTGTCCTCGGTCCTCATGCTGATACTGGCCACCGGTTCCTCGAATTCGGGAATCGGTATCGTGATTTTAGTTCCCCTTGTGTGGAGTGTGCTGTTCCATCGTCGTTGGGAATCGTTCGTTGTTCTTAGCGCCATCATCGCCGTTGAAATCATCACGTCGCTGACGCCCGTCCAACTGGCTGACGCGGTTATTTTGCGCCGGATCGCCTTCTGGTTTGGCGTGGGCTTGTTGATTGCGTTGGCATCGCACGATCTAAGAGACCGCGCGCGCGCCAGTCTGGCTGAGCGCGAAGGCGCAATGCGTCGCACCGAAGCGCTCGCGGCCGCCACGGAGCGACTCACCATGATCCTGGACTCCAACGAGGTGATCGAGAGCGCTACGCGATTGGCGGCTCAACTCGTCGCCGCGCCGGGCCAGGCCGCACGCCGGGCCCAGTACACGCGCATCGTGGGTCCAACGGTGAAGGTCATCGCCCAATACGACGAGACCGGACAGGTGGTCTCGGACTTCCCGCTGGCCGATAATCCGAACCTGCAAGAAGTTCTAAGGACGGGCGGGCCGTTGAATCGACCACTCGACGGCGAAGGGGTTGGCCCCGAAGTCCGCGCGCTGGTTCGCTCACTGGGGCTCACCCACGGCGTGTACGTCCCCGTCTATGTCAACGGGGTCATCGACGGCGTGCTGGCCGTTCCCTTTCGCGGACAGGCCATACCGGACGAACTCTTTGAGTACTTCAAAGCGGTGGGGCATCTCATGGAACTGGCCCTGGGCAACGCGCGCAGTCACGAACTCCTGGCCGCCCAGGCCACCACGGATGCCTTGACCGGCCTATCGAATCGTCGGGCATTCGACCAGCAGATAGTGAATCGACCGGGCCGTCTTATTTTCTGCCTTCTCGTCCTTGACCTCGACGGCCTGAAGAAGGTCAATGACACTCAGGGCCACGTCGTAGGTGACGAACTACTCGTTCACTTTGCGCGCGTGCTCTCGGGGACGCTGCGCGCCGGCGACGTCTTTGCGCGTCTCGGGGGCGATGAGTTTGCGGCACTCCTCTTTAACGCCGACGTCGATGCGGGTCGCGAGGCTGCATTGAGGATGCTGAGCGCTCTCGACGCAGCGCCATTTCGGGGGCAAGCACTGGGCGTGAGCATCGGGGTCGCCTCGGGTGATCCCTGGAGCAGCGGGCCCGGCGTGTTTGCGGCGGCCGACGCTGCCATGTATGAAGCGAAGCGCAACGGGGGACGTCAGTACGTCCTGGCCGAGCAGGTACGAGATTTCGCGGAACGCTCCACGACCCCTGGGTGATCGTTAAAAGCTTTAGGTCAACACCGACAGCGTGTTGTTCCAACCAGGAATGACGTCGCCCACGGGCGTTCCTAACACGTCGTGCAAGAGTCCGCCGTAGACGCTTCGAAAATCCGTTACCACCTGAAGGTTTCCGTTGACGTCAAGATTTGTCAATGAGGGCTGCTCGCCGTAGAGCCCGCCCTTGACGGAGTTGCCGACGATGAAGACCGGCGCGGAGGTGCCGTGGTCGGTGCCGTCACTGGCGTTGGACTGCACGCGCCGACCGAACTCGGAGTAGATCATGACCACCACATCGTTGGCGCGGGATCCCGTTCCGATTGCGGTCATGAAGGATCCAAGCGCGCTGTCTACTTCAGCGAGGAGTGCATTTTGATCCCCTACCTCTCCACTGTGGGTATCGAAGGAGCTCACGTTCACCTCCCACACCCGCGTCGGCACGTTGGCGTTGATCAACGTCGACACGACGCTCAGCTGCTCGCTCATGGAGGATCCGGTGGGGGACTTTGGGACGAGGGGACCGAGCGCCTTCGCGGTGGCGTAGAGGTCAGCGATGGACGTGGCCGCGGCCGCTTCGAGGTGGCCGTCAGAAGCGGAGGGAACACCCATGCGCGGCAAGATCGAAGCGACCGGTCCCCAGGGCAGGCCGATACCGCCCACGTCGACCATGGACGCCACGGCCTTGGTCCCCACCATTAGCGGTGGCAGTGTGGACCCGACGCCAATGGCGTTAAAGGGGCTGTGGGGCTGGCGGTCGAGCCAGCGGCCAATCCAGCCCGAAGCGGTGTTCGAGTCGAGCGACGCCGCCTGCCAGATCGCCATCGAGGAGAAGTGCGACAGGCTGGGATCCGGATAGCTCGTGCCCAGCACGATGGCGACTTTGTTGTCGCCATAGAGGGCGCTCAGCTGCGGCAGAGAGTTATTAAAGCCCAGTCCGCTGGCGT
Source organism: Acidimicrobiales bacterium (assembly GCA_036489715.1). Classification (GTDB taxonomy): domain Bacteria; phylum Actinomycetota; class Acidimicrobiia; order Acidimicrobiales; family RAAP-2; genus RAAP-2. The sequence continues at coordinate 9,249 of DASXFG010000046.1, read as the reverse complement.
TAGCGATGGGGATGACGTCGGAGTCCGATAACGCGATGTTCGATCGCAGGCTCTGATACGCGGGATCGTTGTACGGGACGACCGTGTTGAGGCCGTCGTTGCCGCCGTAGAGCGTCATAATCACCAAGATGGGCGTCGAGGCCGCCAGCGGCGAGTCATTGGCCGCGGCCGCGAGGTCGTCCCACGACAGCTGAGTTGCCATCGCGGCGAACGCGCCCGCCCCCGTCCACTGCAGGAACCGGCGTCGATTGAACTCACACGTGATCATGTGCTCACCACGTATTCGGGCGAGAGGAGCGCGGCCAGGGCTAGCTCCGAGGCAGAACCCGTGGCCGAGTTCAAGGTGGCTTTGGTGCGCGGCGACCATTCGGGCACGCCCAGCCAATCGGCGCAGGCCTGTACCATCTGGCCCTTAGGAACCGAGAGCGGCGAGAGGTCGGCCTTGGCCATCATGTTCTGGGCCAGGTCGAAGCGGTACTGGAAGGACACGCCGCTCAACCAGGCTTCGCCCGAAGGCCAACCGCCGACGTTGGGCGGGTTGAAGGGAATCTGTCCCATCTGGCTGAGCGACCACTGCGTGCCATCGGAGTTCAGTGAGGACGGGCGCACCCGCAGCGCTCGACAGGCTCCGATGAACCACTCCACGGGCGACTTCACGATCGAGTTCGCCGGGTCACTCCACGCCGGGGAGTGCACCAGGGCGTTCACGAGGGTTGCAATATCGCGGCCCCCAAAGGCGGCCTTGAGGCTCGGCGGGGGCGACGAGGTGCCCGAGACGAAGCGAAACCAGAGGCGATCGGTAATGAACGTGGCGTTCTGTGCGCGCGACACGAGTAAGTCCGCGAGGGTGTCGGCGTTGAGACTGGCGTGCGTGCCCAAAATGCCCACCGGGTGCGCGTAGTGCTGGGACGCCGTGAACCTCACGGCGCCAGTCGCGAGGTTGGTCGAATAGCCCGTGAGGGCGTGAGCGGCCGCACGCACATCGTCTTGAGTGAACTTATTCACCCCCAGCGTCATGAGCTCCATCAACTCGCGCGCCATGTTCTCGTTGGGGGACGACACGTAGTTCTCCTCGTTGTCGAGCCAGTAGTTGAACGCGCCGTCGAGCACCATCTCGCGCGCCATCTCGCGAAAGTTGCCCAGCGCATAGCGACGCAGTGTTTCGTTCTGGCGGTACATCGCCAGCGGGTAGAAGACTTTTGAGGTCGCGGTGGCCCAGTGACCGTGCCAGAACCAGGTCATGCGCTCGCCGAGGGGATAGTCGGCCGCGTACATCCGGTCCAGCCACCACAACACGCTGTCGCTCTGGCCGGAGTAGATCGCGGCCCAGAACGCCTTGCCCGCGGGGCTGGTGGAGACTTCGGGCGTGGGGCCGAGGTCGGGCAGCTTGGGCGCGACGACCCGATCGGCGCCGGGATCGGCGAGGCCGTGCAACAACACCGCCTCTCGAGTGGCGTCAACCCCCCGCTCGAGGAGCTCGACGTACTGACCGGGACGCGGGCCAAAGTTAAAGCGCTGAACGAGCCGGGAAGTGACGAGTCGTTGTCCGTAGGCGGGAGACGTCACGCAACGAAGGTAACAGCGCACTCCTTAGAAAAGGGGGTGAAAACCGCATGTGCTACGCGACTCGTACGCATTACGCCCCAACTGTTGAACAACTCCCTGGTCGGGGCCGGCAAAGAAAAACCCACCCCTCGACTCTTTCGAGACGAGGGGTGGGTGGAGCGGCTCTGTGGTTAGCGCGGAACGCTAAAGGTTACGGTCACCGCGATGCTGGGCGCAGTGGGAAGGGCGACGACCGTCGCCTGGTCTCCCGCGGCCAGTGTGGCACCCAGGCCGTTGATCTCCGTGATCGTGGTGGTAGAGGTCACCGCGTAGGTCAACGTCGCGCCATTGCGCTTCTTGATGGTGAGTGATCCAGCGTTCGATCCCGACGCTGCGCTATAGGCCAACACACGACCGGCGAAGACGATCGGCGGGCTCACAGTAAAGCCGACTGTGAGAGCCACCGACTTGGCCGAGGCTGCCGCGTGCACCTCGGCGTAGTCACCGATGGCGATGGTGGAACCGGATCCCTGCAACTGGGAGATCACGGTCGTTGAAGTGATCGAGAACGTGAGCGAGGCGCCCGCGCGGTTGGTCAGCGTGAGCGATCCTGCGGTTGTTCCCGATGCCGCGGTGTAGGCGGTGACGTGTCCGAAGAATCCAATCTCGGCCGCCGCACGATACGTGATGGAGGTCGCAACGGTCTTATCGGTGCCGAGGGCCTTGACCCACACGTAGTCGCGCACCGCCAGCGTCTCTCCGGTTCCACCGACTTCGTTCATCCCCGTCGACGAGGTCACGGTGTAGTTCAGCGTTGCTCCGTCGCGACGACGAACACTTAACGTCCCGTTCGTCGATCCCGAGGCCGCGGTGTAGGCCGTCACGCGCCCGTAGAAGGTGACGGGACGCGGCGTCGGGGTAAAGGTGATCGAGCGAGCCGTGGTGGGCAGGGCGCGCGTAGCCACCACGGTCGCGTAGTCACCGACGGCGATGGTGTCACCGTTGCCGTGTCGTTCGGCGATCGTGGTTGCCGAGGTCACCGAGAACGTTGCCGTATTTCCGTTGGCCTTCACCAGCGAGATCGATCCCGCCGACGTTGCCGACGGCGCCGCGTAGGCGCTCACCTGTCCGTAGAAGGAGACGGGCGGCGCGGGCGTGAAACTAATCGTAAGAGCGTCACTCTTGGCCGAGGCCGCGGCGGTGACGGTCACTTGATCACCGGTCGCTAGGCCTTCGCTTTTCCCGCTCTTTTGGGAGATGACCGTGGTGGTGAGCACGGTGTAGGTGAGCGAAGCTCCCGCGGGGTCCTTCACGGTGAGCGTGCCCGTAGCGGTTGGCGAAGCCGGGGTGTAACTCGTCACACGTCCCGTGAATCTCACCGGCGCCGCGACGTCAAAGCCGACCGCCAGGGCGATAGTGGGGCTGGACGCGGTCGCTTCGATGGTCGCAAAGTCGTCGACCGCAATCGTCGCGTTTCCTCCGCCGTTCTGGGTAATGGCCGTCGTGGAGGTGACGACGTAGGTGAGCGAGGCCAGGTTGCGCTTGAGCAGCGTGATCGAGCCATTCGTCGTTCCCGAGGGGGCGGTGTACGCGGTCACCACACCCGAGAAGCTCACCGGTGCCGCGGCGCTGAAGTTGATGGCTTCGGCCGCGGTCGGCGTGGCGGTCTCGGCGACGACGGTGACGAAGTCATTGACCGCCAGAGTCGACCCGTTCCCACCGATTTGGGTGATGGTGGTCGTCGACGAGGTGGAGAACGTGAGCGTGGCGCCCGCGCGGTCCGTCACCGTCAGAGACCCGGCCGCACTCGTGGAGGCTGCCGTATAGGAAATCACGGTGCCGCTGAAGTGGATGGTGCTCGAGCGTGCGTGGCGGGCGTGCGGCGCGGAGGCCGCCGAGGCGACGGCAACCGTGCTCAGCGTGGCGCCGACGCCCAAGAAGCCGGCGAGAGCCAGGCGAGCGACAACTTTGGTGTGAAGCTTTTTCATGAAATGCTCCCTTGCACAACGAGGGTCGAAATGACCTTCGACGAGTGTCGCACGAAGAAGTCGAAAAACGCGGGTCGCACAGAATTCTCAAAGCCGCGAAGAACTAGCCTGCGATCAGGTACGTAACGCTGAGTTTGTAACTCCTAAGCCAATTCCCACCAACGCGGGGCGAATTGCGCACTCGCCGCGAGCGGGTTATCGCGATTTACGAAAGTCGGTGTGAGTACAGTCGGCCTATGGAACGGCTCGAGAAATACATGGCGACCAACGACGCGGACGGCGACGTTCATTTGGTGCGCTCCACCAATCCTCGCTCCACGCTGTGTGGCCTAGAGCCGGCAGCCTCGTCGTCTCGAGACGTGAGTTGCTCTCGGTGCCACCAATTTGAGGTGGGCGACCTCTAGCGAATTACGCCAAGGGCACCGTGGTGAAACGAGGTCCGCCCGCTGCGAGGACGCCGTTGCCGTTGCCCGCCGAACCTGAATTCTTGAGATGATTCGTAGCGCTCAAGAAGAGCTTCTCTCTCGAATAGAGATACAGGGGTTGACCTCTATACGTCACTTGGCGGGCGCCGGAAGCGAGAACCGTAGTGCCGATCAGACCCGTTGCCACACCCCTTTGTGCGAGCGGTGCGCCGATGGAGAGAACCGGGATCCAGTTTCGGCTGCAGCGCGCGCCACACCCACCCGTGGTCTTTTCTACGTAGACGCTCACGTTGATGGGCATAACGTTCTCGTCCATCTCGAGGGCGAGGGCGTGTGCGCCGTGGGGCAGAGTCTCCTCGCTCAGATGGGCGCGCCCGAAGTCCGCGTTCCCGGACGCTGACACCAGGGACCAGTAGCCGTGCCAGGGCGCGAGGGGCGCAACCGTTTCGACGTACCCTTCGCCTTGGGGCGAAAAGGGTCGAGAGGGGGCGTCGAAGAGGTAGAGGGGATGGCCCGCGTACGTCACCTGGCGACCGATGCCCGGACGCTCGATCGAGCCCAGTAGGTGAGTGTTGACGCCCTTGCCCGCTAGAGGGGCCCGGGCGGAAGTGAAAGCCGGCCAGTCGTCGGTCTTCACCCCGTCTAGGAAGTCCTTCTCGGGTCCCGTGCACGTGAGCGGCGCGCGGGGCTCGGGGCCGAGATCGTATCCCGAGGCGAGCGCTGTCCCACAGCCAAGGACGCCGCCCTGGTCCCCGGAGAACATGTACAGGGGCGTGCCTTTCAGGCGTCCGTTTCCGACCACGAGAACCTGACCGTAGTTAGAGGTCGCGAGGACCGAAACCTCCTGGGTACCGGGGGGCTCCGCGGCGTGCGCGCGCGGCGCGAGAAGAACCGCGCCGACCGACACCGAAATGAGCGATACACCGAGAGGAATCCGCCAAAAGCCCGCGCTTTCTCGTGTCCATCTGCTCACGGAAAGATGGTACCGACGGCCCTTTATTTTCGCTGGTCGCGGGGGTACGATGACCCGAGGCGAGGGGGCGGGGTGGACGACGGCTCAATGTGGGGCCCAATCGAGAGTGAGGCGCTCGCGCTAGATCCTCGCCGCGCACGGTGCTCGGCGCGTATGAAAGTGGCCACTGCCGGGGCGTGCGCTCTTGTTCTCGCGCTCGTTCTGGTACTGACGCTCCCCCAGAGCAGTTCTTCGGCCGGAGCAGCGGCCGCGGTACGTAGCGCGCTCGACAACACTCTGACGTCTCCGGCGATGTCCTTCACCTCCACCGAACAGATTGGTATCAGTAGCGCAACGATCTCGACCTCAGGTAGTGGCACGTGCGACTTGCAGTCAGGGAGTTGCGAGGTGACCATGAACTATTCGGGGGCCGAGAGCTCGTTTGGACCAGAAACGGGCCGGTACATCGGAAACGTGTTGTACTACGAGATGGGGCCCGCAATACGTAGCGAACTGCCCACGCCGTGGATCTCCTTAGATCTGGGCAATTTGCGCTCTCTTGAGGGAGGCAGCCCGGAGAGTCCTTTGGCCGGGTTGTCATATTTGGCTCAGACGGGATCAGTGGTAACGGACAACGGAACGACCACGATGAACGGAGCACCCGTCACCCAGTACAGCGTCACGTACAGCGCGTCCAGTATCCAGAAAATTGTCACTGAGGTCGGCTCGAAGTTGCCCTCGTGGTTCGCGGGCATTATCTCGAAGATCTCGGACCGGTCGGTCAGTGAAACGGTTGACGTTGACGCCCAGGGCCGACTCGCCTACATAAACCTGCAGGAGACTGAGACCGTTGCGGGTAAGGCGGCGTCCATTCAGATGTCCGAGACGGTCACGTCTTTCGGTGCCGCGGTGAGCATTAGCGCGCCACCCGCCAGCGAAGTGACCCCGCTGCAGACACTGCTAAAGGGCGATCCGAGCGCCATCTAAACGTGGCGCCCAGGAGAGATCGCTCCCAGATATAACCAGGGGCGAAGTCGAGTAGCCTAGTAAGTCAATGGAAATAGTAGATAGTGGTCGAGCGTCGGACGAATTGACTGAAAGCGGCGAAAGAGGTTCCTATCTGATTGGCGCGGGTGCCGACCTGGCGCACACCCGTGAGGTGAGCGCGAAGTTGACATCGCCCACGGTGACAAAGAGCGAACGCCGCAGCTGGCGACTCGCGTGGCGTCGCGTTGAACTAGGTACTCATGGGGCTTCGTTGGTAGAGTTGATCGGCGCTGTAGCACTCTTTTCTTGGTCCGTTCGGTCTGTTTCAGAGTCGCTCTCAAATTCGTTACAGGAGTTTTCATGAAAGTACTGGTACTCGGCGGCGACGGCTTTTGCGGATGGCCCACGTCTCTACACCTCTCGGACATCGGACACGAGGTGGTCATCGTCGACAACCTGAGCCGGCGCAAGATCGATATCGATCTCGAAGTTGAGTCGCTCACGCCGATTGCCCCGATCGGAGAGCGCATCAAAGTCTGGAAGGAGCTCACCGGCAAGGAAATTGGCTTTGTGCACCTCGATCTGGCCGAGGAGTACGACAGATTAGAGGACCTGCTGCGCGACGAGGCGCCCGAGGCCGTGGTGCACTTCGGGGAGCAGCGTGCGGCCCCGTATTCGATGCGCAATGAGGCCACGAAGCGCTACACGGTAGATAACAACGTGCGTGCCACGCACAACATTCTGGTCGCCATCGCGACCAGCGGCCTCGACATTGCGCTCGTGCACTTGGGCACGATGGGTGTCTACGGCTACGGCTGGTCGGGTTCGGCCCCGATTCCCGAGGGATACCTGACTGTCAAGGTTCCCACTCCCGATGGCGAACTCGAGCGCGAGATCCTGCACCCCGCCAATCCCGGCTCGGTGTACCACATGACCAAAACGCTCGACCAGCTGTTGTTCGCCTTCTACGCCGCCAATGATCAGGTGCGCATCACCGACCTCCACCAAGGCATTGTTTGGGGGACTCAGACGCCCCAGACCGCGCTCCACGAGCGACTGATCAATCGCTTCGACTACGACGGTGACTACGGCACCGTTCTCAATCGATTCTTGATGCAGGCGGCGATCGGCCACCCCCTCACCGTTCACGGCACGGGTGGACAGACGCGGGCCTTCATTCACATTCGCGACACGGTGCGTTGCATCCAGATCGCCCTGGAGAATCCGCCCGAACGCGGCGACAAGCCCACTGTGTTTAATCAGGTCACCGAGACCCATCGCGTCAGCGAGTTGGCGGAATTGATCGCCAAGATCACCGGCGTAGAGATTGCGCACCTGCCGAACCCTCGGCGCGAGGCCGTGGAGAACGAGCTCAACGTCAGTCGCGACAAGTTCCAGTCCCTTGGACTCAATCCGACCACCCTGACCGAGGGCCTGCTCGAAGAGTCGCGCGACATCGCGCTGCGCTACAAAGACCGTGCCGATATGACCAAAATCATTGCGCGCTCGGTGTGGCGCCAGGGGATGGAAACGTCACCCGATCTGATGAAGAACTGATTCGTCAGTTACCTCAGATCTGGAAGATCCGAGGATCACCCGGCTAGGAGTTCGCCGCCGCCTTAATCTCGCCGGACTGCACGGCCTTGAGAATTTGCTGACAGATGTGGGGCCACGAGGGCACGGCGTCAGCCAACAGCGCGCGACGGAACGGCTCAGTGAACTGATTGAAGTCCACCCGACGCGTGACGTTGGTAACCGTCGAGAGAAAGTTGACGCCCACCGTGAGGAACACGACGGAGCGAACGAGGTAGCGCAGTCCGTCGGTTTCTTCATCGCTCACGTTGATTAGGGGGCCAATCGCTTCTAACTCGGCAATCTGGCCCAACACCGCGGCGCGCAACTTGTCATTGTGGGCGCCGGCCAAAGTCGTCTCCAGAGTGAAGTTTTGGCGCACGGCGTTGTGGACGCTCGCCGAGGCGTGCAAGAGCTGCGCGAGAGAACCCTCTTCGAGAATGTCCACGAAGTTCGCCACCTTCATCCAGCGGGCGCGCATCAGATCGTGGAAGGCGGCGATGACCAGGTCTTCCTTCGAAGGGTAGAGCTTGTAGATCGCGCCGGGAGAGCAGTTCGCGCGTCGCGCGATGCGCGAGATGGTCGCTCGCGTGTATCCGCTCTTTCCCACCACGCCGAAGGTGGCGTACGCCAACTGGGCTTTGAGGTCGTCGCCCGGCGCCATGACCACGCGATCATCGCTCTCGAGAAGCGCGACTGGCGTGACGCTCTCGGGATCCACGATCAACGTCTCGGCGACGAGGCGCTCCAGCGCTTCTTGGAAGTCGCGATCCCAGCCGAACTGGGACACCGAGAAAATCTGCATCATGGTCATGGCGAAGAGAGTGAGGCCGCGGGCGAAGACCGCCTTGTCGCGTTCGCTCGCCTCGGGATCGAAGTCAAAGCGCGTCAAGATGAACGGCTCTACTTCCTCATTCAAAGTCGGAATGCGCCGTGCCGTCAACAAAAGGTGCACGCTCGCGACATCAGCCGGCGATGCGTCGCGCACGACCTCGAAAAGTTCTCGCACACTACGTGCGCTCGGCGATTGAGCCGCTGCCATGCAGAGGTCGAAGGTCGCGCTGGCGCGCTGGACGAGCGCCGAGTTCCACAGGTCTACCAAGAGTTCGTCAACATCTTCGTAGCGCGCGTACGTCGCTCCGTGGGTCAATCCCGCTCGATGGCCCACGTCGCGTAGCGAAACGTGGTCCACTCCTACACGTAATACTTCGTTGATCGCCGCGTCCAGGATCGCCGCATCGTTGGCGATCGCCCGGGCACTACGCGTGCGCTGGCTTCGGGTCATATCTCATGGTACCGACGAATGTCGTTGGTTGTCTTGAGATTTTTTCGCGCGCGTCTTGGGGGAATCGCGGGGCGAGATCCATCAAAATGCCGTAGTTATCTGACCGTTCGCAGCGGATATTGACACTTTGTATATGGCTCTGCGAGCCGTCCGTGAAGAAGTGCCGCGATGCGGGCGAGCGGCCCCTTGGGCCATTGATCCGGAGTACGACGATCTCCGCGACACCGCTCTTCGCGAGGGCAGCCCGCACAGCGATTTGACGAGGACGACGTTGAAACGTGAGAAATTGGACACGTGGGTACCTCCGGCACGTCAACCGCCCTCATCGTGGCCGCCACGGACGTTCATCGCGGGGCCGTTCTCCCCGAGGGGCGCATCATCGTGGTGGCGATACCCCTTGCTGCACTCCTGTTCTACCTTCTCGTCGTCCGACGCAAACGAGGACAGTGAGCAGCGCATTTCCCTATGTGCCCCTTGACGAGAGGGGATGGAGGC
>DASXFG010000030.1:0-6618 GCA_036489715.1 Acidimicrobiales bacterium | reverse complement strand
GCCCGCCAACCGACCGAGCTCCACGGCGTCGCTGGCTCCGTGGTGCTGGGTGAGATAGATGAAGAGGTCGGCGGCTCGGCGGCTCTGACGCTCATCGAGGGTAAAGGGCCGCGCCCCGCCCGCAGATGCGGCCGCCGAGAGAACGGCCTGGGCGCCGTCGTGCACCGCGCGGCGAGCGACGAGGGCGAGGAACTTCGCCTGACCCGACTGATTCAAGGGATCGCCGTCTATCTGGGCGGCCGCATACGAGAGGACCACTCGCATCACCTCGAGTGTGGCGACCGCCTCACCGAGGCTCGCCAGAGTCACGTCGCTCATCTCTGGTTTCAGTCCTTGGGTCAAATCCTCCACCACGCCGCGCGCGCCGCCGTACCAGCAGGCGGCCACCCCCACCGCGCCGAACCAGAAGCCCGGACGCTGCAAGTAGAAGTCGGCCGGACCCACCACGCGGTCCTCAGGGACTGGCGGTCCACCGAATTCGAGAGTCTCGCTCTGGGACGCCGCCATTCCCACCGTCGGCCACGAGCCCGGCTGCACGCCCACCACCTGGTCCTTGGTCGATATGTCGAAGAGGAGGTAACCCGACTCCGACTCCGCGGTCACCAGAGCGCGCTCGATCAGTCGGCTCCCTGAGCAGAAGGCTTTGGCGCCGCTCAGTTGCCATCCCCCCGCTACCTTCGTGGCGTAGGTCGGCCCCGTGGCGCTGCGCGCCGCCCATACGCCGTACGAGCACTCCGCCTGGGGCTTCATGCCCGCTTCACAGAGGATGGCGATGGCGTCGCTGTGGCCCTCGCACAAGCGTCCCACTGAGAGATCCTGCGCCGACCACTGAGCCAGGGTGGTGAAACGCTCCCACGTGGCACCGCGTCCTGGCAGGGGAATCTGCGGTGCCACGCGGGAGACAAAGTCGTCGAACATCGCCACGACGTTCGACGTTGATCCAACCGAGCCCGCCGTCTCGTCTTCTCGCTCGGGATCGGTCGTCGTACGGCTCACGCGACGTTCGAGAGGAGATCGAGCATGTCTTCGGCGTGCTCTTCTTCGTTGGCGAGGATGCCCTCCAGCAGCCGTCGCGTGGTGGGGTCTCCGTCGCCGAGCCACTCGATAATTTCGGTGTAGGCCGAGATGGCCACGCGCTCGGCGACGAGGTCCTCACGAATCATGGCCATCAGTTCTTCTGAGGAGTCGTACTCAGAGTGACTACGACCGGTGAGCGTGTCGGGGTTGAAGTCGGGTTGTCCGCCGAGCTGCTGAATGCGTCCGGCAATGAGGTCGGCGTGCTCAGACTCCTCTCCGGCGTGCTCGAGGAACTCTTCGGCCGCGGCCTGGGCGTTGAGCCCTTCGGCAGTGAAGAAGTGTCGCTTGTAACGCAACACGCACACAATCTCGGTGGCGAGAGCCTGGTTGAGCACGTAGAGAACCCGCTCCAGGTCGGCGCCGTACGCGTCGGTGATGGGACCCTTCTCGATGTTTTCGCGCGCCTTCTCTCTCAAAGTCTTTACGTCGGTGAGAAACTCTTCCACTTTTCGTCCTTCTCTACTCGTGAATTGTCCGCGGCGGCGCCTGGCGCCGCCCTTTACCTAACCGACATGTGTGTACTGGTCGCCTCCTTTCTGGTCGCTCTCTGCGCCCTCGCTTCCTTCTTCGTCGCTTCCCTCGCGCTCGCCGTCCGCCCTCGCGTTGGGTGGCGTCGTCTTCGTCGCCGCGCGAAGAGAGTTCAGACTCCCCTACTTGCCCGCGCTCGACACTCCTCATGGCCGCGTACAAGTCAAGGGCGCTGGCCCTAACTGTCCCGCCGCTTTGGTATGTCATCCATCGCGCCATGAATGGTCCCCGTTTCGATCTCGCACGCTTATTTTCGATAAGGACGCGCCTATTGTCAAGCCTCTTTCCTGGTGCGCCGCACTCACTGAAGCGAGGCGCTCGCGTACTCGTGCCGCGAATGTCACACGCTCCGACAATGAAATAACGATTGGCCGTTGACATCTCCATGGGCAGACATCTTGATCGTGATACGCATTCACTAGCTATCAGGATTTTGTAAGGCTCGAAATCTTCTCTAGTGCGCGATCTCCACAAGATGTTCACACGCTGCGGATGAAGTTACCTCGTTCACTTCAGAAGAGGACGAGCGTTGCTCTTCGCCGCTCGCTACTCGCCTTCCGTCGGGCGGTCGGAACTACGTCTCTCAATACCGGGTTCATGGTCATCGCCGCGAAAATCATTCGCTCGGTACTCGTCTTGAGTCATGGGCCGGTCTCGAAATCGTGTGATGACCTCTTGGCCAGTCACTTGTTGGTACTGGGTCACCTGCGAAGCGAGCGAGCGCTGGTCGGCCTCGGTAAGCGGCGGGCGCGTCAAGGACCGGGGCCAAAGCCGGCGATGCAGTACCGTATTGAGCTCCGCGGCATAAAGCGTCACCTCGGCCCCGAGATAGATCCAGGCCATGAGGCCCAGTACCAAACCGAAGAGGCCATAGACCGCGCTGGACCCTTTCAAATCGTGACCCACGACGTAGCCGCCGAGCGCCTGAAGAATCGTCCAGGCCAGCCCGCCCACCACCACGCCCGGAATGAGCCACCTCGTCGCCACTTGTTTGGGTGTCAGCGTGCGAAACGCCGCTAAGTAGAAGAGAACGTTGACCAGACCCGCCGCTATTTCGCCGAGGACGCCGAGCCAGACGTTGTGTCGTCCGAAGGTTCCGAATCCCGCTAGAGCGGTGGAGAGAATCAGGCCTACCGCCAAGACCACCAAGAAGATGGCGCTTCGCGCCATCCGATTGAGGTATCCCGGACGCGCGGCCATGGGAATGTTCCACACCTGAGCCATGGAGAACTGACCCGACTGGGCCAAGCCCGTTGAGCCGTAGATCAAGCCCAGGATCCCAAAGACCAGCCCAAAGACGGAACTTCGTTTGAGCGCGTGGATGTTGTGGCCGAGCTGGGTGCCAATGATCGGAAACTCGCCGAGCGCGGAGTGCAAGACCCGGAGGCGATCCGCGCGATCGCCGGCCAGCACGATGCCCAGGATCGTCACTAAGAGCAACAGGAGCGGGAAAATGGTGACGAAGAGGCTGTAGGTAATCTGCACTACGAGGTTCCCCGCATTGTCGTCGCCGTATTTCTTAAACACCCCCACGACGAACGACGGCATCACGTGACGTTGCTGAACAGCGTCGATGCGTCGAAGTAACTGCTCGCTTCGTTTCATGCGGCCGCCTCATGACTATGTTGCATCGCGCCACCTGACGAGTGAATCGCGCCCGCTCCGCACTTGGTGTGACGTCACTCGCACATTTCGAGGGAAAGCGCATTTCTGACGCTCACTCGTTCGGCGGCGCCTCACTCACTTCAGCGAGGGCCGACGCCGCATCGCTTTCTACCGTCAAATCCGACAACGACACAATTCCCACCGGGTTGCCATCCTCTGTTACGACGATCCGCCGCAGTCCGTGCTCCCTCATTAACTTTGAGGCGTCTCCCACGGGTGCGGACGACTCCACCGTCACTAACTCTCGGCTCGATATGTCATCAAGACGTACCTCGCCCGGCGCGCGACCTTCGGCCACCGATCGAATAACGATGTCTCGATCCGTGACAATGCCAGAGAGAGCCCCGTTCTCGTCCACCGTGATGACGTCTCCCACTTCTCGCTCACGCATGGCACGCGCGGCATCGACCAGAGTGTCACCCCCGGAAAGGACAACCGGAGAGTGCGTCATGACGTCTTTCACCAACTGCACGAAGCCGAATACCGAACTCATCTACCTATCCTCACTCGACTTGCCGTCGCGCATGACCTTGAATTTCAACCCGCCAGGCTAGTGCTACGGCTTCTCGCCGCTGGACTCTTCGGCCTCGCGCTGCTCTTTCTCGCCGTCGTCGCTCTCGCTGGGCTCTTCTTCTTGGCCGTTGTCGCGCTCTGGCTCCGTGGTCGAGTCGACGAGGGTGGACTCGGCGTTCTCGGCGTCGGCTTGAAACTCGTGAACTGATGTCGCCTGCATTGCGCAACCTCTCTGTAGGGCGAGCTGCCTAGGTCAACCCGCCCAGCCATCTTCTGAGATGGACGTCGCGCTGTCAAGGGTGCTTTCATATGCGACGTACTCCCTTCGCCCTGTTCCAAATTCAACTCGCTCCCCTAGTCCGGAACTTGCTGGCAGACCGGACACCAGTACGACGTTCGTCCTGCGATTTTGCTTGTCGCAAGGGCCGCGCCGCATCGCGGACAGCGCGGATTCGTGCGAGACCGCTGAGAGCTGAGCCACGCGCGACGGCGAGGAATCTCTCCGGCGCGCAGCGACGCGCGAAGAGTCCGTTGAAGGCATCGCGAGAGCGCTAGGCGATCGCTGTCATCGAGGCTCGCGTAACTGCGAAGCGGATGCACCCTGGCGCACCAGAGAACTTCGTCGCTCAGCATGTTGCCCAGCCCCGCTATGGCGGTCTGATTCATCAAGACCGACTTCAGGGGCGCACGATGCCGAGCGAGGATCTCATCGAGACCGCTCGGTGTCAAACCCCAGGCGTCAGGCCCCTGATTGCCGATGACCGATGAAACGTCCTCCTCGCTGCGCGCTATCCATATCCCGCGGAGCTTGCGCAAATCGCGATACGCAATTTTGTGCGCGCCAAAAGAGAAAATCACCCGATCCAAGCGACCAACGTCTCGATCCTCAACCACCAGACTGCCCGTCATTCCAAAGTGGAAGAGAAGTATCGAAGCGTCGAGGCGAGCGAGTAACCACTTGCCACGACGCTCAGTGCCGATGCACGTTCGACGCCTGAGTAACTTCACAAACTCGTCCGCGCTGCGACCTCGAAGGACACCGGCATCGCGCACCTCCACACGCGTTAGGCGCTGGCCCACGGCGTAGACGTCGAGCACGCGCCGAAATCTCTCCACGTCGGGCAGTTCGGGCACGACGCGCTTCTCGAGCTAACTTCAGCGGTCCCAGTGGCGATGCTGGGCAACGGCGAGGGCGAAGTTAGCGGCAAAGGCCTTGGTCGCGCTCGGAGCGCTCACCACGCCGCTCGCGTCTAAGGCCAGCCCGCAGGCTTCCAGGACATCGCGGCCCTCTCCCCAGGCGCCAATTGGCTTGTAGTGGCGGAAGGCCTCTCCCAGATTGAGCGCGACGTAGGGGTCGGACCCTACCGTGGCGGCGCCGGGACCACCCGCAACCATAAGAGCGTCGTACTCGACGGACTGAGTGGTCATCGCGGACTTGTCGACCGCAATGGACCCCCCGGTCCCGGCTAACTCGCCGCCGCGCGGTCCGATAACCACGACCGTGGCGCGGGCCGCTTCAAGTGCTGCGCGCACGATCTGCACTCCCCCCGAGTCGGACTTGTCGGCGCAGATGATGCCGATCACTCGACCCGCGATGGATTCTGGCGGTGAGGACTCCAAAGACAACTTCTCCGAACTTCCAATGCTCGGGTCGCTCTTGCGGGCTCGAGGCGCCTTCACGCCCAGATTCGCCGCCACGCGCGTGGTCAGCGCGGCGTCAACGTACGAGAGGTTGCTCAGCATCCGCGTTCTCACTTCGTCGCTCAGGCACTTGCCCAGCTCAAAGGAGAAGGCACCCACGATGTGGTCGCGCTCGATGTCGCTCATCGAGTTCCAAAACAGCGTCGCCTGAGAGAAGTGATCGTCGAAAGACACGGGTCGCTTGCGCTCTAGCTTTCCCTGGACGTGGCGAGGCACCATCACTAGGCCCTGGCTCCCGGCGGGAAAGGGGCAGCCTCCTCCGAGCGAGTTTGGATTGTACGCAGCCACTCCCTCAAACACCGCCTGCTGGCCGAACCCGTCACGCTGGGTGGTATTCACGTCGCTGCGGGGCCGATTGATCGGAATCTGATCAAAGTTGGGACCACCGAGGCGCGTCAGTTGGGTGTCTTGGTAGGAGAAGTTTCGCGCTTGAAGAAGCGGATCGTCCGTGAAGTCGATCCCGCGCGGAATATGACTGGTGCAAAAGGCCACCTGCTCGGTCTCCGAGAAGTAGTTGGAAGGATTTCGATTCAGGGTGAGGCGCCCGATGATCTCGACCGGCGCCAACTCCTCCGGGACGAGTTTGGTGGGGTCGAGCAGATCGATTCCTTCGAACATCTGATCTTCGTTGTCGGGAAACGTCTGAATTCCGAAGTCCCATTCCGGGTACACGCCCGCCTCGATGCAACTAAAGAGGTCCCGACGATGAAAGTCCGGGTCGATGCCGCCGAGCTTTTGAGCCTCCTCCCAGATCAGCGAGGCCATGCCGGCCACGGGCTTCCAGTGGAACTTGACCAACGTCGAAACACCCTTGGCGTTGACGAGGCGAAAGGTATGCACGCCGAAGCCCTCCATGGTTCGAAGAGACCGAGGAATGGCCCGATCGGACATGATCCACATCAACATGTGCGTGGACTCGGGGATCAGAGATGCGAAGTCCCAGAACGTGTCGTGGGCCGTTGCCGCTTGAGGAATCTCGCGGTCCGGCTCCGGCTTGGCCGCGTGAATGAGATCAGGAAACTTGATGCCGTCTTGGATGAAGAAGACGGGCATGTTGTTCCCCACCAGGTCCCAGTTGCCGTCTTGGGTATAAAAGCGAACGGCGAATCCCCGCACGTCTCGAGCGGTATCGGC
>DASXFG010000021.1:0-53982 GCA_036489715.1 Acidimicrobiales bacterium | reverse complement strand
AGATGTGCTCCTTAGAAAGGAGGTGATCCAGCCGCACCTTCCGGTACGGCTACCTTGTTACGACTTAACCCCAATCACTGACCCCACCTTCGACGGCTCCTTCCTTGCGGTTAGGCCACCGGCTTCGGGTGTTGCCAACTTTCGTGGTTTGACGGGCGGTGTGTACAAGGCCCGGGAACGTATTCACCCCGGCAGTGCTGATCCGGGATTACTAGCAACTCCAACTTCATGCAGGCGAGTTGCAGCCTGCAATCTGAACTGAGAGCGGTTTTAGGGATTGGCTCCACCTCGCGGTTTAGCAGCCCTCTGTACCGCCCATTGTAGCATGTGTGCAGCCCTAGACGTAAGGGGCATGATGACTTGACGTCGTCCCCACCTTCCTCCGAGTTGACCCCGGCAGTCTTCTACGAGTCCCCACCATTACGTGCTGGCAACATAGAACAAGGGTTGCGCTCGTTGCGGGACTTAACCCAACATCTCACGACACGAGCTGACGACAGCCATGCACCACCTGTGATGGGCCCCGAAGGACACCACATCTCTGTGGCTTTTCCCAGCATGTCAAATCTAGGTAAGGTTTTTCGCGTTGCATCGAATTAAGCCACATGCTCCGCTGCTTGTGCGGGCCCCCGTCAATTTCTTTGAGTTTTAGTCTTGCGACCGTACTCCCCAGGCGGGGCACTTAATGCGTTAGCTGCGGCGCGGAAACCGTTGAAAAGTCCCCACACCTAGTGCCCACCGTTTACGGCGTGGACTACCAGGGTATCTAATCCTGTTCGCTCCCCACGCTTTCGCTCCTCAGCGTCAGTATTGGCCCAGATCACCGCCTTCGCTACTGGTGTTCCTCCTGATATCTGCGCATTCCACCGCTACACCAGGAATTCCGTGATCCCCTACCAAACTCTAGTCACAACAGTTTGACGTGGCGGCCCCAGGTTAAGCCTGGGGGATTAACACGTCACTTATTGAACCGCCTACGAGCTCTTTACGCCCAATAAATCCGAATAACGCTTGCACCCTATGTATCACCGCGGCTGCTGGCACATAGTTGGCCGGTGCTTCTTCTACAGGTACCGTCACAATCGTTCCTGTCGAAAGAGGTTTACAACTCAGAAAGCCTTCGTCCCTCACGCGGCGTTGCTGCGTCAGGCTTTCGCCCATTGCGCAAGATTCCCCACTGCTGCCTCCCGTAGGAGTCTGGACCGTGTCTCAGTTCCAGTGTGGCTGATCGTCCTCTCAGACCAGCTATCCGTCGTAGCCTTGGTGGGCCGTTACCCCGCCAACAAGCTGATGGACCGCGAGCCCCTCCCAAAGCGAAAAAACATTTCCTCTACTCATCATGCGATGTGTGGAGGGTATTCGGTATTAGCACCGGTTTCCCGGTGTTATCCCAATCTTCGGGGCAGGTTGCTCACGTGATACTCACCCGTTCGCCACTAAATATTTCGGGAGCAAGCTCCCTGGTATTCCGTTCGACTTGCATGTGTTAAGCACGCCGCCAGCGTTCATTCTGAGCCAGAATCAAACTCTCCATCAAGATCACTGCAAGAACCGAAGTTCTTTCAGAAATCAGAGAGCCAGACGAGTGACTCTAATACTCGCCTGACAACAGAGATCACACGGGGTGTGATTACTCTGCCTACTGCAATACTTCTTTGACGAACGACGCGGTCTGTTAGATCAGCCCAATCGTCGCCCGTACTGGCTTTTGGCTCTCGTTCTTCCGTTTTCAAGGAGCGACGTCACACACGGCCGAAGCCGGAGGTGTGAAGTACACCATCCCGGGATTTCTCCCAGGAATCCGCGACTGAGTAGACCCAGTAGCGGGGATGCCCACCCTACCAGCGCCCGGCTTTACGACGCAAGTCGCACACCGGTCTCGCTAGAGGCAGGAGTTCTATCCTAGCAGTTCGCCCCGGCTCCGATCACGCGTTTTGGCGCGTGAAACTCGCTGGGCGGCCTCGTGCGAACTCTCACGAACCCTCGCGCTCGACGTACTCCACGAACGCGCTCAACGTCGAGATGAGGCGCATGTCGTCGATGTCGGTGGCGCGCGAATTGAGCAGATCCTCGGTGCAGACCAGATACGCCAGGCAGCGAGCGCGCGACACCGCCACGTTGAGCCGGTTGCGCGAAAAGAGGAACTCCGGCCCTCGGGGCATGTCGTCGGCCGACGACGTGGTCATAGTGAAAAACACCACCGGCGCCTCTTGGCCCTGGAACTTGTCCACCGTGCCGACTTGAACGCCGGCCAAAGAGGGGACGCACGCGAAGCGCTCGCGAAGAAGTCGCACCTGGTCGTTGTAGGGAGCTACCACCATGCAGTCCTCGCCCGTTAAGACCCGCGTCTCGCCCTTCTGGTTGGTCCAGGTCGTGCCTACCAACCGCGAGATCTCGGCTGCGACCAACTCGGCTTCTTCGGGCGAGTCGGTTGAACGTCGAGAGTGGTGCGCTTCGATCCAGCGCAGCCCCGTGCCGAACTCCGTTGCCTGGCGCTCACACGACTCGTTGCTCGAAAGACGGTCTTCGTAGATCTGGGTCGAGATGAATTCGCACACGTCGGGATGCATGCGCCACGTTTCGGCGAGAAAGACCCCCTGGGTGTTGGGGATGGTGAGGTGCTCGCCCAGCACGTGCTGGAGCACACTCGATCCTGAATCACCCGGATGCTCGGCCTTGGCCACTTGACTGAGCTGCAACGGATCCCCGAGCAGCAGCATGTTGCGCGCGCCGTTGGTCGAAGCGACGGCGTCAGCCAGGGCGAGTTGGCCCGCTTCGTCCACGATGAGGACGTCGACGGGGTTCTGGCGCATATCGGGCATCGCGAAGAGCCACGCCGTGCCGCCCACCAGATTGAACTCGTCCGATGCGAGATCGTCCTTGTTCTTGGAATACGTAGCGAACTCGAGCGGAGTGCCGTCCTTGGCGTCCTTCCAGCGCAGGGCTCGCAGTTCGCCCAGGTCGCCCTTCTCTTCAAAGACGCTGTACGTCGCCTGCATCAGGTTGTCAATGGCCGGGTGGCTCATGGCCACGACGCCGACGCGCTTGCCCGTAGTGATGAGGTGGTGGATGACGTGTGAGCCGCTGTAGGTCTTGCCCGTCCCCGGCGGCCCCTGAAAGGCGACGAAGCTCTCATCGAGTTCATCGACCCACTCGACGATGGAGTTGAGATCGTCGCGAAACTCCCCGTCCTCAGGTCCGCGTCCCGCGTGGAAGCGAGGCGGCTCGCTCGCGAGCAGCGCCATCGCCAGGCGGCTCGGCTCGCCGTGCACGCCGGGTTCGAGGACCTGGCGGGCCAGGTCCTTCAGCACCGAGTCTTTGGGCTTGGGACGAAAGCGGCGATCACGGGTCAGTGCGGCGGGCACTCCCCCGTGCTCTTCTTGAATCGGCCCCCACGGCAAAGAAAGTTCGCGAAGCTCGAAATCGATAGCCGAAATGGAGCCTCGCCCGTACGGCACGCCGACGCCGGCGAAGAGGACCTCGTTACCCTTTTCGAGCGAACGATCAACGATCTGCTCGGGCCAGGTCAACACGATCCTCTTGTTGCGCTCGCGCCCCGTGGGCTCGTCGACGCGCACGAACGCCAAGTTGGTCACGTAGTCGATGTTGTCGTAGAGCGCCGTGTAGTCGCCGTTGAGCGCCACGTACTTCGGGGTCACGTCGGCCGAACGCTCGCGGCGCCAGTAGTTGAGCAGGTCGCCCAAGAGATACTCGGGACTGCCCTGGTCGTAGTGGTGCAGCCCCTCGACGAGTTCGTCGGTATCGAGTTCGTACTCCTCGGGCGAGACCACGGGTTCGCGCCACGCCAGTTCCAGGGGTCGCTGCTCCACGAGCCAGTCGCGCAGCGCTCTGGTCGCTTCGACGTCGTCGCGGTTGTAACTCGCAATCTCGCGCAGTTTGAGGCCGTCCCTGGACTTCATCCACTCTTCGTACTCCACGACGGCGCCCGCGCCCTGTTCGATCCCCCCCCGGCGACGGTATCCCACGAGCCGCTCGAGTTGCTTCAGTCCGTAGGACTCCGTGCCGACGCGGATGGCATTTTTGGCGACAGTAAAGAGGTCTACGAAGAGGCCCGTTTCCACCAAGCTCGCGAAGAGGTTTTCGTCTTCCGCGTCGCGGGTGAGGCGCTCAATCGTTGACTTTTCCGTGTGGTTGTAGTGATAGACGTGCATCGAGGGATAGTCCATACGACGTCGCGCAAAGAACTCCACGAGAGTCTTAATCATGTACTGCTGCTCAGCCAAGTCGTGCGCCCAACGCTCGTCGTAGACCCACGAGCCCGACGCGTCTTGGTAGAGCAGTCCCGCGAGGAACATCAGATCGTGCTGGGGCGTCCAGAAGGGGTCGCCCTCAAAGTCAAAGAACACGTCGCCGGTATCGGGCGCGGGAAGTTGCTCAAAACCGTGCCCGTAGACGGGATCCTCCGAAGTCTCGATGAACTCAAAGGCGGGCGGGCCGCTCTCGTGGCGCGTGGCCATCTGCAGCGCGGCCTGGCGCGAGAGTCGTTGACGCTTCTCCTCGCGCAGATTCGCCACCGCCTCGGTACGCTCGGCCAACTGGGCCAGAGTCACCACGCCCGCGTCTTCGAGGATGTTGCGCTCGCTCTCTCGGCTATTGGCGACGAAGGCCAAAGCGTCCTCTGATCGCCACTGGCTCTGACAGTGCTCTTGGAACTCGCAGTACTCACAGCTCTCGCACAGGCGCGGACGAGTGAGCACGTGCGAGCCGTCATCGTTCAACACGGCGCTCAGTTGCCGGCGCAGCCGGCGCCAGTAAGGCAAGAACTCCTCGACCGTCAGCGATTCGGTGTTGCCCGAGCCCAGCCAGATGTGCATTCGTCGCGGCGCCCTGCCCGTGAGCGCGGCAATGGCCTCGGCGTAGAAGCACAGCTGCATGACGTGACCGGGCTTAGCCTGGCTGCGCGAGAGCTTGGCGTCAACTGGCTCGTAGCGCGCGTGCTCCACGCCCTCGTCGACCCGGATGAGAAAATCCGCGATACCGCGCATTCCCTCATGGATGAGGGGCATCTGGTAGACGACGTCAAAGCCCATATCCAAAGAGCCCCGTACGCGCTCGGCCCATTGCGCAAAGGACTCGTTGGCGTTTCTTCCGGGCACTTCGTAGATCGTTTTGCCCATTGCCTCGTAGTCGTCGAGGCAGCGCGACTCGTGTTGAAGACCCTTGTCGATCAGCAGTTCCGCGAATGCTCCCAGCGGGGAACCCGGAGGAGTCCAGAGCCCTGAATCCACCTGATTGCGCAACGACAGATAGTGCCCGCAGCCCAGCCACGCCGAGATTTTCGAAGGAGTTAGGACGCGCTCGGCCATGAACCTCCACAGTAGATTTCGCTCATCATTGCACGCGCCACGACAACAGCCTGGTGCCAATCTGTGACATCGGTCGGTAACGTGGGGCGGAGGCTCCATGAGCGAAGACACTGAACTGACCGCCCTGGCGGGCAGCACGCCGCGCGCGCGCCCGCAGTCTGCTCCCGGAGGGCCGATTGATCCCGCCAGCCTGGTGGACGTCACCATCCACTTGCGGCCCCGCACGGACCTCGCCCCGGGGAGCCCCGTCTCTCCCCTGCGCGGTGCGTTTCTCACCCGCAGTGAACTCGCCGCCACCCGAGGCGCGTCCCCACGCGACGTCGCCCTCGTGGAGAACTTCGCGAGGTCTCGCTCGCTCGAAATTGTGGAGATCGACCCGCCCGCGCGTCGAGTCCGCGTTCGAGCCGGCGCCTCGCTCGTGGCCGCCACGTTCGGCGTGGAGTTCCAGCGCTACGAGCATCCCCAGGGTGCCTATCGCACCCACCTCGGTCCGGTGATGTTGCCGACCGCATTGCTCGACGTCGTCGTCGCGGTGCTCGGACTCGATAGCCGCACCCAAGCGACGCCTAAGTTTCTTCGCGCCCGTAATGCGAGCGCGCCCTCGTACTCTCCCTCTCGCGTCGCCGAGCTCTACGGCGCTCCTGCGGGTGCGAGCGCGCCGGGCGTGCGCGTGGCGCTCATTGAACTCGGTGGAGGGTTCGCCACCGCCGACATCGGGGCCTATTTCGACGGTCTGGGTATCGTCGCACCGAGCGTCAGCGCGGTGGAAATCGACGGCGGGCGCAACGAACCGACGGGCAGCGCGTCGGGACCGGACACCGAGGTCATGCTCGACATCGAGGTGGTGGGCGCGGTGGCGCGAGGAGCCAACATCGTGGTGTACTTCTGTCCCAACACGGACCAGGGCTTCGCCGACGCCATCCTGGCCGCGGTGCACGATACCGCGCGA
The DNA here is from genome assembly GCA_036489715.1 of Acidimicrobiales bacterium. Lineage (GTDB taxonomy): Bacteria > Actinomycetota > Acidimicrobiia > Acidimicrobiales > RAAP-2 > RAAP-2. The sequence continues at coordinate 47,706 of DASXFG010000021.1, read as the reverse complement.
GCCCCTCACATCATCTCGATCAGTTGGGGCGGACCCGAGAGCGGCTATACCGCCCAGGCGATCTCTGTGTTCGAAGCAGCCTTGAGCGACGCCGCACGCGTGGGCGTGAGCGTATTCGTGGCTGCGGGTGACGGCGGATCGAGCGATGGGGTGAATGACGGTGACGCTCACGTGGACTACCCCGCGTCCAGCCCTCAGGTGGTCGGTTGTGGGGGCACCCATATTGAGTCGAGCGCCAACACGATCAGCGCCGAAGTCGTCTGGAACGATCTGCCCTCGGGGGGCGCCACGGGCGGCGGGGTGAGCTCGCTCTTTCCCGTTCCCACGTGGCAGGCGGACTCCCACGTACCGCCCTCGACCAACCCCGGCCACGCGTCCGGGCGCGGCGTGCCCGACGTGGCCGCCGACGCCGATCCCGAGTCGGGATATCAGATTCGCGTGGATGGGGAGGACATCGTGGTCGGCGGCACCTCCGCGGTCGCCCCGTTCTACGCCGCGCTCGCCGCGCTCGCCATCGCCCAGGCCGGAAGCGCGATCGGATTCGTGACGCCCCACCTCTACCAAGGTGGTGGCGCGTTTCGCGACATCACCGTCGGTGACAACGGGGCCTATCAGGCCCGCGCGGGTTGGGACCCCTGTACCGGGTTGGGCGCGCCTAAAGCATCGGCGTTGATTGCCCTGCTCGCTTCTCTCGCCATGCCCTCTTCGCCAACGCCTTAGCTGAAGCGCCCGGTTGCTCGGGCGAGGGCGGTCTCCAGCGCTCGCGACTGCGCATCGGCGACCAGAGGTCCGCTGGCGCCGGGCGATCGACGTCGCTTGAGCGACTCGCCCGCTTCGAAGAGTGGAGAAAAACGCGCGAGCGCGCCCTCCCCCACGACCTCGCTCAGCGGTCGCCCCGATTCAACCGCTTGGGCCACGAGTCGTCCCACCTGTTCGTGAGCCTGGCGAAAGGGCGTGCCTTCACCCACCAGCTCTTCGGCGATGTCGATCGCCACCAAGAGGTCGTCGTCCGCGGCGGCCGCGGCGACCTCGTGGTGGAACTGGAGCGATCCGTACGCGCCCGTCAGCGCACGCAGGACGAGCAGGATCTGGCGAATCGAGTCGAACAGCGGTTCTTTGTCCTCTTGAAGGTCGCGGTTGTACGAAAGGGGAAGCCCCTTGAGCACGACCAGCAGCCCGGTCAGGTTGCCCACGAGGCGCCCGCTCTTGGCTCGGGCGAGTTCGGCCACGTCGCTGTTCTTCTTCTGGGGCAGCATGGATGAGCCGGTGGTGAAGTCGTCGCCGAGTGAGGCGAAATTGAACTCGGCCGAGGTCCACAGCACGAGTTCTTCACCCATACGAGAGAGATGCACACCCAGCAACGCCACGTCGAAGAGAGTCTCGGCCACGAAGTCGCGGTCACTGACTGCGTCGAGCGAATTGATGAAGGCACCGTCAAAGCCGAGCGCCTCGGCCGTGATGGCGGGATCGATGCCTAGAGACGTGCCCGCCAGCGCCCCCGCGCCCAACGGTGAGACGCTCAGGCGTTCTCGCGCATCGGCCAATCGATCGACGTCGCGCAACAACGCGACCGCGTGGGCATTGAGGTGATGTGACAGCAGGACCGGCTGGGCGCGCTGGAGGTGGGTGTAGCCAGGCAAGTACGCCTCCGGCGAGGACGAGCCGAGTGACATCAAGGTGCCGACTAAATCCAAGGTGGCCCGCGCCACCTCAAAGAGCGCGTCGCGCGTGAAGAGCCGCAGGGTCGTAGCCACTTGGTCGTTGCGGCTGCGCGCGGTGTGCAGCTTCGCCCCCACGTCACCGGCAATCTCGGTAGCCCGGCGCTCGATGGCCATGTGCACGTCCTCGTCGCTCGTCGCGCGCACGAAGGACCCGCTCGCGAACTCAGCGCCGATCTGTTCGAGCGTCTCCAACAAGACGGTGGCCTCTTCCTCACTCATCAGTCCCGCCGCGAGAAGGCCGCGCACGTGGGCCTCGCTGCCGCGTAGGTCGTGCGCGTAGAGCGCGTGATCGAAGGAGTAGCTCTCCGAGAGGTTCCACAGGGCCTCGTCCATGGGCGACGTGAATCGCCCGCTCCAGAGCGTCATGAGCCAGGCGGAGTGGAGTTCTTCGCACCCTGGCGCTGAGCCCAGGTCTTCACGCCCAGGCCGTAGATCCGCACGAAGCCTTCAGAGTCCGCGTGGCGGAAGGTGTCGGCCGCGTCGTAGGTCGCGAGCCCGTAGTCGTACAGGGCCTTGGGACTGCGCCGACCGAGCACGCGCATCAGCCCGGGCGGGTCAAAGTGCACCCGCACCTCGCCGCTGACGTGTTGCTGGGTCTCGGCCACGAACGCGTCGAGCGCCTCCTTGAGCGGCGAGAACCACATGCCGTCGTAGACGAGTTCGGCCCAGCGTGTTTCGAGGCGGGCCTTCTCGTGTCGTAGGTCGCGTTCGAGCACCATGTCTTCGAGCTCGGTGTGCGCGGCGATGAGCGCGAGGGCCGCGGGACACTCGTACACTTCGCGACTCTTGATGCCCACCCGGCGATTTTCGACCATGTCGATGCGTCCAAAACCAGTTGATCCCGCACGGTCGTTGAGCGTGGCGATGAGCTCGGCGAGCCCCATGCTCACTCCATCTAGTGCGACCGGAACGCCACGTTCAAAGTGGAGCGTGAGTTCGACGGGTTTCTCGGCCGTGATGCGAGTCAGCGTGTAGGGCTCGTCAGGGGCCTCGGCCCACGGGTCCTCGATGGCGCCACACTCAATCGCGCGCCCCCAGAGGTTTTCGTCGATGGAGTAGATCTTCTCTTTGGTGGCGCGAATCGGGATGTCCCACTTCTGGGCGAAGTCGACCGAGTCCGCGCGCGTCATGCCCCAGTTGCGCGCCGGCGCCAGCACCTCTAAGTCCGGGGCCAGCGCGTGGGTGCCCACTTCGAAGCGCACCTGATCGTTGCCCTTGCCCGTACAGCCGTGGGCGACGGCCTGGGCGTTGAACTTGCGCGCCTGATCGACCAGGTGACGCACGATCACCGGTCGCGAGAGCGCGGAGACGAGCGGGTACTTGCCCTCGTACTTTGCGTTGGCCGCGATGGCCTTGGCGCAGAACTCCTCGGCCATCTCGGCTCGCGCGTCGACAATCACCACGTCGATCGCACCCGCGGCGAGGGCGCGTGACGTGATGTCCTCGAAGCTCTCAGAGGTGTCGGGGTCTTGGCCCACGTCGACCAGGACGCACACGACCTCGACGCCCCACTCCTGGATCATCCAGCGCACGGCGACCGAGGTGTCGAGTCCTCCGCTGTAGGCGAGCACTACCCGCTTGGCCATCTGTTATCCCTTCACTTGGCGTTCGATGAGGTCCGTGATGCCGGCCAGCGTGCGAAAGTCCGCAGCCAGTTTGGCTCCGCCGTGGACTTCGCCGGCGATCACCAAGATGGTGTCGTCGCCGGCCACCGAGCCAAGAACTCCGCTCAGGGCGCTGCGATCCAGCGCCGAGGCGACGACGTGGGCACAGCCCGGGGGCGTGCGTACCACCACCAAGTTGGCGGAGCTCTCGACCGAGACCACCCACTCGCCCATCATGCGCCGCAAATGATCCAGCGGCGCGGGGGCGATTTTTGGGGAGGCCGCGAGCACGATGCGGCGCGCGCCATGCTCGTCGCGCACCTTGACGGTGCCGAGTTCTTGGAGGTCGCGGGTGACGGTCGCCTGGGTCGCGGCGATGCCCTCCTCGCGCAGTCGAGCCACGATCTGAGCCGCCGTGGAGATGACGTCATGATCGATCAGCTCGCTGATGCGATGTTGACGTTGGGTCTTGGTCATTCTTCTCCTTTTATCCAGCGAAGTACGCCCATCATCGAGGAGCGCCGGTGATACACCTGTCGCCAAACGCGCGACTGGGCTCCGTCGAGTACTTCATTTGAGACTTCTTCCCCGCGGTGCGCGGGCAGACAGTGCAGCAGGATCGCTCGCGGATTCGCCAGGGCCATGATCTCCTCAGTGAGAGCGAAGCCCGCGAGGTCCGCTCGACGCTGGGCGGCTTCGCTTTCGCGGCCCATGGAGACCCAGGTGTCGGTATAGACGACATCGGCGCCGGCGACCGCTTGGCGCACATCGCTCAGCGTGCGCAGCGTCCCGGGACCCGACAGCCCCTCGGGATTCTCGGGTCCATTCGCTTCGAGTTGATAGCCGCGCGGTGCGGCGATAGTGACGTGCGCGCCCAAACGCACCAGGGCGACCGAGAGGGATCGCGCGACATTGGTCGCGTCGCCTACGTAGGTGACTGCTAAGCCGGAGAGTCCGCGCACGTCTCCGTTCGCGAACTCCTCGGCGATCGTGAGGACGTCGGCGATCGCTTGGGTGGGGTGCGACGCGTCGTCCATGAGATTGACCAAGGACAGCCGCTCCCCCGTGGCCTCACGCATCCTCGCGAAGACTTCATGACGGCGTACGCGCAGCGCAGCGATTGCGTACATCTCGGCGATGGTGCGCGCGACGTCCTCGGCCGACTCGCGAACGTCCAGGCCGATCTCGTCGTCGGAGAAGAACGTGACGTACCCGCCCAAATCGTGCACCGCGCTCGACGAGGAGGCGCGCGTGCGCAGGCTGGGGCGCTCGAAGATCAGCGCGACTCCTTGGCCGCTCAGAGTGGTGTCGTCGAAGGGTGAGGTCCCCAGACGGCAGATTGCGTCCAGATCTCGATCCGAGAGCTCCTCGATCGTAATCAGATGGCGGGTCACGCGAACACCTCGGTCGTGGGTATCGCCCCCGCCAGCGCGTCGCGCAGAGCGTGGGGTCGGGTTCCGTTGGCGAGCAGGACGCGCCGCGCTCCCGCCTCGAGGGCATCGAGCGCCGCACTCATCTTGGGTCGCATGCCCTCACGCGCGGTACCGCGTTCGAGCATGGAGCGCACATCCTCACCACTCACCGAAGTAAGAGCCGAGTGAGGATCGAGGGGATCGGCGAGGAGCTGGTCCACATCACTTAAGAGCACGAGCACCTTGGCATCCAACGCGCCCGCGAGGGCGCCCGCGGCCACGTCAGCGTTGCAGTTAACCAGTTCGCCCGCGCCGTCGAGGGCGACGGGCGACAGCACGGGGGTGATGTGCCGCGACCAGAGCGTGGCGATCACCTCAGAATCGACCTTGGGCGAGGCGCCAATGCGCCCCCAGTACCCGCCCAGTGCTTCGGCCCGCAAGGTGGCCCCATCGGCCCCACTCAGGCCCGCACAGCGAAGCCCGCAGTGCCCCAAGGCGGCCACCAGGCCAAGGTTGACGTGCGCCAGGGCCATCGCAACGTATTGCATGGTCGCGTCGTCGGTCACGCGCAGCCCCTCGTGAAACACGCTGGGTCGCCCGACCTCGGCGAGAAGAGAGGCGATCTGTGGTCCCCCGCCGTGCACCACCACGGTGTCCGCGCTGAGCGCCGTCAGATCCTGGGCCAGGGCGGCGATGACCGCAGAGGCGGGGCTGAGCGAATCGAGTACGTGGCCGCCCACCTTTACGACGTAGCTCACGGGTTCACCCCGGCCATTGGCAGGCCCGTCGTCTCCTCGCGTCCGGTGGCGACGTTCCAGGCTTGGATCGCCTGACCCGCGGCCCCTTTGGTCAGGTTGTCGAGAGAGCTCATCGCCAACAGCCAACCCGTGCGCTCATCGACCCGCGCGCTTACAAAGCACAAGTTGCTGCCCAGAGGATCTTTGAGTGTGGGAGGTGCGTCACAGACGACGACGCACGGGTCCAACGCGTAGGCGTCGCGCAGCATCGACTGGGCGTCGTCGCTCGTGAGGGGTACCGAGGGCCGCGCGTAGGCGCTCACCAGCATTCCCCGGGCCACGGGAACCAGATGGGGAGTAAAGAGAAGTTGCACGCCGAGTTCTTGTTCCATCTCTGGTGTATGGCGATGACTCAGGAGACCGTAGGCCTCCGCGTTCGAGGCCAGGCGCGAGAACTGCAGGCGTTCGGCGAGCGCGCGTCCCGCCCCCGAGACGCCGCTGAGCGCGTTGACGACCACGTTGGTGCGCTCTAGGACGTTCGCGTCGGCGAAGGGGCCAAGGGCCAGAGCGCCAGCGGTCGGATAGCAACCGGGCACGGCTATTAGTTGGGCGCCCTTGAGCCCCGCGCGGTGTCGCTCCACCAGCCCGTAGACCGCCTCTTCTAAGAGGTGCGCCGAGCGGTGCTCGCTCGCGTACCACGTGGCGTAGTCCTTGGCGTCTTTCAAGCGATAGTCAGCGCCCAGATCGACCACCTGAACGTGTCGAGCGAGCAACTCGGGCACGTACTCCTGGCTCTCCCCGTGGGGCAGGCACACAAAGACGACCTCCAGGTCGGCTTCGAAGATCGCCGAGGCCGGCGAGACCACGAGGTCGGGATAGGCCGCCGCGAGGGACGGAACGTGCTCGCCCACGCGCTTGCCCGCGCTCGATGAGCCCGTCGCCACCGCAACCTCTAGGTCCGGATGGGACGTGCAGAGACGCAGAAGTTCCGCTCCGGCGTAGCCGGTCGCGCCCATGACGCCGATCTGCATGATGACATTTTATGCACCAAGTGGAGCAAAAGTTCAAAAGTTGTGATTCCCGGTAGGGTGAGCCCGTGTCCAAACGAGGGTGGTGGCTCTTTTTGATGATGGCCGTCATCTGGGGAATTCCCTATTTGCTCATCCGCGTGGCCGTTCGCCACGTCGACGCGGGACTGCTCGTATGGCTGCGCACCGCTCCCGCCGCGCTGTTGTTGGCGCCGCTGGTGAGCGCGCAGCGACTCTGGGGCGTACTGGTGCGAAACCTCGGATGGATCGTCGTCTTTGGCGTCGTGGAGTTTGGGATTCCGTGGTTCTTTATGGCGAGTGCCGAAGAGCACATCACCAGCTCCCTCACCAGTCTGCTGGTATGTGCGGTGCCGCTGCTGGCGGTCATCGTCCAGCGCGCACGTCGTAACGAGCACATTGAGCCGCGTCGCTATCTGGGCCTGGGCGTCGGCGCCGCGGGCGTCGCCTTTCTCGTGGGCTTAGATGTGGGCGGGGGTAGCGTGAAGTGGATCTCTCTCATGCTGGTCGTGCTGGTCGGCTACACCATCGGTCCCATGATTCTGGCTACGAAACTGAGCCAGGTTCCCGGCGTCGCCGTCACCTGCGGCGCCACGGCAGTCGTCGCCCTCGCGTGGTCGCCCTGGGCGCTGACCCACTGGCCCTCACACATTTCCTCCGAAACGTGGAGTTGTGCGGCCACGTTGTCGGTCGTGTGCACCGCGGGGGCCTTCGTCACCTTTAGCGCGCTGGTACGAGAAGTGGGTTCGACCCGGGCGGTCGTGGTGACCTACGTGAACACCGCGGTCGCGGTCGTGCTGGGCATCGTGGGCCTGCACGAGCCGCTCACGGCGGGCATTGCGGTGGGATTTCCTCTGGTGCTGGTGGGCTGCGTGATTGCCACCAGTCGAACGCGCGGCGCGGCGCTTCAGACCACGTAAGTCGCCGACACCTTAATCACGTCGCCCACCAGCAGCCACAGAGCTCCGGGCACCATGGCGAGGGTCACCTCGTCGCCGCCTTCTACGGGCTGGTGGTGAGTCACGCTGACGAAGGAGACCGGTGTAGTGATCACCTCGCTCACCGCCTGCCACAAGGCGGCGTTGTTCACGTGCCCCAGGATGTCGATGTCCGCGCGGCGCAGCGTCCAGGGCTGGCGCTGCGCGCGCTCACTTACCGGGGGGGTCTCGACTCGTCCCGAGACCTTGCGCGCGCGCGCGGACTCCCCATAAACCGAAAAGAAGCTGTCGCGCACGCGCACCACCGAGCCCGACGCTCCGAGCGGCACCCACAGCCCGACACCCTCGACGACGGTGGCGCCGTCGACGTCGATGTTGGTGCGCCGCTCCGCCCACGCGGCCCCCACTCCCCCGCACCACGTGGTCAGGCGCACTCGGTCGAGGTACCGGGGCCAGGTCGCGCCCGCGACCAGGCGCAGCATCGTGCGGCGCACCACCCAGGTCTCTTCGGCGTCGATGCCGGTATCGGTCCAATCGTCGCTCGCCACGTCTTGTAAGAAGCGCACCGCACCGTCGAGTCGCAACGTTCCGCTTTCGTCGACGTCTCCGAGGCGAACGGCGAACTCCTCACTAAAGCGCCGGCCCTCCTGGGAGAGCGCCACGAACTCGACGGCCGTCATCGCCCTAGCGCAGCGCCGCGCCCAGGTCGCGGGCCGCCTCGATCAGCTTCGTGCGAGCCTGCGCAATCTCGTTGTCGTCAAGGGTGCGGTCGGGTGCGCTAAATCGGACGCTGTAGGCCAAGGACCGAACATCCTCGCCGAGGCCGGAATCCTCATAGACGTCAAAGAGCGTCACCGACTCCACCAACTCGCTCGCCTGGCGCAACGCCAGCGCCAGGTCGGCCGCGTTGAGCGCTCGCGGTGTCACCAGGGCTAGATCAACCGCGGCGCTCGGGAATCGGCTGGGCACCACGAGCGTGGCGCGACGGCGCCTAACTAGGCCGGGATCGGCCAGCACGTCGAGGTCCAGGTCGATGACGCCCACCCGACGCTCCGCGCCGGCACTCGAGATCTGTTCGATCAGCGCGCTGTCCACCTCGCCGAGAAATCCGAGAGTAGTTCCCGATTCGCGATCCACCAAGGCGGCGGCGCGGGTGGGGTGAAATCCCGGCGGCGCGTCACAAGCGCGCACGACCACGTCACGAAACCCGAGGCGCTCTTCAATGAAACGCCAGAGCCCCACCGCGGCAACGGCGTCGTCGCCCGCGCGCCCGAGCAGAACTGTCACGCGCTCGTTCTCCCGCGGTAGATCCATCACCTGTGCGCCGCCCAGCCCGCCGCGTGCCGGGCGCGGCGCCGTAGTGGCCGACGGATGAGTAAAAACGACGCCGAACTCGGCGAACACCACGTCGCCGATGCCGCGCTCAGCGTTCTTGGCCCACGCTCTCACCAGTCCGGTCAACAACGTGCGGCGCAGCACCGACTCGTCGGCCGATAGCGGATTGGTAACCCGGAGCCGCTCCTCAGTGGGGTACAAGAGGTCGAAGTCCGCGTCGCTGCCCAGTGACGGGGTCCAGGCCTCGTAGGCTCCCGCATCCACGATGACGTCGCGCAGGTGCCGGCGCAGGTGCTGGCGGGCCGTCAGCCCGCCCGCGTCGGGCCACGCCGGCTGGTGCGGGGTAATGCGCGAATAACCAAAGACCCGAGCGATCTCTTCGATCACGTCTGCTCGCCCGCAGAGTCCTTCGCGAATATCGGGGCGCCGGGTGGGGGCGGTGACGTAGAGCTCGTCGTCGCGCACTTCGACCGCGAAGTCCATACGCGACAGGGCGCCGATCGCTTCGCTGCGCTCAACGCTCACCCCCAGGAGCGCCTCAATGTCGGCGTCGACCAGCGAGACGGTCGGAGAAGCGGGCACGTCGCCGCGCACGTCCAGGGGTGCGGTGAGCCACTCCAACTCCGGCACGCTCTCTTTGAGAATCTCGACGAAGCGCGCCACCGCGCGTAGCGCGTTCTCGGGATCGACGCCGCGCTCGAAGCGGTGCGAGGCTTCGCTGTGCAGCCCGTGGCGTTTGGACGAGCGCGCGATGACCATCGGGTCGAAGTAGGCCGCCTCGAAGATGATCTCGGACGTCTCGGCAGTGACCCCGCTCTTCTCGCCCCCCATGACGCCCGCGAGTCCCAGAATTTGATCGTCGCCGTCGACGATGGCGCCGTCGACTCCGGTATCACCCAGCCCCCGACCCGGTTCGGCCAGCTGACGGGTGACGCCATCCAGGGTGACCAGGGTTTCGCCGGCGCGCGCGCGTCGGACGCGCAGTGTATGGCCGGCCACCTGGGCCGCGTCGTAGGCGTGGGTGGGCTGGCCCAGTTCGAGCATGACGTAGTTCGACGCGTCCACGACGTTCGAGATCGGACGCATGCCCGAAGCGCGCAGACGCTGGGCGATGCGCGGTGGCGAGGGCGCGACGCGCACGTGGCGCATCACCGACACGGTCAGGCGACCGCACAGCCCGGCGTCCTCGATGCCCGCGCGCGCGAAGGAGTCGGTCGACTGGGCGCCGTTTGGCACCCCAAGAGCGGGTGCGCGCAGAACACGATCGAGACGCGCGCACAGATCTCGCGCGACGCCCTCAATGGACCACGCGTCGGGCCGGTTGCCTTCGACCGAAATATCAAAGATCACGTCCGGCGTGAGCGCCAGCGCGTCGAGCAGACGGATCCCGAGTTGAGGATCCACCAGGTCGTCGAGGATCATCAGACCCTCGTGGTCATCGCTCAATCGCAACTCGCGCGCGGAGCACAGCATGCCCTTAGAGACGACCCCGCGCATCGAGCGCTCCGTGATTTCGAATCCCCCCGGCAGCACGGCGCCCACCGGAGCCAGGGGAACGTAGTCGCCCACCTCGAAGTTGGTGGCGCCACAGACGATCTCTAGGGGGCCCGCGCCCGCGTCCACCGTCACCAAGCGAATGCGGTCGGCACCCTTGATGGGGCGCACCTCGTCGATACGAGCAACCACCACGTCCTCCAGGCTGTCACCGACGTACTCGACGCCCTCGACGACCAGACCCAGGTCACTCAGGATGGCGCTTAGCTCCTCCACGCTTTCGCCGAGATCGACGAACTCGCGCAGCCAGTTCAGTGAGACTTTCACGAGATCTGCTCCATGAAGCGGGTGTCGTTCTCGATCAAAGCGCGCATGTCGCTGAGCTGGTGGCGCATCTGACCGCAGCGGTCGATGCCGAATCCGAAAGCGAAACCACTCCACGCCGTTGCGTCGATGCCCACGGCCCCCAGCACGGCGGGGTCGAGCATCCCGCAACCTCCCAGCTCCACCCATCCGCTGTGGGAGCAGGTGCGACACCCCTCCCCGCGACAGATGGTGCAGGTAATCTCGAACTCCGCCGAAGGCTCGGTAAAGGGAAAGTACCCCGGTCGCAGCCGTGGGGAGATGCCGTCTCCGAAGTACGCCGTTGTAAAGGTCGCGATGACGCCGGCTAGGTCCGCGAAGGTGATCCCGCGGTCCACGACCAGTCCTTCCACCTGGTGGAAGGCGTATAGGTGGCGCGCGTCGGGCGCGTCGCGCCGGTAGCAACGACCCGGCATCACCGAGTGGATCGGCAACGTCGCACTGGCCACCGCCTGCTCCATCAAATGGATCTGCGTGGGCGAGGTGTGGGTGCGCAGCACCACCGTTTCGGGTTCGCCCAGATCCACGTAGAAGGTGTCCCACAGGCCTCGCGCGGGGTGCGCGGGCGGAATGTTGAGCGCCTCAAAGTTGTACCAGTCGGTCTCGACTTCGGGGCCCTCGGCCACGGTGAAGCCCATGGATACAAAGACGTCTTCGAGTTCTCGTTGAGTACTCGCGACCAGGCTCGGGTGCCCGGCGCGCAACGGCGAGGAAGACCGCGTCGTGAGGGCGTCACCGAGGTCGAGCCGGTCGTTTTCGAGAGTGGCGCGTCGCTCCTCGGCTTCGAGGACCTTGCGCCGGTGAGCCAGGGCGCTGGACACCACCTCGCGCGCGCCCTGTAAGTGGGCGCCCGCGCCGGCACGCTCGGCGGGCTCGAGGGTTCCCAGGGACTTTTGCAGGCCGGCCAAAACTGAACGCTTGCCCACGAGTGTCGTTTCCGCCGCGCGCAACTCGGCGACGCTGGTCAGAGCCTCAATCGAGGCGAGGAGTTCTGCGACCTGCTGGTCGAGGCGGGCGAGCGGCGAAGTGGTCATGACCCCTAAAGGCTACGGGTTGGCGGGACCTCGTTCGCGACTTGTCGGCGCCACAGAGACTCAAAAGCGATGAGCGAGCCGGCCACTCCGGCGTTCAGCGACTCGCTCGCCCCGGCCATGGCGATCGAGATCGCCGCGTCGCAGCGGGCCACGTCTTCTGGATTCAGCCCCTCGGACTCGTTGCCGATCACCACCACGCTGGCTCGCGCGTAGTCCAGGGATCGATGATCTCTCCCCCCGCGCACCACCGTCGCGTAGGTGCTCGCTCCCCGAGACGAGAACGAGCGCAGCGTTTCCTCGAGTGACGCCACGGCGATAGGCAGGTGGAATATCGATCCAGCCGTCGCGCGCAGGGTCTTGGGGTTAAAGGGGTCCACCGAGTGACCGCAGAAGACGACGCCGCTGGCTCCGGCGGCGTCAGCCGAGCGCACCAGCGTGCCGGCGTTACCCGGATCGCGCACGTCCTGGAGCGCCAAGACCAGTCCCTCACAGGCCACGTCCTCGAGTTTGGTGAGAGGCAAGGCGACACTCGCGAGAACCGGTTGAGGGGTCTGGGCGTCGGCGATGCGCTCCAGCACGCCGCTTTCGAGTACGTATACAGAAACGTCACGGCGCCGGGCGAGCGCGATGAGTTCGCCCTGCGCCGCCGCTTCGATTTCGTCAAGATAGATCGCTTCGAGCGCCGCGCGCGCGTCCAGGGCGGCCGCGACCAGATCGCGTCCCTCGAGCACGCACGCGCTCTGCTCCCGGCGGTACGAGCGTTTTTGAACCAGGCGCCGCAGTCGGCGCACGCGGGGATGTGACGAGCTCAGCGACTCGATCGCGGCCCTACTTCGCGAGCGCGTCGACGGCCTGGGCCACCACCGCGCCGAAGGTCTGGGGGTCGTTCACCGCGAGGTCGGCCAGCATGCGCCGGTCCACTTCAATGCCCGCCTTGTTCAGCCCGGCGATGAAGCGGCTGTAGCTCACGCCGTGAGCGCGCGTACCGGCGTTTATGCGCTGGATCCACAGTCGTCGCATGTCGCCCTTGCGCGCGCGACGGTCACGAAAGGCGTAGACGCCCGAGTGCTGGACGGCCTGATTCGCGGAGCGAAAGGTGCGACTACGGTCACCGTAGTAACCCTTCGCCTCTTCAAGAATGGCCTTGTGGTGCTTTTTGGCGTTGACCGCCCTCTTTACTCGTGCCATGGCACTTCCTCTTTCTGGTCGTTCTCTAGAGGCCCAACAGGCGCTTGACGTTCTTCTCTTGGCCCGGAGCGATGTTGGTGTCGCGCCCCAGACGGCGCGTGCGCGTGGAGGACTTGCCCTCCATCAGGTGGCCGCGAAACGCCTGACGTCGACGGAGCTTCCCGCTCCCGGTGACCTTGATGCGCTTCTTGGCACCGCTAAATGTTTTCATCTTCGGCATTTCAGCCCTCCTCTTGCGAAACCGGTGCGCCGGTGGGCGCAACCTGACTCTCTACTGCGATCGATCCTTCTACGGTTTTCGCTTTGGCCTTCTTTTCGGGACCGAGCACCATAATCATGTTGCGTCCGTCGATCTTGGGTGCCGCCTCCACCTTGGCGACATCCTCGAGACGCTCGACAATTCGGTCGAGAATCTTCTTGCCCAGTTCGGGGTGGGCTGCTTCGCGACCGCGGAACATGATGGTGACCTTGACCTTGTGACCTTCGCCTAAGAACTTCTCGACGAGCCGGGTCTTGGTGTCGAAGTCGCCGTTGCCGATCTTGGGGCGATACTTCATCTCCTTGGTCCCGGTGTTGAGACTCTTTCGTCGCGACTCCTTGGCCTTTTGCGCTTCGTCGAACTTGAACTTGCCGTAGTCCATGATGCGGGCGACGGGCGGCTGGGCGGTGGGTGCGATCTCCACCAGATCCAAGTCCAGACTGCGGGCCAACGTCAACGCCTCACGGGTCGCCATCACGCCTCGTTGATTGCCGTCTTGGTCAATCAGGCGAACGGTCTCCACGCGAATACGGTCGTTGACGCGGTGGTCTCCAGGCACTGTGGCGATAACTCTCTCCTTGCTTCACGCGACGTCCCTTTGACGCCGCCACGGCAAGCGAGGCGCATAAACCTGGACCCGGACGCACGTCGGTGGCCGGGTGGACGTTGGCTAGGCCAACCTCACTTGCTGAACTGCGCATCTACGCTACCAGACGGCGCTCCAGGCGCTTCGAGGAGCCCTTGACCGGGGTTTTCTAGGTACTACCTTGGTTCGCGTGAGTGACACACCCGAGTTCAACGAAGCCGAGGAGATCGCCTTCCTCAAGTCCACGCCGGTCGAGACGATCTTGGCCAACCATATTTTCGTGCTCTTTCAGGTGGCCGCCCTTCGCCTGGGCGAAACTCCCCCGGACCTGGCGGGCGCCCAACTGGTGATCGACACGGTTTCGGCCATGATCAGCGCCGCGGGGCCGCGACTGGGCGAGCACGCCGAGCTCTATCGCAGCGCTCTGGCCGAGGTCCAGCAGGCCTTCGTGCGCGCCGCGAGCCCTCCTAGTTCGCCCGAGGAAGCCTAAAGGTCAAGCGCAAGCCGCCCAGGGGGCTCTTTGACGTGGCCATCGCCCCTCCCAGAGATTCGGCGACGTCGGCCATGATGCTCATGCCCAACCCCGATCCCCCGGTCTCGCGCGAGCGCGACTCGTCGAAGCGCTGAAAGCGCTGGGGCCGCTCGCCGTAGATCGGCAGCCCCGGGCCGCCGTCGTCGATGAAGAGTACGACGTGCGATCCCTGGGACTCCAGAGTGACGCTGAGCGGTGCCGACTCTGGCGTATAACGAAGGACATTGGTGAAAGCGTTATTGAAGAATCGATCGACGAACTCCGGGCGGGCGTTCACGGCCAGGGCGGGCGCCACGCTTTGCGTGACGACCCGCTCGGGGTGCTCGAGAGCGAACTCGGCTACTCGCTGGGTGACTACATCGCTTAAGTTGACTCGCTCGAGCGCGTGGCGGGGCGCCTCGCCGAGCTGAGCCAGAAGCAGCAGGTCGCGCACCAGGTCCTCCATCCGGTGCACCTCGCGCTGCATGCGCGATACCGCGCGCTTTTGAACGTCGCCGGACGCCTGCCCGCTCGCGAGGAGCTCGTTGTAGCCCTTGACGACGGTCAGCGGCGTGCGCAACTCGTGCGAGGCGTCATTGATGAACTGCTGCATGGCTTCGGCGTTCCTCGTCTCGTGGGCGATGCGCTCCTGGAGAGACTCGACCATCACCACCAGTGCCTCACGCAGCTCTTGAAGGTCCTTGCTACCACCCACGGGTGGAGCGGGCTCGTCTTGGTGCCCGCTCGCCACGTCGCCGGCGTAGTCGATGAGGTGGGCCATGGTGCGAAAGTCTCGCCGCGTTACTTCTCGCGCGAGGGCCAAACTCAACAGGGCAACGACGAGCGCGGCGAGCGCGACGGTCAGGGCCAGGTGCTCGTTCTGCTTAGTGATGTCGCTCGTCGACCCGGCCACGACGAGGTAGTCGCCGCCGCCGACGTCGAGGGAGCGGATCACAAATCCTGGCAGGTTGGCGACGCTGACGGCGCGATCGAGCGACGCGTGCACGTCGGCGATCGTCGGGGTCCCGCTGAGAGTGACGGTGCCTTTGCTCACCGGCGTCGTCTCGTTCGAAGGAAAGACGACCACGAGATCCAGGTTGTAGTCGTCACGCTGCACCACGTAGAGCGCGTTCGAGAGCGCGGTGTTGGGATTGCGCAGGCCGCTCGAGACGACGGCGTTGATCGAACTCTTCAGGGTCGCGTACTGAGCGCGAGAGATCTCCACCACGGCGAACCAGCCAACGGTAAGAGCCACCAGCAGGGTGAGGACGACGAACAACAGGGTGAGGCGAGTAGCGATCCTCACTGGGTGGCGGTCGAGTCCACCAACTTAAAGCCCACGCCACGAATGGTCGTGATCGGGGCGAACTCGTCGCGATGGATCTTGCGCCGAACATAGGAGATGTACGTGTCGAGCACCGAGGTCTCGGAGTCAAAGTCGATGTTCCACACGTCGCGCAACAGCTGCTCGCGGGTCACGACGCGGTTCTGATGCTCCAGGAGGACCTCGAGCAGTCGGAACTCGGTCGCCGAGAGTTCGACGACTTCCTCGCTCAGCGAGACGATGTGCTGGTCGACGTTCATGACCAGCGGACCGCAGGCGTACACCAGGTCGCCCGCCTCCTCCATCCCGGTTCGGCGCAGGATGGCCGCCACCCGCAGGAGCAGTTCTTCGACGCTGAAGGGCTTGCGCACGTAGTCGTCAGCCCCGGTCCGAAGCCCCTGCTCGACGTCGAGGGCCGCGTCGCGCGCGGTCAGCATCAGCACCGGGGTCTTGGCGTCGTGGGCGCGCAGCCTTTCTAAGAACTCAAAACCGTTCATGGTGGGCATGTTGATGTCGACGACGCACAGGTCAGCGCTGCGCCGGCGCAGCTGATCCAGTCCGTCGGCGCCGTTAGTGGCGGTCTCTACCCGGTACCCGGCTCCGGTGAGGGCGTCTTCGAGCAGATCGCGAACCCCGGGCTCGTCGTCAATGACCAGGATCGTCGTCACGTCGGTTCCGCCATAGGCGAAGCGTATCCGCTCGTGAGGACCACTTTCGACACTGGGACCAGTAGTTCTAAGGGTTTCGACAGTGACTTCACAGCATTTTTTAGCGGCGCGTGACTACGATTTTGCTCGTGAAGAAGTATGTCGTACGCGGAGTATTAGTACTGACCATGGTCGGTGCTTTGGGTCTCGCCGCAATGGGAACAGCCGGAGCCGGTAGCGCGCCGCACAGCACGGTTACCGAGAAGACCTACCGCTTAGAACTGGCTTCCTACCGAGCGGCGCGTCGGGGCATTGAAACGACGTTTCGCGACGCCGTGGCGAGCGCGCAGGCCAACTACAAGGCCGCACTGGCGAACGCCAAGACGGCGGCCCAGCGCAGCACCGCCCAGCAGACCTTGAACGCGTCCATCATTCAAGCGGCCAGTGTTCGCAGCGCGAGTCTCACCACACTGGGCGCCGCGCCCACTCCCCCTTCGATCTAAGAAGACTCCAGGGCCACGATCGCTCGCACTTCGTCGCGGCCCCGATGACCGACCCGGCGAATGCCGCGCGCCCGCGCTCCCACCTCAATGTCGCGCGAACCATCTGCGATGTCCACGCAGTGAAAGTACAAACTCTCGCCCGTAGCGCTCAGAAACGATCCGTCTCCGCGCCGTGGGTCAAACGACTCAATGACGCCCCACATCACGAGTCGGCGAGTGAGCCTTGGGAAAGGACGCTCACCATGGCGAGCGCAGTGTGCGCGCACTCACGCCCCTTGTTGGTGTCGTCGGGACGCGATCGCTCCAGCGCCTGGTCGAGCGTGTTGGTGGTGAGCACCCCAAAGGCGACGGGCACTCGGGTACTGAGTTGCACGTCTTGGACGCCTCGCGCACACTCGCCGGCCACCAGTTCGTAGTGACCGGTCTCCCCGCGGATGACCGCACCCAGAGTGATCACGGCGTCGTAGGGGCGAGAGCCGTCGGCGTAGGCCAGCGCCGCCAGAGGTATCTCGAACGCCCCGGGGACCCACGCGATTGAGATATCGCGCCGATCGACTCCGGCTTTGTCGAGGGCGTCGAGGGCGCCTTCGAGCAAGCGAGTGGTGATCGCTCCGTTGAACTGGGCGCACACCACACCGATGCGCAGACCGCGACCAGTGAGTTCGGGTTCTACTACTTCTCCGGCGCGCGTACTCAGTCGCGCCGCGACGCTCGCATCGAGCGCCGCGTCCTCACTCGACGTCATCGAGTCCCTCGAGCAGGTGGCCCATGCGTTCGCGCTTCGTACGCAGGTACTCGATGTTGAACGACGTGGGCTGGCTCTCGAGGGGCACGCGCTCGACGATGTTGAGTCCGAAGCCTTCGAGACCTCCGCGCTTAGTGGGATTGTTCGTGAGCAGGCGCATGGTGGTGACCCCGAGTTCAACCAGGATCTGAGCGCCGATGCCGTACTCGCGCGAGTCCACCGGCAGTCCCTGCACCAGATTGGCGTCCACTGTGTCGTGGCCCTGCTCTTGGAGGGCGTAGGCCTGGATCTTGTGGGCCAGGCCGATGCCGCGACCTTCGTGATTGCGCAAGTACACCACGACGCCGGCTCCTTCGGCCGCAACCTTGGCGAGAGCGGTGTGCAGTTGGGGCCCGCAGTCACAGCGCAGCGAACCCAGCGCGTCGCCGGTCAGGCACTCTGAGTGCACGCGCACGAGCACATTGGGCGCATTCTCGACGTCCCCGTAGACCATGGCGAGGTGCTGTTCGCCATCGAGCAGGCTTTCGAAGACCGTCGCTCTAAACGTCCCGTACTCGGTGGGCAGGGACGCCTCGGCGACTCGCTTCACCAGTTTTTCGTTGCGCCGGCGATAGCGAATGAGGTCGGCGATGGTGACGATCGGCAGGTCGTGCTCGTCGGCGAACACCAGGAGTTCCGGGAGCCGGGCCATGTCGGACTTGTCCTTGGTCACCACCTCACAGAGCACCCCAGCCGGAGACTTGCCGGCCAGACGGCACAGGTCCACGGTCGCCTCGGTGTGGCCCGCTCGACGCAGTACCCCACCGCTGCGGTAGCGCAGGGGAAAGATGTGACCCGGACGGTTGAGGTCGTTGGGCTTGGTGGCCGGGTCGATCAGCGCGCGAACCGTGGCCGCGCGGTCGTGGGCCGAGATACCCGTAGTCGTTCCGTGACGAAAGTCGACCGAGACGGTAAAGGCCGTGCGCTGCGCTTCGGTGTTGGCCACCACCATCAAGGGCAGCTCTAACTCGTCTGCTCGCTGGCTCTCGATCGGCACGCAGAAGATACCCGAGGTGTACTCCAAGAAGAAGGCCATCGATTCGGGCGTGACGTCCTGGGCGGCCATGATCAGGTCACCTTCGTTCTCACGATCCTCGTCGTCAACCACGACGACCATGCCGCCGCGCCGGAGTTGCGCTACCGCGTCCTCAATCGTCGCCAGGCCCATCAAACCTCCACGTCAATGCGGATATCGTCACCAATTCTACGTACGTCCATCAGCCGTCCCCGCTTTAGCGCATCCAGCGTAGGCGTGGAAAAGCCGGGCAGTGCCGCACGAGTTCCCTGGGCTCCGCCAAAGGCCGGCGCCTGATACCACACCACGTGATTCACCAGACCCGCGGCGAAGAAGGCACTAGTCGTGGCCGGCCCGCCCTCGATGAGCACTTGGAGGACGTCGTGGCGACCCAGTTCGTCCAGCACGAGTCCTAGGTCTCCGCTCAGCTCCAAGCACGGGCGCACCCGAGCACCCGTCGGCGCAGTTCCCAACACCACCCGCAACGGCTCCATCACGATGTCGTCCAAGCGAGCGGTGAGCGCAGGATCGTCGCGGCGCACCGTTCCGGCCCCGACCACGATCGCCTGGCTCTGGGCGCGCAGCACGTGCGCGTCGGCGCGCGCGGGCGCTCCGGTGATCCACTGGCTTGTTCCGTCGGCCATCGCCATCACCCCGTCCAGGGTGCTGGCGACCTTGGCCACGACGTAGGGCCGCCCGGTGGTGCGCTGCCAAATGTAGGGCGCCAGTTGCGCACGTACGGCGTCGCTTTCCACCCCGACCTCAACGTCCACGCCCGAAGCGCGCAAGAGTTCGACGCCGCGTCCCGCTACTCGCGCGTCGGGATCGATAGTGCCCACGACCACCCGCGCGATGCCCGCTTCGATGATCGCCTCCGCGCAGGGCCCCGTGCGGCCGACGTGGCTGCACGGCTCGAGCGTCACGATCATGGTCGAACCGCGAGCCTGGTCTCCGGCCCGGCGCAGCGCTTCCACTTCGGCGTGGGACTCCCCCGGCGCCTGGGTGTGGCCCTCGCCGACAATCACGCCGCGCGGACTAACGATCAGCGCCCCGACCCAGGGATTCGGTGGCGCGTGCAGGCGCGCCTTGTCGCCCTCAGCCATGGCCATCGCCATGAGTTCGCTCTGATCGAACTTCACGAGAGCACGCTACGAGCCGATTCGCGCAGATGCCGCGCGGCGCCGAGGGGATCGCTCGCTGAGAAGATGGCCGAACCGGCGACCAGCACGTTCGCCCCCGCCGCCACGGCCACCGCTGCGGTACTCACGTCGATACCCCCGTCGACCTCGATGTCGAGCGCGAGTCCGCGCCGGTCCACTTCAGCGCGGGCCGCCGCCACCTTGTCCATGACCGAGGCAATAAAGGACTGGCCGCCGAATCCAGGAAAGACGGTCATCAGCAACAACAGATCGATGTCGTCGAGATACGGAGCGACTAACTCCAGGGGCGTGTCAGGATTGGCGGCCAGGCCGACGCGTAGTCCGAGCGACCTCGCCTGATCGATGAGGGAGAGGGTGCCGCCGATCTCTACGTGCACCGTGCAGCTGTTCGCGCCGGCGTCGGCGAAAGCCTCCAGGTACCGCTCGGGGTCCGTCATCATGAGATGGCAGTCGAAGAACTTGTCGCTGTACTGGCGCAGCGAGGCGATCACCGGCGGACCGATGGTGATGTTGGGGACAAAGTGACCATCCATCACGTCTACGTGAAGCCAGTCCGTCTCGGCGTTCACCTCTTCGACGCTGCGGCCGAGCTCGCCAAAATCCGCGGACAGAATCGAGGGCGCGATGCGTAACTCACCGAAAGGACCCGCGTCGATGAGCGTCACGTGGGCCAGCCTACGACCAGGACCGAGCGAGCTGAGCCGGTCGAAGCCCGTCCCACCACGCGCGCGCGGGCATCTCGGCGCGCCCCTCGGGGCGCACGAGACCCAGCGCCAGCGCCCCCGCGTCGAATCCGAGATAGAGCGTCGCGCCGTGGGGCCCTAGGGTCCCCGCGGGCTGATCCTCATCTCCCAAGGACGCCCCCAGCACTCCTACGCGCTTGTCGTCGAGCATGAAGTAGGCACGACCCAGGCGAATGGTGCGACTCGCCATCTCGGCCGAACTCGCGCGACGGAGGCGATACTCGTCTCGCTCCATCTTGGCCGCGTAGCTGGGCGTGCCCACTTGGGGGGCGGGATGGGCAAGGAGCTCGGGGCTCGCCAGCACCTCGAGCAGCGCGCGGGCCCCCACCCGGGCTAGGCATTCGGTCAGCGCCGCGGCAGTTGAGTCGTCGATCGCCACCTCTCGCGCGAGGTGAATCGGACCGGTGTCCAAGGTTGGCTCTAAGGAGATAATTGACACTCCCGTCGCCTCGTCGCCGGCCAGAATCGCTCGCTGCACGGGTGCCGCACCGCGCCAGCGCGGGAGCAGCGAAAAGTGCACGTTGAGCATCGGGAGGGCGTCGAGCATCGCGGTGGGAATAATCGCGCCGAATGCGACCACGACGCCGCGCTCGGCGCCCACGCCGAGGGCGTCGGCCAAGCGGTGCGAAACGCCAAGGCCCAATCGCTCGGCGGCGGTCTTTACGGGGCTCGGTGTGAGGTGCGCGCCGCGCCCGCGCTTGCGATCGGGGCGGGTGATCACGAGGGCCACGTCGTGTCCGGCGCCCACGAGGGCGTCGAGGGTGGGAACGGCCGCCTCGGGAGTGCCGAGGAAGACGAGGCGCACTTACTCTCCGAGCAACTGGTGCAGACCGTCGGCGTCGTTCGAAAAGCTGAGACGACGCTTTCGCAGATACTTCTTGGCGTCGCGCCTTTGGTCGTCACTCAGACGCTCCACGAGCAGAACGCCGTCGAGATGGTCGCACTCGTGTTGGAAGATGCGGCCCTGGTACTCCTCGGTCTCGATGTCGAGTTCGTTGCCGTCGAGGTCGTACCCCGTGAGGTGAACCTTGTTGGGACGCACAATGTCCCAACTCAGCCCCGGCACCGACAGGCAGCCCTCTTCGTACGACCACTCGCCCGAGGTCTCTACGATCACCGGGTTGATCACGACGTGGGGACCCTCTCCTTTATCCCAGACGAAAAACCTCTTCTGTACGCCAATCTGATTGGCCGCCAAGCCCACGCCCGGCGCGTCGTGCATCGTTTCGATCATCGACTCGACCAGGGTGGCGAGAGAACCGTCGATGTTCTCCACCGGGGTAGTGGGCGTGTTCAACACGGGATCGCCGTACTCGCGAATGGGAAGAATGCTCACGGGTCCAGATTACCGTGGCCCCTCGCGGGACCCTAGAGGACGGCGACGCGGAACTTTTCGGGCGGCCGCGGCGCAGAGCGCAGGACGTCACTCAGCGTCGCAGAGTCACTGGCGCGCAGCGAGTAGCCCTCTCGAGATTCGACCACGCTCACGCGTTCGACGTCGAGTCCGGCGACAAACGCGGCCGCCCCCGTGCCCGAAACGTGCGCGCTCGCCGCGTAGGGGGCGAGGCCCAGCAGCGCCGCCGTGCGGACGTCTTCGTCGACGATGCGAGAGAAGTCCGCCGTCTCGAGCGCGCCCAGCACCGCGTCTTCACCGCGGCGCGTCTGGAGAATCACCGACCCGCGGCCTTCGCGCCGAGAACCCACGAGGCGACCGGCTCGGCCGACCGCACCGATCGCACGCCGGCGCGCCGACTCTCGGGGCGCGAGCAAGTACTGGTCGAAGTCGGCGAACACGACCACCCCGGCGCGGCGCACGTGCTGCCAGACCGCCTCGGTACCCACGACCACCCTCGCCAGTTCCACGGACCGATCCGTCGAAGCGGTGATCTCGCTCACCGGTTGGTTCAACTGAGCGGCGACGTCGCGCGCCAGGGTGGTCACGCCCGAGCGAACGCCGCGCAGCTTGGTCGCGCCGCAGTGACGGCAAAAACGCGCGCGAACCTCGTGACGCTCCGCACAGGCCACCTGGTCGCCGACCTCTTCTTCGGCTTGATGGCACTGGGCGCAGCGAGCGAGCTCGCCACACGAAGCACAGGCCAGCAATCGTCCCGCGCCGAGGCGCTGCAAGATAACGACCACCGCGACCGCCTCGTCGCTGTCGAGGGCCTGGCGAGCCGCGCGCATCGCCACCTCCGAGAGCACGCCCTCGTGGGGATCTCGCGATCGGCGGTCCACGGCGTGAATCTGCGGCCAACCCGCGACAAGATCAGGCTCGCGTTGATATCCCGCTCGATCCAGTAAAGACGGCGAGGGGATCATCGACGTGCACCACAGCGGCGCGCCCTCGCGGCGACAGCGCTCGCGTAGCAGCGCGACCGCGTCCCACGTAGGGGTCGCGCTGGAACGAAACGACTCATCGTCCGCGTCCACGATCACCGCTCCTGCGACGTGCGGCGTCGGCGCCAAAGCGGTGCCTCGCGCGCCCACCACGACCGGCCAACCCGCGCGCATTCGATCCCACTGTTCAGCGCCCGAGGCGACGGCGCAACCACGTTGTTCGAGTCGGCCACGCAGTCTCAGCGCCCAGCCCTCGGTCGGCACCAACACCAGTAGCGAGCCCGCAGCTTCGCGGGTGGCTTGGTAGGCGTGCAAGACCAGGGGCAGCGGATCGGTGGTGGGCGCCAGCTGCACGACCCCCGGCTCGAACGTCGAAGGGTAGTCGCGCCCTAGGGCCGCTGCGATCGGAGCGGCGGGCACGGTGCGTATGACGCGAGTGGGCGAGGCGGCCTGAAGAAAGCGCGCCCAGGGTGAGTACCAGCGCTCTCCCGCCCACCGCAAGAGATCCAGTTCTTGGAGAGGGGGGCCCAACCCGAGCCACTTCTTTACGCTCTTCAGGTCCTCACTCTCGTCGCCGTGGCCCACGATCCAGGCCCGCACACTGCGGCCGTGAAAGTCCACCCGCACGCGATCGCCCGGGGCTGCAAATGAGAGGTCGTCGTCGACGCAGTAGTCAAATGGTCGATCGACTGCGGCGACTTCGGTGACGACGCGAACCGCACGCGCCACTAGGTCAGCGAAAGCTCTCGGCGCAGGTCGTCAAGCCGCGGCGTCTGCTCCCAAGAAAAGCCATGGTCGGTGCGACCAAAGTGCCCGTACGCCGCGGTGCGCTGGTAGATCGGTCGACGAAGGTCGAGGTCGTGGATAATGGCGGCCGGGCGCAGATCGAACAGCGCGTCCACCGCCTTGGCAATCTTTTGGCGATCGACGCGTTCGGTGCCGAACGTCTCGACCAGGACCGAGACCGGCCGCGCCACACCGATGGCGTAGGCCACCTGCACCTCGCAACGCTCCGCCGCGCCCGCGGCCACCACGTGCTTGGCCACCCAGCGCGCCGCGTAGGCCGCCGAACGGTCCACCTTGCTCGGGTCCTTGCCCGAGAAGGCGCCGCCGCCGTGGCGAGCCATGCCGCCGTACGTGTCGACAATGATCTTGCGGCCCGTGAGTCCGGTGTCCGCGTGGGGGCCACCGAGGACGAATTTGCCCGACGGGTTGACGAACACCCGCATGGAGCTCGTATCGAGGTCGCTCGGCATCATCGGCTTGATGACGTGCTCGAGCACGTCGTCGTAGATGGTGGCGTGCTCGTAGCCGTCGGCGTGCTGGATCGACACCAGCACCGTGTCGATGGCGACCGGTCGTCCTTCTTCGTAGGCGACGGTCACCTGGGTCTTACCGTCGGGACGCAGGTAGGGCACCTGGCCCGAACGCCGTACTTGGGACAGGCGCATGGAGAGTCGGTGAGCGAGCCAAATAGGCAGGGGCATGAAGTCGTCGTTGTCGTCGCACGCGTAACCGAACATCATGCCCTGATCGCCCGCGCCCAGGGCGTTCAACTCGTCTTCGCTGCCCGCGCCACTACGGCGTTCGAGAGCCACGTCGACTCCTCCGGCAATGTCGGGGCTCTGCTTGTCGAAGGAGACGAGCACCGCGCAGTTCTTGCCGTCGAAGCCCTTGGCCCCGTCGTCATAGCCGATGTCCAGAATCGTCTTGCGCGCAATGGAGTCGATGTCGACCACCGCGCTGGTGGAGATCTCGCCCGCCACTACACACAGCCCGGTCGTGAGTAGCGTCTCGCACGCCACGCGCGCGAGGGGATCTTGGGTCAAGATCGCGTCGAGCACCCCATCGGAGATCTGGTCGGCGATTTTATCGGGGTGACCTTCGGTCACCGACTCCGACGTGAAGACGGTGCGGTCGCTCATGAGACTCCTTGAATTTCGCGATCTAGGCCGTGGCGAACAATGTAAGTACCCTAGCCAAGATTGCCCAGGAGACCTCTTCTTTTGAGCGCAACGTCACCCTCTCGGGCTCGGCGTTTCGCGCCATCAAGGTCACTTCATTCGTTGCGTGCTCGAAGCCCGCACCCTCGGCGCTGACGTCGTTGACCACCAAGAGATCCACGTCTTTCGCTCGCAACTTGAGAGCCGCGTTGTCATCGACGTCGTGGGTCTCGGCGGCGAAGCCGACGATGATTTGACCCGGGCGACGCGCCGCGACGAGTTCTGCGAGCACGTCCGGCGCCGCCTCGAAGCTGAGCTGGGGCACGCCGTCGCGACGCTTGAGTTTGGTGGGAGAGGCCACGACCGTGAAGTCCGAAACGGCCGCCGCCATAATCACGGCATCGCTGCGGTCGCTGCGCCCAAGGAGCGCCTCGCGCATGTCGCGCACGCTCTGTACCACGACCACCTCGATCGCCCGTCGCGTGTCCAGAGCGAGGTCGCGCTCGACGCTCGTGACCAGCGTGACCGACGCGCCCATGCGGGCCGCTATTTCGGCCAGCGCGTAGCCCTGACGGCCCGAGGAGCGATTCGTGATCACCCGTACCGGGTCGATCGCCTCGCGCGTACCGCCCGCGCTAATGAGAATCGTCCGGCCGCTCAACTCGCCGCGGTACCCCCCGACGATCCGCTCGACCATCGCGGCGATTCGAGCGGGCTCGGGAAGGCGGCCGGTCCCCTCATCGCCTCCGGCCAGGTGTCCCGAGTCGGGCTCCATGACCAACACCCCGCGTCGTCGCAGCACCGCCAAGTTCTCTTGGACCGAGGGCTGCTCCCACATCTCGGTGTGCATCGCCGGACACAGCAGTACCGGCGTCGTGGTGGCGAGCAGGGTGGCGCACAGGAGGTCATCGGCGAGTCCGGCGGCGTAGCGCGCGATGAGGTGCGCCGTGGCCGGGGCCACCACCACCAGATCGGCGTTCTGGGCGAGATAGGTGTGGGGAATGGGCGTGCGTAGGTCCCCGTAGAGCGACGTGCGCGCCGGCTCACTCGCCAGGGCAGAAAAAGTGAGCGCGCCGACAAATCGCGTGGCGTCCGGGGTGAGCACGGGCGCGACGTAATAACCGCGCTCACGCAGCAGGCGAAGCAACTCGACCGACTTATAGGCAGCTATCCCCCCGGCGACGCCGAGGACAATGCGAAACGACTCAGCCTTAGGCGTCGCGGAGGGCATCGGTGAAGGCGTCCAGGTCACTGTTGGCGTCCTGGCGAGCCTGCTCCAATGCCTCAGCCTGGAGACGCTCATCTTCTAGTTCCGCCTCGGTCGGCCGGTGGAACTGAAGTTTTCCTTCATACAGCTCTTCCATCGCGAGCGAAAGGGACTTGTTAGACAGGCTGGTGACCTGGGGCGGGATCAACGCGCCGTGCCCCGAACCGAGTCCGTTGTAGTACTCGTTTATCTCGCGCGCACGAATAGCAGACACCGCGACCAGGGTGAACTTGGACTCCCCCACCCGGGTGAGCAAGTCTTCGATGGGCGGATCAACGAGGGTGGGGCGTTCGGCCATAGCGGTCAGTCCTTTGACGAGAGGTCACGCCGTTGCCGGCGGAGCCCCTCCAGTATAGAGAGGATTTCCTCAGACGCCCGACCCACGTCGTCGTTGACAATGACGTGGGTAGCTAACGAGCGCCCCTTGGCCAGTTCGGCCGGGGCGCTGGCGAGTCGATCGCGCACGTGGGCGTCGTCGTCCCCGCGTGCGCGAAGCCGTTCCTCGAGGCGCTCCATCGAAGGGGGCAGGATCAAAAAGACCTCGGCGTCGGGATTCACGGCGAGCACCTGCTCGGCCCCTTGCACCTCTATCTCGAGCAAGAGGTCGTAGCCCTCGGGCGCCACCGGCCGCGGCGTGCCGTACAGGTTCCCCTGAAACTCGGCCCACTCGAGAAAACCGTCGGCCGCAATATTCTCTTCGAAAGCGTCGCGATCGACGAATCGATATTCGTCCCCGGTCTCACTCGCGCGCTTCTCGCGCGTGGTCCAACTGCGGCTCAGCCACATCCGATCGTTCGCGGCGACCACGTGCTGGGCGAGCGTACCTTTGCCGACGCCGCCGGGCCCGATGAAAATGACCAGCAGTGAGTCAGCGGACAAGGGCTCGGAAGAGTTCCGCGCGCTGTTTGGGGCCGAGGCCGCGGATGCGGCGCGTCTTGGCGATGGACGCGCTCTTCATAATTCGCTCGGCCTTAACTTCACCGATCGCCGGGAGGGCGCTGATCAAGTCGTACGCGCGCATCTGAGCCACGCACTCCTCTTGGGCCGCGAGTGAAAACAACTGTTCCAGGGTCAGTTCGCCCGTTTTGACCATGCGTTTCACCTCAGCTCGCCGACGTCGATTCGCTACGGCCAGGCGCGACGCTTCGACGCGCTGCTCCTGGGAGAGTGTGGGCGGAGTCGGGGTCACGTTCGTCAGACTAGTCCCAGGTGGTCCCCACAGCCAGGGAGTATGGCCCAAAGAACCGTGAGAAATTCCTGTGCGAAAAACGCCCATATTCTTCAAAACTTTACGCAAAGTAAATTTTGCGCCCGTCGTTGTCCGTATCGTTAAGGAATTCTTATCGAGCCCGCCCGAACGGAGGCGACTCTCCGATTCGCCCTAGGCCAGTGCGTTCCAGAGGGCGTCGCGCCACCGCTGGGCGGCGTCGCGCAGCGGTCGGCGCTCGGGTCCCGCAAAGAGTACGTCGCGCGAGACGCTCACCAGAACACTCGGCGAGTCACAGCGAGCAAAGAGTCGTGCGACGTCACTCTCGTTCGCGCCCTGCGCGCCCACGCCGGGCACCAGAAAGGGTCCCTGTAGCTCACTCAGATCGAAACGGGGGGCGTCACGCGTCGCGCCCAGCACGACCCCGATCGAGCCAGGGCCCTCGTCACGGCGGTTATACGAGGACACTTCGCGCAACACCATGTCTTCGACGCGCTCGTCGTCGGGCGTGCGTGCCAGTTGGACGCTGCGCCCCTCGGGGTTCGAGGTCGCCGCCAGGACGAACACGCCACGCCCACCGAGGAGGGCGCGATCAAAGATCGGCGCCAGCGCGCCCACGCCAAGGTAGGGGCTCACGGTGAGCGCGTCCACGCACAGCGCCGAGCCCTCCCCCAGCCACGCGTCGGCGTAGCCGAGGTTCGTGTTGGAAAAGTCACCGCGCTTCGCGTCGGCGATGATCAGAATGTCGGCGTCGCGCGCCTCGGCGATGAGACGTTCGAGCACACGAAATCCGCCCGATCCGAACCGCTCAAAAAACGCGACTTGGGGTTTGAGCGCCGCGACCACTCCACTAGTCGCCTCGAGCACGCTGAGCGCGCAGAACTCCAGATCGTCAAGGGAGTCGGCGCGACCCCAGCGCGAAAGTACCTCGACGCTGGGATCGATTCCGACGCACAAGGGGCCGAGTTCGCGCAGTCGCTCACTAAGGCGAGATCCGAAGTTTTCAGCCATGAGCGGCACCGATCACTTCTGACAGCGACGTCACGTGGTGTGCGTCGAGCCACGAGGCGAGTTCTCGCTGTACGCGCCAGGGAGAGCGGGGGTCGGCGAAGGTGGCCGTTCCTACTTCGACCGCGTTCGCGCCGGCCATCAGCATCGCCACGGCGTCCTCACCGCTCGACACGCCACCCACCCCCACGATGGGAGCATCGCGGAAGGCCTCGCGGCACTCATACACCGCGCGCAGAGCGACCGGCAAGATGCCCGGCCCGCTCACTCCCCCGCCCTTATTGGCGAGCGTGGGTCGGCGCGTCTCGATATCGATCGCCATGCCCAAGACCGTGTTGACCAAGACCAGCGCGCTGGCGCCCGCCGCGAGCGCCGCGTCGGCCACCTCGATCAGTTGGGGCGTATTGGGACTCAACTTCACCCAGAGGGGAATCTCTGCACACAGCGAGGCCGCCACGACTTTCGCGGTGGCCTCTGGAGAGTGGGCGAAGATCTCCCGTCGACTTTCTAGGTTCGGGCAACTGACGTTCACCTCGAGGGCCACGACGTCAGCGCCACGCATCTCTTCGGCGGCCCGCGCGAACTCTTCGGTCGTGCGACCCCAGATCGAACCCACCACGCACGCGCCGCGCGCGCGCAGGGCGGGCAGTTCGTGCTCGCGCCAGGACGCCACGCCCGGCCCGCTCAGCCCCACCGCGTTGAGCATGTGGGGTCCCGACGTGGCGAGGCGTGGCGGCGCATTGCCCTCCCACGCGAAGGCGGCGAGCGACTTGGTCACGATCGCTCCCAGCTGGCCCAGATCTCCGTAGTCGGCCAACTCGTCACCGTGACCAGCCGTGCCCGACGCGGTCAGCACCGCGCTCATCAGCTCGACGCTTCCGATTCGAGCGGCGATGCTCATGCGTGCAACACCTGGAGCGACTCGACGCGCCAGCCCTTGTCGCGCGTGTCGCGAATGCCCTTAGCAGCGGCGAAGCCCGCGCTCAGAGTGGTCATGCAGGCAACCGCGTGGGCCACGCAGGCCTTTCGAATCTCCGCGCCGTCGGAGCGCGCACTCGAGCCCGAGGGAGTGTTCACCACCATGTGCACTTCGCCGCTCGCAATGAGCTGTACGGCGTCTCCCGCTAAGTCGCTCAGGCCAACCTTGCCCACGAGGGTGTCCACGACCAGGCCGCGCGAACGAAAGTATCCCGCCGTGCCCACCGTCGCGGCCAGGCGAAATCCGAGCTCGCAGAACAGGGTGGCCAAGGCAAAACCCTCGACCTTGTCACGATCAGCCAAGGACATAAAAACCTGCCCCCCGTCGGGCAGGCGGGTGCCCGCGGCGAGTTGGGACTTGGCAAAGGCGATCCCGAAACTCTCCCCGATCCCCATCACCTCGCCGGTCGAGCGCATCTCGGGTCCGAGCACCGTGTCCACGTCGGGGAATCGGCTAAAGGGCAGAACCGCTTCCTTCACGCTCACGTAGCGGGGCACGGGGGTCGCCGCAGGTACGGCGCCTTCGGCGCGCAACTGGGCGAGCGACTGTCCCAGCATCACGCGCACGGCTACCTGGGCCAGCGCGACACCCGTCGCTTTCGCCACGAAGGGCACCGTGCGGCTGGCACGCGGATTCGCCTCGAGGACGAAGACCTCCTCGTCCTTCACCGCGTACTGCACATTGATCAGCCCCACCACCGAGAGGGCGTCGGCGATCTGGGCCGTGCTGCGGGCCAGGGTTGCGACCACCTCCGCGCTGAGCGTCTGGGGGGGCAGGGCGCAGGCCGAGTCGCCCGAGTGCACTCCCGCTTCTTCGACGTGCTCCATGATGCCCGCGACGAAGATGTCACCCGACTGGTCGCGCACCGCGTCGACGTCGACCTCGACGGCGTCTTCGAGGAAACGGTCGAGAAGAATCGGCCGGCTCTGGGACACTCCGCCCTCGCGAGCCAGCGAGCCGAACTCGCTGGTGAGGTCGTTCATCACCCGCTCCAACGCCACGTCGTCGTAGACGATCTCCATGGCCCGACCGCCCAAGACGTAGCTCGGTCGCACCAAGACGGGATAGCCCACGCGTTTGGCGATCACTCGCGCCTCACTCAGGCTCAGAGCCACGTCGCCGGGGGGCTGGCGCAGACCGAGCGAGTGACAGATCTGCGACCAGCGCTCACGGTCCTCAGCGGCGTCGATGGAGCTCACCGGGGTCCCCAGCACCAACCGGGGATCGAGGGAGTGCGAGAGCTTGAGGGGTGTCTGGCCCCCGAGGGAGACGATCACGCCCACGAGGGCTGCGCCGTCGAGACAGGCGGCCTCTTCGGCGGCGATGACCTCGGCGAGATCCTCCGGGGTCAAGGGCTCGAAGTAGAGACGATCCGAGGTGGAGTAGTCGGTCGATACGGTCTCGGGATTGCAGTTCACCATGACCGCCTCGTAGCCCATCGCGCGCAGCGCCATCGCGGCGTGCACGCAGCAGTAGTCGAACTCGATCCCCTGACCAATGCGGTTGGGGCCGGATCCTAAGATCACGACCCGGTCTCGCGAGCTCGGCACCACTTCGCTCTCGTCTTCGTACGTGCTGTAGTGATAGGGCGTCGAAGCGGCAAACTCGGCTGCACAGGTGTCCACTGTCTTATAGGTCACCACCACCCCGGCGTCGCGTCGCCATCGCGCGACGTCGCCCACCTCGCTTCCGCAACACTCGGCAATCTGGGGGTCACTGAATCCCCACTGCTTGTAGCGCCGCCAGGTACGTGCGTCGAAGCGCTCAGGTTCACTGGTGGTGAGTTCGCGCTCGCGCTCTACCAGCCCCGAGAGCTCGTGAAGGAACCAGGGGTCGATTCGCGTTCGCGCGGCGATCTCCGCGACGCTCGCGCCCCGGCGCAGGACTTCGTGAAGTGCGAAAAGACGTTCGGGAGTGGCGATCTCACACTGTTCCCACAGTTGGGCGTCACCGAGCAGAGAAAACTCACTGTGATTGCCGAGCGCGAAACCCGCGCGACCCTGCTCTAAGGAACGCACCGCCTTTTGCAGGGACTCGGCGAAGTTGCGCCCAATGGCCATCACCTCGCCCACCGACTGCATCCTGGTGCCCAGACGAGCGACGCTCCCGGGCAGTTTCTCAAAGGCCCAGCGGGGGATCTTGGTCACCACGTAGTCGATCACCGGCTCAAAACTGGCCGGCGTCACCCGCGTGATGTCGTTGTCGATCTCAGTGAGGGTGTACCCCACCGCCAGGCGCGCCGCGATCTTGGCGATGGGAAAGCCAGTGGCCTTAGACGCCAGCGCGCTCGAGCGCGACACGCGGGGATTCATCTCGATCACGAGGCGTTCGCCGGTCGCGGGGTTCACGGCGAACTGCACGTTCGATCCCCCCGTCTCCACCCCCACGCGGCGCAGTACCGCGAAGGCGTCGTCGCGCATCGCTTGATACTCCACGTCCGAGAGCGTCTGCTGAGGCGCCACGGTAATCGAGTCGCCCGTGTGCACCCCCATTGGATCGAAGTTCTCAATACTGCACACGACCACGCAGTTGTCGGCCGCGTCACGCATGACCTCGAGTTCGAACTCCTTCCAGCCCGCGATCGACTTCTCGACGAGGATTTCGGTGATCGGCGACGCGGCGAGACCCTCGCCCGCAAGGCGGACGAACTCATGGTCGTCATGAGCAATGCCCGTACCCGCACCCCCCAGAATGAAACTCGGCCGGATGATGATCGGATAGCCGATCGAGCGGGCCACCTCCAGTGCGGCCTCAACGTCGTGGGCAAAACCCGACTCGGGCACCGCCAGTCCGATGTCCGCCATGGCCTCTTTGAAGCGCTCGCGGTCCTCGGCCGTCTCGATGGCGTCGGGCCGAGCGCCAATCACCTCTACGCCCAGACGCTCGAGGTCTCCGCGACGCACCAGTTCCATCGTCAGATTGAGCGCCGTCTGACCGCCCAGGGTGGGCAGCAGAGCGTCGGGGCGCTCGCGCTCAATGATGTCAACGAGCACGTCGGCGTCGAGGGGCTCGATGTACGTCGCGTCCGCCGTGGCGGGATCGGTCATGATCGTGGCGGGATTCGAATTCACCAAGACCACGCGATATCCCTCGGCGCGCAACACTTGACAGGCCTGGGTGCCCGAATAGTCGAACTCACAGGCCTGGCCGATCACGATCGGACCCGATCCGATCACCATGATTGAGGCGAGGTCCCCCCGACGCGGCACTAGAGCACCTCGAGGGAGTTCGTGCGCAGCAGCGCCTCGAAGCGCGCAAACAAGTAGCGCGCGTCGTGGGGCCCGGGCCCCGCTTCGGGATGGTACTGCACCGAAAAGCAGCGTTCCGCCGCGGCGCTGATTCCCTCAATCACCCCGTCGTTTAGGTTCACGTGGCTGACGACGCCGCGATCGAGGGAGTCGGGCACCACGGCGTAGTTGTGATTTTGCGCCGTGATCTCGATGCGACCGGTCGCGAGGTCCACCACCGGGTGGTTGCTACCGTGGTGACCGAAGGGCAGTTTGAAGGTCGCGCCGCCCAAGGCGTCAGCGAGCAGCTGGTGTCCCAGGCAGATGCCAAAGATCGGTACCTCTCCCACCAGTTCGGCGAGCACGGCGACCTGTGCGCCCAGCGCGGCGGGGTCCCCGGGGCCGTTCGATAGGAAAACCCCGTTCGGTGAGAGGGCGCGCACCTCATCGGCGCTCACCGTCGCGGGTACGACGCTCACGCTGAAGCGATCCGCGAGTTGCTTCACCATCGTGGTCTTGATGCCGTAGTCGATGGCCACCACGTGCACGTCGCCGTCGCCCACTCGATACGACAGTGGAGTTGAGACCTGACTGACCAAGTCGCACCCGTCAGTACCCTTCGCCTGGGCCGCCGCGGCTTCCACTTCGCCGACACCGAAGGCGCCGGGCATCGCGCCCCTCGCACGCAGGTGACGGGTCAGGCGCCGGGTGTCGACGCCCACGATCGCGGGGATCTGGTTGCGCTCGAGATACTCCTCGAGGCTGCCCGTGGCTCGCCAGTTGGAGGGGTGTCCGCTGAGTTCTCGCACCACCAACCCCTGGCACCAGGGACGACGGGCCTCGTCGTCGTCAGGAGTCACCCCGTAGTTGCCGATGTGGGGGTAGGTAAAGGTCACGATCTGTCCGGCGTAGCTCGGGTCGCTGAGCACCTCCTGGTAGCCGCTCAGGGACGTGTTAAAGACGAACTCGCCCGAACACACTCCCGACGCGGGCCGATAGCCCGCGGCGTGCCCCTCAAAGACCGCACCGTCGGCGAGAACCAGGCGAGCGTCCTCGCGCCTCACACCAGCATCGATTCATCTAGCACCAGGACGCCGCGCACCACGAGGCTTCGCACTCGGCCGCGCAGATCGCGACCG
Organism: Acidimicrobiales bacterium; assembly: GCA_036489715.1. Taxonomy (GTDB): domain Bacteria; phylum Actinomycetota; class Acidimicrobiia; order Acidimicrobiales; family RAAP-2; genus RAAP-2. The sequence continues at coordinate 14,195 of DASXFG010000021.1, read as the reverse complement.
TCGTATGGGGTGTTGGTCGCCCGACTCGCGAGGGCGGAGCGGTCGACGCGCCAGCGCTCACCGGGATCAAAGACGACCACGTTGGCGTCGTCGCCCACGCTCACGTCTCCTCCGTGCGCCCCGAAAGGGCCTCGGTTGTCGTCGCGCCGCAGTTGGGCGATGCGGGCGGGGGCGCGACTCATAATCGAAAAGAATGTACGCGGGTCGGCGTCCTCGCCGAGCGCTTCGAGCGCCAACGAGGCGGCGTGTTCGAGGTTGAGCATCCCCGCGGGCGCCTCGTCGAACGGCAGATCTTTGAGTTCCCCGGCGTGGGGCGCGTGGTCGGTGGCCACCGCGTCAACGTCGCCGGCGACCAGCGCTGCTCGCAGGGCGTCGACGTCGGCGCGCGCGCGAAGCGGCGGATGCACCTTAAAGATCGGGTCGTAGGACTCCACGAAGCTCTCATCGAGCGTGAGGTGGTGGGGCGTGACCTCACACGTAATGTCGAGGCCGTCGTTCCGGGCCGCGCGCACCAGTTCCAGCGAGCGGCGTGTCGAGAGATGCATGAGGTGCAGAGGGCATCCGGTCAGGCGCACCAGTTCGATGTCGCGCGCCACCATTAACTCCTCGGCCAACGCCGGACGCCCCACCAAGCCCAGGCGGCTCGAAAGCGCTCCTTCGTTCATTGACCCGCCGGCGGCGAGAGTTTCGTCCTCGCAGTGCTGGGCGAGACGCACCCCGAGGGACTTGGCGTACGTGAGCGCTTTGCGCATCACCGCGGGGCTCTGCACGCCGGTCCCGTCGTCGGTGAATAGCCGCACCCCCAGGGCCGCCATCTCGGCCATCGGCGCGAGTTTTTCACCCGCTCGGCCCTGGGTAATCGCGCCGGCCACGGCCACGTCCAGGGGCGTCTTCGCCCCCTGGGCGAGTACGTAGGTCACCAGCGCGGGGGTATCGATGGCCGGTTCGGTGTTGGGCATAGCCACCAGCGCTCCGTAGCCGCCCCGCGCCGCCGCGCGCGCGCCCGATTCGATCGTTTCGGCTTCCTCGCGACCCGGCTCGCGCAGGTGCGTGTGTAAATCCACGAAACTGGGACCCACCCAGCACCCGTTCGCTTCGAGGACCGTGGCCCCTGCGGGTGGGCTCAGCGAGGGACCGACGTCCACAATGCGGCCCTCGTCGATCAATATGTCGAAGTCATCGCTCGACGTGGGGCTAATGAGGCGCCCGCCGCGAATCAGGATGGTCATTCATTCACCTCCGAGGAGCCCGCGATGCTCAAGTACAAAACCGCCATGCGCACGGGTACGCCGTTGGCCACTTGCCGGTTAATGGCGACTGAGGGCAGATCGACGACGGCCGAATCAATTTCGACGCCACGATTAATCGGGCCGGGGTGCATGATGATCGTCTCGGGGCGCAGAGTGCGGGCCCGTTCAATGGTCAGACCGTAGGAGTTCGTGAACTCGCGAAGGCTGGGGACGAACGATCCCGAGCCCCGCTCGACTTGGAGGCGCAGCAGTCCTACCACGTCCGCCCACTCCAGGGCGGCGTCGAAGTCCTCGGCCACCGCGACCGGCCAGGACGCCACGTCGTCGGGTAGCAAGGTGCCCGGAGCCGCCACACGTACCTCCGCTCCGAGCGCCACGTACGCGCTCACGTCGCTGCGCGCGACGCGACTGTGTCGCAGGTCTCCCACGATGAGTACTCGCAGCCCCGCGAACAGCGCAGCGCCGGTCTCGGGTCCGTGTTGACCCGAGCGCTCGGCGAGTATCTGGCGGATCGTGAACGCGTCCAGGAGTCCTTGGGTGGGGTGCTGGTGCTGGCCGTCGCCGCCGTTGATCACTCGCACGTGGGGCACGTAGCGACTCACCTGCAACGCTGCGCCGCTGGACTGATGGCGCATGACGACCGCGTCAATGCCGAGCGCATCGATAGTGGCGATGGTGTCGCGAAGCGACTCGCCCTTCTTCACGCTGCTTGAAGCGATAGCGAGCGATAGCACGTCTGCGCTGAGTCTCTTGGCCGCCGTCTCAAAACTCAGTCGCGTTCGGGTCGACTCTTCGAAGAAGAGTGAGGCGACGACGCGCCCCTTGAGCGCAGGCACCTTCTTGATAGTGCGACGATTCACCTCCACAAAGCTCTCCGCCACATCGAGAATCTCGACAATGGCCTCTTGCGAGAGGTCCTCGAGGGACAGAAGGTTTCCTCCGCGAATCGAGTCCACTAGGTCCTCGATCCGATCCATACGCCCTCTAGGGTCGCGCGCACGGCTTCCTCGCGAGAGGTCGGGAGATTCTTGCCGACGTAGTCCGGTCGAATCGGCAGTTCGCGGTGCCCACGGTCGACCATCACCGCCAGCTGCACGGAGCGCGGTCGCCCCCAGTCGGTAAGGGCGTTCAAGGCCGCTCGTATCGTTCGCCCGGTAAAGAGCACGTCGTCGACGAGCACCACTACCCGGTCACTCAAGTCATGGTCGATGTTGGTGCCGGCAGCGAGCGGGGCGGGGTTCGCGCGCAAATCGTCACGGTAAAACGAGACGTCCAGCAGGCCCAGATGCGGCGGCGTGGCGCCAATGCTGGCCAGAATCTCACCCAGGCGCCCAACGAACGGCTCGCCGCCAGTCTGAAGACCGATCAGGGAAACCGACCCGAGGTCGTGATTATGCTCAACGATCTCGTGGGCCATGCGCGTGAGGGCGCGCGAGACATCCTCGGGGGACAACAACTGGCTTTTGGCTACAAAAGCGCCAGCCCGCGCGTTGACCGGGCCCTGCTCGTCGAACTTCATCGCTCTCCTGTCGTACGGGCCTCACGGGACCCGCTTCACGACAGTCCCCCGGGGCGGACCCCGGGGACCTGCACTTAGTGAACCGTGTTAATCGTAGTCGTGATCAAAGTGACGACCACCGACGAGATCGCAACCCACACCCAGAAGTAGCGCACGAGGCGAACCTGGTACCACCGATCGCCGCTGATGACCCCGCGGGCCGAACGTATCGCCAGACCAAGTCCGAGGAACGCCAGGATCACGAGGTGGCCCAGCGTCGAGCCGATGATCGCCATCATCGCCGAGTCATAGGTGGTGTAGGACATCGTCAGCGAGTCATTGTTGGCCAGGAAGATCTGGGGAATGTCGCTCAATTGAATGGCCGAGAGCGCGATGCCCACGAGCGCGAGCACCATGGCCAGCAGTGCCATCGGTGAGAAGGACTTCGCGTTCTTGGTCGCGCGCAGACCCTTCTCCCCCATCCACAGCACAGCCGCGCTCACGACGGTGAGAGCGGCAACCAGCCACTGCAGGCCCGCCGACAACGTCCCGACCGTTACATTTGTGGGCGCGGCAATCGTTCCGTTGTCGGCCTGGGCGTGCCAGTAGGCGTAGGTGTGCAAATCGCCCTTGTAGCCCTGCAACATCATCCAGTGATTGTCGGTGTTTATTCCGCGCAAGTACAGGTACGTGAAGAGCAGGGCCGCCACGGTGATGACGTCGGCGCCGATGAACAGCCACACGCCCAAACGCTCGCGTCGATCGACTGTCTCCACCGATTCGTGGTGCCCTCCACCCTCGTGCTTGGCTTCCTGAGGTTCGATATCCGCGATGCTCATACGTGTACCGGCTCCTCTTTGTCAAAGTTGTACGGGTCTTCGGTGATGATGGGCTCGACGTCAAAGTTCTCGAGGGGAACCGGCGTGGGAACCTGCCACTCGAGGGAGTTGGCGTGCCAGGGGTTGGGTCCCGAGGCCTCACCCTTGCGCCACGAGGTGATCACGGCGCCGAGCAGGATCAGCATGCCCGACATGATGACGTAGGCACCGACGGTCGAGATGAAGTTGGTGTGCTCGAAGGCCAAAGTGTAGGAGGCGTCGCGACGCGGCATCCCCTTCAGGCCCGACAAGAACATGGCACCAAAGGTGATCTGAACACCGACGAAGACGAGCCAGAACGAGTACCGACCTAGTTTCTCGTCCAGGAATCGACCCGACACCTTGGGGAACCAGTACGCCAGGGCCGCAATGGCGCCGAAGAGCACGGAGCCCACAAAGATGTAGTGGAAGTGCGCGGTCACGAACATGGTGCCGTGCAGTTGCTCGTCGAGGGGCACGTCGGAGAGGTAGATACCGGTAATCCCGCCGATGATGAAGTTGAAGATGAAGCCAAACATCCACAGAGTGGGCAGTTTCATCCAGACGTTCCCGCGCCAGAGCGTGCCCACCAACACGAGGAAGAAGATTCCCGTGGGGATGGAGATCAGCTCCGTCGTCACCATGAAGGGGCCGCCCAACGTGGGGGCCCAGCCGGCCGTGAACATGTGGTGCGCCCACACGAGTGCCGACAGGCCGCCCAAGGCGACCATCGCGCCGATGGCGGTGCGATAACTAAAGACCGGCTTGCGGGCCATGACCGAGGAGATCTCAAAGAGCGCGGCAACCGCCGGGATCAAGATGACGTACACCTCGGGATGTCCCATGAGCCAAAAGAGGTTGGCTTGGAGCCAGGCGGATCCACCGCCGCCCGCCACGTAAAAGCTCGTCGACGTCGCGCGGTCCAGGATTTGATCGAGCTCAGCCACGAAGAAGAACGGGAAGGCGTAGAGCGCCAGTGCCGCCGTGACGAGTGATCCCCACACAAAAATCGGCAGCCGATTGAGCGTCATGCCTTTCGTTCGCATGCTGAGCGACGTGGTGATGGTATTGATACTCGCCACCGTCGTCGAGACCGTAAAGGTCGCTATCGCGAGGGCGAAGAAGTCCATGCCCACCCCCGCCTGGTCGCCGATGGTGCCCAGCACCACCCAGCCCACGGGAAGGCCGCCTACTGCCAACACCGAAACGAGAAGTACTGCGGCGCTCACCAAGGTCCACAGGCTGAGCGCATTGAGCCGTGGGAACGCCATGTCGCGCGCGCCGATCATGATCGGCATCACGAAGTTCGCCCAGGGACCCGAGACCGCCACGATGAGGGCGAGAATCATCACCATGCCGTGAATGGCAATGAAACCGTTGTACACCTGCTGGTTAACAAAGTGCGTGCCCGGGACGATCAACTCGGTACGGATCGCCATGGCGAGGATTCCGCCCACTCCGAGCAGCGACATCGTAACGATGATGTACTGCACGCCCACCACCTTGTGGTCGGTCGTGTACTTCCAGTACCGCGCGCGGCCCAGATCCTTCCCGGCGTAGTACATGTTGTCGTCGTGGCTGTTGTCGCGACCAAAGAGCCATTGAAACGGGGCGTTGAAAGCACCGATGCCGATCCAGAAACCGAACATCCATCCGGCCCCGAGCATGATCGCGGACTGGTCGGAGAAGTTGTCGCTCCCCTGCCAGAACAAGAGCCGCGACAGGTACCAAAATACCCAGGCGAGCACCACCCCGCAGATGACGGCGGTGGCGAAGTTCTGGTGACGAGCGAGTCCCCCCGCCTTCGAACTCGACGTGGTCGCCGTGTGTTCAAGTGTTGTAGTCATTTATTTACCTCCTACGCCCGCGCCGGTTGGCTAGCCAGCCACGCGGAGAATTGAGATGGGGTCACGACGTGTCCGACCGCGTCCATGAAAGCGTGATTCAGCCCGCAGAACTGTTCGCAGCGGACCTCAATGGTGCCTAACTTGTCCGGGGTCGTGTGGATCGTCGTCCACACCCCGGGGTTCGCGTCCACCTGCACGCCGAAGTTGGGTACCCAAAAACCGTGGTTCACGTCCTCAGAGGTCACGCGAAACTCGACCTCGCGATTGTCCGGTAGGTAGAGCTCGTTGGAGACCACGTGAGTGCCGGGATACGAAAAAGTCCAGACCCACTGCTGGCCGGTGACGTCCACGACAACGGGGTTGCCCGACGACGAGTTCTCGGCGGCGAGGGCACCGAGGCCCCAGACGAGTACGAAGACCGTGAGAACCGCCGACGCGGTGAGCCACGTCACCAGCAACTTGGTGTTCTCGCGAATTTGAGGCGCCGCCGGCGGAACTCCTTCGCCCCTGTAACGGTACGCCCGCAAAATATGCAAGGACGCCGCGTACACTCCGGCCGCCACTGGGGCTGCACAGATACTGAAGAGAATCGTCGTGGTGACCGCGAGGTTGCCGTCGTTGCTCATCATGTGGGGCATGTAGCGGTGCGGCACGAAGACCGAGAGCAGGACGCCGATGACGGTCAATATCCCCCAGGCCCAGAAGAACATCGGGAGAGCGGACTTGGTGCCCGATACGCCTGACGGACCTCCGGTCGAGGGCGTGTTGTCTGAAGTAGTCACAAAGTCTCCCTATTGAACCGTGATCGTGCCGGACATGTACCCAAAGGTGCTCATCGCCTCACCGAAGCCGTTGCCCTCACGACTGCCGCCACAGGGGAATTCGCAGTTCCACTCATAGACGGTGGCGCCTCCAGTAGTGAAGGAGAACTTCACGACGATGGGCTTGGGGTAGACGCCCGTGTCCTCATGAATGGGCATCTCTTCGGCGTTGTTGGCGGGCAATGGTACCGAGACGAACAGGTATTTGCCGTTGCCGGGAATCGCGTGCAAGGTAAAGGTGTGTCCGATGTTGTCACCGGGAATGTGCGTCTTGGAGACGCCGTTGTAGGTCGCAAATCCTCCGTTGGTGCCGATGATGTTTGAGAAGTAGTCGTTGTTGAGCTGTCCGCCCGAGTCGTACTGGTCAATCGTGACGTCCACCGTGGTATTGGCGGGCACGTCGATGTTGTCGTTGGAGTAGGTGACCCAGTCGGGGTGCGGGCCGCCGGTGGAGCCGTGCACTCCTTCTAACGAGTCGGGGAATGTCGACAAGCTAATGCTGCACGTGTGGGCCTGAGTCGTACTCTTGACGCACTGCAATGCGGTCTGATGTGGTGTGGCCGAGGCAAGGGCAAAACCGCCGAGGACCAATACTGCAGCCCCCGTCACCACCGACGCTACTGCCACCCCCACTTTGGAGCGAGCCATCCGTTCTCCTTTGACACGTTCACAGAGGAGCGAATACCACCCGCCCCTTTAACAGAACTGAGCGTACATTAAGAACGGAACAAGACGGGACTAAAGTGAGCCAAAGTGACGGCGGAACCAAAGAACATTTTCAGGATTCATTTTGGGCTGTTTTTGGCCGAAGTTATTTGCGTTCCCGCCTTCGTTATCGAGATGCTGCGGGCCCTGAGCGGCAACGAGCTCTCCTGGGCGTACGTCTTTGAGTGGCCCGCCCTCGGCGCGTACGCGGTCTATATGTGGCGCAAAATGCTGCGCGAGGAGCGAGGTCTGGCCAAGCCCCGGCGAGAAAAACCTCCCACCGACGATCCGCGGCTGGCCGAATGGAACGCCTACCTCGCCTCGGTGCACCAGTCCACTCAGCCCGCCACGCCCGACAAGCGCGACGTGTGACGCTCGAGGGCTCCGAGCAGAGAACCCTCGCGCTTCACGACCCGATAGAGCACCATGATCAGACACGGGATCGCCCACGCGTCTCCACAGATCCACAAGAATCCCGCCGCCTCGCGCTGTTGAGAAAAGGCGCTGGCGGCGGTGGTCGCCATCCCCATGGTGCCCTTCATTCCCGACATCGACGCCATCCCGGGGTGATAGATCATCACGCTGTACCACGACGCCTTGGTGAAGATCGACATCGACATCGCGAGCATGAGCATCTCGAACAGCGTTACGAACAACGCCGCTAATTGATAGCGCGCCTTTCCCCGCAGCCGACGCGGAGCCGAGGGCACGATGAAGTGAAAGAAGAAGAGCCCGCTCACCAAAAACGCCGGTTCGACCAGCCACTGCATCATCCAGGGCCGCGACATCACGAAATCAAAGACTCGCGGCAAATGGGAGGCGACCATGACCCCATTGAGGACAATGGTGGCGCTCAGGATATTGAAGAGCCACTTGGGGGCATGGAACCGTCGCTCGCGGTACCACCACGTGAGCAGCCGACGGCGTGGCGCGGGACGCAGGATCCACCAGTACGAACGCAACGTCCCCGAGGCAATGAGGCCAATGGGGACGAGGAACATCACCAGAATGTGAGCGATCATGTGCTTGGGCAGGCTCATCATCCCCTGGGCCGCAAAAGGGGACGCGGTGCCGTACCACAGCAGCGACCAACTCAGCAACGACACGACGAACTGTACGGCCGCGCGTCGCGGAGAGCGGGGGCGCTGGGAGTAGGCGACGATCGAGGCGACCGCGCCGATGATCGCGACGACGCCCAGAGGAGTCACGGCCTAGCCCAGGCCCGACTGGTGCAGGAGCGAGAGCAGCACGCTCTCGCTGGACTCTTGTACCCCGTTGGTGATGGCCGTGTGGTAGGCGGGGTCGTCGGGTAGTTCCCAACGCAGCGTGCCGTGAGAGTTAATGATGAACATGTAGTCAAGGTGGATGCTCATCACGTCCCCGGGCACGTTTTGCACGTCAATGCCGTACGTTTTCCAGATCGTTTTCATCTCTTTGGTCTTCCCGGTGAGAAAAAACAGGTTCGGCACCGAACTTAGGTCGTGGATCGCGATGAAGTGTCGCACGTCGCCCAGCGTCTCGTGCAGCGGATTAGCGGCCACGATCACGATGTCGAGCGGGGCCGAGGCCGGCAGTTCTGAGCGGACCTGGCGCAGTTGCGCCGCCAAGAGCGGGCAGTCGGTCCAGCACACCGGATCGAGAAAGGTGAGCAGCGTCGCGCGACCCTTGTGCTCGCCCAGGGTGTAGGACTTGTCGAACTGGTCGGTGAGGGTGAAGCTCGACGCACTTTGGTGCAGCGACAACGGACTCGCGCCGTTTTCGGCGACGAAGAAGGACGACTCGGCCGCCGACACCGACGCCACGCCCATCGAGACGACCGAGAAGATGATCATGCCCGCCGCGAAGGCCGCGGCCACCGCGCCAGAACTGGAGCGAAACTCCTCGGGCAGGCGCCGGGCGAAAGGCAGTGCTTCCCGGTACGCCGGGCGAGCGCAGAACGCCAGCAGCGCGATCGGCACCATCGAGTTGATATCGGTGCCAACTCCCCCAAAAATCGCGATGTCCTCGGCCACGACCCAGACGAGCAGTGCGCCCACGCCCAGGGCGACGATGGGCCAGTTGAGGGGTCGCGTGCTCGCGAGCCACAGCCCCGCCGCGCACGCGACGAGCCAGAGAATCACGGCCACGTTAAAGCCCCCGCCGAGCGTGCCCGCAAGATCGCCTCCGTGTCGCACAATCCACGCCAGAGCGTGAGGCTGATCGGTCGCGGTCATCGAGGTGGTCATCGCGGTCAAGGCGTTGGAGTTACCCCCGTGCCAAAACTCGGCGTCGGGCAAGCACTGGAGAATCGCGCCAATAAGAAGGATGGCCGCCAAAAAGCGTAGGGTCCACCGCGAGAAGTGTTTAGCAAAGAATCCCGGTGGTGCCGCGATCCAGATCGCGGCCACGAAGTAAAACACGGTGGCGCCGGGCCAGCCAAAGAGGATCGACGCGCCCTTGGCAAAGGCGCCGCCCGCCCCTTCTCCCACGAGCCAGATCAGTCCGGCCCAGCCCGCGGCCACGATCGCGATACCACGCCCAATCACACCGTTCGAGACGATCAGACCGAGACCGATACCGACCTGAATCCACGCGGTGCCGGTCGCGAGGGAGACCGGGTGCGCGTTCCACAATGAGATCGCGTGATTCATCACGGGGTGCAAAAACCAGGGCGCGCCGGCGACGGTGGGACGCACCACCTCGTCACCGAGTCCCAGGGGCATCGACGGCTGGAACTGCAGTATCCCATCGATCACCCAGATCACCCCGAAGCCGATGCGCAGGATCGTGCGACTTCGCGGCTCGTTCAGACCGGCGGGCGAGAGATTAAAGGTCGTCAGGCGCCGCAACAGGGTTGCGGCCAGTAACAGCACCAGTCCGATCCCGATGATCCAGTACACACTGGTGACGTAGAGGTGATGGTGAAAGATTGAAACAACAAATGGGTTGGTGAGCGAAAGAGTGTTCTTACCCATCCCCGGCATGGCAACTCTCCCGTCAGTCGCTGAGTCTCGCCGAGATCGACGACAGCACGCCGTTCACGAACGACGAGGACCCGTCGGTGGAAAATACCTTCGCTAACTCGACGGCTTCGTCCAGAATAACCGCACGCGGCGGCGCATTTTCCGTCAACATCTCGCCGATGGCGAGCGTCATGATCAAACGATCAACGACCGCAATGCGATCGAGGGGCCAGTCGATCGCACACTCACTAATGAGCTCGTCGGCGCGACTCTGGTGCTCGGCGGCGGCCGTCGCGAGTTCCAACACGTAGTGGTCGGGTCGAACGTTCAACTCGGTCAGGATGACCGAGACGGGACGCTCCTTCATGTTCGACTCGTAAAGAATCTCGAGTGCGCGTTCGCGGGCGCGATGACGATTCTCTCCCAGTTCGCTCACCCTACGCTCGGGTCATATATTCGCCGGTGCGGGTGTCGACCTTGATGGCCTCGCCCGGCCCAACGAAGAGGGGAACCTGGACCACGTAGCCCGTAGAAAGGGTCGCGGGTTTGCGCGCTCCCGAGACCCGGTCTCCCTGCACGCCTGGTTCGGTGTCGGCGATGGTGAGTTCGACCGAGGCGGGCAGCTCTACTCCGATGATCTCGTCGTTGTAGGAGATCAGCATCGCCTTGCCGGTTTCCACGAGAAAATTCGTCGCGTCGCCGAGACTTTTAGAGGAGACCGGCACCTGGTCGTAGTTGCTCTGGTCCATGAAGATGTAGTCGTCGCCGTCGCGGTAGAGGTACTGGGTGTCGCGCTTGTCGATGATGGCCTGCTCCAGGCGCTCGTCGGCGCGATACGTGCGCTCGATCACCGCCCCCGTGCGGGCGTTGCGCAGCTTGGTGCGCACGAACGCCCCGCCCTTGCCGGGCTTGACGTGCTGGAACTCGATCACGGTAAAGAGGCCCTCGTCAATCTTGAGGGTGATGCCGTTTCTGAGGTCTGAGGTCGATATGGCGGCCATGAGCCCGAATGCCTTTCGCGTTTTGTGCGCTCTCGATTCTACCGAGCGCTTCGGAGGTGACCTACGCCCGCTCGATGAGTGCGTCGATGGCGTCAAAGGCGAGGGCGTACGAGAGCGGACCGAACCCCGCGAGGGTGCCATCGACCACACCGGCCACGGTGCTGGTGTGGCGAAACGTCTCTCGCGCCGATGGATTGGAGACGTGAACCTCCACCTTGGCTCCCTCAAAGGTGGCCAGCGCGTCGCTCAGCGCCCACGAGGTGTGGGTCAGCGCGCCCGCGTTCAGAACGATACCCACGCACTCGCCGCGCGCGGCGTGGACCGCTTCGATGAGGTCTCCTTCGTAGTTCGATTGGACCTCGCGAACTTCATAGCCCTTCGCGTGAGCGCGGGAGCGAAACGAGTTGAGGTGATCCTCTAAGGTCGTCGTTCCGTAGATCTCGGGGCTGCGCGTGCCGAAGAGATTGAGATTAGGACCGCTCAGCAACAAGATGGTGCCGCTCACGACTCTCCTTTGAACTGGTCTATGACCCTAGCGACGAAGGCGGGGTCGAGACCGCGTACGAGTTCAAAGCCCTCCGGGCCCGCCAGCACGAAACTGAGGTCGTGGCGCGCTTTTTTGTCGAAGCCCATCGCCTCGACCAGTTCGGACGTTTCGTAGTTCTGGGCGAGGCGACCATTGAGTTCGAGTGCGGCGAGCACGGCGTCGTGATAGTCGACGACCTGGTCATCGACGCGTCCGAGGGCGCGGGCCAGACGCGCCGCAAAGGCGAGGCCCACCGCCACTGCTTCACCGTGTCGCAACTCGTCAGGCGCCGCACGCCACGCGATCTTTTCGAGCGCGTGGGCCAAGGTGTGGCCGTAGTTCAAAAGGACGCGACCGGCCCCTTCTCGCTCATCGTCGCTCACGATGCGCGCCTTGAGCCCCACCGACGCCTCGATCAACTCACTCTGGGAGGCGCGCGACAACGAGTCGACGTCGCGTTTTTCGAGGATCCAGCACTTCGCGATCTCGCCCATGCCACTACGCCGCTCGCGCTCGGGCAGGGTCGTGAGCACGCCCGTGTCACACAGCACGCTGAGTGGCTGGTGAAATGAACCCACGAGGTTCTTGCCCCCGCGCAGATTCACCCCCGTCTTGCCGCCAATCGCGGCGTCGACTTGGCCGACCAAAGAAGTCGGTACCTGCACGAGATCAATTCCGCGCAAGTAGACGGCGGCAGCGAAGCCGGCGAGATCCGTCACCGCGCCGCCGCCCACGCCCACCACGACGTCCGCGCGCGACAGGTGGGCGTCGGCCATCGCCTCGAGCAGGCTCTCGAGCGCCCCGAGATTCTTGGCGGCCTCTCCTTCGGGCACCAGCAGCGTGGTCTGGAACAGACCGGTATCCAGATCGAACCACGGCTGAGTTGAGAGCGCCGCGCTCGTCACGACCACAGCGCTGTGGGCGTGAGGAGCTTTTTCGCTCAGCACCCGAGTGAGTTCGCGGCGCGCACCCTCCTTCACGCACACGTCGTAACTACGGTCGCCCAAATTGACCGAGAAGTTCATGTTCGCGCCCGCTGGGCAATCTCCATCACGCGCTCGACGACGTCGTCGAGCGAGCCCGATGCATCGACCCGGGTCAGCGAGCACTCCTTGTACCACGCGTCGCGTTCGAGGCGCAGACGCACGAGCGCACCCGCGCGGTCCTCACCCAGAAGTGGGCGCTCGCCCCCCGCCGTCCGGGCCACCAGAGTGGCGTCGTCGGCGTCGAGCCATACCGAGCGCTCCCGCGTCAGCACGGCTCGGGCCGGTTCGCGCGTCACCACCCCCGCCCCGGTCGCCACGATCGCATTCGAGTCCACCGCAACGCACAACGCGTCGAACTCGCGCTCACGAAAGTGCGTCTCACCGAACTCGCGCAGATACTGAGGCGCGGGCATCGCCACCGCCACGCTGATCAGCTCGTCGAGATCGACCACGTCGTAGCCCCACTTTGCTCCGATGGCGGCCGCCACGCTCGACTTGCCCACGCCCGGGAGTCCTACCAAGATCAGTCGGGCCACACTTACTCCGGGCGAGGACCCGACACCACCGTGTTCAGGTTCTCCAGGTACGACCGCTCGTTGCGCACAAACTCAGCGACCGAGTCGCCGCCAAACTTGCGCACCGCCTCATTCGCGAGCACCAGGGCCACCATGGCCTCGGCGACGACGCCCATCGCCGGCACGGCCGTCACGTCCGTGCGCTCCTTAAAGGAGACCGTGGACTCCCCGGTCGCCGTGTCCACCGTCTCGAGCACCGGACGATTGAGCGTGGCGAGGGGTTTCATCGCCACCCGGGCGATCAAGGGCGCTCCGGACGAGACGCCGCCTTCGAGGCCGCCCGCGTGATCGCTACGGCGCACGTAGCCGCCTCCGAGCACGTGACTGTCGTCACGGGCGATGGCGTCGTGGGCGACGCTGCCGCGCTGGCTCGCCTGAATCATTCCGTCGCCAATCTCTACGGCCTTGACGGCCTGAATGCTCATCAACGCCCCGGCCAAGAGCCCGTCGAGCTTGCGGTCCCAGTGGACGTGACTGCCGAGCCCCACCGGCACGCCATAGGCGATCACTTCAGCGACGCCCCCCAAAGAGTCCCCGACTTTGGCGGCCGCCTTGATCTCGGCGATCATCGCGTCCTCACTGGCGGCGTCAAAGCAGCGCACCTCGCTCGCATCGATACCCTCGAGATCCGACATCTGGGGGCGCAACTCGGGCGGCGTCGCCGCCGTGCCGATGCGCACCACGTGGCTCAGGACGCGCACGCCGATGCTGTCCAGCAGCGCCTTGGCCAAGGCCCCCGCAGCGACCCTCGCGGCGGTCTCACGCGCGCTAGCGCGCTCGAGAACGTCGCGCGCGTCGTCAAAGCCGTACTTCTGCATGCCCGCTAAGTCCGCGTGACCGGGCCGAGGGGCCGTGAGGCGCTTGCTCGGGGAACCCGGCGCCGCGGACATCTCTTGTTCCCATTTGGGCCACTCGGTATTGAGAATCTCGATAGACACCGGAGATCCCAGGCTGCGCCCGTGTCGCACCCCTCCGATCAGGCGCACCTCGTCGCGTTCAAATCGCATTCGCGGCCCGCGACCGTAGCCCAGTCGGCGCCGCGCTAGCTCCCGGGTAATCGTCTCCTCATCGATCGCGAGTCCCGCCGGCAGGCCCTCAACAATGACGCTAAGTGAGGGGCCGTGGCTCTCGCCGGCGGTGAGGAAGCGCAACATTGTTCAAGTCTATGGTGGTCGTTTCTCCGCCTC
>DASXFG010000025.1:0-10274 GCA_036489715.1 Acidimicrobiales bacterium | reverse complement strand
GCCAACTCTGCGCTGTAAGTGGAGGAGCCCAGCAGCCACACTTCAGGGAGGTAGCCGCTGCCGGGCGTGGCGAAGGGATGCAGGCTCGCGCCCTCGCGCGGGACGAGGTAGTTGATCAGTTCTACGACGTCGTCGGGAAAGGTCGAGGCGGTGAGATCGGGGCTGCGGCGAAGGGCCCGCGCGGTGCGGGGATCGGTACCCGGAGCTCGACCAAGACCTAAGTCGATGCGTCCTGGGTTGAGCGCTTCGAGGGTCGCGAACTGCTCGGCGATAACGAGGGGAGAGTGATTGGGCAGCATGACGCCGCCCGAGCCCAGCCTCAGAGTGGATGTGGCATTCGCCAAGTGCGCCAGAACGACGGCGGGAGCAGAACTCGCGATGGCCAACATGGCGTGGTGCTCGGCGACCCAGAGGCGGTGGTAGCCAAATCGTTCGACTGCTCGTGCCAGCTCGGTGGTCTCTCGCAGTGCCTGGGCCGGTGATGATCCAGAGGCCACGGTTGCGAGGTCGAGCACCGAAAGAGGGATCATGGTTGAGCCACACTACGACTGTCGGAGAGATCGTCGATCGTCATCTTTGGTCGAATAATCACTTGGAATACCACTGTTTATCGAAGTATTAACGAATAAAACATGGAATTACGATTAATCTAGGCGGGAGTGGCTAATAGAACATGGGTGACACCTGGATTTACACGTATAATCGGATCTGAATGGATTCAGCACAGAGCACCGATGAGTGGGAACAGCGATTTGGGCGCGATGTTCGGCGGCTTCGCACGCAACTTCGCTTGACGCAGATTGAGTTGGCCCGACGCGCGAACGTGTCGACGTCATCGGTGCAGAGTCTCGAAAGAGGCGCGGGGTCGTCGCTGGCCACCGTCATTCGCGTTGCTCGCGCACTCGGTCGAAGCGATTGGCTGAATTCGTTTGCCCCTCCTGAGCCGACGGTGAGCCCGGTGCGACTGTTGCGCGAGCACGACGAAGCGGCGACCCGCGCCAATACTCGCGTGCGCCATCCATCAAACCCTCAATGAGCTACTCGCCCGTGGACGTCGTGGGAGTCTCAGCGTGGGGTCGCGCGGTCGGAGCGGTGAGCCTCGACCCTCTATCGCACTTCTACGCCTTCGAGTACGAGGACTCGTGGCTTTCCGAGGGCGTCGAGCTAGCGCCGCTGCATATGCCGCGCCGTCCCGGCACGTTCATCTTTCCCGAACTGTCTCCCGAGACGTTCCACCGACTGCCCGCACTGTTGGCCGACGCGCTGCCCGATCGTTTTGGGAACTACCTCGTCAACGCGTGGATGGCGACCCAGGGCATCGCAGAGTCGACGATTACGCCACTCGACCGTCTGGCCTACGCGAGCGACCGTGCCATGGGTGCTCTCACTTTTCGCCCGCCGGCGGGGCCTTCGGCGTCTGAGATCAGCACGGTACAACTCGCTGACTTGGTGACCGCGGCGCGGGCCCAGATCTCTGGAAACCTCAAGGACACGGGCGACGTCCATCGCGCCCTGGCCGAACTCATCACCGTGGGCTCCTCGGCGGGCGGCGCGCGCGCCAAGGCGGTGCTCGCCTTTAATCCTGCTACCGGTCAGATGCTGTCGGGACAGTTGGACGCGCCGGAGGGATACGAGCCGTGGCTCATCAAATTTGACGGAGTGGGCGATCCCGGAGAGCAGCGCGATCCGCTGGTCTCGAGCGAGCAGTACTGCCGAGTGGAGTACGCCTACTACCTCATGGCCAAAAGTGCGGGCATCTCGATGAGCGAGTCCATGCTCTGGCCCGAGGGACCGCGGCTGCACTTCATGACGCGCCGCTTCGACCGGGGGGCGAGCGGTGAGCGCATCCACTCCCAGACGCTGTGTGCGCTGGCGCATCTTGACTACAACGCTCGTCGCACCCACGCCTATGAGACGTACTTTCTCACCGCGCGCCAGTTGGGACTCGGACCAGTGGCGATGTCCCAGATATTCCGACGGTCCGTTTTCAACGTCATGAGCGTGAATCGTGACGACCACGCCAAGAACTTCTCCTTTCTTCTGCCCCAATTTGGAAGTTGGGAGTTGGCTCCCGCCTATGACGTCACGCACTCAAATTGGGGTGCGTCGTGGACCCAGACTCAACAGATGAGCGTGAACGCCAAGTTCGTGGAGATCACCTTGGATGACTTTCGTCTCATGGGCGACCGACTCGAAGTCCCTGACATCGAACGCAGCCTGCGCGAGGTACGCGCGGCCATCGAACGATGGCCCGACTTCGCCGCACTGGCTCAGGTCGATCGGGCGACGACCGGAAAGATTGCCGCGGATCTGCGCGAGCTGCGGCCCCAATGAGGGAGCGCCGATCACGGGCCATCGGTCCAGGTCGGGTCTTCGCTTCGATGGTATTTTTCGCGCCTATGACGATAGGCGTGGCGCCGGACGGGGACAGCGTTCTGAGTGGACTTCGATCGAAAACTGACAAGCTGACCGGGGCGCTAGTTAGATGAGGGTCGCGTTCCTTGGAGTACGCGGTTCGACGCCGGCGCCCGGTCCAGAGTTCGTTCGCTACGGCGGGCATACCTCGTGCGTCGCAGTAGCGAGGGATGACGGGCCACCCACGCTGCTCCTCGACGCCGGCACCGGGATCCGCCGCGTGCCCGAGATGATGGACGGGCGGGCTTTTGCGGGATCAGTTCTGTTATCGCACCTGCACTGGGACCACGTGCACGGGCTTCCCTTCTGTGTGGCCACGGACCATCTCGACGCGCGCACCAACGTTTACATTCCCCAACCAAGCGACGGCGCCGACGCGCTCGAAGCACTCGCACGGGGTTTTTCACCGCCGCATTTTCCGGTGCACCCAGACCAGCTGCGAGGCGCCTGGACGTTTCGGGGACTGGTACCCGGCGACTCGGTCATCGAAGGCTTCTCGGTGCGGGCGCGCGAGATCCCTCACAAGGGGGGGCGGACCTACGGTTTTCGCGTCACCGACGGATCGTCCACGCTCACCTACATGCCCGACCACTGTCCCGACGCCGACGGCCCGGGTCCCGACGGCCTGGGCGAGTACCACGACGCCGCACTGGCGCTCTGCGAGGGAAGTGACGTGCTGATCCACGACGCGCAACTCGTGCGAGAAGAGCTCGCGGCCGAGGGGTACTTCGGGCACTCCGCCGCCGAGTACGCAGTCGAACTCGGACGAAAAGCCCGCGTCGCCCGCGTGATTCTCTTCCATCACAAGCCCACTCGCACGGACGAAGAGTTAGACGCTATCGGCGCGCGCTTTGACGACTCACCGGCGGTGTCGGTCGCCGCGCAGTCGACGATCCTCGCCCTCTAACGGTCCCCCGTCAGAGCGTGGGCGTGTTGGGTGGCAGGCCCGTGGTCGGATCCTCGGCCGCGACGCTGGGTTGAGTCGATTCATGTCGACCCGGCGCGGGGGCGCTCGTGTCGGGAGGCGGGGGCGGGGTCCAGGGAGCGGGCGAGGGGATCGGCTTCGCCCCGGGACGCAACTGCCCGATGCCCGCGCCCAGCATGATGGAGTTCGGCACGCGCAGCACCCCGTCCTCGGACATGACGGTGACGTAGGTGAGCCCCGTGCCCAACACCTTGACGTCCAAGACGCCCGTGACCCCGGAGCGAATGCGAATGGTGTCGCCCACCACGAACGGTCGCGCGAAGAGCATGACGACCGCGGCAAAGACGTTGCCCAGGCTCTGCTGGGCCGCCACGCCGAGAATGATGCCCGCGATGCCCGCCCCTATTAATAGGTGATCGAGCGAGACGCCGAGCACCGCGAGCAGGGCGATGATCAAGAAAATGAATCCCGACCCGTAGGTCACCAGACGGATGGTGCCCCCTGCTCCCGGATTCGACTTTCGCGCGACGAAGCGACCCAGGGCCCGCGAGAGATGAACGATCGCGTACGCACCCGTCACGACCAGCACGAAAGCGGCCGCCCAGCCGTAGAGCTTCTGGTGCAGGTCGGAGTGCTCGATCTTGCCAAAGGCCCGACCGAGCCCGAGAGCGGCCATGGCCGCGACGGCCGCCGAGATGCCGATAACCCACTCCGTCTTGAGTGTGTGCTTGGGGGCGCCCGCGATACCTCGTGTCACTACACCCAACTGTATAGAAGGGTCGCAAAGTGGCAAGAGGACCGTCTCGATGGTGCGCCACCCTACAGTTGGTAGGTACCCGCGCGATTGAAAGAATGATGACGATTCAGACCGACGACTACGTCATACGCACTCAAGACTTGACTAAGAAGTACCCCGGGATGGACGTCCCGGCCGTGGACGGTCTCAACCTCGAAGTACATCACGGTGAGATTTTCGGGCTGCTCGGCCCCAACGGCGCGGGCAAGACGACCACCGCGGGAATCTTGACCACCCGGGTCGTGCCCACGTCCGGCACCGCGTATGTGGGGGGCATCGACGTGCGCAAGCATCCCGCGCTCGTTAAGCAAGTCTCGGGGATTGTCTCCCAGCAGAACACCCTGGATCGCCAACTCACCGTGTGGGAGAACCTCTATTTCCACGGGCGACTCTTCGGCATGAGTGCCAGGGACTCACGTCAGCGCGCCGATGAGCTGCTCGCGCGCTTCTCCCTGTCGAATTGGGCCAAGGCTTCGGTGTACGCGCTCTCGGGCGGCATGGCCCAGCGACTCATGGTGGCCCGAGCGATCTTTCACCGCCCCGCAGTGCTCTTCCTCGATGAACCAACGGCGGGCCTGGATCCTCAAAGCCGCTTGGCACTCTGGGAGATGCTGGGCGAACTTAACGAAACCGGACAGACGGTGGTGCTCACGACTCACTACATGGAAGAGGCCGACGCACTGTGCGGCCGGGTGGCGATCATGGACCACGGTCGGGTCCTCGCCCTCGATACGCCGGGCGCCCTCAAGAAAAGCACCGGCGCCGACACGATCGTGACCGTCAAGGTCTCCGGTGACGGCGAGAAACTCGCCGCCGCCCTCGGTGCACAGATCGAAGGAGTGGTGAGCACGCGGGTGGTCGACAACACGGTGACCATGCAAGTTGAAGGGACCGATCGCCTCGTGCCGCGCGTGGTGAACGTCGCCGAGGCGTCGTCGGTCGAGATCGTGGACCTCACAGTGGCCGAGCCCACGCTCGAGACCGTTTTCATCAACCTGACCGGCAAGGAGCTGCGCGAGTGACCACAATGATGGATTCCGCCCCTTCGCGCAGCGCCTTCGAGACCAGCCGCAGCGCGCTGGGCGGTCTGCTGTTGCGCGACTTGGTGGTGCTACGCAAGACCTTTCGCGAGTTCGTGCTGCGCACTCTCATCCAGCCGTTCCTACTGTGCTTCGTCTTCCTCTTCGTCTTTCCCAAGATCGGCCAGGCCGTGGGCGGCGGCAGTAGCGGTGCGTCGAGCGCCTTCGCCACGGTTCTGGTACCCGGTGTGGTGGGCATCTCGATCATGTTCCAAGGCGTGCAGTCGATCGCCCTCACCATGGCCCAGGAGTTCGGTTTCACCCGCGAGATCGAGGACCGCGTGCAAGCGCCCTGTCCCATCTGGCTCGTCGCGCTCTCGAAGGTGCTCTCGGGCGCGGTGCAGGGTCTGATCGCCGCGGCGATCGTGTTTCCCATTGCCTCGGTGGTCCACGCCGCGGGAGTGACCGCCGATATTTCGCTGCACTGGCTGCTCATCCTCACCCTGGTGCCACTGGCGTGCATCATGATGGCCGGTATGGGCCTGGTGCTCGGCACCTCGTTCGAGCCGCGCAACATTGGCCTCATGTTCGGCTTCGTGATTTTGCCCATCACGTTCTTGGGCGGCACCTACTACCCCTGGACGCACCTCGCGCCGGTGAAGATTGGCAGCTTTCACTGGCTGCAAACGCTGGTGTTAATTAATCCACTGGTCTACGTGAATGAGGGTATGCGCGCCGCGTTCACCGACGCCCCCCATATGCACCTCTACGTGATCTATCCGGTGGTGGTGAGCTTCTGCGTGCTCTTCCTGGGACTCGGCCTGCGCAACTTTCGCCGCCGCGTTCTCTCCTAGGGGCCTCGTGCGAGCCCGCGTGGGCCAACGAGTAACGTGACCTGTCGATGGTGCTCTCGGATCGCTCGATTAAAGAGGCGCTGGAGCAGGGTCGATTGGTGGTCGAGCCACTCGGAGAGGACTGCATTCAGCCCTCGTCGGTTGACGTGCACGTGGACCAGTATTTTCGCGTCTTTCGCAACCACTCCCAGCGCGTCATTGACGTGCGCGAAGCCCAGGAGGACCTGACCGAGTACATCGACGTAGGCACTGAAACGCCGATGATCCTGCACCCCGGAGAGTTCATGCTGGGCTCGACCACCGAGCGGGTAGCTCTGCCCGACGATCTGGTGGGTCGCCTCGATGGCAAGAGCTCGCTCGGTCGACTGGGCCTGGTGATTCACTCCACCGCGGGGTTCATTGACGCGGGCTGGGACGGGCACATCACCCTTGAACTGTCCAACGTGGCGAACCTGCCCATCACGCTCTATCCGGGCATGAAGATCGGCCAGATCAGTTTCTTCGAGATGACCACGCCGGCCGATCGGCCCTACGGGAGCGCGGGCCTGGGCTCTAAGTATCGCGGGCAGCGCGGGCCCACGCCGAGCCGGTACTCGGAGAACTTCAAAAAGTGATGGAGCGCACGGGACGGCCGACGTGTTAGCGCGCATCATCATCGGGGTGGGCGCCTCGCTGATCCTGTTCGCCATCGCGGGGCGGCGCTTTTTCTGGCTATCGCGACTGGTGCGCTCGGGCCAAAGTGCGCCGCGGCGCTGGCAGGGTTTCGCCAAGGTCAGTGACGCCGAGATCACCGAGGTCGCGGGCCAGCGCAAACTGCTCAAGTGGACCGTGCCGGGTCTGGCGCACTTCTTTACGATGTGGGGCTTCACCATCCTGCTCGCCACCATCGTCGAGGCCTACGGGTCACTCTTCAACCGCAACTTCCACATTCCCTGGATTGGTACCGACAACTGGCTCGGCTTCACCGAGGACTTCTTCGCGACCGCGGTGCTGGTGTCGCTGTGCGTCTTCAGCGTCATCCGAATCACGAATGCCCCCTCGCGCAAGGAGCGCGAGTCCCGCTTCTACGGCAGCCACAACGCGGCGGCCTGGGCCGTGCTCGCCATGATCGCGGCGGTGATCGTGACACTCCTGCTCTACCGCGGCGCCCAGATCAATACCGGGCACTTCCCCTTTAGCGAGATTCCCCGCGGGCACACGACGTACGGTCCGAGCTCTCCACCGATTCCGGCGTCGCCGTGGGCCTTCGCGTCCAAGGTGGTGGCCGGCTGGCTGCACCACTTGGGTTCAGGCGTTAACAGTGTGCTCGAGGCGCTATTCCTCTTGCTCAACGTCATCGTCATCGCGAGCTTCCTCGTCTTCGTCTCGTACTCCAAGCACCTGCACATCTTCTTGGCTCCCATCAACGTGGGCACCTCGCGTCGCCCTCGCGCCCTGGGCGCACTCGATAAGACGCCCAACATGGACATGGAACAGGTGAGCGAGGACACCGTCTTTGGGGCGGGCAAGATTGAGGATTTCACCTGGAAGCAGATGTTGGACTTCGCCACCTGCACCGAGTGCGGCCGCTGTCAGAGCCAGTGCCCGGCGTGGAACACCGGCAAGCCGCTCAGCCCCAAGCTGCTCATCATGGGCCTACGCGACAACATGTTCGCCTCGGCCGATCGGCTCTTGAGCGGAGATACTGACGGCGACGTCGCCACGCTCGTACCCACCACGATCGACCCCGACGTCCTGTGGTCGTGCACGACGTGCGGCGCGTGCGTGGAGGAGTGCCCGGTCGATATCGAGCACATCGACGCCATCATCGACATGCGCCGCTTTGAAGTTCTGATGGAGTCGAGGTTTCCAAGCGAAGCCGGTCTCTTGCTGCGCAACATGGAGAACCAGGGTGATCCCTGGGGGCTGGGGTCCGCCAAGCGCACCGAATGGCTGGGCGCCCTCGACTTTGAGGTGCCGGTCTTCGAGGGGTCGATCCCGTCGGACGTGGAGTACCTCTACTGGGTGGGCTGCGCGGGCTCACTCGACGAGCGCGGGCGCAAGCAGATCATCTCCACCGCACGCATGCTCCATCGTGCGGGCGTGGTCTTTGGCATCCTCGGGCCCCGTGAATCCTGCACCGGGGACCCCGCGCGGCGCATGGGCAACGAGTACCTCTTTCAAGAGATGGCCAAAGCCAACATCGCCACTCTCGATGAAGCCGGCGCAAAAAAAATCGTGGCCAGCTGCCCGCACTGCTTTAACACCATCAAGAACGAGTACCCCAGCCTCGGGGGCAACTACGAGGTCATCCATCACTCTGAACTGCTCAGCCATCTAGTCGCGAGTGGCCGCCTCACCCCCGGGGTCGGCTTTAGCGGCACGGTGACGTACCACGATCCCTGCTACCTCGGTCGCCACAATCGCGTCTTCGACCAGCCTCGCGACGTGCTCGACGCCATCCCGGGACTCCAGAAGGTCGAGATGGAACGCCATAAGGAACGCGGCTTTTGTTGTGGAGCCGGCGGGGCGCGCATGTGGATGGAAGAGACGATCGGCAAGCGCGTCAACATGAACCGCACCGAGGAGGCCCTGGCGACCGGCGCGGACACGATCTCTACGGCTTGCCCGTTCTGCATGATCATGCTCGACGACGCCGTTAAGGCGAGCGGGCGCGGAGATGACGTCTCGGTCGTGGACATCTCCCAGGTCATGGAACGCTCCTTCTCTGAGTAACTCCTCATGGGGAGCGGGTGTTCATACGCCCGAAACACGTCGCTAACTGTTTAGAAACGCGTGGTTGCCACACTGAATCTCAACACCGTGAGGTCAGCGTCGCCCTCTCCGATTTAGAAGGAGTGGACGTGCTCAGTGCGACCAACATCGCCTACCCTCATTGGCTGAATCCCGCCGACAACACGTGGCAACTCGTCGCGGCCACGCTGGTGGGTCTCATGAGCCTGCCGGGCCTGGCCG
The DNA here is from genome assembly GCA_036489715.1 of Acidimicrobiales bacterium. Lineage (GTDB taxonomy): Bacteria > Actinomycetota > Acidimicrobiia > Acidimicrobiales > RAAP-2 > RAAP-2. The sequence continues at coordinate 1,310 of DASXFG010000025.1, read as the reverse complement.
TGCTCTACGGGGGACTCGTGCGCAAGAAGTGGATCGTCAACACCATGTTGATGACCTTCGTCGGATTCTCGCTCGTGCTCGTGGTGTGGCTGCTGTGGGGCTACAACCTGGCCTTTGGAACTCTCTCGCACTTCGGGCCGACCGGTTCGTTCTGGAGCGGCTTCATCGGGCACTTCAAACCGCTGGCCACGGCCAGCTCCGAGCAGGGCCAGGCGGTCTCGGGGGCGAATACGCTCATCCCCTTTCACTTCCCGACCGCCACTCTGGCGTACTTCCAGTTCGTCTTCGCCGCCATCACGCCGCTGTTGTTCCTGGGCGCACTCGTCGGGCGTCTCAAGTTCAAGGCCTGGCTGCTCATCGTGCCGCTGTGGATCACACTCGTCTACTGCGTGAACGCAGCACTGCTCTGGGGCGGCGGCTTCTTCTCCCAGAAGGGCGCGGTGGACTACTCGGGCGGATATGTCATCCACCTCTCGGCCGGCGTGGCCGCCTTCGTGGGCGCGTGGATGGTCGGACCCCGGCGCTGGCAGGACCGCGAGAACGCCTTCCCGTCGAACCTGATGATGGTGGCCATCGGAGCGGGAATCCTGTGGCTGGGCTGGAACGGCTTTAACGGCGGGGACCCCTTCTACGCCGGCGCCGACGCCGCCTCGGCCGTGCTCAATACCAACATCGCCACCGCGGCCGGCGTGCTGACGTGGCTGTTCTGGGACATGTTCCTCTCCAAGCAGAAGAAGCCGACGTTCCTCGGCGTCATTAACGGCATGATCTGCGGTCTGGTGGCCATCACGCCCAGCGCGGGCTGGGTGAACGGCATCGGCGCGCTCATCGTGGGGGTGGTCGCCTCCTCCATTGTCTGGATCGCCTGGACCTACGTGTCGAAGCTGCGTCCCTTCTCCAAGGTGGATGACGCGCTCGGGGTCACCTACACCCACGGCTTCGCGGGGCTCACCGGAGGTCTGCTGGTGGGCATCCTGGCCGACCCCAAGATGGTGGAGTACGGCGTGTCGGGCAAGAGCTTCACCGGAGCGGGCAACTTTCACGTGGCCGGGTGGTTCTTCGGCCACTCGTTCCACCAACTCTGGGAACAGTTCTTGGCCGCGGTATGGATCATCTGCTGGACTGCGGTGGGGACCTTCATCGTCTTTAGCGTGGTGAAGTGGATCTGTGGCGGCCTGCGCGAACCCGATGAGCTCTTGCGCGAGGGCGACATCGCCATCCACGACGAGGAGGCCTTCCCCGAGCCGACCTTCGGCGAGCCCCTCGAATCACCCAGCCACGTCCACTCGGACAACGTCTAAGGAGAGAGC
>DASXFG010000070.1:0-6445 GCA_036489715.1 Acidimicrobiales bacterium | reverse complement strand
TCCTCTAAGGGCAGGGGAGGCGGGGCGACGTCAAAGGCGCGACGCCAGATCTTGACCTGTTCGAGGCCGAACTCCTCGGCGGTCTGCTTCTTGTCCTTGCCGGTGAGATTTCCGTAGTGGCGCTCGTTCAGGCGCCAGCTGCGCCGCACCGGAAGCCAGGTGCGACCGGCGACCGCCAGGGCGATGTTGGCCGTGCGGATGGCCCGGGTGAGGACCGAGGTGTGCACGACGCGAAGGTCCAGGTCGCTTTGAGATCCCAGCAGTTCGCCGGCGGATCGGGCCTCGGCCACCCCCGCGTCGCTCAAATCGACGTCCTGCCAGCCGGTAAAGAGGTTCAGGTCGTTCCATTCCGAGCGTCCGTGGCGCAAGAGAACGAGGTCGGGCACGGACAAATGGTACCGCCCGTTGGGTTTTCACCGTCTGGCGCCAGAAAATGCGCCTTTATCCTGACTTGTAAGTAATCTTATAATCTTTCTTGACAAGAGGGGACTCAACTTAGTATTCTGGAAGAGCGAAAACTTGGCGGTCCGGACGTACCGGGAGCCCAAGAACCAGAAACAAGGAGTTTTTCATGGCAAAGGCAGTCGGTATCGACCTCGGTACGACGAACTCGGTGGTGAGCGCGCTCGAGGCGGGAGAGCCTGTCGTGATCCCCAACGCCGAAGGCAGCCGCACCACCCCCTCGGTGGTGGGTTTTTCTAAGACCGGCGAGGTGCTGGTCGGAGAAGTGGCCAAGCGCCAAGCGATCACCAATCCCGACCGGACCATTCGCTCGGTCAAGCGCCACATGGGAGAGAACTGGAGCGTCGACATCGACGGCACCAAGTACACCGCCCAGGAGATCTCGGCGCGCATCCTCCAAAAGCTCAAGCGCGACGCCGAGGCGTACCTGGGCGACTCGGTCAGCCAGGCGGTGATCACGGTGCCGGCGTACTTCAACGACGCCCAGCGCACCGCGACCAAAGAGGCCGGCCAGATCGCCGGGCTCGAGGTCTTGCGCATCGTCAATGAGCCCACCGCGGCCGCGCTGGCCTACGGACTCGACAAGGGCCCGGCCGAGCAGACCGTATTGGTCTTTGACCTCGGCGGCGGGACCTTTGACGTCTCGGTCTTAGAGATTGCCGACGGCGTCTTTGAAGTGAAGTCGACCGCCGGCAACACCCACCTGGGCGGCGACGACTGGGACGAGGCGGTCATGAACTGGCTCGTCAAGACGTTCAAGGACACCGAAGGCGTGGACCTATCGAGTGACAAGATGGCCGTCCAACGCCTCAAGGAAGCCGCGGAGAAGGCGAAGATCGAACTCTCCGCCGTCCAAGAGACCCAGGTCAACTTGCCCTTTATTACCGCGACGGCCGACGGCCCCAAGCACCTCGACATCAAGCTCACCCGGGCCAAGTTCAATGAACTGACCTCGGACTTGGTGGACAAGTGCCGCGGACCCTTCGATCAGGCGATCAAGGACGCGGGCCTGACCTTGGACAAGATCGACCACGTCATCATGGTCGGCGGCTCCACGCGCATCCCCGCGGTTCAGGATCTCGTTATCAAGGTGACCGGCAAGGAGCCCAACAAGAGCGTGAACCCCGACGAGGTCGTCGCCATCGGCGCGGCCGTGCAGGCGGGGGTCTTGAAGGGCGACGTCAAGGACATCCTGCTCTTGGACGTGACTCCGCTCTCTCTCGGTATCGAGACCAAGGGTGGCGTCATGACCAAGATCATCGAGCGCAACACCACCATCCCCACCAAGAAGTCCCAGTCCTTCACCACGGCCGACGACAACCAACCCTCCGTCGAAGTGCACGTGCTTCAAGGTGAGCGCGAGATGGCGTCTTATAACCAGACGCTGGGCAAGTTCCAGCTGGTCGGCATTCCCCCGGCCCCGCGCGGCATGCCCCAGATCGAGGTCACCTTTGACATCGACGCCAACGGCATCGTGCACGTCTCGGCCAAGGACCAGGCGACCGGGGCGACCCAGTCGATGACCATCACCGGAGGCTCGTCTCTTTCGAAAGAAGAGATCGACCGCATGGTGCGCGACGCCGAGGCCCACGCCGAGGACGACCGCAAGCGACGCGCGGAGGCCGAGGTGCGCAACAACGCCGACGGACTCGTCTACTCGACCGAGAAGTTGCTCACCGACCAGGCCGACTCGTTCCAGGGAAGCGAGCGCGCGGACGTCGAAGCGGCGTTGACCTCGCTCAAGAGTGCTCTCGAAGGCACCGACATCGAGGCCATCAAGTCGAGCACCGAGCAACTGCTAAGCACCAGCCAGAGCTTCAGTCAGCGGCTCTACGAAGAAGCGGCGAAGTCGAACGCGAGCGAGCCGGCGGCTCCGGCGGGTGACGACGACGACATCGTGGACGCGGAGATTGTCGACGAATGAGCGACGAAGTGTCCCAGAGCGAAGCGGTGGCGTCGGAGGAGTCCGACGCCACTGAGGCGTTCGACGACCGATCGGAGGCCGAGCGACAGCGCGACGAGTATCTCGACGCGCTCCAGCGCCTGCAGGCCGAGTTCGAGAACTATCGCAAGCGCGTGGCCCGCACCGCCGAGGACGCGGCCAACCGCGCCAACGCCGACTTCGTGGCGAAGCTGCTGCCCGTACTGGACTCCTTCGACTACGCCCAAACTCACTTCGCCGACGCCCAGAGCGCTGAGGCGCGCGCGCTGGACGCGACGCGCGCGCTACTGCTCGACACGTTGACCAAAGAAGGGCTGGAGCGCATCGAGTTGAGCGACGTGGCCTTTGACCCTCAGATCCACGACGCGGTCGCGCACGCGGCCCACGAGGAGGGCGACGAGCGCGGCGCGATCGTCGAAGACGTGCTACGCGCGGGCTACCGCTGGAAGGGCGTCGTGGTTCGTCCGGCCATGGTTAAGGTTCGCGGATAGGTAGACGGGTAGGAATGGCTGAACGCGAGTGGTTCGAGAAGGACTACTACAAGGTGCTCGGGCTCACCCAGAGCGCCACCGACAAAGAGATCACCCGGGCCTACCGCAAGCTCGCCAAGGAGTACCACCCCGACACGCATCCCGGTTCGGAGGAGAAGTTCAAAGAGATCTCGGTCGCCTACGACGTGCTCGGCGACGCCGAGAAGCGCCAGGAGTACGACGAGGTGCGCCGCCTCGGTCCGGCGGCGAGTGGACTCGGGGGCGCCAACGCGGGCGGCTTTAACTTCCAGACCGGCGATTTCTCCGACTTAGGCGACCTCTTCGGGGGACTCTTTGGCGGCGGGCGCCGCGCCCGACACCAAGCCCAGCGCGGCGCGGACATTGAGACCGCCCTGCACTTAAGTTTTCGCGACGCCGTCAAGGGCGTCACGACGAGCGTGAACCTGCCCACCAACGAGGCCTGTCGCACCTGTAAGGGCACCGGCGGCGCGCCCGGTGCCGACTTTCTCGCCTGCGAGCGCTGCGGCGGACGCGGGGTCATCAACGACGATCAGGGACCCTTCGCGATGTCGAGCGTGTGCCCGGTCTGCCAGGGTCGCGGCGGACACTTCGCCCAGGCCTGTGCGACCTGTCACGGCACGGGACGCGAGCCGTCCTCGCGGCGCGTCAACGTGCGCATCCCTCCCGGCGTGGTCGACGGCCAGCGCATTCGCGTGAAGTCCAAGGGTGCGCCGGGCGTCAACGGGGGACCGGCGGGAGACCTGCACGTCGACGTGCACGTGACGGCCGATCCCCGTTTTGATCGGCGCGGGCGCAACGTGACGACCTCGGTCAAGGTGCCCCTCACCCAGGCGATGCTCGGCGCGACCGTGCAGGTTCCGACCTTGGACGAACCGGTCACCCTGAAAGTTCCCGCGGGCACCCAGCCCGGCACCACCATGCGGGTCAAGGGTCGCGGAGTTCCCGCCCACGCCAAGGCCGCGGCCGGCGACCTGTTGGTGACTCTGGCGGTGGACGTTCCCAAGAAGTTGAACAAGCGCCAACGCACCCTGGTCGAACAACTCGCGGTAGCGCTGAACGAAAGAGAAGAGGCGGAGGTGGCCAGTGACTGAGCGCAACCTGCACGCCGTCTACGTCATCTCGGTCTTCGCCGAACTCGCTGGCGTGCACCCCCAGACGCTGCGCAACTACGAGCGAAGCGGTCTGCTGCACCCCGAGCGCACCAGCGGGGGATCGCGGCGCTTCAGCGAAGAAGACTTAGCCGCCCTTCGCCGAATTCAGGAACTCACGACCGAGGGCGTGAACTTAGAGGGCGTCAAGCGCATCATGGCCCTCGAAACCCGACTCGCCGACGCGCACCGTGAGATGCAGGTCTTAGCCGAGGAGGCGCGCCTCGCGATCGACCAGACCCATCGTCAGTACCGCCGCGACCTGGTGCCCGTACAGAATGCCATCGCCCTCGCGACCTCGACGACCAAACGAAAGGCTCGCTGATGGCTCTCGATCCCCAGCGCTGGACCGTCAAGACCCGAGAGGCCTTTCAGGCCGCGACCACTCAGGCCGGAGCGGCCGGCAACCCCTACGTCACGCCCGCGCATCTGCTGCTCGCTCTGCTCAATCAGCCCGAGGGAGTGGCGCGGCCGCTGCTCATTGCGGCCGATCTCGATCCCATCGCCATCGCCGCCCAACTCAATGAGAGCGTGGCGCGCGAACCGCGCGCGGTGGGCGGGTCCCAGCCGGGCCTCTCGCCCGAGACCCGCCAGGGCCTCGAGCAGGCCGACGAGTTACGCGCCGACATGGGAGACGAGTACCTCTCGGTCGATCACGTGCTGGTGGCCTTCGCGAGTGAGCTGGACACCACGCGCGAAGCGCTCCTTGCCGCGCTGCGCAGCATTCGCGGTTCGGCCCGCATCACCTCCGAGAATCCCGAAGAGACGTTCCAGTCGTTGGAGAAGTACGGGCGCGACCTCACGGCCCTGGCGCGCGCGGGCAAGCTCGATCCGGTCATCGGGCGCGACGACGAGATTCGCCGGGTGATCCAAGTGCTCTCGCGGCGCACCAAGAACAACCCGGTGCTCATCGGCGAGCCCGGCGTGGGCAAGACCGCGATCGTCGAGGGACTCGCCCAGCGCATCGTCGAAGGCGACGTGCCCGAGTCGCTGCGCGACCGGCGCCTCATTGCCTTGGACCTCGCAGCGATGGTGGCGGGGGCTAAGTACCGCGGTGAGTTCGAAGAACGCCTGAAGGCCGTCTTGAAGGAGATCGAAGACGCCGAGGGCGAGGTCATCAGTTTCATCGACGAACTCCACACCATCGTGGGGGCGGGAGCGAGCGAAGGCGCGATGGACGCGGGCAACATGATCAAGCCGTTGCTGGCGCGCGGAGAACTCCGTTTGATTGGTGCGACGACCCTCGACGAGTACCGCCAGTACATCGAAAAAGACGCGGCCCTCGAGCGGCGTTTCCAGCAGGTGTTCGTGGGAGAACCTTCGGTGAGCGACACGATCGCGATCCTGCGCGGACTAAAAGAGCGCTACGAGGTCCACCACGGCGTGCGTATCCAAGACGCCGCCCTGGTGGCTGCGGCCACGTTGTCCTCGCGCTACGTGGCGAATCGATTCTTGCCCGACAAGGCGATCGACCTCATGGACGAGGCCGCTTCCAAGCTGCGCATCGAGATCGACTCCATGCCCACCGAACTCGACGTGGTGATTCGTCGGTTGCGACAGCTCGATATTGAGCGCATGGCTCTCGAGGGCGAGACCGACGCCGCGTCTCTAGAGCGCAAAGAAGCCCTGGAGGCCGAGTACGCGGAACTAAAGGAAGAGTCCGACGAACTGGCCGCGCGCTGGCAGGCCGAAAAGCAAGCGATAACCAAGATTCAGGTGGCCAAGCAGGAGTACGAGGACAAGCGGGCCGAAGCCGAGCGCCTCGAGCGCCAGAGCGATCTCGCCGGTGCCGCCGCGCTGCGTTATGGAACCCTGCCCGAACTCGAGCGCACGATCGAGTCGGCGACGCGTGAACTCGATGAACTCCAGGCGGGAGGCGCCTTTCTCAAAGAGGAGGTCGACGCCGAAGATATCGCCGAAGTCATCAGCCGCTGGACGGGTATTCCCATCTCCAAACTGCTCGAAGGCGAGGTCGACAAGCTGATTCGCATGGAGGACCTATTGCACTCGCGTGTGGTGGGCCAAGACGAGGCGGTTACGGCCGTGGCGAACGCGATCCGCCGCTCGCGCTCGGGTCTCTCGGATCCTCACCGACCGATTGGCTCCTTCCTCTTTCTCGGACCGACTGGCGTCGGCAAGACCGAGTTGGCCCGCGCCCTGGCCGAGTTTCTCTTCGACGACGAGCACGCCATGGTGCGCCTCGACATGAGCGAGTACATGGAGAAGTTTGCGGTCTCGCGGCTGATCGGCGCCCCTCCGGGATACGTGGGCTACGAAGAGGGCGGACAACTCACCGAAGCGATCCGACGCCGTCCCTACGCGGTCGTGCTCCTCGACGAGATCGAAAAGGCCCACCCCGACGTCTACAACCTGCTCCTCCA
>DASXFG010000066.1:0-4314 GCA_036489715.1 Acidimicrobiales bacterium | reverse complement strand
CGCGCTTCGCACCGGCACCACCCAGGTCGCGAACGACCTCGGCTCTCTCTCGCTCTACGGTCCGTGGCGAGAGCGCGCCGCGAGCTTTCACCTCTCGTCGGGCGTCTCGCTGCCGGTCACGCTGGGCAACCGCCGCGGCGCCATCACCATCTACGACCGGCACACATTCGCCTTCGACGACCTGGCGGTGCGGGGCCTCGAAGCGGTCGCCAAGGAAGTCGAGTCGCTCCACGGCTTGGCCCAGGACGCGCGCCGGCGAGCCTCGGCGCTCGAGGAGTCGAGCGTGACGGTGGACGCGCTCAAACGCGCCGAAGTCTCGCTGAGTGAGTCCGAGCAGTGGTTCCGCACCCTGGTGGCCAAGTCCTCAGACCTGATCATCGTGATCGACGCCGGGGGCCGCTTTACGTACACCAATCCCATCGTGGACCGGCTCTTTGGCTATGAGCCCCGGGCCCTGCTCGGGCGCAGCATCTTTGACATCATCCACCCTGATGACCGCGCGATCGCCGAGGAGTCCTACCGCGCCGCCACCGAGGACTCCGGCACGGAGGATACCTGGGTGATGCGCTTTCTCACGAACTCGGGCGAGTGGCGCTTCATTGAAGGCGTCCTCACGGACTGCCTAAACGATCAAGCAATTCACGGCATCGTGGGCAATGGCCGCGATGTCACCGAGCGAACGTACCTCACGCGGGCGCTGGCGACCTTGAGCGAGGGCAACCAGGTGCTGGTGCACGCCAAGGACGAAGAGACCTTGATCGCCGACCTGTGCCAGGCGGTCGTGGACGCGGGCAACTATCCCCTCGCCTGGGTGGGCTACGCACTCGACGACGATGACCGCACCATACGCATCGTGGCCTCCGCCGGAGAGTCCGAGATACTCTCGGACATCGAGTTCGGCTGGGGCGAGGACGATCTCGGCAAAGGTCCCATTGGCGGTTCGATCCGCACCGGCGAGATCCAGGTCGTCAACAACATGCTCACCATGCCCGCACCGCCCAAGCGCCACGAGCGCATTGAGCAGTTCGATCTGCGGAGCCTGAGCGCCTTTCCCTTAAAAGTGCGCGGCTCGATCGTGGGCATGATCGCGATCTACTCCGACCAGTTGGACTACTTCGGCCCGGGTGAGGTCGAGACGCTGGGAGAGCTGGCCCTGGAGCTGGCCTACGGGATTGAGCGGCTGCGCGACCAGGAGCGCTTGGACCGCAACGAGCAACAGATCCGCGAGGCCGAGGAGCGCTTTCGCCTGGCTTTCGAGCACAACATGGCGCCCATGCTCTTTAGCGACCTCGAAGACCGCGTCATCGCGGTCAACGACTCGTTTTGCCGAATGGTGGGTTTCTCGCGCGAGGAGCTCATGGGCAACGACTCCAAGATCTTCACCTACCCCGACGACGTGGGGATCACCGAGGACTCCCTCGAGCGCCTCACCGCGGCGCAAGTCGATCAGATTCGCTACACCAAGCGCTACTTGCGCAAGGACGGACGGGTCATCGTCTCAGAAGTCTCGCGCTCCCCCGCGCGCGACGCCACCGGCAAGATCCTCTACTTCGTCTCCTCCGAGCGCGACATCACCGAAGAGCGCGCGCTCGCCGACCAGCTCTCGCATCAAGCCCTGCACGACTCGCTCACCGGCCTAGCCAACCGCGCCCTCTTCGAAGATCGACTCGATCAGGTGCGCGCGCGACTAGCGCGACAGGGCGAGGGCTACGGAGCGGTGCTCTTGCTCGACCTGGACGACTTCAAGGGGGTCAACGACGCGCACGGCCACCTGGTGGGCGACCAGTTGCTCACGGGGCTGGCCCGACGATTCGAGTTCGTGACGCGCTCCTCGGACACGCTCTCGCGCTTTGGCGGCGACGAGTTCCTCTATCTCGCCGACGGACTCGACACCGTGCACGACGCTGAGGACGTGGCCACCCGCCTCATCGACGCGCTCGCCGAGCCCTTTGCCATCCAGGGCATCACCCTCGACCAGCACGCGAGCATCGGCATCGTGGTCTTTGACGGCTCCAGTGAGGACTCCTCAGAGCTCATCCAGCGCGCCGACGTCGCGCTCTACGAGGCCAAGCGAACCAACCGGGGCCGCTTCTCGCTCTTTACCCCGCGCATGCACCAACAGGCCATCAGCGAGTTCGAGCTCGTTCAGGAACTGCGCCGGGCCCTCAGCGTGAATGAGCTCTCGATGCACTTTCAACCCATCGTCAAACTCGACAACTCGCGCATTGTCGGCTTCGAGGCGCTCATGCGCTGGCAGCACCCGGAGCGCGGATCGGTCCCGCCGGGCACCTTCATCCCGCTCGCAGAGCAGAGCGACCTCATCTTGGACCTAGGCCGCTTCGCCCTGACCGAATCGGTGCACGCGGCGAGTGCCTGGGTCGCGTCCGAGGCGACCGAAGGCGCCCCCTACGTCACGGTGAACCTGTCGGCCCACCAGTTCCACGACCCCGCGCTTCTCAGCGTCATCGAATCGGCGCTGACTTCGAGCGGACTGGCTCCCGAGCGGTTGATCATCGAGGTCACCGAGAGCGCCATGTTGCTCAACGTGGTCGAGACCAAGAACATGATCGACAAGATCGGCGCGCTCGGCATCGGCTTCGCGCTCGACGACTTCGGCACGGGCTACTCCTCGCTCAGTTACCTCGCCCTTTTGCACCCCACCATCATCAAGGTGGACCAGTCCTTCGTGGGTCAGTCCGATGAGAGTCCGCGCAACGATGCGCTCCTAGAAGCCATCATCTCGCTCGGCCACAAGCTGGGCATGACCATGCTCGCCGAGGGCATCGAGACCGAGGCACAGCTCTCCAAGCTCCACGGGCTCGGCTGTGAATACGGGCAGGGCTTTTGGTGGTCGCCCGCCGTTCCCGACTCTGAGGTGGCGGCCATGCTCGCTCGCCGGCCCACGTCCGACTAGAACACGACCCCGCGGCGCTCGTCCTCGCTCACGTACTTCTCGGCCACGAATCCGTACTCGGTCCGTAGGTAGGCGGTAAAGCCGGTAAGCGGCGGCGAGTATGCGTGCACGCTGACGGCGGGAGCGCCGGACTCGTGAATCATGTCGTGGACGTAGTCCGGCCCGAAGGAACCCAACTCCCCGGTAGCGAAGCTGCGCGCGTCCACGTCGACGAGGTCTTCAGCGCGATGCATCTCATAGAGGGTGCCCTGGGTGACGACAAACACGCCCGACGAGCCGCCGTGATCGTGCCAGTCCGAGCGCTGCTCCACCTCCCAGCTGAGTACGCGCACCTCAACGTTGTCGGTCTTAAAGAGCTCGAGCCACCATCGATTCCATGGGTCATCGACCACGAGGTCCGCGAAGATCTCGGCTCGCGCAGCGACCGCCAGGGCGACTCGCTCAAGTTCGTCAATCGACAACCGGCCCTCAGGTAGATCCAGGTCAGAGAGTAGGTCTCTCACGGCCAGGGCACGCTCGACCGGTGCCTCACTCTGCAGTGTCTTGGTATTTTCTATCATTTCTATTAAAATACTAGATTACTGCTAGAAGTCAAGTTCTCCCGCCTAAGAATTCTCTGGGAGATCGCCCGGAGCGCCGTCAATCCCCTCCGCCTTCGAGTCGGCCGCGCTGACTCGGGCCGCCGGCGCCGACTCGTGACGCTGACCGTCGAGCGCGGCGTTGATCTCGCCCCCGACCAGAATCGCCAGACCGGTCAGGTAGAGCCAGAAGATGAGGATCGCGACGCCCGCGAAGGCACCGTAGGTACGCGAATACGACGAGAAGTCACTCGTGTACAAAGAGAACAGGAGCGACACCAGGGCCCACACCGACGTTGCGAACAGTGATCCCGTGCTCCACCAGTGCCACCTCATTTTACGGTTGGGGGCCACGTTGTAGAGAAACGTGAAGAGCAGGTTCACCAACACGAGCGCCACGATCCAGCGCAGCGCCGTCCAGCCCCCCGCAAAGACGTCACCGCTAAAGGGCGACGAGTGTTTGATGGCGCGTCCGATCGAGGAGCCAAAAACGACCAGGGCCGACGCCGCTCCCCCGAGGACGATCGCGCCCGTCAAGAGGATCGTTCCGACCAGGCGTTTGGCCAGAAACGAGCGATCCGACGCGATGCCGTAGGCGACGTCGAGGCCCTGCTCGACCACGACCATTCCCGACACTGCGTTCCACAACGCCACCGCGGAAGCAACGATCGTGGCGAACAGGTCGCGGGTGGAGTGGTTCGCGGCGTGAGTGATCGCTTTGGTAAACACGTCGGCCGCCCCCGCCGGCAGAGCCCGCGTCACGCCGTGAATCAAGTCGACCACCACCGATTGGGGCAGCGTCACCAAGGTGGCCACTCCGAG
>DASXFG010000032.1:0-71474 GCA_036489715.1 Acidimicrobiales bacterium | reverse complement strand
GTTCAACGGAGACTCACGTCGCCGGGCCACCTTGACCACGTCGTCGCGAAACTCCTCGGGATACCTGTTTGCCATTGTTGCCATCCTCTCCCAGGGCAAGACCCTGGATGATAGATGTCAACTAAATCGACAGCAGCGCCTTTGCTCGCGTCAGAATATGTAAGGTCCAAACGTAGTTGCGTCCCGCAACGCCCAGCGCTCCTCCGAGTACCTAGTACGGCCCTAACGGACTGGCGAGCCCTTAGGAATGTCAAATTGACGTACGTCCGTTGTCGCGCGTACCCTCGGTCCAAAGAGCGAACCTCAAGTTGAAGGTTTATCGGCGAGCATCTTCTCGGTCATGGCCGCGACACGAAGGCGTGCGTCAAGCTCTAGCAGTGGGGCCGCGACGCGGCCGAGATCTGCGAGTTGCCAACTGATCACACGTTCCCCGTCCCGAGGCGTTCAACTCCGCGTCTGGCCGCCGTAGCTCCTCCCAGTGTACGTCCACATAAACACTTGGGATCAAAATTTCGAGTCCTGGACATAATGGTATGTGGACCTGACCGACTCATCGGATGGTGAACTCTGGATAATGTCGCGGCGAGATAGTCGAGCTTTCGGGGAGTTGTTTGAGCGTCATGCTGACTCGGTGTACAACCACTGTTTTCGTCGTACTGGCTCATGGTCGAGAGCCGAAGATCTGGTTAGCGCCGTTTTCCTGGAAGCTTGGCGCCGACGCAACGATGTCAGACTCTCGGGACAGTCGATACTCCCGTGGTTGATCGCGGTCTCGAACAATGTTCTTCGGAACGAATCGCGGACGCTGCGTCGATACGAGAAGTTACTTAGGCAACTTCCCAGATCCTCTCCAAAGGGGGATCTTGGCATCGACCTTGACGGAAGACTTGACGACGAACGTGTCATGAAAAGAGTGATCTCAGAAATAAAGAGTCTTCGCATAGAGGAACAAGAAGTAGTCGCAATGTGCGATTGGGCCGGACTCAGTTACAACGAGGCCGCAACCGCGCTCGGTGTACCAGTCGGAACGGTCAGCTCTCGAATTTCACGGGCTCACGTGCACCTTCGTGGACAGTTGCGACCTGAAGCTCTTAACGCCGCATCAACGAAGGATGCAGTCGATGAGGATACGGGGAGTAAATGAATATAAGCCAAGATCTGCCAAGTCCACGTCGTGTTTCAAGCGAAAGGATGAACGCGGCGAGACGCCAACTGGAGTATGTCATCTCTCGCCGACGCAGAATGTGGAGATGGAGCTGGAAGCCGACATTGGTAGTTGCAGTGAGCGTCAGTATGACCGTTGGTGGTGGCATCGCCATTGCTGCGAGTCTCACAAAGGGTCCTATTCCATTGGGCTCGAACGGGGCGTTGGAGTTGAAAGACGCTCCGAACTTCGTGTCCGTGGTTCGAGAAGGAAAGATTGTCGGTTACGTACCGCGTAGCGATTTAATCGACAATGCAGTCGGTTCCGAGGTGAGCCAGAAGATAGGTGCTATCGAGCCCGTATACGGCTCGAACCTTGTAACACTTGTTGGACATCTATATCCCGGCATCGGGTTTGTCCGACTAGGTTCGTCACCCAAACAAGTCGCCTGTGAACCGATCAGAGTTTATGAAGGTTCACATACCTGGAATGTACCGTGTTCAACATCAACTGTGGTTGTCCCCGAACTAGTCGGAGAATATACGCCGACCGCAGCCGCGACCCTGTCCCGTCTTGGGCTCTTCGTTCGGGTCGTGTATGCCTACTCTAAGGTGATCGCAAGAGGAGACGTGATTACGGTCTCATCTCCTTCGGGCACCATTGTCCACGCACGCTCCGTAGAAGTGATTACAAGTTCGATCGGTCCAAGCGCCCAGAATCGTTAGCTAAACAGTGCCAGCGCGGCACACTGCAGTTGAATGAGAACTTCACCGGAGGACAATAACGTTCCCCGGTGAAGTTCTCTTACTAGCTATGGCAGCGTTGACTCGTCTGGACTCTGGCCAGCAGAAAACGTTGCGGGCAGATTCGAGCCTGCGGTCGGCACAAAACCGTCGCCAGGCACCATGTGCCCGACGATCTCCGAAAGCGCACCGTTATAGACCGGAACGGGCGTAACGGACGGCACAGGTTCTCCGCCAGTCACAATGATCGCGCTAGCTGCGACGTAGCCAACAATCTCACCGTGGCTCGCTACCGAAATATATTTCGGAAGCGTTGAGATGTTGAGCGTGCCGCCGTCGAAATCACCCATTGGTATCGGACCCTCGAGCGCGTTCGAGTTCTGCTGCGATCCGCCCGTGACGACGTCAGTTGTTTGCCCGGGCGACGTAACCACCGGTAATCCGTAATATTCGTCCGCCGGTGCATACCAGTACTGATTCTCTGTAAACGAGTCGTATGTCCCCTCACCTTCGTCGCCGCACCAATAGCCTCCTTGCCCGAAGCTCGATTTCGGCGAGTCATTGTTCAGGTAGTTCGGTGCGCCTCCACAGAAACTGCCATCAAACGCCTCGTCATCAAGAACCCCCATGTAGCCCGACGGAGACGTATAGTCGTCTCCGCACGAGCTCCCACTGTTGCTCTCGATATATCCAGCCGCATAGCGTGCCGTTGTAATCGTTGCCTCGTCGCAATAAGTAATTCCAGCGCTGGTGACGCCCTTAATCCAGCCAGACGTGGCGTTCGCATTTGCACTGCCAGCAGCGCCGCCTATCGCGACGAGTCCCGCTACCACGGACATCAGCGCCAGGTTCCTCAGCAGCCGGACCACACTTCTGATTGAGTCTCTCGAGTTTGACACTCCCCACCTCCATTGAGTGCGCCTGTCGCCACCGAGCACTTGACAAGGTGACCATGACGCTACAAATCACTTCAACCGCTAACGCAAGCATGCGCACCATGGAACTCGGCTTATAAATCCAATTTCGCAAGCACGTCGCGGAAGTTGAGGGACATTCGTATGCCGATTATTCAAAACTCTGAATCGTATTCAGCCTTTTCCTGGATAGAGTGCCGACAAGTGCTGGATTCGGAGCTCACAGGCTTAGGGGGGATGAGTGAGAGATAGCAATAATCTCACATCGCACCACATCATCGAGGTGACATCCAAACTGCTCAATGTCCAACCGAGCGGGCACATCAAAATCACGGAGATCGCTCGTGCTGCCAACGTCGCAATACCGACGATTTACTATCACTTCGGCTCAAAGGAGCGTTTGGTTGCGCACGCCCAACGGTACATATATAACCAATTCAGTACGGCGAACCTCGGCCACCTCATGGAGATCGAAATGGCGGTTGCCACGGGCGATCAGACCGCCTTTTGGGATGCAGTCTGTCACCATGTTGACATGACATGGTCGCGCGCATTGCGTGACGAAGCGATAGACAATGTGCAAACGCTCTTGGACATATGGTCGGATGCAAATGTTCGCAGAGAGTACTTGCATTCTGTGGATGAGAGATATGCGCGTTGGCTAGTGTCACTTTTAGCCGCTAAGGAATATGGCTGGATCGACTCCCACGTCGAGGTGGAAGTCCTGCTAGTTCTGTTTTGGAGCGCGACGCTAGGTCAGACGTTTATTAATAGCCGAGCCAGAAGCCCGATTTCGCAGTCGCAAATGGTTGCCTATATTCAAGATTCATTACGCAAGCCAGAGTTGCAATGACACGTCGACATCTCGGGACCAGGCACTCTCGACCGATGACTCGACGACGCGAACAATCATTCACGTAATCGCCGAAAGTGATGTACTCTCACGAACGACTTTTGACGTCCACCGCAACTCGGTCAGTTTTGTCGTCCACGTCCGCCACCGCAAGAGTGACAATGCCGGCCAGTCGATTTCGGGCCGCGACTCCATCGTTGCCCGCCCGGCCGAGGGCGGGCAACGATGAGGGGAGCGCCTGCCGCGACACGCGCTCCCAGGCAATATGCGGGTGGAGGAAAGTGGATGCCGTGAAAGACGAAATGGCGAGATCGATTCGAAGTCGGTGTCCGCAGTCCACGTCGTCAGCAGTGCCGCCTCTTCTGCACTCTGGAGTGTGATCGACGGGCGAGACAAACCGTTCAAATCCCACATTTCATCCCACACACCAGATCGCAGGAGAAAGACGAGAACAATCGAAAGAGACCCTAACCCCTGTGTTTGCACGAACAGAACAACCAGAGGAACACCACAAAACCACATGAAAGCCACTCTTAATCAACAGGTTCCGGGTTCAAGTCCCGGCCGGCGCACTGCTTACGGTGGTTACCGACCTGTGAATGAACATTGAATGGTTGGTGCTCTGAAACGTTTACGGGCCAAACCCGACTCTTACGTCACCGAGCTTAATAATGATGATCTTTTCGCCCGGAGGGTATTTAGCCAGCAGATACGCCGCGTCGACCTTCGAGAAGGTTGCCGCGGTGTCACGATAAATTCTGGCCTGCGTAAGCAACGCTTTTACTTCGACCGGATCAGATGTGACGGCAGCGAGCGAGGTGAGCCGTGCTGCGTTGGACGAGAAAATAGCCGACTGGCTTGCGTACCGAGTCGCCAGATTCGTCGCTACCGCTTGGGCGAACGCGGGGTTTGTGGTTCCCAATACGAAGGCATCCGCCACACCGATATTCGACGCCGGCAGGTCGAACGCCGTGCCGCTCGCCCCGTGGTCCGGTAGGCGAGTCAGATTCTTTTGGAGTTGGTTCTGAAAGTCGAGCTGAATCTTGCTTTGCAGTCCGGAGGGCCACGGAGCGCCGTCGGCTGGTTGAATGTACTGCAGGTCTTGGTCGCTCACGAACGGTCTGTTGTTTTGTAGACCGTCGAAAAAGCTAATGCTCGGTTCACCCCCCGGCACGGCCGGTGGATTCGTCCGGGCGATGTAGTCGACTTGGACCGCGCCGGGCGAGTTAGCGAGCGATGCCTTAAGGGATTGAGCCCGCTCCGCCGTCAGGCCAAACTGCCGCACGAAAGCGGGATCGTCGAGTTGTTGCAAGTAGACGAGCGGCTGACCCCCGGCCGCAGGCGGGGGTACCGGATATCCGGGAACGCTCGCGATCGCCGTTACCCCGCCATCGTTCTCTGCGGAACCTTTGACCAGCACGCGTAACGTAGAAGTCTCGTCCTGGTAGCCGGTCCATAGTTTCATCTGGGACGCATATCGCGCCTGATACTGCGTCACGAAGTCGGGGTTCGTCTGACCAATCGCGGCGAGGACGTCGTCAGGAATCGCGGTCGGCTTGAACACCGTCGTCACTCCCCCCTTGAAGACCTCCGCGCTCGCCGCCTCTCCCGGCGCGTTGTAGGCCGCAATCTCCGAGGGGGCGCCCATCATCATGTCCATGGCGCTGACTGCCTTTGGTTTCATGAAGCTGAGTTTGGGCGAACCATCGATACCCACCGACAACGGTTCGCTGGTGCGAGCACCCACCTCGAGAGGAACGCCGTACTTGTCATTGATGTACTGCAAGGCCTTTTGAAAACCGACCTGATCACCCGGCACCATGCCGGCGAGCTGGGTCAATTGGTCGGGAGCCAGCGGGTCGCCGATCGGGAGGGTCTGAAACTGCGACGTGGCGGCGTTGGCGTTCTGCATCAGCGCGGCCGTTGAGCCGGTCGCGGGCGGGGCCGTCGAAGAAATGGATCCCGCCACCGTCGAGTCGACGGACGCCGCCTCGCCCGAGAGCGCAGAGTACCCGGCCTTCGCGGCTGCCCCCACGCCTTTGAAGATGCCGTCGCCCACCACGGTCAGTACTTCGGTTTTGATGAGCCCGTAGGTAGCGTCGGCGTACTGCTTGGACTCCGCGTTGATAAACGCCGTGGGGTTTTTGGCGTAGGCGGCGTTGTCGGAGGCGATCATGGTCGAAAAGCCCGTCGCGGCATATCCCACGTTCTTGGCCAGTGCTTTGAGACTCGTCGCACCTGCTGCCGCGCTGTCGATCACCCCGGTGACCTGACCGTCGGGGGTGAGGCTCGCCGCAAGCGCCTGACCGGCGTAGCCGAGGTTGTCCGACTGAGACGCGAGGGCCGCCTTGGTCTGGGCGGGAAGGGCTTGGATCCCGTCCCAGACTCGCCCGAGGACGGCAGCGCGGGCTTGGGGATCGGTGGCAGTCTCTACGAGTTGGGTCGCCAGCGCTTGTCCCGTCTGCCCGAGATAGGAAGCCCCACCCTTCAGATCGCTCGCGAGCGTCGTGTAGTAGGTACCCATCCACTGACTAAACGCGTTGTCCTTCGTTGAGCCGACGAGGACGCCCATCTGAGTGGGAAGGCCCATCGTCACCGCGGCGTACTGCTGGCCGGGCGACGCAGCCGGCAACTTTAAGTACTTGGCCAGACTGTTCGCTTCGGAGGTGGCAATGGTGTTTTGACCTTCGCTGCTCTCGGAGTCCTCGGCGAGAAGCGCCGAGGTCACGAGGTTGTCGTAGTCAGCTTCCGTCGCCGGCGGGTTGGTGACGTAGACGGTCAGTGCCGCTTTGGACTTGACCGAGCCCTTGCCGTCGGTGCCCGTGGCACTCACGTCAAGGACCGCGTCGCCCGAAGATGAAGCGGTATAGGTGTAGTGCACGACCACGGGCGGGCCGTGCGCCGGCAGTGTCGTAGGTAGATGGGGGCTGGGACCAGAGGTCAGGGTGAGGCCTGATTTCGTGGGTCCGATGTTTCCGTTTTTCAGAAGAACCCCGTCGTTTTCGATTCCCGTCGAGTCAGCGAAGTTCAGTCCCTTGATGTCGCTCGCGCCATCATTGCTCACGGTCATGGTGACGCCAATCGTGTTGGGATCCGAGCCCCGTGCGCCGGCAAGCTCAACGGACAGATTCGAGGATGGCTTCGTCGACTTGGTCCTACCCTTACCGAGGGTGACCACGACCTGAATGCAGCCGCCGAACGCGTCACCGTAGGGATACTGCCCTAGTCCGCAGAGCAGCATCGTGTCGTGCTTAACGGGACGTGGGACTACCAGGTACATGGGGAGGCTGGTCGAGTCGCCGTTGACGCAACTCGAGGTTGTCTTGCTGACGTCGCACCAACCGGTGTATGCCTGCGGAGACGGCGTGACGTCAGCGAAGGAGTACACGATGTTCGAATCCGTCTCGGAGGCCCCGTTGATATGAATGTTGTAGACGCCCGGTCGATCGTTGGGGATGTCAAAGTGGAAGACGACTGGCGCAGAGCACGCGTAAGCGTTCTCCTCATAAAGGCTGCCCGTGGGGCAGTTTGCTTTGGATACAGTGATCGCCGAGGGGCCGCTCAGCGTGGCGGCGAACGCGACTCCACCAGCCGGGTATACCGGAACGCAACTCGTCGTGACGGTGCTCGAGCACGGCGGCCAACTGGCCGCCGCGGGACGCGCCGAGTCGGTAACGATCAGCCCCGAAAGCGCAACAACCAGGGTCACTGCCATTACGCCGCGTGCCATAAACCACGACCGTAGAGTTCGTTCAAACGCTCGATCCACCGGTCCGCCCCTCCCCGAAGCGTGTCAATGCATCGCTGCCCGCGAAAGACTATCTGACGTGATCGAACCGTGGCGCGAGTGTTGCGGGCATCAACTCCCCACCGTCTGCTCAGTCCGAGCGATGGACCTCATCGAAATAGTTCTTCCTCTTGGCCGCCTGGTCGGGTCTCGGGGCTTCTGAGCCCAGGGCCAGGCGCTCGAGGTTCTCCAGGCTTGAGATCATGCCCTTACGCCAGAACTCGCCATCTTGTATGAACGTACGCAAGCCCTCAGATAGCCTGCTGCCGTCAAAGAACTCGCTAACTCGCGTCAAATCTGCGCCCAGAGGTTCGAGTTCCCAGCCCCAATAGCGAATCTCGGGACGGTTCTTGTCGCCGGGGAATGGTTGGGCTTCATACGTGTGGGCACGTGGCTGCCAGACGATTCGCCGGTTGGGCTCGAACTCGACGACGAGATTCTCCATGCCGTAGTCGCCCAGACTCCAGTGGGTCATATTCATGACGAAGGTCTCGCCCACTTTGGTGAGAGGCGCGTTCCCCTCGGCGCTTTGCGCCATTCCCGTGCCGTCGAGAGCTGGATGGTTTGCCGGGTCCGCGAGCAGAACAAAGAGCGCGGCCGCCGGCGCGGGGATGTCGCGAGACACGGAGATGGAGGGGGTCACAAGATCACTCACGCGCCCAGACTAGGTCGGCCACGAAAACCCACGGTTCCGTCGCCACCTCCGACGCCAGATCAATCGACGCGATCGCCGACTTGATATCCAAGAAGCAGATAACCCGACGGCGAGACCTCGCTACTGCTCAACGTGAGGCGAGTGGAGGCGACATCATCGAAGAGCCGGCGTCCCGAAGCGCGCATCATTGGGGCAACGACGAGTTGGAGCTCGTCAATGAGCCCCTCGCGTAGGAGAGAACGGGCGAGTTCCACGCTGCCGTGGACTCCGATGTCACCGCCCGCACGGCCCTTGAGGTCGCCGATCAGTGAGGCGCCATCTCCGTGGTGCACCGTGGTCTTGGCCCACGACGAAGTCAGAGGAGTCGAGGACATCACATGCTTTTCGACGTTGTTGATGAAGTCGGCGAACGGCTGTATGTCGCTCTCGGGCCAGAAGCGGGACCACTCGTCATACATCCGCCGTCCCAGCAGCACGGTGTCTTGAGTCGCGATCACCCGAGCAAGGTTGGCGTCCATCGCGTCGTCCCAGTCGAGAATGAACGCATCGGGATCTTCGGCCACTCCGTCGAGTGATACCAGTTCATAGGCGACCACTTTGCGCACCGTACCCACCTCCTGCGCCCGAATATACGCCGCTAGGACGCGCCCTCGCGCGGGGTCGCACCGGCCAGATCGCCCAGCGCCGATCCCGACAGTCGATAGACGGTCCACTCATCCATCGCTTCGGCACCCAGAGACTTATAGAAGTTGAGTGCCGGAGTATTCCAGTCCAGCACCGACCACTGCAACCGGGTGTAACCCTGAACCACGCACTCACGCGCCAGCGTCGCCAACAGCGAGCGGCCGTAACCGCGGCCACGGTACGCGGGACGCACGAACAGATCTTCGAGGTAGATCCCGTAGTGGCCGGACCAGGTGGAGTAGTTGAGAAACCACACGGCGAAGCCCGCAGTCTCCCCGCCCCCTGCTTCAACCAATTCGCAAAAGACCCTCGGTTCGACGCCAAAGAGGCTGTCACGAATGTCGTCGAGGCTGAGGCGAACCTGCTCTTCCGCGCGCTCGTAAGTGGCGAGTTCACGAATCAGTTCGGCAATGACGGGCACGTCGCGGGGCGTTGCGCGTCGGATGTTCATCGTTCTACGCTAAGCGACGAGTCGTGGGCTAGAACGACACACCACCGGTCGCAAAGAGCGCGATCGAGCTCACGGCCATGATGGCGAAGGTCAGCCACCCCAGAAAGTTCGACACCCGACCGTTCGCGTGCTTGCCCATCAGAGCGCGGTTGTTGGCCACCACCAAGACGACCACCAACAAGGGCGCGGCGATCACCCCGTTGATGACGGCCACGAAGACCAGAAGCTTGATCGGATTCACGTTCACCAGGCTGAGCGCGGTTCCCCCAATGGTGCCCACGCCCACCAGGACATAAAACAGCGGCGCTTGGCGAAGAGATCGAGAGAACCCCCAGTCTCTTTTGAGCAGACCCGAGAGAGCGACCGAACCTGATCCTGCGAGCACGGGCACGGCAAGCAGGCCGCTGCCGATGAAACCCAGCGCGAAGATCGCGCTCGAGAGTGCTCCCGCGAAGGGCTTCAACGACGTCGCCGCCTGAGCGGCGCTTTGGATGTTGGTGACGTGATGCACGTGGAGGGTTTGGGCGGTCGTGCCGATGATGGCGAACATCACGACGTTCGAGAATGCCATGCCGGAAAAGACATCGAGCCGACTCGTGCGCGTCTTTAGACGCGCTCCTGCTTTGCTCCTCATCCCAAGCGTGGCGGGGTCGTCGCCCCCCACGTCCTCGTCACGCATCTCCTCTAGTCGATTGGCGTTTTGCCAGAAGAACAGATACGGAGAGATGGTGGTTCCCAGGATCGCCACGAGTAGCGCGAGGTAGCTCTTGGTGAACTTGATGTGCGGCACGACGGTGTACTCCAGCACCCTCGTCCAGTCGTGGGTCACCACGACCAGGACCACGATGTACACGAGCAGGGCCGCGGCCAGCACTTTAAAGATCAACGAGATCTTGGCGAACGATCCCTTAACAAGCAACACCGAGACGAGCACGCCCGCCAGCAGCGCCCACAGCCATGTCGGACCGGCTTTCAACAGGTTCATACCCGAGCCGATGGCGACCAAGTCGGCGGCGATGTTGAGCGTGTTGGCCACGATGAGCACGCTGATCAGAACTCCGATGGTCCAGCGTCCCGCTCGCTCAAAACGCTTCTCGGCGAGTTCACCTAGTCCCGTGCCCGTGGCGAGCGCGGTGCGGTCACACATCTCTTGGACCGCCGCCATGAGCGGAAACGACAGCAGCGACGCCCAAAGAAAGGACAAACCGTATTTGGAACCGGCTTGGGCGTAGGTCGCGATGCCGGAGGGATCGTCATCGGAGGCGCCGGTGATCAGGCCGGGCCCGATCGCACGCAGGTACGCGCGCCAGCGCGGCGTCGTCGCGGAGTCCGCGGATCGCGTGGTGTGGCCCGGGTCGGGCCTCTGGGCGGTGATGACTAGGCCCGGTACGCCGCGAAGAGAACGGGCACCAGGCGTCGCCAACCGGGCTTGGCGGCGTAATCGGTCAGTCGCTGACTGGTGGCGAGCACGGAGCGGGACTGCACGAACCACGGCGGCGTGGGAAAGAGCGAGGGCAGAGCGCGCGGGAAGGGCGCGAAGGGACCGGTGATGACCGAGCGCTCAGCGTCGTCGAAGAGGTGTCCGTTGTGCACGACGCCGATGCCCGATCCCACGTCCTCGATCGTGTGCCCGGGAAAACCGCCCCAGGTCGCGTTGGGCAATAAAAACGCCGCCGCGGACCATGCGTTAACCCCGATGCTGCCATAGAGGAGGCGTGAGAGTGCGGTGTCAAAGCCCGTGCCCATCGCCGCACGATCCGACGGCTTGATGATGATGTTCGCACCCAGGGTGCCAAAGATGCTGTCGTTGGCGAAGTCGATGGCCGCGTCGAGGTACTCCGCGCCACTGCCGGCGATCTCGGTGTAGCCGAGCACGGGCACAAAGTACTCCTCGGACAACAACTCATCGCCGACGTCCGCGCGCGTGAGCAAGCGACCGGCGATGTCCTCCACTTCGGGATGAGATCGGCGCGCGGCGGCGAGTTTGGCGTCGCTTCCCGGGTACCAGGGTGCGCGCGGCGCCACCTCGCCCAGCTCGCGTCGCACGGCTGCCAGGAACTCGTCCTTTTGACTCCACGAGGTCGGCACGATGATCTCCTGGGCCGCGATGCAGTTGTGGCTCGCGTTGTGCAGGCGCATGGTGACAACGTGGCGCGCCTGAAATTGCAGATCCGCCTTCGACCAGCGACCGGGCACGACGATAACTGGAGCGACACCCCCGAGCTCACTGGTGATGGGCGTGGTGAGTTTCGGGTCTTTCGCGGCGCGTCGCCGATTCGCCTCCTCGCCGCTCCCCCACACGATGAGATCGTGCGTCGCCTTCGAGCCGGTGATGTGCACCTTATTGATGTGAGCGTGCTGGGCGAGATACGACCCCACGTCGGCGCCGCCGTTCACGATACGCACGACGTCCGCGTCGACGAGGGGGGCGAACGCGCGCAACAGCACCGCCAACAGACTCTCGAAGGTCGGATTGAGTTTGAGTATCGACGTGCGATTGTGCGCCACCAGTTCATAGAGCACGTCGAGGGGCCCGATCGCCGAGATGTTTCCCGCGCCCAAAACGAGCGCCACTCCCCCATTGACGCCGGGTTCTCGGGCGCCCAGGCCGGCGCGCGAGCGCACGCGCTCCTCGCTCACCCCTGGTTGGAACCAGACCTCGCCGGAAAAGCCGTTAAAGAGCGTGCGCTCACGTAAGTTCTCGGGCAGGATCCTGGCCGCCACGCGGTTCCCGGGTACGTGACGAAATCGAAGTCCGTCACTTGTCGAACGGCCCCGAGCGAACTGGCGATAGTCGCGAACGTAGGTCGCCACGGTGGCGAGGGTGATGTACGGGCCGCTCACCCACTCTTCTCCCGCCAAGTTCTCGTCGGGCGACAGACCCTTCGCGCGCGCGGCTGCGTCGGCCCAGGCGCGGGCTTCGGGAACGATCGCCGCGTGAAGCGAGCGCAGCAGTTTGGCCCGCTGCGCGTGGGAGCGGTTCGACCACGCGTCGCCGCCGCGGCGCAAGGCAACCAGCGCCTCGTCGAGTCCGGCGTCGGCGCGAGCAAATGAATCGGTCGTGCTCATTGTTCGCATCACTTCCTGTTCAGTTCCCGTTCCTACGATTCCGAACGTAGTCTGCACCTATGGCGAAGGCAGTGTCGAGCGAACTTTCAACGTGGGCGGGCTGGGACCTGCGCACTGGTGCGCGTGCGCTGGACGGCGCCGCGCACCGCTTCGCCTCTAATGCGCCGCACTTCCCCAGTGCCGAAGTTCGCTTCGAACTACTCGCGGTCGCGGGGCGAGGGTTCCGCCCACCACGTTTTCTCACCTCGTCGAGCGGCGCCGCGAGCGAAGACGAGTTTGACGGACTGCGCTCTGTGTGGTCGGTGCGCTATCGCCAGATCGCCGAGACCAAAGAACTCACCGAGAGGCCCTTTGCGATCTATTTTCTCGGCGTCAACGCGCCCGAGGATGCGTCGGACGACGAACTCGAGGTCTTTAACGACTTCTACACGAATGTTCACCTGGTTGAAGTGGCCGAGCGCCGTCGCGCACTGCGTGCGGTGCGTTACGAACTCGTCGACCAAATAAAGCCTCCCTACCAGGGCGCACCCCGCTACCTTGCGGTATACGAAGTCGACGAGAAGTCGGCGGCGAGCCGCCGGCACGTCGGACCGCCGTACTCACGGGGACCCGATGTCTGGCAGCGCCACACAACGCCGTGGCGCCTGTGGTACCGCAACTTAGCGACCTGACCGCTCCGCACGGGCACGCCAAGGCCCTACCCCTTGGCGTCGAGAGCCCGCTCTAGTTGACGTTTGTTCATCTTCGAGCGCCCGGCGATGTTTTCCTTTTTCGCGTCGGCGTAGAGCTGCTTAAAGGTTCGGCCCTGAGCTCCGCGGTGCGAACGCAGTCCCCCTCGCCTCGACGAAGAGATGTCCTCCAAGGAATCTCGACTCGCGCTGCGCGACTCGCCGTGACGGGCGCGCTCCTTATTAACCGTGCGCGCCGCGATCTCTTCGGCCACCTTCTCGGAGCGACCGGCACGCTCCTCGCTGTCCTTGACGTGCTCGTACTGACGCTCTCGCTTCTGACTCCAGGTCTTCTGTGGCATCGCCGCCTCCCGTCGTGTCAGCCCCAGCCCGGGTTAGCGATGAGGCCCCTGTCAAAACGCTAGGACGTGACGTACCCGAACTCAAGGGCGCAGACGCCTTACGAGGAAGATCTAAGAGATGCCGCTAGTCGAGGTAGGACACGAACTCGTGCAAGTCATAGCCGAGCCGACAGTCGGGATCCTCAGAACAAGTGACCATCTCGTCACGAATGATGGCCACGCCGTGGCAGTGCGCGAGCTCATCCAGGCACGAGACGCAAAAAACGGTGCTCTCGATGCGTGCTAGCGGAAGTGAAGATGCCATACCCCGACTGTACGAAGGGGCTGTCACACGCGCGGGGATGCGCATTTCTTGTAAAGCACCATTGGAATCAGCGCCACTGAATGGTAATTTTGGTGCACTGAGTCTTTCTCACGTCGGCAAGGAGAAACAATATGGCGCGCGCTACGTGGTCGGGTTTTCTCAGTTTTGGGCTAGTTAGCGTCCCCGTGGGCCTCTACAGCGCCACCGCCGACCAAACGATCCACTTCAATCAACTCCACAAAGGCACCTCGAACCGGGTGCGTTACAAGAAAGTGGATGAGGACACCGGCGAGGAACTTTCGACCGAAGACATCGTCAACGGCTTTCCCTTGGGCGGCGGCGAATACGTCGTGGTGACCAAAGAAGAGATGTCGAACGCCGCCCCAGGCAAGTCCGAACTCATCGAGATCCAGGACTTCGTCGATCTCGACGAGATCGACCCCATCTACTTTCGCCAGTCCTACTACCTCGCTCCCAAGGGCAAGGGATCAGATCGCGCCTACGCACTGCTACTCGAAGCGATGCGCGAGACGAACAAGGTCGGCGTTGCGACGCTGGTGTTGCGCGACAAGGAACACCTCGTCGCCGTACGACCGTCCGAGAAAGTACTGATGCTCGAGACGATGTACTTCGACGACGAGATCCGCGACCCCGAGCAAGAGTTGGACACCCTGCCCGAAGTGGGACACTCCGGAGAGCGAGAACTCAAGATCGCCAAGCAACTCATCGAGTCACTGACCGATGACTGGGACCCCACCCGGTACCAGAACACCTACCGCCAGCGCGTGGAAGAACTCATTGAGGAGAAGCGCCGCGGCCACGCCATCGTGGTGAGCGACGAAGAGCGGCCCCAGTCCAACGTGGTTGACCTCATGTCCGCC
The DNA here is from genome assembly GCA_036489715.1 of Acidimicrobiales bacterium. Classification (GTDB taxonomy): domain Bacteria; phylum Actinomycetota; class Acidimicrobiia; order Acidimicrobiales; family RAAP-2; genus RAAP-2. The sequence goes on along the minus strand of DASXFG010000032.1, from coordinate 56,959 downwards.
CTGCAGGCCTCAATCGAGCGCTCTAGTTCGCGCCCGCGCTCTAAAAAGCCCGCCGCACGCGCCACGGCGGCCAAAAAGGGTTCGACCTTGCGTCTCGCGGACCACCGCGAAAAGCGCGGTCTCGAGACCATGAGCAAGCCCGATCTCCTGGAGCGAGCGACGAAACTGAAGCTGGACGTCAACGCCAAGATGACCAAGGCGCAGTTGCTCGCCCTGCTGAGCGACGCCAAGGCGCCTGCGAAAAAGGCCAACCGCCGACTGTCATGAGCCCCCGGCGCGCCCCTAACAAGAGCACGTCCGCGGCCACGACGAAACTCGAGGCGTACCACGCTAAGCGCGACGCCGCCAAGACTCCCGAGCCCATGGGCCACTCGGCTCGTGGGCGGGCGAAATCTGCGCCGCCCACCTTCGTGATTCAAGAACATCACGCCCGCGCCCTGCACTGGGACTTTCGCTTAGAGCACGATGGGGTTCTGGCCTCGTGGGCCCTGCCCAAGGGACTGCCCGTGGACCCCAAAGTCAACCATCTCGCCGTTCACACCGAGGACCATCCCCTGGAGTATGGGAGCTTCGCGGGAACGATTCCGAAGGGCGAGTACGGCGCGGGCACCGTGACGATCTGGGATCGGGGAACGTACGACCTGGAGAAGTGGAGAGATAAAGAGGTCATGGTCGTTTTACACGGCAAACGCGCACAGGGTCGCTACGTCCTCTTCCCCACCGAGGGCAAGAACTGGATGATCCACCGGATGGACCCCGCCCCGCTCGACTACCAGTCCATGCCCGAGCGAATCGCTCCGATGCTCGTACTCGCCGCAGAGTTGCCCGCAGCCCCAAAAGGATGGGCCACCGAGTTCAAGTGGGACGGCGTGCGCGCGATGGTCTACGTCGAGGGCGGACGCGTGCGCGCTTTCACGCGCAACGACAAGTCGCTGGTCGCCACGTTTCCCGAGTTGCGCGAGATCGGCGAGTTCCTCGGTTCGCACGCGGCCATCCTGGACGGCGAAATCGTGACCCTGGACCAGGAGGGCCGCCCTAACTTCTCCACCCTCGCTCACCGCCTGCACTTGGGATCGAAGTCCGCAATCGAGCGACTCGCCGTGGCGAGCCCGGTGAGTTTCCTCGCCTTCGACGTGCTCTATCTGGACGGACGCGTACTGACGAGTCAGAGCTACGACGAGCGCCGCGCGGCCCTCGAGGCCCTCAAGCTGCAGGGTCGATCCTTTGCCACTCCGCCCTCGACCACGGGCGTCGCGCCCCAAGAAATGCTGCGCATCGCCCAAGAGCGGGGGCTCGAAGGCCTAGTGCTCAAGCGCCCCGCGTCGCACTACTCCGCGGGCCAGCGCAACGGCGACTGGATCAAGATCAAGAACTTCCACACCCAAGAAGTGGTCATCGGCGGCTGGACCTCGGGCCAAGGTGAGCGCTCGGGCAGCCTGGGTGCCCTCTTACTCGGGATCCACACCGAAGAGGGTCTTCACTACGTCGGCAAGGTCGGCACGGGCTTTTCGAGCGCAGAGCGACGAGAGATCCTCGCCCTTCTCGCGCCTCTCGCGAGGAAGACCACTCCGTTTCTCGAAACCCTCAGCCCCAGAGAGAGCGCCCTCGCCCACTTCGTGCGTCCGAGCATCGCTGGAGAAGTGCGCTTTGCCGAGTGGACCAACGACGGCCACCTGCGCCAGCCCGCGTGGCGCGGACTGCGTAGCGACAAGAACGCCAAGGAGATCGTGCGTGAGCCCTGAACGAGTCGAAACCATGGTCGATGGGCGCACACTGTCGCTCTCGAACTTAGAAAAGGTCCTCTATCCGGCCAGCGGCTTTACCAAAGGCCAGGTCCTCGACTACTACGCGCGCATCGCCGAGGTGATGGTTCCGCATTTGTCTCGGCGACCGGTCACCTTTAAGCGATATCCCAACGGCGTAGAGGGGATGTTCTTCTACGAGAAGCACTCCCCTAAGAGCGCGCCGGACTGGGTTCCCACGATCTCGGTCGCCTCGAAGGACAACTCGCACGATCCGATTGACTACACCGAGATAAAGGAGCGCGCCACGCTGATCTGGGCCGCTAATTTGGCGGCCCTCGAGTTCCACGTTCCCCTGTGGAAGTTCACGAAGGGTCGTCCCGTTCCCGCGCCGCCCGACCAGATGGTCTTTGACCTCGACCCCGGCCCTGGAACCACGATCGTCGAGTGCTGCCGGGTGGCCCACTGGATCGCCGAGCGCCTCAAGCGCGAGATCTTCGCCAAGACCAGTGGCTCTAAGGGCCTCCAGCTCTACACGCGCCTGTCGCGTCGTTCCTGGGAGCAGGCGACCGACGAAGCGCACGAACTCGCGCGCGCCGTCGAACGAGATCACCCCGAGCTGGTCGTCTCGGTGATGCGCAAGCAACTGAGAGAAAAGAAGGTTCTCATCGACTGGAGCCAGAACGTCGCGTCCAAAACCACTGTCGCGGTCTACTCTCTGCGCGCGCGAGAAGAACCCACCGTCTCGACTCCCGTGACCTGGGATGAGGTCGCGACCTGCGCGCGACGCGCAGACCCCGCGTACTTGCGATTCGAGGCCCCCGAGGTGCTGAAGCGCGTCGAGAAGAAGGGCGATCTCATGGGACCTCTGCTGCGCGCTGCGCGCTGAATAGGAACCGCGCGTCGAGAACGAGCGGGGCGAGTCGAAGAATTAGAGTCAGGTACGATCAACGCCCTGTCGGTGAGGTGACGCGTGACCAGTGAAAATGTCGAGCACCCGTCAGCGGGCGCGTCCGAAGACGCCAAAAGGTTCCTCACCCACGCCATGGGTTCGCACTTTCGCTCCGGCCGGGGCACGAGTTTCGCCGTCTGGGCTCCGCGCGCTCAGTTGGTGACGGTTATGGGCGACTTTAACCACTGGAATCCGATCGATCATCCGCTCGCGCGGCGAGGTTCCGACGGGGTGTGGGAGGGCGACGTCGCGCACTGCCAAGTGGGCGACGCCTATAAATACGTGATTACCGCATCGAACGGCACGAGGGTCGAAAAGGCCGACCCGTTCGCCTGGTGCAGCGCGCCGCCTCCTCGCACCAGTTCGGTGGTCTGGGATCTCGCGTACCGATGGGGAGACCAGGACTGGATGGAACGACGCGCACGGCGAGCGACGTTGGACGCACCCGTGTCAATCTACGAAGTCCACCTGGGGAGCTGGCGGCGCGATCCGTTGCGACCGCAGAAGGCGTTGGGATACCGCGAACTCGCCGCGCCGCTAATCGAGCACGTTCAACGTTTGGGATTTACTCACGTGGAGCTGCTGCCCGTGATGGAGCATCCTCTGGACGACCCCTGGGGATATCACACCTCGGGGTTCTTTGCACCTTCGCGACGCCACGGAGATCCCCAGGACTTCATGTCCCTCATCGACCAGCTCCATCACGCCGAGATCGGGGTCATCTTGGATTGGGTTCCCTCCCACTTCTCTAGCGTGGCGACGGGATTGGCCAACTTCGACGGTGCGCGATTTTTCGAAGACGAGGATCCCGGCTTCGGCCGACGAGACCGGGGAGTCGACTTCAACTACGGTCGACGCGAAGTTGCGAGCTTTCTCGCCTCCTCGGCCGAGCACTGGCTGAGCACGTACCACGCCGACGGGCTGCGCGTTGAGGCCGTGGCCACGATGATCTATCCCGACTATTCGCGCCAGTCCACCCAACGCTTGCCGCACGACTTTGGCGGCCGCGAGAACGTCGAGGCGATTGAGTTCTTGCGCCAGCTCAACACCGGGATCAAGGACGCGCACCCCGACGTCCTGCTGATCGGCGAGGAGTCCACCGCCTTTCCCGGACTGACGCGTCCCGCCTACCTGTCGGGGCTCGGCTTCGACCTCAAATGGGACGCGGGCTGGCGCCATCAGACTCTCGACTACCTGGCTCGCGACCCGGTCTATCGCCGACACCATTTTGGTGAACTCACCTCGCGCAGCGCCTACGCCTCCGACGAGCACTTCGTGCTGCCGTTGTCCCACGACGAAGTAGTCAACGGCAAGGGCTCGCTGCTGATGAAAATGCCCGGCGACGTAGCAGAGCGCTTCGCGAACCTTCGACTTCTCTTCGGCTACCAGTTCGCCCTGCCCGGCAAGAAGCTCGTCTTCATGGGAGCGGAGTTCGCTCAGCTGCCCGAATGGGAGTGCGAGGAGTCCCTCACGTGGCCAAGCGAAGACGACGAGGCTCGCCGCGGACTCCAGCTCTGGGTGAGTGAACTTAACCGCGTCTATCGCGAGACGCCCGCCCTTCACGACCTCGACGACGATCCCCACGGGTTCGCCTGGACCCAGCCCAACGACGCCGACGCCGGCGTGGTGAGCTTTCTGCGGCTCTCGCCGGGCAGTGCGCCGGTCCTGGCTCTGTGTAACTTCTCGTCGAGCGAGATCGACGTCCTCGCGGGCGTGCCCGCCCCGGGACGATGGATACCGCTTCTCAACAGCGACGATCGGGCCTTTGGCGGAAGCACGATTGACGCACACCCCCTGGAGGCCGAGGTCGTCCCCGCCCGCGGCATGTCCCATGCGCTGCGGGTGCGCCTACCCGCGCTCAGCACCCTGTACTTCTCTCCCGAGGGACTCGGTTTCGCCTAGGAGATGCCGGTCAGCAGGTCCAGCATGTCCTCGGCGTGCTCTTCTTCAACGGCCAGGATCGATTCCAGCAGCCGGCGCGTCGTGGGGTCTCCGTCGCCGATCCAGTTGATGATCTCGGTGTAGGCCGCAATGGCCACACGCTCGGCGACCAGATCTTCGCGAATCATCGACTCGAGCTCTTCGGACGAGTCGTATTCGGAGTGGCTGCGGGCGCTGAGAGTGTCGGGGTTGAAATCCGGCTCTCCCCCCAACTGCTGAATCCTCGCGGCGATTTGATCGGCGTGATCCTGCTCCTCGCTCGCGTGCTCAAGGAACTCATCTGCGGCCGATTGGGCATTGAGTCCGTCGGCGGTGAAGTAGTGGCGCTTATAGCGAAGCACGCAGACCAACTCAGTGGCGAGCGCCTGATTCAAAACATAGATGACCCGGTCAAGGTCGGCCCCGTACGCATCGGTGACCGGACCTTTGTCAATGTTCTCGCGTGCGCGCTCGCGCAGCGTCTTGACGTCGGTCAGAAACTCTTCCATCGTGCCTTCTCCTCCAGAGATCTGTGGCCACTGTCAACTTCCTCGGCGCGTTCCGCGCGTATGTGCCTCTAGTTATCGCCGCCCATGGTCTCGGGGTCGTCAGCGTCCTCGCCGCCCATGTCGTCGGTGTCCTCTTCGTCGTCGTCGTCCGCGCCGCCCACGGCGTCGCCGTCAACCAGCGAGCCGCCGCTCCACTTAAGGTCCGCGAGGGCGAACTCGCTCTCCAAATCGTCAATCAGGTTGGTCTGCGTGATCATGGTGACGCCCTTTCACTTGATGGTCGCGCGGTGGAACGGAGTTCCCGTCCTCGCGTACTGCTGAGTATTGGTTGCCCGTCGTGCGCTGTCAAGCGACATTTGGTAGTGCAACGCACTCACGAGATGCTCACGCTCTTATCAATAAAAACGAACTAAGAGGCACCGAGTCGTTGATCGAGCGTTGAAAGGTGAGGGCTTGGCCACGGCCAAGGTGTCGAACGCCAAGTGATCAGGACCCTTAGATCGCTGAGGCCAGGTTGACTTCACAGTCTGTTCTAAGGCGCGAGGTCAATCGTGCCGGGGGGCGCAAAAGGGATTCTTAAATCTAAGACTTTTAGTTCTCGCCTCGGCGAGTTACGAGATGTGAGTCCCGCCCCACTCACTTGCCCAGTTCGGTAGTGGACGCACCGTGCGAAAACTGGTAGACAAGGCCAGATTGGCACCAAGAGGAGGTTCCAAATCGGATGCGTCATCTCTCGACGCACCAGAATAAGGAAAGGCGGACCATGCTACGTCTCACCAGGAGGTTCTCCCCGGCCAGCCGCGGAGTCCTCGCAAGCGCAGTAGTCGCAGGAACCCTCGCGCTCTCGCTCGGGGTCGCGGTACCAAGTAGTTCAGCGGGGGAAAGCAAGTTCTGCCAGACAATCTTGACCTTCTACCAAAAGTACGAAAGCAAGTCCGCTCCCCCGACGTCCCTGTCGGGGTACAAGACTTGGGCCAAGTACGTGCTGCCCTTCTATGAGAAGCTCGCGGCGGTCGCGCCCGACCAGTCGTCGAAGAAGGTTCTCAACGAGGTCGTGCAGATTCTCAAGTACGAATCCACCCAGACCTCGCTGACCAAGTTGGCAACCTACGTGGGATCCCACGAAAAGACCTACGCGGCCTCGGCCAAGACTCTCGGCAAGGACATCGCCGCCTGCGCGTAGCGGTTCGGTATCTACACCCGCACGCATCTTGGGCCGCGCACGCAACCCAAGATGCGTTCGCTACGCGTCGCGCCAACTGTGGCCCGACTTTCTGAGTTTCCTCTCAACATCAGACGGACGGCTCGGGCAACGTTTTCATTACCGCATCTTCGCTTAGATCGCCTGAAAAGGAGTTTTGGCACCACCGTGGCGACACGCCTACGTGACTCCCGCTCGCCAGTTGTGTGACGGTGACTTGACATCCGCCATTTCGACGTGTACGTTGAAACCGGTTACACTACTGTAAGCGGTTACATTAACCGGTTACATCAGGTGTTTTGGGGCAATTAGGGGGCGGGGTGGTCGATTCTCCACCGACGATCTACGACGTGGCGGCGCGAGCCGGCGTCTCGACCGCCACGGTCAGTCGAGCCCTGAACTCGCTTTCTTCGGTGCGCCCCGAAACTCGCGACAGGGTGCTCGCCGCGATGGAAGAACTTCAATTCGTACCCAACGTGGTCGCGCGGGGACTCTCCAGCGGTAAGCACTGGATCTTGGGCCTCGTTTTTACCCGCGCCGTCACCGACGAATCAAGTCCGGCCGCCGACAGCGGTGTACTCGTCGTAGAAGAGGCGAGTCTTCTCTATACGGACATCGTGATTCGGGGCGCGGAAATGCGAGCGGCCGAGCACGGGTACTCGCTTCTTCTCAGCAGCGCCGACGAACGCCATCCCTCCGGACTCACCTCGCTACTGACCTTGACCGGCACGGTGGACGGCCTGATTCTCTTAGATCGGGTTCTGCGCGACGAGGACGTCGACTATTTGGCCAAACGCATCCCGATCGTGATGTTGGCCGGACGCGGCCATCTGACGTCGGTGGTGACAGTTCGCGTCGACAACGATCAGGCGATGCGCGATCTCGCGGAGCACCTCATCGTTACCCATGGTCTCAGCCGGCTGGGCTTCGTCTCGGGGGCTAACGAAAGTCCCGATAGCGTGGCCCGGGCCAAGGCGTTCTCGGTCGCAGTGAACGACTTCGGAGGAACCCTCCGCGACGTGGACCTCCTTCAAAGTGACTGGACCTCATCGGGCGGGGAGGCGGCGATGAAGGAGCGTCTGGGCCGCAGCGAACCGCTCCCCCAGGCGTTCGCATGCGCCAACGACCAGACCGCAGTCGGAGTGATTTATGCTCTCGGCGCCCACGGGCTCAACGTGCCAGAGGATGTCGTCGTGACCGGTTTTGACGACATTTCCCTCACCCGATACTTCAACCCGTCTCTCACGACCATCCGCCAATCCGGCAGCATCCTTGGGGAAGTCGCCGTCGATGCGCTGGTGTCGATGCTCGATGGCACCACGGAGATCCAGCGCAGCATCGTCTTGCCGACCGAGCTCGTCGTGCGACGTAGTTGCGGGTGCGCGGCGGAGCCCGAATTACGTCCGACCCTCGTGGGCGCCGCTCCTCGGGAGTTGGCGTGACCGTCATCGCACGTCGCCTTGGTGTGTATCTCGTGACCGCCTGGGTCGCCATCACCGTCAACTTCCTGCTCCCCCACTTCATGCCGGGTAATCCCATTCAGACCCTCATCGGCAAACTCCAGGACAACGTCACGCCCGCGGAGATTCGCTCTATCCAACTGTCCTTTGGTGGGACCCTAAATCACGGCCTGCTTTCCCAGTACCTCACCTACTGGGGGCAACTGTTCCACGGCAACATGGGGATCTCGATCACCCTGTCGGCGCCGGTGAGCACCATTCTGGGATCGGCAATTCCCTGGACCGTCGGACTCATCGGCCTCTCGACGATCCTCAGTTTCTTTCTCGGGACGTTCCTGGGCGCACTGCTCGGCTGGACTCGCGGATCTCGACTCGACTCGCTCATCCCTACCGCCACGTTCTTTCAGGCGGTGCCGTACTTCTTCTTGGGTACGGTCATGCTGTTGATCTTCGGCAGCCAACTGCACTGGTTTCCCGAGCTCGGCGCTTACAGCATCAGTGTCACTCCGGGGTGGCACTGGAACTTCATCGCGAGTCTCATCCGCTACGGCGAGCTGCCCGTGATCTCCATCGTCCTCAGCTCGGTGGCGGGGTGGATGCTGGGAATGCGCAACATGATGATCACGATGGTCGCCGAAGACTTCGTTTTGATGTCGGTGGCGATGGGGCTGCCGCGGCGCAAGGTCGTCTGGGCCGCCGCGCGCAACGCGGTGCTACCGAGCATCGCCAACCTCTCCTTGGCCATCGGACTGGTCGTCTCGGGAGCATTGCTGGTCGAGCTCGTTTTTAACTATCCGGGTGTGGGCGATCTTCTGCTCAATGCCGTCCTCAATGAGGACTATCCCCTCATTCAGGGAATCTTCTTGGTCATCACCCTCACGGTGCTGGCGGCCAACCTCATCGCCGACCTGGCCTACTTCGCTCTCGATCCCCGCACGAGAACAGCGGCGGTGTTATGAAGTCGCTGCGCATTCCGCGTTCACCCAAAGTCGTCCTGGGACTGGGCATCGTTGGGTTCTTCATCCTCCTCACCATCGTGGGGCCGTACCTAGCGCCCGACAACCCGAACAACACCTCCTTCGCTCCGAACTTGGGGCCGTCTGGGGCTCACTGGTTCGGCACGACCAGCCTCGGTCAGGACATTTTCTCCCAGACTTTGGTCGGTGCTCGCGCCACGATGGTCGTGGCCCTCGTGGCCGGGCTGATCGCCACCATCTTGTCGGTGAGCGTGGGGGTGGCGGCGGGGTACCTGGGGGGTTTCACCGATGACGGCCTGTCGCTGCTCTCCAACGTGTTCCTCGCCATCCCGGGCGTTCCGCTGTTAATCGTGATCGACAGCTACCTGCCCACGGGGAGCCGATCGAACGCCTTGGTCATCGGAGTCATCATCTCGCTCACCGGGTGGGCGTGGGGTGCGAGAGTACTGCGCGCCCAGACAATGTCGCTACGAAACCGGGACTTCGTTGAGGCGTCGCGCATCATTGGGGAAAGTCGAGCGCGGATCATGTTCAGCGAGGTGGCCCCCAACCTGTTACCCGTGCTGGCCTCGTCTCTACTCTTTACGATTCTCTACTCCATTGGCGCCTACGTCACCCTCGCCTATATCGGACTCACCAGCACCTCGGTGTGGAACTGGGGCACCATGCTGTTCTGGGCCCAGTCGAACAACGCCCCACTGGCCAACGAGTGGTATTGGTTCGTCCCGCCGGGCGTGTGCATCGCCATGGTGGGAACGGGCCTCGCGCTGCTCAACTTCGGCATCGATGAGTTCATTAACCCGCGCCTGCGCGAAGCGGGTATGACCTCGCGCCTGCGCCGGCGCCGCGGGTTGCCCCGTCGCCCGCGCCTCGGCCTCACCCCGGTCGTGCGAGCGAGCTCGCCGCGACCGGCGCGCACCTTCGTGAAGACCGGTTCGGGAGCCCGATGAGCACCGACGCCCTGGCCACGAATCGCAATGCCAGTCCCCCGAGCGGCGTCTCGGCGACGAGCGACGCCGCGAGCACTCCCCAGGTGATGGGAACGCGAATCCTCGACGTGAAGGACTTCAGTGTCGAGTACGGGTGGGGCGAGGGCGCCGTGCGGGCCGTCGACCATGTGGACCTGCACCTCGAGCGATCGAAGGTCCTCGGCATCGCCGGCGAGAGCGGCTCGGGCAAGTCGACGCTCGTCTACGGCTTTACTCGCCTGTTGCGCGCCCCGGGCGTCATCACCGGCGGCGAGGCCTACTTCAACCTGGGCGACAGCCAGGGTACTGAAGAGGTGCTGGATCTCATCGGCGCCAACGAGCGCGAGCTGCGCCAGGTGCGCTGGTCGCACATTTCGGTGGTGCTCCAGAGTGCTCTCAATGCGCTCAACCCGGTCGTGCGCGTGGGCTCGCAGTTCGAACAGGTCCTCAAGACCCACCGCGGCGGACTGTCGAGGAAGGAACGTCGAGCGCGTGCCGAACACCTGCTGTCGTTGGTAGGGCTCGATCCTGATCGTCTCGCGCGCTATCCCCACGAGCTCTCGGGAGGACAGCGCCAGCGAATCATGATCGCTCTCGCCCTCGCCGTCGACCCCCAGCTGGTCATCATGGATGAGCCCACGACCGCCCTCGACGTGGTCACCCAGCGCGAGATCATTAGCGAGCTCTACGAGTTGCGGGCCCGCTTCGGATTCGCGATGATCTTCATCACGCACGACCTCTCGCTGCTGGTCGAACTGGCCGACGAGATCGTCGTGATGTACGCGGGCCGCCTAGTCGAGCGTGCGACGGCCCTCGAGCTCTACGAGGCGCCGCGCCATCCCTACACCTTGGGGCTGTTGAACTCGTTCCCCCCCATGCACGGCGAGCGCACCGAGCTCACCGGCATACCCGGATCGCCCCCGGACCTCTCGGACCTGCCCAGTGGGTGCAGTTTTCATCCGCGCTGCCCCTACGCCATGGAGCGCTGCTCTCGCGAGACGCCCCCCCTCGTGAACACCGGAGAGACCGATCGTTCCGTGGCCTGCTGGCTGCACTCCGGGGACGACGGGGTGCAGGTACCGATCGAACTCAGCCGCCGGGGGCCCTCTGGCTCGACTCCCGCGGAGACGCCATGAACGTCGAAGCAACCAGTGAGCTGCAGGCGCGGCACCTCACGCGACACTTCAGCGTCCGCACTCCCGGACGCGTGCTCAACGCGCGGCGCGTGTTACGCGCGGTGGACGACGTGAGCCTCGACCTGCGCGGCGGCGAGGTCGTCGCGGTGGTCGGCGAGAGCGGATCGGGCAAGTCGGTCCTGGCTCGGATGCTGGCGCGCATCGTGCGACCAACCTCGGGCGAACTCGCGCTCCAGGGAAACACCATTCCCCTCAAGGCAAAGCGCACCCTCGACTACGCCTCCCAGGTGCAGCTCGTTCTCCAAGACCCCTTCGCCTCGATGAATCCGGTGCACCAGATCCGTCACAACCTGGTTCGCCCGTTGCTGATCCATGGAGCGGACAAGGCTCACGTGCAAGCCCAGGCCGCCCACGCCCTCGAGAGGGTGTCACTCTCGCCACCCGAGAAGTTCCTTGACCGCTACCCCCACGAACTCTCGGGGGGCCAACTCCAGCGCGTGTCGATCGCGCGCGCCCTGTGCGTGCGGCCCAAAGTGCTCTTGGCCGACGAGCCGATTTCGATGTTGGACGTCTCGGTGCGCCTGGGCGTGCTCAACCTGCTTCGCGCGCTGTGCGACGGCGATCGACTGGCCGTCATGTACATCACCCACGACATCGCCTCGGCGCGCTACATCGCCAACGAGATCATCGTGATGTACGCCGGTCAGGTGGTCGAGCACTCCCGGGGCACCGACCTCGTGGACGCACCCACCCATCCCTACACTCAGCTCCTGATCGCCTCGGTACCCGATCCATCCGATCCCACGTCCATCGCTCCCGAAACGGGTGCGCGCACCCAGACACTCATCGCCGAGTCGGGCTGTCGCTTCAGTCCGCGCTGCCCGCACGTGATGGATATCTGTCGCGACACCGAGCCGCCACAGTTCCTCGTGGGTGAGAGCCACACGTCGCGGTGTTGGCTCTATCGCGACCAGCCCGAACACGCAGTGGAAGTGGCGCTGCCAGTGCGCCGGGGAGGGGAGGAAATCGCCGAAACACGACACTGACCAGAGAGAGGGCCTAAGAACGGACTATCGCTCTTGTGCCCGCAGTGACGCGAAGGTCCAACCGGCCTCGCGTAGTTAAGTAAGGACCCACACGGTTCACACGAAACGTCGGCAAAAGCCGGCTGGACGCTATCAATATAAAGGAAATTCATGTTTAGAAAAGCAGCTGTTGTTGTCACTGCGATGTCATGCCTCAGCCTCGGCCTCGTGCTGGGCGCCGGCATCACCGCAGCGTCAGCATCCAACCCACCGTTGGTGCTCGAGGGAAACACTGGTGTCACGTTCACCAATAATTTCAATCCCTTCGACTCCAACTCCTACGCCACCGAGATGAGCGTCCGCTCGCTCGTGTACGAACCGCTCTATGAGTTCGACACGATCAAGTCGGGCGTGTCCTATCCGTGGCTCGCGACGAACTACGCCTGGTCGAATGGTGGCAAGACGCTCACCTTCACGATCAGAACGGGTGTCAAATGGAGTGACGGGTCTGCCTTCACTCCGGCCGACGTCGCGGCAACCTTCAACGGCATCAACAACAACGCGGCGGCCAACGTCTTTGGGCTTCCCGCCTTGGCCAGTCCGGCGACCGTGTCGGGCAATACGGTGGTCTTGAACTACTCGTCGTCTGAGTACTCGAACATCACCGCCATTGCCGGGAACCAGTTGATCGTTCCCTCCAGTTTCTGGACGGCGAACACGACGCCCGCGACGGCGACCCTGTCATCGTCCCAGGCGATTGGCACGGGGCCGTACGTTCCCTCGAGCTACTCGTCCTCGGTAGTTGACTACACGACGAACTCGACGTACTGGGGCGACGCCATTGGCAACACCCCCACGGCGCCCGAGGTTCAAGTGCTCGCCGTAGACACCAACGCCGACGCCGGAATTGACCTCGCCGACGGAACCCTCACCTGGGCCGGGAACGACATTGCCAATGTCAACTCGATCTTCGTGAACAAGGACAAGGCGACCAACCACACGTTTTTCGCTCCCGGCAACACGGTGACGCTGCAGTTCAACGTCACCAAGGCGCCGCTCAACGACCCCAAGGTCCGCGAGGCGATCAGCGTCGGCATCAACCGCAAGGAACTCGGCATCAAGGGTGAGAGCGGTTACGAGGCCCCGGCAACGTCCCTGAGTGGTTTGATCCTGCCCAACCAGGGGGGCTATCTGGCCTCGCAGTACAAGAACGACATCAAGCCGACGAACAACGCGGCCCAAGTCAAGAAGATACTCACCTCGGACGGCTACAAGAAGAACAAGCAGGGCTTCTACGCGAAGAAGGGCAAGACGATCAAGTTCTCCATTGAGGACCCGATCGCCTACTCCGACTACTACGCCGACGCCCAGCTGATGTCGTCGGAGCTCAAGGCAGAAGGCATCGACGCCACGGTGGACGGCGTGCAGGCTTCGGAGTGGTACACCGACTCCGCCGACGGTCACTTCACGTCGATCGAGCACTGGGGCAACGGTGGAACTGACCCGTACACCCAGTTCGACAACTGGCTGGACTACACGACCTCGGCCCCGAACGGCAAGAGTGCGGACGGTGACTACGGTCGCTACCACAACTCGGCCGTCCAGGCGGACCTCGTGAAGTTGGCGGGAGTCAACCCGAGCGACACTGCAGCCGTCAAGGCGGCGTCACTGCCCTTGGAGAAGGTCATCGCGACGACGCTGCCCGTCATCCCCTTGTTGTACGGGGCGACGTGGTGTGAGTACAGCACGTCGAGCTACAGCGGATTCCCCACGCCGTCCAACCCCTACATGGACCCCGCGCCGGGTGACCCCCAGTTGCCGTACATCCTGACGCACCTCAAGGCGTCCTAAGGAGATCTCCTTCTACACGCGCACCGGCGTCACTCCAACCCCGCCGGTGCGCGTGTAGAAGGAACACCAGAATACGCGCGACGCTCCTCGATATCTGGGCGGGCGCTGCGAGCCCAATCTCGTCGCATTTACTACCAGGAGAAATCTTCCATGAGCATTTCCAGTACCCGCAACGACGACCCACCGCGCTCCTTCCCGCCAGGCTTCCTGTGGGGAACGGCCACGGCGTCGTACCAAATTGAAGGAGCAGTGACCGCCGACGGCCGCGGCCCCTCGATCTGGGACACCTTCAGCCGCACTCCCGGTGCCGTGTGGAACGGCGATACGGGCGACATCGCCTGCGACCACTACCACCGCATGGAGGAAGACCTCGACCTACTCCAACAACTGGGCGTCGCCGCGTACCGCTTCTCCGTCGCGTGGCCGCGGGTCCAGCCCACCGGGCGTGGTCCGGCCAACCAGAAGGGCCTCGATTTCTATCGTCGCATCGTCGAGGGGCTCTTGGAGCGAGAGATCGCCCCGGTTGCCACTCTCTACCACTGGGATCTGCCCCAACCGCTCCAAGACGACGGCGGCTGGACGGTGCGCGACACCGCCGAGCGATACGCCGAGTACGTGGGCATCGTGGCCGAGTCGCTCGGCGAAGATATCGACCGGTGGATCACCCTCAATGAGCCCTGGTGCTCGTCGTGGCTCGGATACGGGTCGGGCCGACACGCTCCGGGCGTGCGCGACATCGGCAAAGCCGCCGCAGCCAACCATCACCTGCTCTACGCCCACGGCCTCGCCGTGCCCATCCTGCGCTCACTGATCCCGTCCGCTCAAGTCGGCATCACGCTCAATCTGGGCGACTTTCGTCCAGCGAGCCAGCACGAACTCGACGTCGCCGCGGCTCGGCGCGCCGACGGCAATCTCAACCGTGTTTTCCTGGATCCGATCTTTCGTGGGGAGTACCCCGCGGACATGCTCGAGCACTACGCGAAGTTTGCGCCAGGCTTCTCGGTCGTGAGAGACGGAGACCTCGACCTCATCTCGGCACCCATTGACTTCTTGGGGGTGAACTACTACTTCCCCTCGACCGTCGTGGACGAGACCAGGACGAAGGAGGCGCGGGTCGCGGGCTACTTCGTAGCTCAGGGTGACCAGTTTCCGGACCTGCGCTTGCGCGGCATCGAGACCCCCGGTCGCGACAAGACCGCCATGGACTGGGAGATCGAAGCCTCGGGGCTCACGTCGCTTCTCATTCGAGTGCGCGACGAATATACGACGCTGCCCATCTACATCACCGAGAACGGCGCGGCCTTCAACGACTACGTGGATCCCAACGGCGACGTGAACGATCACGACCGCGTCGCCTACCTTCAAGAGCACATCTCGGCGGTGCACGACGCCATTGATGCCGGGGTGAACGTCCAGGGATATTTCGTCTGGAGCCTGATGGACAACTTCGAGTGGGGTCTGGGCTACTCGCGCCGCTTTGGCATCGTGTGGGTGGACTACCCCACCGGCGCGCGCCTCACCAAGCAGAGCTTCTCGTGGTATCGCGACACCATCCGGACCAATTCGGTGGAGTACGCCACCTCGGCGGGTGCGATGTAGCACCGATCCAGAACGATGAAGCCGCCGGCCTCGCGCCGGCGGCTTCGTTGTTTTAGAGAGCGGCGCGGGTCCTCGTTAGCTCACTCCCCCCGCCTTGGGGCACGCGGATGAACGTCACCGAGACGATCAGGGCCAGGCACGCGATGCCGGCCGAGACCCAAAAAGCGGTGGTGTAGCCGTGGGTGGTTGCCGCGTTGCTGGCCGCCTTAGAGGCCGAGTGCAGTGCGTGCTTGCGCGAGTTCGCCGCGGCGATCGAGATGGTGGTGAGTACGGCCAGACCGAGGGCCCCTCCGACTTGCTGCATCGTGTTGAGAAGGGCCGAGGCGAGACCGGCCTCGTCGCCCTCGACCCCCGAGACCGCGGTGAGCGTGAGGGGAACGAAAACCAGACCCATGCCCAGCGCGATCACGATGAGCGGGCCAAGGATGTCAAGGTAAGTGCTCGAAGGCGTGATGCGGGTGATCCAGACCATGCCCACCACGGTCATCGCCGGACCCACGATCATGGGTCCGCGCACCCCGATTCGACCCACCAGCTGTGAGGTCACTCCGGCCGCCACGATGATGCCGATGGTCATGGGCAAAAATCCCACTCCGGTGCGCACCGCGGACCAGCCTTGGATGTCTTGGAGGAACAAGGTGAGGAAGTAGAACATCGAGAACAGGGCGATGCCGATACACAGCATCATGGCGAAACTGGCGGAGCGATTGCGGTTCTTAAAGATGTCAAAGGGCATCAGCGGCGCGGAACTCGCACGCTCCACGAAACCAAAGACGACCAACAAGACGACCGCCGCGATGAGGAATCCGACGGTAGACGTGCTCGACCAGCTGTGACTCGAGGCGTTCGAGAGCCCGTAGACCAAACAGAGCATGCCGCCGGTCACGGTCAGCGCCCCGGGCACGTCGAGCAGACCGGAGCTCGTCGAGGACTCGTGCAGCGCGCGCGGCGCGAGGAATAAGACGATGATCGCAATGGGCACGTTGATGAAGAAGATCCAGCGCCACGACACGTAGCTCGTGAGGATCCCGCCCAGCAGCAGGCCCACGGCCCCGCCACCACCCGACATCGCCGCGTACACGCCCATGGCGCGGTTTCGCTCCTTGCCTTCAGGAAAGTTGGTCGCAATGAGCGACAGCGCCGTGGGGGCCGCGATCGCGCCGCCCACTCCCTGGAGCCCCCGGGTCAAGATCAGCCAGACGTCCGACTGGGCGAGCCCGCCCAAGAGGGACGCGGTCGCGAAGAGGGCGATGCCGATCATGAACATGCGCCGCTTGCCAAAGAGGTCACCCGTGCGACCGCCGAAGAGCAACAGACCGCCAAATGTCAAGGAGTAGGCGGTGATGAGCCACTCGAGGCTGGTCGAGGAGAAGTGCAACTCGTGCTGGATCGTGGGGATGGCCACGTTGACCACCGTCGCGTCCAGCACGATCATCAACTGGGCACAACTGATCACAAAGAGCGCGAGGCCCAGGTGTTTGGCGTCGCTGTCGCTATCGGTTAGGTCTGTCACTTCTTCGGACATCGGAAAATCACTTTCTCCAGGGGGTGGGTTAATCAGTGGTTCGTAGGTCGTACGCCAAGCAGCGGCAAGACGACGCTATCGAGCGCTGACTGAAGGAACTCGCGATCGGGAACGCGTCCCGTCGTAATTAGCCGGTACAGCACCAAAGCGGGTAGCACCGAACCGATCAAGTCGAGGTTCGATACCGCGGCGATCTCGCCACGCACTTCGGCATTCTTCACGATGTTTTGGAGCGTCGCGCAGTGCGGTTCGACGAAGTGAGACTGGAATACGTCTCGCAACTCCTCGTCGCGCGGCAGCGCACTCACCAGCCCAATCATCACTTCGGTGTCGAGGTGGCCGTCGTGCACTTCGGACTGCGCAATGAACGCGTCGAAGTCTCCGCGCAACGATCCCGTGTTGGGGGCGGAGGGGATGATCTTCTGGCTCACAATCGCATCGACGATGAGCTCGGCCTTGCCCGACCAGCGCCGATAGATAGTGGCTTTGCCGGCCCCCGCTCGCGCCGCGACCTTGTCGATGGTCAAGCGGTCGTAGCCGATCTCAGCCAGTAACTCGAGAGCTGACGCACGCAGCACCTCGTCGCGCGACGCGTCGAGGGGACGACCGCCGTGGTGTTCAGACTCGGTGTGGGTTGGGGTCTCCAGAGACACGTGATTTACGATACCCACCCGTTCCGGAACTACATCGATTCGTTAACAACTCCTGATCAACTCCCCATTTGGGAAGTCCAGGGCGCGCAGCGAACTAGCCGAACACCGTGGAGTAGGCGATCGTCTTAGCGGGCTTCTTCACGACCACCTTCTCGCCCCAGTGCGTAAACGTTGTGCGACTCGTACCGCTGCTGGAGGTCACCGACTCCGATATTGGCAACGCCTTCGCTCCCGAGGACACCACCATCACGGTCACCGACTTGGGTGTGGTGCTCGTGGCCTTCGTCGTCCAGGTCAACTTGTAGCCGTGGGTCGACTTGTCGCGAGTACGCAACAACTTGGTCTCGGCGAGCGTCGGCAGGAGTTGAGCGTAGGCGTTGGCCGTTAAGTTCGAGTGCAGCGACGTGTAGGGGCTCGTCCCCTTCTTCATTACCACCGTCGCCGTGCCGACCTTCTGCTGCTGAGTGCTCGAGAGTCCCATGATGGTCGTGAGGCCCTTTTTGCTGCCGCTCATATAGGCGACGGTGGGCGTCACCGAAATGGTGAACTTTTCGGTCCCCGAGTTATACGTCTCGGTCCCCGAGGTGTTGCCGATGTCGGCGACCACCGAGCTTTTGATCTTGGCTTCGAGCGTCGTGACCACGATGTGCACGCCGTTCTCTGCTGCCAGAGCGGTTTTGGCCGCCGCCAAGAGGGATTTGGCTGACGGCGCGCCCGCCGCCTGGGCCGACAGGGATGGCACCACGACCAGGGCGCCGCTCAATACCGCGACCGACAGAACCGACAAACGGCGAAAAGTATGCATGCTTTCAGCCTACGTGGGATCGACTCGTGAAAAATCGCGCGCCGAGGTCCCGGCGCCCACATCGCTGACTACATCTGGGCAAACGCCAGCGCGCTCTCGCGATCGTCGAAACCGGCGATGTCCACGATGCGTCCGTTGCGAAACGTGAGGATCTGATAGCGCAGCGCACCCCCGCCACGCTCGCGTGCGGTCCTCGATCCGCGCACCACCAAGGTAACGAGCACGCGCTCACCCGCCACGCACACGTCGACGGTGCGGGCGCGAACGCCGGCGTCCCACGCCGTTTGAAACCAGGTGAGAACCTGGGCCTTGGTCGTGCACGAGGGCCTGCGTGCGCCCGCGGCGCCCCAGGTAACGTGCGCGTCCAATAGATCCGCCACCGCGGACAGGTCTTCGCGCGAGAAGGCGACTCGCACGATTTCGGCCATCTCATCCGCGCTCGGGGACGGCTCGTTTGTCATAGACACGTCGAGAGGTCGAATAGGAATTGCTGCAGTGTGTGAATCTCGCTCAACACCGCGGCGTCGGCTGATTCGAGTCGGTCGTCGCTCAGTATCCCGTGCGCGGTCGCCGTGGCGCGCAGCGCCACCTGCAGCGTGCACATCCAGGCCCACGCTTGGGCGTCGCTCAGATACTGCTCGGCGAGGCTGGCGAGGGCGACCTCGGCGTTAGAGGACGTGTCGCTCTGGCGCGTCAGCGTCGCCAGCGGATCGTCCAGATCGCTGCTGGGCGTGATGGGTGGGTGGAGCGTCACGTGCCAGTCGTGTTCGGGATCACGTTCCGCGGCGATCACGTGGGCGAAGGCCTCGCGGGCGATCGCGCGACCCGCGTCGTTGAGGCGGACTTCGATTCGCCCGTCGCGGCGTCGGGCGAAGAGTCGATTCGCCATTACTCGTCGCGCTCCACACTGGACTGCAGGCCCGCCACTTGCAGTTTGACGCAGTAGGACTCGGCGCGTTCGCGCGTCCCCGACCACACGATCGCGCGACCCTCGTGGTGGACCGAGAGCATGAGGTGCGTGCACTTGTTCTCGGAGTACCCAAAGATCCGCCGAAAGACCGCCACCACCACCGGCATGGGAGTCACGGGGTCATTCCACACGACCACGTTCCACGGCCGCTCGCTCACTACGTCGATCTCGGCGTCCAGACGCTCCACGAGATCCGGTTCGGCCGTCGCGGCGCGCGCGGCCTGTAGCGAGGGCATCCCCTAAGTGTCGCAGGTCGACGCGCGCGACGAAAGGACGACTTTAAAGTAGAGAGTAAGGAGGAGGACCGTGGTTGAGGTGCGAGGAGTGAGCCGGCTACGCGCTCGGCTCGGCCGTTCGATCCGCCACGCGGCCGGTCTTACCCAAGAACCGCCACCGCGCTGCGACGATCCGGCGCTCGCCTTCGGCGACGTCAACGGGGTGGCCCGGCTGGTGCATCGCGAGCTGCCCTCCATGCTCGTCGGAGGTCTCGGTTCCCTCTTTCTTCAGATGCTCCATCCCTACGCCATGGCCGGCGTGGCCGAGCACTCGCACTACCAGGACGATCCGCTCGCGCGGGTCCTACAGACGGCGAACTTCATCGGCGCCACGACTTTTGGCTCGAACGACACCGCCCAGGCGGCCATCGAGCGCGTCTTGTTCGTGCACGCTCACGTGCACGGAGTCGCCGACGACGGGGAGCGCTACGACGCGAACGATCCGCACCTCTTGCTCTGGGTGCACTGCGCGGAGATCTCGATGTTCCTGGGCGCGTACCAGCGATTTGGCTCTCGACGGCTGGACGCGATCGAAGCCGACCACTACGTCAAAGAGACCGCGAACGTCGCGCGCCGCTTGGGAGTCCTTGATCCGCCCGAGACCCTCGGCGAACTCCACGCCGCGATTCTGAGCTTTCGCGGAGAGCTTCGACTGAGCCCCGACGGGGCGCTCGCGCGAGACTTCCTCACTCGGCGCATCACCACGAGCAGGGCCCAACGCGTCGTCTACTGGCTGCTCGTGCGCAGTTCCTGGGCGCTCTTGCCGAACTACGCGCAGGATCTCCTGGGCGTGCGCTCGCGCGGTGGGCGCGAACGACTGGTCGTACGCCCGCTCACCTCAACGATCTGTGCGCTAATGCGCCTAGTCGTCCCCCCGCCCCCTCACGTGGCGAGGGTTAGCCCCCCATCAACCGCAAGCACCTGACCGGTGATGTAGGGCGAGAGGGCCAGCGCAACGATCGCGTCGGCCACGTCGTCGGCCGAGCCACTGCGCCGTAGTGGCGCGACTTTATTGACGTAACTGCGTACCGTGTCCCAGTCTTCGGTCCAGGGCGTGTCGATCAGACCCGGGGCGACCGCGTTGACGCGCACTTCGGGCCCGACGGTCTTGGCCAGCAGAATCGTCAGGTGGTTGAGGGCCGCTTTGGAGGCGGCGTAGGGAATGGACGAGCCCGTCGGGCGCAGACCCGCGATCGACGAGACGTTCACGATCGAGCCCCGGCTCTCGCGCAACGCGGGCATCGCCGCCACGCTCAACTGCCAGGTGCCAAAGACGTTCACCTCGAAGATCTCGCGCCACACCGCCACGTCGGCGGCCTCGAGGTCGTGGTGCGCGATCACCTTGGTGGTGCCCGCATTATTGACGAGCACGTCCAGTCGACCGCACCGCTCGAGCACCTCTTTGATCAGCCGCTCGCAGTCCTCGGGGCGTGAGATGTCCGCTCGAACGTAGTGCGCCCCGGGCGTCGCACCGGCGGCGTGCTCGCCCGCCTCCACGCTGTGCGCGGAGTTAAAGATGATTGTGTCGCCTCGCTCGGCGAAACGGCGGGCCGTCGCGAGTCCGATGCCGCTCGATGAACCGGTGACCAGGACGACGCTCACGGCTGGATTCGTCGCAGGCGCCACGATCCGGCCCAGTGCTGGCCGGGCTCGAGGACGACCAGGTCCTTGGCGCTACGCAGCGCATCGGGAGGACAGGTCATCGGCTCTATCGCCACCGCGGTGCGCCGATGGCCCGGTGCGTTGTTCTCACCCGTGTAGGCCTGCAGATAGGGAAACGTGCGATCGACGCTCAACTCCACGACCCCGCCGGTGGCGTCTTCGAGGGCGACCACGCACTGGCCCGAGTCATCGCGAATGAGGTCGGTGAAGGTCACATCGAGTTTTTGGGCGCTGAGGGACTTGCGCGTGGCGAAGTTCAAGGCGTGCCCGGCCAGGGGAAGGATCTGGCCGGTGGGCAGTTGTCGATCGTCCAGCGCGACGAAGGACTTGGCCGGGACCTCGAGTTTGGCGGCTTCGATGGTGGGGGTGGTGACCGCGAGGTAGGGGTGAAAGCCGACGCCAAAAGGCATGGGCACGCTGTCGCAGTTGGTGACGGTGGTAGTGACCGTGAGGCCGAGCGATCCCAGGTGGTAGGCGACGTCTACTTGGGAGGAAAAGGGATATTCCGGGGAGGGGTGCAATACGAGTGAGAGCACGCAGCGGTTCTGATTCACCGACTCCACCCGAAACGGCAACCAGCGCACCAGGCCGTGTATGGCCGTTTCGTGCGCCACGTCATCAATGCGCGGGTGCGCGACGCGCCCGGAAAAACTCCACTCCCCCGCGCCCAGGCGATTGGGCCAGGGGTAGAGAAACTGACCGCGAGCGTTGCTCGAAGGCTCTTCGCCCGCGAAACCTTCGATCACCCCGACGCCGCCCTTGACGTAGGTGCGCAGGGTCGCGCCCACCTCGGTCACCACCGCGCGCTGGTCCCCGTGGGCGATGGCTATCTGCTCTCCCGATGGCAACATCACAGTGGTCGCGCCCCTTTCACTCGCCCATAACCTACGACAGTTAGCCTCGGCCTATGCGACTCCTCCTCACCAACGACGACGGCGTTTTAGCCCCGGGCATGGCCGTGCTGGCGCGTCGCGTGGCCGCTTGGACCGGCGACGCTCCCGCCGGCGAGGAACGTTCCGCCCTCATCGTGGCGCCCAATCGCAACTACTCGGGCATGTCCTCGGCCGTCGGCGACGTGTTCGAACGGCCCACGGTTAAGTACCGTCGCCACCGCATCGCCGGCGCCGAGTCCATCGCCACCTACGGGCTTGAGGCGCCGCCGGCGCTGTGCGCGATATTGGGCGTACTCGGCAGCTTCGACTTCACTCCCGACGTCATCATCTCGGGCATCAACGCGGGTGCCAACGTGGGGCGCAGTCTGCTGCACTCGGGCACCGTGGGCGCCGTCTTTACCGGCGCCCAGCTCGGCCTGTCGGGGCTGGCCGTCTCGGTGCAGTGGGGCGACGAGGTGCACTACGACACCGCCGCCGCGGTCGCCATCGAGGTGCTCGACGAACTATTCGCGGCACCGCCGTGCACCGTTCTAAACCTCAACGTGCCGAACGTAGAACTGCACCAATTAAAAGGCGTGCGGCGAGGACGCGTCTCCACGGCCGGCGTCATCAAAGCGGCGGGGCCGCGCGCGGGCGGCGAGGCCCTGAGCGAAGAGGGCGAGCTGCCCCTGCGCCTCGGCGCGGCCAGTCCCTCCCTCGGCGACGTGAGCGACGAAGAGCCCAACGACGACGGGGCATTGGTGGAAGCGGGCTACGCCTCGCTGACTCCGCTGCACGGTCCACACGAAGTCACCGATCCCGGCCTCGACGCCATGATGGAAAAGGCGCTCGAAGCCGCGTCGCGCCAGCTCAGCCAGTGAGTTAGTCGTCGTTGCGCGCGCGGCGCATCTCTTTTAAGCGCCCGCGCGCCTTTTTCTCATCGACGCGTCGCTCCTTAGATCGCGCGCTGGGCTTGGTCTCGCGCCGTGGTGCGCGCGGCGCCAGGGCATCCGAGAGCTTGGAAGCCAGTTGGTTGAACGCCGCCTCGCGATTCTGTCCTTGGGAGCGAAATCGGCTGGCACTCGATCGCACCACGGGTCCGAAGTGTTCGACGAGACGTCGCTTCTCGCTCTCGCTCAACGTCTCGGATTCCTCCACGCGCAGGCTCACCACGACCTTGGTCAGCGAGCGATTGGCGTGCTGGCCGCCCGGGCCGCCCGAAGTGGTGACGCGCACGTCGATCTCGTTAGCCGGGATCACCAGTTGCGCGCGAAGGCGCAGGGACCCGTCATCGTTGACGCCGGGGCTCGCCACGACCTAGGCCCCCGCGGGCAGTCTCACCATCGCCAGTTGCGAGGCGACGCACACCAACTGACCCTCGTCGTCGAATATCTCGCATCGCTCGTCTACGAGGCCGTCGGCGATCGAGACGACCCACTGGCGCGCGCGCAGCCAGTCGCTGCGCGGGATCCGACGCACGTAGGTCGTGAGTTGCAGAGTGGGAACCCAGCCCGAGGAGCCTAAGAGCAGCGTCGCGGGCGGCAGCGCGTCGGCGGCGAAGAGCAGGCTCCACGGGTCCCAGGCCCTCTCGCCCTTCAAGCGCAACCAGCCGCGCACTTCGCCACGGGCCGATCGCTGTCCCGCCCACCAGCCCGTCGTGGCGGGGTCGAGTTGAAAGTCGATGGCGTGACGGATGCCAAATCCCACCGACTCGGGGTAGTCGGGGCTCGCGCCCACTGGGGGCAGATCGAAGGGCGTAGCGCTCTGGTAGCGAATCGGCGATTCGTCGCGCAGGGTGCCCAGCGTGACGAGGGACTCCAGGGTGACGAGTCCTTCCTGGGTCATCACCACAGAGGCGAAGCAGACGCTGCGCCCCATCTTTCTCACCTGCACCGTGAGTTCGACGGGACCGAGTGCCGGTGCGTTCACGAAGTTCGTGGTCAGGGCGCTCACGTGCAGGTGCGCAGAGCCCTGGGTGCTCGCCTCGGCCAACGTGGCACTGGCCACGACGCACTGCAGGAACCCGCCGTGCGGATGTTCCATGATCGAAAAAGTGGCGGGAAGTTCCGCGCGATAGCGCCCCTCGCCGAGCGCTTCGACGCTGGCCGCACTACCCAGATCAGGATGCTCCTCGCCAGAACTCATTGGGCAACTCTAACGGTCGCTTCGTCACCCTCCCGGTAGGGTGGCCACGCGAAGGAGGGCGTGATGAGGACAAACAGCGTCGCCGTCCGGTGATCGCTACCGCCCCCGCTCTGCACTGGCTGACGAGCGGTTTCAAAGAGGCGCTGGCCATGGTGTGGATGACCTTCTGGCCGTTGGTGTTGGGCTTCGCCCTCTCTGGCGTCGTCCAGGGATGCGTCCCGCGGAGCGCGTTGAGGGACCGACTCGGCTCGGACTCGCCGCGATCCCACTTCGTCGCGGGCGCGTTGGGCGCACTTTCGTCGTCGTGCAGCTACGCCGCGTCGTCGATGTCGCGCGCGCTCTTCGCGCGCGGAGCCACCTGGAGCAACGCGATGATCTTCATGGTCGCCTCCACCAACCTCGTCATCGAGCTCGCCGTCGTGCTCGCGGTATTGCTGGGCTGGCCCTTCGTCGCCGCCCAGATCGCGGGAGGCCTCGTGATGGTAGTCGTCCTCGCCGCGCTCATTCCTTTGGCCTTTCGCCGCGATCGCGTCGCGCGGCTACGCGCACGCGTGGATGACCAGGGCGACCACCGCACCCCGCCAGCCTCACCGAGCGCGCTCGAGCGCGCCAGCGTGTCGGCGCGCTACACCATAGGAGATCTCACCATGGTGCGCAAGGAGCTGCTGATCGGCTTCGTGGTGGCCGGATTCATCAGCGTGCACGTGCCCGGTTCGTGGTGGTCGCACGTCTTTTTGCACGGACACGGTGCGTGGACCGTGCTCGAGAACGTGGCGCTCGCTCCCCTCGTCTCGATTATCGCCTTCGTCTGCTCGGTGGGCAACGTGCCTCTGGCCGCGGCCCTGTGGGGCCACGGAGTCGCCTTCGGCGGCGTGATCGCCTTCCTTTTCGCCGACCTCGTGAGCTTTCCGCTCCTCACGATCTATCGCCGCTACTACGGAGCGGGCGCCGCTCTTTCGCTGCTCGCGGTGCTCTGGGCGAGTGCCAGCGCCGCGGGACTCGTCGTGGACGTGCTCTTTCGCGTCCTGGGCGCCGTTCCCGCGCACAACCACGTGCGCGTGCTCACCGGCGACTTCCCCCTCGGGGCCACCCTGGCGCTGAACGTCGCGGCGGCGATCGTGCTGCTCGTCGGGTGGCGACTGGCGCGCCGCGACGTCTCCGCGCACGCCGCGATTGATCCGATCTGTTCGATGAGCGTGGATCCCGCGAGCGCGCCCGCCTTTGTGGAGCACGCCGGTGCGCGCGTGTACTTCTGTTCGTTGGGCTGTCGCGACAAGTTCCTCTCGCGCTCGCTGCACGAGGCGGGCCCCGCGAGGACTCATCGCGACCCGGTCTGCCACATGGTCGTGGGAGACGATCTCAGCGAACTGGCGCCCGACGGGGTGACCTACTATTTCTGTGGCGAGGGGTGTCGCGAGACGTTTCGCTCGGGGTCCCGGCCCCAGGATCACTCGCGCGAATGAGAGCGACGTGAGTAAGCAGCACACCAGTGTGAGGGCCTATGGAATCCTCATCGTTGATCGCCGCGTGCTGCTGGTGCGTTCCTCGAGCCCGGCCATTGTCCCCCCGCTATGGTGGCTGCCCGGAGGCGGCATCGACTTTGGCGAGTCGCCCGAAGAGACGCTGCTGCGCGAGTTCCACGAAGAGACGGGCTTAGCGGTGAACGAACCAGAACTCTTGCACGTCGCGAGCGACATCCGGCGCCGGCCCAACGGCGACCGGATTCACACCGTGCGCGTGCTGTACACGGTCAACCACGACGGTGGCGTGCTGCGCGACGAGGTGGTCGGCACCACCGATCAGGCCCACTGGTTTGCGCTCGAGGAACTCAATGAGATCAACGTGGCCGACTACGCGGCCAAGGCGATTCAGTTGGCGCTGGCGAAATAGAGCGCGGGCATCTCGCGCTTGAGCAGCTTGCCCGCGGGATTGCGCGGCAGTTGATCGCGGGTGAAGGCCACGCGGCTGGGGATCATGTAGGGCGCCAGGCGGGGCGCGAGAAACGCGCGCAACTCGTCGTGGGTGAGGTTCATCCCCTCGCGCACCATGATCACCGAGGCCACCTCCTCGCCCAGTCGTTCGTGGGGAAGACCGAAGACCGCCGCCTCATAGACCGCCGGGTGCTCGTAGATCGCGGATTCGACCTGGGCCGAGTACACGTTCTCTCCCGCGCGGATGATCATGTCTTTGGCGCGATCCTCGATGTAGAGAAAGCCGTCGGAACTGATGTGGCCCAGATCCCCGGTGCGCAGCCATCCCTGCACCAACGTGTCGGCCGTGGCCTCGGGCTTGTTCCAGTAGCCCCGAATAAGCGTCGGCGACCTCATCCAGATCTCACCGCTCTCGCCCGCCCCCACCGCGCGCGCGTGCTCGTCGCGAATCTCGACGTCCATCACGATGGTGGGCACCCGACCGGTCGAAGACGGGTGGCTGACGTACTCTTCGGCGTAGTTGCCCGGCCCGTAGGCGTTGGTCTCGGTCATCCCGTAGCCCAAACTGGGATGCCCGCGCGCAAAGGAGTCTTCTACTCGCGCGACCAACGTGGTGGGGGCGGGTGCGCCGCCGCCGCCGATGGAACTGAGCGAGGAGGTGTCAAAGCGCGCGAAGTGCGGCGACTCCATGAGGTCCCAGGCCTGGGTCGGCACCCCGACGAAGTTGGTCACTCGGTGTCGCTCGATGAGCTCGAGGGCGCGCTCGGCCTCCCAGCGGTACATCATGACGAGCTTGAAGTGCCACGAGAAGCACGAGAGCATTACCGGCACGCAACCCGTGACGTGAAAGAGCGGCACGATGAGTATGAAGACGGGCGCTAGACCGCTGCCGGGCTCGTCTTGCTCTCGCCGGGCGATCTGGACCGCGGCGTTGGCGCTGAAGGCCATGATCGCCTGGCTGATGGCGCCGTGCGTCGAGACCGCCCCCTTGGGAAAGCCGGTAGTGCCCGAGGTGTAGAGGATCGTCGCGTCGGTATCGGCGTCGATCGGCACCCGGGGCATCTCGGCGCCGCGTACCACGACGTCTTCCCAGCGCTCTACGACGCGGGGCCAGGATTCTTCGGGCCCGAGGCGCACCCCGAGCAGGCGGGTTGCGCTCTTCTCACAGGGTGCGAGGGCTCGTCGCACGCGCTCGGCGTCGGCCACGAGCACGCTGAGGCTCGCGTCGTCGATGGCGTAGGCCAGTTCGTCCTCGGTCCACCATGCGTTCAGCGAGACCGAGATCGCGCCGATCGAGAGGATGGCGCAGAACGAGATGATCCACTCGGGGTAGTTGCGCATAGCCACACCCACCCGGTCACCCTTCTTCACGCCGTAGTGGTGCACCAGGGCGTGGGCCAGCGCGTCGGCCTCGCTCATCACCTGGGCGAAGGTCCACTCCTCGTCCTCGTAGACGAGAAACGTGGTCTCCACGCCGCGCGCTAAGTCGAAAAAATCTCGCACGGTGGCCGGAGCGTTCTTAAAGGCGCGGGTGGGCGAACCGTCGCGCTGCGTCTCTACCTCGAAGGGCTGACCGACGGCGCCGACGGCGGCGATGGCATCTTGATACTCGCGCACTCACTCCCCCGTCGTCGGCCGACTTCCATTTAACACTGTTCGACCGCGGGGTCGTTTCTTTGCTTGCGAGCGGGGGAACGTTTCGCCTAAACCTGAGTGGTCTCTGCGCCAACGAAAGGACCCTCCGTGCTCGCGACCGCCTACCCGCTTTTTGACGTCTTTATCTCGACGCTCTACCTAGTGCTCTTCCTCTTTTGGATCATCCTGGTCTTTCACATCACCTACGACATCTTTCGCAGCCACGATTTGAGCGGGCCGGGCAAGACCGGGTGGATCCTGCTCATCTTGATCCTGCCGCTCGTGGGCAGCATCATCTACGTGCTCGCCCGAGGCGGTTCGATGCACGAGCGCGACGTGAAATCGGCCCAGATGAATCAGAGAGCCTTCGAGGACTACATTCGCCAGGTGGCGAACTCCAAGGAGTAGTTAGCGCGACGCCCCGAGCGGAGTCTTTAAGAGCGACGTCTTGTTCGCCATGCGATCGACCGACTCGGCGATCTTGGCCTTCACGTTCACCAAGTCGATGCGCGCCAGTTCGGCCTCTTTGGTGAGGTTCTTGACGTGCTCGATATCCCAGAGGCTGAGCACGGGCGTTAATACATCACTCAGGTACTGGCCGAGACCATATATTCCTTCTTTGGCGATGCGTACCGCGTGGCGCGTGAAGCTCGGTATCCCGGTGCCCGGCATAGCAAAACTGGTCACCTGCTTAGAGACCGCGATCATCATCGCCGAGGGATCGATCGCGAAGGCCGCCAGGGTGAGGTCGCGATAGAAGAGGTAGTGCTTGGTCTCATCGCCGGCGATCAGCCCGAGCACGTTGCGACCGATCTTGTCGTCCTTGGGCAACTTCGCTCCGGTGTTGCGATGCGCGATCTGGGTCGCGCGCTCTTGGAACGAGACGTAGGCGATGAGTTCGGCGAAGGTGGCCAGTTGGGGCACTTCGCCGTTTTGCATCTGCACGCGCCGACCGTCTTCGAGCAGGGTCGGGTTGATGCAGCGCGAGATGTGGACCCAGTCGCGCATGACCATCGAGTGACGGTTCTCTTCCATGGTCCACTGGTAGGTCCACTCGCGAATCGGGTGGCCCTTGGGCGAGTGCTCGAGGATGTGGGTGGTGTAGTACGGCAGGTTGTCTTCGGTGAGCAAGTTGACGTAGATCGAGGACCGCACGCCATCGCCCACCGGATAGTCCTCGGGCGACCAGGCGCGGGTCTTAAAGTCCTCGCCCTCGCCCCAGGCGATCTGCTCGTGCGGGTACCACAGCCGCGGAGAGTCCATGTGGCGATTGAAAAGCCGCTCGACGTCCGGAGTGATCTCCTCTAAGAGGTCGACTCGGCCTTTGGGTGCTCGGGTGCTCACGTCAGGGGCGCCTCTCTTTACTACATCGCGCTAGACCAACCCTAATCAACATCGACGCACTTTCCTTTCCACTCATGTGATTGAGCGCACAAAGAGTGACGAAACAGGGCTCCACTAGCCTGGTCTACCTCGTGAAACTCTTCGAAGCTCTCGTGCCGACGGACTTTCGAACGTCGATTCGCGGACCGCTACGGCGGTTCTACGTGTGTACGTTCGTCAACTGCATCGGCAACGGCCTGACCCTGTCGCTGTTCGTGGTGTACCTGCACAACGTACGCCACTTCTCGACGAGTTTTGCCACTCTCTTGTTGTCCCTGTCGGCCGTGGTGGGTCTGGCCAGCGCTCCTCTGTGGGGCACGATGACCGACCGCTTGGGTCCCATCAAGGTCATCTTGTTCGCCAACGTCGCGGCCGCGGTCTCGCTCGTTTTGTGGGGGCTCGCCCACACCCACGAACAAGCGATCCTGGCCGCGTTGCTCATCTCGGTCTTCAGCGGCGCCGGGTGGGGGCCCGGATCGACCATGCTCTCGCGACTCGTCGATCCGAGCCACCGCCAGCGGGCCTTTGGTATCAACTTCATGCTGGTCAATTTGGGCATCGGCTTTGGCACGCTCATCTCGGCTGTGGTGGTCGACATTCACCGGCCCGCCACGTTCGTCGCTCTGTACTGCGCCGACGCCGGCGTCTCGGTGGCGGCGGCCCTGATCTTCTTCACCATCCGCGCCCACGGCGGCCCGGTGACCGAGCACCACGACGACCCCGAAAAGTCCGCCCAGGGCTGGGGCGTCGTACTGCGCGACAGCCGCATGGCGCGCTACGTGGTGGCTTCGGTCTTCTTGATGATCGGCGGATACGGGTCCCTGGACGCGGGGCTCAGCCTCTTCGTCGTCAACAACCTGCACATCTCGGTGCACTCCATTGGCGTGATCTTCTTCTTCAACACCACCACCATCGTGCTGGCCCAGCTCTGGGTGCTCAACCGCATCGAGTCGCGCAGCCGCACCCGGGTGATGGGGGTGGTCGCGGCCTTCTGGTTCGTCTTCTGGGTGATCCTCGAAGCCACCCTGGCCCTGCCCGCCGCGGCGTCGGTCGCCCTACTCTGTCTGGCGATGGTCGTCTTTGCCATCGGCGAAACCATGCTCCAGCCCGTAGGGTCCGCGATCGTCAACGACATCGCCCCCGAGCACCTGCGCGGGCGCTACAACGCGGCGGCCGGAGTGTCCTGGGGAATCTCGGGCACGCTGGCCCCGGCCATCACCGCCTTGTACTACGCCCTGCACGCGGGCGACTGGTGGCCCATCGGCACCGGCCTCACCGCCCTGGCCGGAGGTCTCATGATGCTGAACCTGCGCCGCCACATCAGCCCCCAAGCGGACGGCCGCGCTGCGCTGAGCGCGTAGGCGTGGAGTTCGCGCGCGTTGATCCACACGACGACGTGGAGTTCGCGGCGTGGTTCGGCGTGCTGTCGCGCTCGGAGAGCCTGCGTCTGGACGGTCGCGAAGGAGGCTGGCGACCCGAGGAGTGGCGAGCACGCGCGCTCGACGAAGCAGGGGCCGTGCACCATCGCCTCTATCGATACGGAGAGCGCGATGCGCCCGTCGCGGTGGGCGACCTGGAACTCACGCGCGACGACAATCTCACCTGGACGCGAGGAGATCTGTTCGTTGAGCCGGCGCGGCGGCGCGAGGGGCACGGCAGCGCGATGCTGATGCACCTGGAGACCTGCGCACGCGAGTTGGGACGAGAGACCCTCGTGATTCACGCCGAAGAAGGTGCCCGCGAAACGGGTTCGGGTCCCAGCCGGGGCTTCGCGCCCCTCTTCGGCTACGAAGTCGCCGAAGAGAATGTCACCCGCCACCTCAACTGGCCCCTCGAGCCGGGCGAGCTCGCGCGGCTCGAGGGTAGTTTTGCTGCGTCCGTAGCGCACTACGAGATCCTGTCGTGGCGCGAGGGCGCACCCTCGGAGTTGCTGCTCGCCCTAGGAGCGGTTCGTTCACGGATGCCCGTTGAGGTGCCCGACGCCGGCATCGACGCCGAAGAGGAGCACTGGGACGAAGCGCGCGTTCGCCATCACGAGCACGTGGTGCACGAGATGGGTCGCGACCTGCTGAGCGCGGCGGCTCGACATCGCGCGAGCGGCGACCTCGTGGGTTTTAGTGAGCTCACGGTCTCGCGCGAGCAACCCGGCACGGCCTACCAGTGGGACACGCTCGTGCTGAGCGCTCATCGCGGTCATCACTTGGGGGCTCTGCTCAAAATGGCGACGATGCGCCTGCTCGAAGCGGGCGGCTACGACACCCACACCATCTACACGAGCAACAACGCGCTGAACGCCGCGATGATTGCGGTCAACGAGGAGCTGGGCTTTCGTCCCGCGGGGGCCAGCGTGACGTGGCGAAAGAAGCTCTAGGCGCTCAGTGCGGCTCCTAGTTGGTCCAGCGAGCCAAGCGGCACGTGAATCCAACCTTCGCGCAGCGCGACCTCGCGCTCCTCGGGGGTAACGACGTGCGTGAGGTTCCGACGAGCGGCGAGAGCCACGAGTGAGCAGATCAGGGCGTCAAAATCGTGGTCGGAATCGATGCTGGCTGCTCGAAGGTCGTCGGCAATCGTGAGCCACGGTGCCTTTTGCTCTAAGTCAGCGATCATGCGAACTCGCTCGGCGCGCTGGGCGGCGCGCATCTCGATTCCACCCTTGCCCTTGTAGGGATCGGCGTCGCGGCCGCGCAGCTCCCACACGCGCAGCGCCACGACCGGATAGGTCTCGATCAGGCGCGCGCTGCCGTCGCGCGGCTCGAGACGCCCCCAACGACGCGCCCACGCACTCTGCAGGCCCGCGGCGCGCATCGCCACCGATCCAATGCGATCAGCCGACACCGACATCGGACGCGATCCCAAATTGAGGCCGCGCACGAAGAGATCAGTCGTGCGATTCTGCAGGCTCTCGCGAATCCGGTCGGCGCTGCGGTGCTCGTAGGTGGGCCAGCGGGCGCTCTGGCGATGCGCGGTCACCGCCGAGACGAAGTCATCGGGCCAGCCGAGTGGCGCATCTAAGCCGACCGCGGAGTTCTCGTCGACCAGAGCCACCAATCCGGCGTCATCCGCGACAAATCCCGGTGGTGGCAAGGCCGCCGTGGCGACGCCCGACGTGACGGCCAGCACCGCGACGCCCGTCTTCTTGGCCTCGGTGGCGAGGTCGACCCCGATGAATCTGCTCACGGCCTCGGCCCGGTACTCCGGCGCCGGAGAGCGTTGTCGCCGCCGATCGGCGGACCCGGCTCTACCTACTTCTTCCAAGGAACCGCCTCGCCCGACGCGCGGAACATCCGCAGCGCGAAGAGCGCTTGGACGATGCCGGCGATCAGGGCGAGGTACAACCCGACGCGCGGTCCGTAGTTGTAGTACCCACCGCCGTAGCTCGCGCGCGGAATGGTGGCCCAGCGAAGGATCACGATCAACGCGCCGAGTGCCGAAAGGCCGAGCACGATCACGCCGGGTCCGTAAGAGAACTTGGGCATGTCGGTACCCGCGCGCAGCAGGACGATATACACACCGGCCGCCACGATGAGTAGGGCGCCGAGCCATCCGTACGAGCTAAAACCGCCCACCGAGACGCTAAATGGCCCGCTGCTGACCCCAAACCACGGTAAAAATAAGGAAATCAGCGCCAAAAGCGCCGTCACCGATATGACCTTGTCGGTTGTCGACAACCTGTTCCAGTCAAACGTTGCTGCCATGGACCCCCCGTCCTTCGCACTTTTCTCGCGCGTCACGCTCCGAGAAGACACTCTCGTTATCCGCGCGACGCAGCGACACATCAACTAGTTCACAAAAATAGACATCGAATACATATCACAGCCGCGGGTGAACCGTCCGGGTCGGGTACGTGACGATGAGAACTCGCTCAAGATGAACGTGGCGCGCGACGACCCGCGAAAGTCGATCAACGGACTTGCGCCCCGAAGTGGGGAGTCGGCCCACGCGCTCGAGATCTTTATCCCGAAACCGACGCCGCAAACCCACGAGAGCGCGTCGCCGACAGGGTGCGCCCTCCATCGCGTGGTTCGCGAGTTTACTCGACGGTAGGAGTCTCGAGCCAGTCGCCCAAAGGGCACAAAAACCGCTCGAAACAGCACGTCACAGGAGATTATAAGTCGGCTCTTCATGCCCTACGATCAGGTTCTTTAGGTTCGGCCTGTGGATAACTCCCACCCGGCGGTCGGGCGGGCGGGGCCCTCTCGTTAGGCTTTTTCAAGCAGAAACGACTGCTCCATATGTCGCCCCACGGAGGAGTGGAACCGGCGACCGACCCCCTGCCCTTGGTTGGGCTTTCCAGTACGAAACCACCAAGCGCGAGCGTCATCCAACGAAAGCAAGACCGTTGGTTTGCGCCCGTGATGCAGAACAAGGAGAAGAACAGCTGTGCGAAGAGTTTTGGCCGCCGCGGTGGTGGCACTCGCCACCCCCTTGGCCTTCTTAACGGCCCCCGCCGTCCCATCTAGCGCCGCTCAAGTGAGCCGCCCGGTGGTGCGCGCCATCCCCCGTCCCCTTTTTCGTCGCCCGCCCATCGACGTGGCCGCCGTCCAAGAGGCGCACAGCCTGGTCGTCGACGCCCAGGCTCGAGGGGTGGGAGTCACGGCGTTGCGCCAGGAGTGGCAACGAGTAGCGAATTGCGAAGTGGCGGGCAACTGGGCCATGGTGGGCCCGGAATATTCGGGAATCGGCTTTCTGAACAGCACCTGGGAGGCGTATGGAGGCACCCGCTACGCCCCGGTCGCCGGTCGGGCCAGCCGCGACGAGCAGATCATCGTGGGTATGAGGGTGACCGGCGACTGGATACCCGATCAGTACGGTTGCGACCCCGGCGGCTGGTAGTTCTCCTCTTTTGAGGGGATTGTAAGACGGCTGCCCGACTTCGTCGAAGGGGCCAGTCCTAGTGTTGAGTCTGCGTGCGAGTCATCCCCCTGACGAAAAGTGTCGCCGCCATCGCCCTTTCGGCTATGGCTTTTGCGGCCACGAGCGCTCCCCTCTCGGCGGCCACCGCGCCCGCGCCCACGTCCATCGGCTTCGACGTGAGCTTCCCCCAGTGCGCGAGCGCGCTGCCGTCCTCGCCGGGCTTTGGCATCGTGGGCGTCAACAACGGCTCGCCCCTCACGATTAATAACTGTCTGGCGCGCGAGTTGGTGTGGGCTCAAAGCACAGCGAGCGGAGTGCCAGGTTTCTACGCCAACACCGGCAACGGCGGGTCGAAGTACGCGGTGGGCTGGCCCAAGACCCAAACGACCCCGCGGGTCTGCAACGGCGCGAACTCGGTCGCCTGCTCGTACGACTACGGCTGGAACGCCGCGAGCAGCGCCTTTACCAACGCGGTCAACGCCGAGAGCGCCGACGGCGCGACTTCGCCCACCGCGGCCGCTCAGGCGACGCCCTGGTGGCTCGACGTCGAGACCGGAAACGCGTGGGAGACCATCGAGTACGGGCGCACCAGTGCGACCGAGGCCTACGACCAGGCGATGCTCGAAGGCATGGTCGCCTCCTTCACCGCCCTGGGCGCGACGCACCTGGGCATCTACTCGACGCCGTCGATGTGGTCCGAGATCACCGGGGGTTCGGTGTCCTCGCTGTCGTCCATACCGGTGTGGATCCCGGGGTACGCGTCATTGAGCGCCGCCGAGGCGGCCTGCGCCACGACTTCTTTCACCGGCGCGCGCGTGGCGATGATCCAGTATCCGTCCCAGGGCTACGACGGCGACTACCTGTGCGGCCTGGTGAGTCCGGCCACGACCACCGCGGTGTCGGTAGCCACGTCCGCGTCCTTTTCGGGACAGATCACCACCACCAATAACTCCGGGGCGGTCACCTACACCCAGAGCGCGGGCAGCCCCAGCCTGGTGGTCTCTTCCAGTGGGGCCGTCACCACGAGTGGAGCCCTCGCCCCGGGTACTTACGCGGCGAGCGGGACTTCGGTGGACGCGGCCGGTGACTCGGGAACCTTCTCCTTCACCCTGGACGTCGGGGTTCTCATCCAGAGTTCTCCCACCACGGCCACGGTCAAGGCGAGCGGCTCTGCGACCTATCAGCAGCAACTAGCGGTCTCGGGCGCGACCGGTGCGGTCACCTTTAGCCAGAGCACCGGCAGCCCCAGCCTCGCCGTGTCGTCCAGCGGCCTCATCACCTCGAGCGGAGCCTTAGCGGCGGGCACCTACCCGGTAACCGGCACCGAAACCGACGCCGCCGGCGACAAGGGGACTTTTAAGTTCACGCTGGCCGTGGGCTCGCTAGTCCAAAGAGCCCCCACCGCCGCCACCGTCACCACGACCGACTCCGCCACCTTCTCCCAGCAACTCAGCGTGGGGGCCAATCTGGGCGCGGTCTCCTACGTCCAAACCAGTGGCGCGCCCAACGTGGTCGTGAGTTCGAGCGGCCTTGTGACCACCGGTGGCGCGCTCAACGTGGGTACCTACCGGGTCGCCGGCACCGTCAGCGACACCACCGGCGACAAGGGGACCTTCGCCTTCGCCTTGAGCGTGCATTCGACTCCTCCCCCGCCCCCCGCGGCGCCCAGCGCCACGCGGGTGCTCGGACACGTGGTCGCTGGTCGCACCGTCACCATCGAGATCCTCGGAGCGCACTTCAATGGACGACCCCACGTCGCGAGTCACCTCGGCACCGTGGCGACGGTGACCCGCGACACGGGCACCACCCTCACCGTTCGCGTGAGCGTCAAGGCGCGATCGCGCAACGGCACCTTCACCTTCACCATTACCAACCCTGACGGGGCCACCTGCACGGTTCGCTACAACCAGCGTAAATAACCGACCTACAACCGCGCAGCGGCCACCACCCTGATAGACAGGGCTCGTTCTCTCGAAGGAGTCCTCGTGTTAAGTGCAGCGTCCGTTGCCCAGTCCTCGTCCCTGGGAACCGGCTTTGTCGTGGTGTGGCTCGCCATCGTGGTTTTCTATGTCGCAGCGGGCTGGCGGCTCTTCTCCAAGGCCGGGCGACCCGGATGGGGCGCCATCATCCCGATCTACAACGCCTACCTCTGGATCAAAATCGCCGGGCGCCCGGGCTGGTGGCTCGTTCTGTTCTTCATTCCCCTCCTCAACATCATCGTGGCGCTCATCCTCGCCATTGACGTGGCGCGCGCCTTTGGCAAGACGGGGGGCTTCGGGTTCGGACTGTTCCTCTTGAGTTTTATCTTTTTGCCGATCCTCGCCTTCGGTGCCGCGCGCTACGAGGGACCGCGCCCCACCCCGCTGGCCTAGCTAGACGAGGTTGCGACCCGAGCGGTAGCGACGCTGCGCGTCCCACCACGCCAGATTGAGCGGGAACTCGCCCAGCACCCGAGGAAGAGCTCGATGAATGCGCACCGAGCACCCCGAGAGAATCCCAAAGACCCGCTGACGCCGCGGACTCCAGCTGAGTCCCAACTCCTCTCGAAACACCGGAGGCAGAAATCCCGCGGTGAGGAACTCGTGCAGGGGGCCGAGCCAAACGCTCAGAGCACGCGGCAGAAACGACAGGCGAACGAAACGTCGCAGATAACTCCGGGTCACGTCGTCCATGGCAATCCGGGACACGGCCCCGCGCCAGTACTCCTCGAAGGCGTCTCGGTCCGGGGGCCACTGGGAGGGAGTGACCTGTAGCGTCGTGGCGAATCGCGCGCAGTGCCTGTAGAGCTCGTCCGCGTCCGACTCACTCAGCGGTCCGCCCATCAGCGCGACGGCCTCGCGAGCACCTTGGTACATGCAGGCGGCCACCCACACCTGGAGATCGGCGTCGAAGGCGTCGTAGGCGACGTCGTCGCCCTCGCGCGAGTGCACGTCGCGGTGGGATCGATTGACTTCCTTGCGCAGATAGGCGCGCATGTCCTCGTCGCCCAGCAGCGAGACGACGAGGTAGCCCAGCGTCGTGCGAGTGCGCTTGATCGGGTGCGCGGTCAGCGCCCCGCTCTGGACCCGGCTCTCGGCCACGCCTCGCCCCACCTCAAGACGCGAGAGCTGCATCACCACATTGGCGCCGGCCGGAGCGAGAGCGAGCCCGCTCATCAAGGAGCGCCGCAGCCCCACCGGTAGCCCTTCAGTGGGCATGGTTCGTCGTCAACGAGCTTTCGTTCACCATCCGAGCCTAGGAAACATTCGACTCTGCGCCGGTGCCGATCGATCAGGCTGCGAGCAGGGCGTCAATTTGGGTGAGGGCCTGGCCCATCCCCTCTTCCATTCCCATCTCGAGATACTTCTCCATCTGTTCGGTACTGATAAAGCGACTCACCACCGTCATCCGGGTGCCCGACGAAGTGGCTTCCAGGGTCATCGAGGCGGCCATGGGGGGCATGTCCGAGCGCGGTTCGCCGTCGTCTCCCGCTACGCCGTTCGCAAAGGCGAGACGACGGGGAGGCTCTATCGACTCCATGCACCACCAGCCCGGTGCAATCTGGCCCTGCGGACCCGTCATGAAGTAGCGCGACTCGCCCCCCACGACAAAGTCGTGGCGCACGAAGGTGGCCGGATAGGCGTAGGGCCCCCACCACTTCTCTAGGAGCCGCGGATTCGACCAGACCTGCCAGACGTCTTCGGGCGTCGCGTCGAACTCCGTCACGAACGTAAGAGTCAACTCACTCGCGTCCTTCTTCGAACTCACTACGGTCATGATGTACCTTTCTGCTGCGCTAACACTTCGCTGATTCGAGCGGCGCGCTGTCTCCACAACTCTTCGATGTCCTCTAGGAGGTGCCGCGCTCTTTGCACCGTGGGTTCGTACGCCCTGACGATCTGCTCGCGACCGCGCTTGTGCTTGGTAACGAGTGACGCCCTCTCCAGTACCGCGACGTGCTTTTGCACCGCCGCGAAACTCATCTGGTAGTGACCCGCGAGGGCCGAGACGCACTGTTCGCCCGCGACCGAGCGGCGAAGAATGTCGCGCCGCGTGGCGTCGGCGAGGGCGTGAAAGAGGCGGTCGACTTCGTCGTCGCTCAGAGTATCTACAACCATTTGGTTGTAGATTAGCGGGCCAACTTCCATCGCGCAAGTCACCAGTAGACCCTGATCCTGCCTGGTTAGCCTGGGCTCGTGGACCTCATCCTCGCCCTCGACGCGGGCACCACCGGCGTGCGCACCCTGGCTTTCACCCCCGACCTCGAGGTCCTCGACGAGGCCTACCGCGAGCTGACCCAGTTCTTTCCCTCCCCCGGCGAAGTCGAGCACGACCCTCTCGAAATCGCCCAACTCGCCATCTCCACCCTCGATGAAGTCGCCCGGCGGGCCAAACTCGCCGGAAACCGCGTCGTGGCCCTAGGTATAACCAACCAGCGCGAGACGACGATCGCCTTCGACCGCGAGAGCGGCGAGCCGCTCACCCGGGCCATCGTCTGGCAGGACCGGCGCACGGCCGACTTCTGTGGCGAGCTCGAGGCGGCGGAACACGGCGAGCAGGTACGCGCGATCACCGGATTGGTTCTCGATCCGTACTTCTCGGCCACCAAGATGCACTGGATCCTGGAGCGAGGGCTGGCCGACGCCGCGCGAAGACCCTCCTTTGCCACGGTGGACGCCTGGCTGATCTGGGTGCTCACGGGTGGAGTAGAAGGAGGCGTGTTCGCGACCGAAGCGTCCAACGCGTCGCGCACCTCCTTACTCGACGTGCGCAGCTTGACGTGGTCCCCCGCGATGCTCACACTCTTCGGCGTCGAGGCGGCGATGTTGCCCGAGGTGCGCGCATCGAACGCCTCCTTTGGCGTCGTGCACGCCGACATCGTGCCCGAACTCGCTGGCCTGGCCATCACCGGGGTCCTCGGCGATCAGCAAGCCGCGCTGTTCGGACAAGCCTGCTTCAGCCCGGGCCTCGCCAAGGCGACGTACGGAACCGGCGCCTTCGTCCTCGCCCACGCCGGATCGCACGCGCCCTCGGTAGTGAATGGCCTCATCACCACCGTCGCTTGGGACCTCGGCGACGAACGCGCCTACGCCCTTGAAGGTTCGGCCTTCGTCGCGGGGGCCGCGATCCAGTGGCTCCGCGACCTAGGCGTGATCGACGCGTCGCGCGACCTCGAGGCACTCGCGCTCTCGGCCACCGACTCGGGCGGCGCGCAGTTCGTCCCCGCCTTCAGCGGTCTCGGTTCGCCATTTTGGCGCAGCGACGCGCGCGGCGCGATCCTCGGCCTCCACCCCGGAGTAGGCCGCGCTCAACTGGCTCGCGCGCTGGTGGAGTCGCTGGCCTTTCAGGTCCGGGCGATGACCGATGCGTTCGGGGCGGGCGGTGTCACGTTGCGCGAACTGCGCTGCGACGGAGGGGCCGCGGCGATGGACCTCTTACTTCAACTGCAGGCGACGAACTCTCGAGTGCGCGTGCTGCGCTCGTCCACTCTCGAGGCGACCGCGCGCGGCGCGGCCAGCATGGCCGCTCTGGGCGCGGGCGTCTACTCCTCGCTGGAGGAACTCTCACAGAGATGGACGTCGACGGCGCGATTCGAACCCGGCGAGGTAGAAGGTGTCGATGCCGGCTACGCCAACTGGCGCCGGGCACTCGAGCGGGCTTGATAGGTTCGGGGCGGTCAAGGGGACGCGGTGGATACAACTCGGGCCGAGGTGGTGCGCGAGGCGCTGAGCTTCGGCGAGGACCCGCGCTGGCACGACGGACGACTCTGGTACTCGGACTTCTACCGTCATGGCGTCTACTCCCTGGACGAGGCGGGCGAGGAGCGACTCGAACATCGCGTGGACGCTCAGCCCTCGGGCCTGGGCTGGCTACCCAACGGAGACCTCGTGTGCGTCTCGATGACCGATCACCGGGTGCTGAGATTTCACGACGGCGAGGTCTCTGAGTTCTGTGACATCTCGGCCCACTGCGGCTTCTGGGCCAACGACATGGCTACCTCGGCCAGCGGCGTCTCCTACGTGGGCAACTTCGGTTTCGACCTGCACGCCATGTTGCGCGGGGGCTCTGTGACGGGACCGTTTCCCACCGCCAACGTGGTCGTACTCTCGCCGAGCGGCGAGGTGCTCCAGGTGGTTCCCGATCTGAGCTTTCCTAACGGCACGCTGATCACGCCCGACGAGCGAACCCTCATCGTGGCCGAGACCACGGCCTGTCGCCTCAGCGCCTTTGACGTCGGAGAGGACGGCCGGCTCAGTAACCGTCGCATCTGGGCCGCGGTGGATGGGGTGTACCCCGACGGCATGTGCCTCGACGCCGAGGGGCAGGTCTGGCTCGCCAACGCGGTCGCCGCCCAGTGCCTGCGCGTCAAAGAGGGCGGCGAGGTCACCGGCGCCGTCCAGACGAGTCAGGTCAGTTTCGCCTGCGCACTGGGCGCCGGCGACGGCCGCTCGCTCTACGTCATGACCGCGCCCACCAGCGACCCCGAGGGGGTATCAAATGCTCTTTTGGGGCGCGTCGAAGTCGCGCGCGTCTCGGTGGGCGCCGCGGACCACTCCTAGTTCAACTTGGTCAGGGCCCGCTTGAGGTTGCGCACCGCCTGGTGGGTGCGCAACTCGTTCTCAATCAGGGCGAAGCGAACGTGCTCGTCACCCCCGTCGCCAAAACCCACCCCCGGGCTGGTGGCCACGTCGGCCTCTTTGATGAGGAAGCGCGCGAACTCCAGCGATTTCATCTCGCGGTACGGCTCGGGGATCGGCGCCCAGATGAACATCGAACCGCGCGGCGCGGTGACCTCCCAGCCCACGCGACACAGTCCCTCGATCAAGGTGTCGCGGCGCGACTGGTAGATCGCGCGCAGTTCATCGGGATACGACGTCGCCTCGTTCATCGCCACGATCGCCGCAATCTGGACGGGCTGGAACGTGCCGTAGTCGAGATAACTCTTGAGCTTGGTGAGCGCACCCACGATCTCGGGATTGCCCACCACGAAGCCCACCCGCCAACCGGCCATCGAGAACGATTTGGTCAGAGTGTAGAGCTCCACGCAGCACTCTTTGGCCCCGGGCACCTGAAGTATCGAGGGGGGCCGGTACCCGTCAAAGCCGAGGTCGGCGTAGGCGAAGTCGTGGCAGATCACCACCCCGTGCTCGAGAGCGAAGCCCACGAGGCGCTCCATGAAGGCGACGTCGACGCACGCACTGGTGGGGTTATGGGGAAACGAGACCACGATCACCCGCGGCTTGGGGATGGCGCGCTCCCAGGCGGTGAGCAGACCTTCGAAGAAGTCATCGCCCGGATCGTTGGCGGTGGCGCCGGGGTCGTGCATGGGCACCGTGATGACGTTGGCTCCGGCGAATCCCGGCCCCGCCAGATGGATGGGGTAACTCGGGCTGGGCACGATGGCGCTGTCGCCCGGGCCCAGCAGCACCCACATCAAATGGGTGAAGCCCTCCTTGGCCCCGATGGTCGTTACGACATCGGCGTCGGGATCAAGGTCGACGTCGAAGAGCGATTTGTAGCGATTCGCGATCGCTAAGCGGAGATTCGGGATTCCCCGGCTCGCGCTGTAGCGGTGGTTCTTGGGATTGTGGGCCGCTTCGGCCAGTTTGGCCACGGCCACCTCGGGGCTCGGAAGATCGGGGTTCCCGAAGCCGAAGTCCACGACGTCTCTACCGGAGGCGCGCGCGTCGGCCTTGAGTCCGTTGATCTGAGCAAAGACGTAGGGCGGAAGGCCCGTGACGCGGCGGAACTCCATCACGAAACGTTACTTGCTCTGTCTCCATCGTTTGAGATCCTCGATCGGCGCGGGCGTCCCCGCGACCGCCCACGTCGCCCCGGCGGCCTCGAGCGCGCGAAGCGTCGAAGCGACGTCGCCCTCGAGTTGACCGGCCCAGGTGACCTCGCCCGCGCGCGCCTCGCTGGCCACGCGGCTCGGCTCCACCCCCCAGAGATTCAGAGCAACCCCGTACTCGCGCGCGATCTCATTCGTGCTCCGCGCACCCGCCCCGATCCACACCGGCATTTGCTCGCGCAGGGCGATCGCGACCTCGCCCAAGCGCTCTTGGCGTTCGTCGTCGCTCGGATAGTCCAAGCCGTAGGCGTCGTGCTCGGGCTTCGAAAGTTTGTCCCCCGTGCCCAGGGCCGCGATCACTCGCCCCGGGGCAATCTCCCCGAGGGTGCGAAACTGCTCAATAAGTTGGGCGACTCCCACCAACGCGACGCGGGCGACGAGCGTGCCCACCACCAAGGGGGTGCGCGAAGCGACAAGCGCCAGGACCGGCATCGGTGCGAGGGTGGGACGCTCGGGTGAGCCGATGGGAAAGAGGTGGTCGTAGGCAAAGACGCCGTCGAGTCCCGCGGCGTGCGCGGCGTGCGCGGTTTCGAGGGCCTTGTCCGCGCTGTCTTGAAACGTCGGCAGCAGAACGCCGAGCTTCATGCAGCATCGAAGGCGACCAGCGTCGCTCCCATCGCGCCCGAGCGAGCGCCGAAGAGCGACGTCGTGACCGTGATGGTCGGTCGCATGTCGTAACCCTCGACGAGCTCTGAGAGATAGTCACGAGCCGCGGGCAGCACCAGGTCAGAAGCGTCCGAGAGTCCGCCACCAATCACGAAGTGACCGGTATCGAGGATCGCCGCCAAGTTGGCCAGGCCGAGCGCCAGCCACCAGCCGACCTCGCGCATCAAGGCGACCGCCTCAGTGAGACCCTCGGACGCCGCCATCGTGACGTCCTCGGCGCGCACCGCGCGCCAGTCACCGCCGGCGCGCGCGACCAACTCGGGCAATCGGCCCTCGACGGCGGCCTCGCGGGTGAGACGGTGAAGACCGCCGCCCGAGGCGTAGCGCTCCCAGCACCCCCGACCTCCGCACCCGCACGGCGCCCCGCGCGCCTCGACGACCATGTGGCCGATCTCGCCTGCGAATCCGCTGCGACCGCGCACCAGCTGGCCATCGGCCACGATGCCTCCGCCGATACCCGTTCCCAGAGTGACCATGACGAAGTCCGACATGCCTCGCGCCGCGCCCCACTCGTGCTCGGCCAGGGTGGCGCAGTTCGCGTCGTTCTCGCAGTAGACCCGCGAGTTGGCGAGTGCGTCGCCCAGTTGGGCGCCGAGGTCCGCGCCCGAGGCGCTGTGCAAGTTGGGAGCGAAGGCGAGATGCCCGTCCCGGCGCATCATGCCCGGAAGTCCCAGGCCGATCGGTATCTGGGAGGGGTCGAGAGACTGTCGCTCGCAGAGTTCGTGCACCTGCTCGACGAGCACCTTGGCGGTCGCCTCTCCGGCGCCGAAACTCGCATCGTGGGGAGTCTGGGACTTCATCTCGGCGATCACGCGACCGTCGCGAGACACCATCAAGGCGAGGGCTTTGGTCCCGCCGACGTCAATGCCAATGGCGACGTTGCTCACTGCGCCGCTTCTGCCTGCGCTTTGAGCTCCCGCAGCGCCTGAGCCTGGATGCGCGACGCCGCTCGCGCGCGAACGAAAGTGGGGATCGGCACGGAAAGCTCCACCTCGAGATCGTAGGTGAGTTGAGTGCCCTCTCCCGACGCTTCAAAACGGTACTGACCGACCAGTGAGGACGTGACGTCCCCGCTGGTCTGATGCCACGACAAGATCTCCGGCGCGCGGCTGTAGTCGTAGTGGAGGCGATAGGTGGTCGAGCGACCGAAGGCGGCGGCGCGGAACTCGACGTCGAGAGGACGGCCCAGAACGTCTTGCTCGAGGACCTCGATCCTCTTGAGTTCACTCACCCAGTCCAGATAGTGCTCGAAATCGGTCGCCACCCGATAGACGACCGGCGGGGGCGCGTGAACGAAGATTGATTCGGTTGCCCGCTGCGCCACGTCGCCTCCTCAGCGTCCAACCTTAGGCCAGTCGAATTGGCGATCGATCGCGATCGTAGGGTTCGAGTTGACGCGCGAGTTCGCGCGCAAGAAAGTCCCAATTGAACTCGAAGCGCGC
This sequence comes from Acidimicrobiales bacterium, assembly GCA_036489715.1. Taxonomy (GTDB): domain Bacteria; phylum Actinomycetota; class Acidimicrobiia; order Acidimicrobiales; family RAAP-2; genus RAAP-2. The sequence goes on along the minus strand of DASXFG010000032.1, from coordinate 12,970 downwards.
CGCCTCGAGGGCGTGCGCGGCGACTCGTCGGCGCAGTTCTGCATCGTCGATCAGTCGCGCGATGATTCGTGCGAGATCGTGCACACTTCGCGGATTCTCCGTTACAAATCCGGTCTCTTCGTCGAGCACCGCGTCGTGACTGCCCCCCGAGCGCCCCGCCACCGCCGCGAGACCGGCGGCGGCGGCCTCGATAAAGACAATGCCGAAACCCTCTTGCTCTAACCCCAGCCACCGGCTACGACAGTTCATGACCATGAGGTCGCACGCGCCGATCCACTGGGGCTGGCTCGACTCGGGGACGAAGCCGAGGAAGGTGACCGGCGCGCCCAACTTGGTGGCGAGGCGCTCGAGGCGCGCGCGATCCCGGCCCCGGCCGCCGATGAGCACGTGCAGCGAGGGATAGTGGCTGGACAGTTGCGCGCTGGCGCGGATCAGGGTGTCAAAGCCCTTGCGCGGGACGAGTCGGGACCACGACGCCACGAGGAACTGTCCGTCATCAAAGCCCAACCTTTCGCGCTCGGCCCGGCGCTCTTCGGGGGTGAGCGGCCGATAGAGCGACGTGTCCGCTCCGGGGGGAACCTGAATCACGGGACAGAGGGTCTCCGCGCTGTTTCTGCGCGCTTCACGCTCGGGAAAAGGACCCGCACAGATCGCCACTCGCGCCCGGCGCAGCACGTAGCGCAGAGAGGACGCCACCAGGGGAATCCGGCTCGGAATGGTCACCTCGGCGCCGTGCAGAACTACGCCGAAGGGCCGTGAGAGCCGGGGCCCGAGCAGACCGAGCGGCCAGGCGGGATCTAGGAGGACGAGTTCGGGGTCGTGGCGGGCGATCGCCGCTTCGATCGATCGGTAGGCGCGCCACGAAGGAAAGAACAGAGTCGACGCCCGCACGCGCTCAATGACGATCTCACTCGTTTCGTCAAAGGACGCCGCGCTCTCGTGCGAGGAAGCGGTCAAGACGGCGGCGCGCCCGGGCTCGAGTCGGCGCCATAGTTCGTGCAGGTACGTCTGAATGCCACCGGTCTTGGGGGGGAAATCATTGGTCACCAAGAGGTGGCGGGCCATGCGTCCACGCTAGACGCCGGCGCCGCGCTAACGATTCGACCGGTGATACTTCAGCGTCGGCACTAGACCTTCGGCGGTGAACAGCTGCACGACATTCGCCTCGTCTTCGGTGAGAACGAGAGCGTCGGGCTCTCCTCCCAGTACGAACGTCACCAAGCAGTCCGAGCAGTCCGGCGTGCCGCGCCGCACGCATTCATTGCAACTGATTGACAGCTCTATCTCTCTCGACATCACGCACCTCTCTGCTCGGTGTCCCCACTCTCACCGCGGTGTGTGACATCACGACTCCTCGTACGCGGCGATCTCCTCGGCTACCTGCGCGGCGCTGAATACCGATCCCTCACACACCACTCGCGCGGTCTCGGGGTCGACGAGCACGTAGAAGGGCGCTGAGTGGATCAGCAAGTCGGTGAAGGCGTCGGGCGAAACGAACACCGATCGACGATGCGACTTCCAGTCATCGTTGCCGGTCTTGCTCACCACCACGACTGCGAGGCTGGCGAGGGGGTGGACGTCGCCCTCGACGAACTCGCGACATCCGTCGCAGTCCGGCTTCACCGCGACAATCAAAGTTCTCTCGGTTATCTCTCGCGTCCAACTTTCGCCGTCGAGCGTGAGGCCCCGTAAGAACCGCGGGGCCGGCCGATCGCGCGGCGCGTCAAAGGAGTGGTAACGCGTCCCGCTCACTCCGCCTCGGATATCTCCTCGACGCTGCGACCGTGACCGCACCAGCGACAGGTGACGGATTCGACGCTGTGCGCGATGATCTCGGGTTCTTCAATGCTCAACTCTCCCCCCACGCTGTAGTGGTGGAACGACCGTACCGACGTCGTTTCGACCACGTCGAATCGGGTGAGATTGCCGCACGCAGTGCAGCGATACCGGGAGGTCACGAATTCACCGTACCGGATCTGCAGAAACTATTCGTAGCGACGACGCTGCCACTGGTCGGGCAGCACCTCGTAGGGCGAGGCGTCGGGATCGTGATACGTGTAGACGGTGTCGAGAGGGTCACCTGAGAATGACTGGGCGCTGCGCTCGGCGTCAATCATCCGGCACAGAGCTCCCGGATGGCGCACCAGCCCCACGGGAATCGTCGCCGCCGCCGTCTCTAGGTACACGTATCCCCGTCTGGTCAATCGTTCCGTGACGCTCTGGTCAATTTTGGTGGAGAGCACGTCGCGCATTTCGACGTTCGACTCCCAGTGTCGCAGGATGCCGCCTTCAATGGTGACGCGCTGACTGGTCACGTGGATCTTGTGAGAGCGCCACTGCCAAGTGCGCGTGAGCGCGAGCAGAGCGAGCGGCAGCACGGCAACGATCAGCAAGGCTTCTTCGAAGCGATGCACGTAGTAGAACCTCGCCGATCCTTCGACCACCAGCAGGAGCGTGGTGAGAGTCAACAAGGTCGGTCGAATCACCCCGCGCGAAACCGGAGTCACCGCGATAATGCGCACTTCACCCTCGCGCCATAGGCCGCGCCTACTCATACCTCTAGCGTAAAGAGTTTTCGGCTCCGCGGGGCGGAGCCGTGTACCAGCCAGCCCCTAACCTTCACGGATGCCGACTCCGTCCGCGCGTTCGTGGCTACCCACCTACCTCGCCTTGGGGATCACCTGGGGATGTTCATTCCTCTTCATCAAATATTCTCTGGGATTTCTCACCCCCTATGGCGTCGCCTTCGTGCGCTGCGCGCTGGGCGCGCTCACCCTCGTCGTCATCGCCCTCTCACGGCGCGTCGCCCTTCCGCGCGACCTCGTGGTGTGGGGGCACCTCTGGGTGGTCGCCATGTGCATCAATGTTCTCCCGGGCGTTCTCTTCGCCGTGGCCGAAACTAGGACGACCACCATCGTCGCGGGAATCGTCAACGCGCTCACTCCCTTGACGACGCTCTTCTTCATCCTGGTGATATTTCGCGACGAGACCATCAAGAGATATCAGGCGCTGGGACTGGCCGTGGGGCTGAGCGGCGTGCTACTCGTCCTCGGCGTCTGGCAGGGACTGGGCGCTAACCCCTGGTGGGCGGTACTCGCCCTTCTGGTCGCGGTCACCCTCTATGGCATCTCGTTTCCCTATACCCGTCGTCATCTCATCTCGCGGGGCCTCAACCCCGTGTCGATGGCGTGTGCGCAGTTGATCGTGGCGACCGTCACGCTGCTGCCGACGTTCTTGTTAGATGGAACGAATGGCCACCCACTGAGCGCGCACGCGGTGTTGGGAGCGCTGGCGCTGGGCATCTTCGGTAGCGGCTTTGCCTTCATGTGGAACTTCCGCGTCCAGGCGGCGGCGGGCAGCTCCATCGCGAGCACCGTCACGTACATGTCGCCCGTGGTCGCGGTGATCGTGGGAGTAATCTTCTTGAGCGAGCCGCTCGCCTGGTACCAGCCCGTAGGTGGTCTCGTGGTGCTTCTCGGAGCCGCAATCGGACAAGGACGACTGCGCCGAAGGCCTCAGACGTTGCGCAACTGATTCGCGGCCATCGCGAAGTAGGCCGTGAGTTCCTCGTACTGCTCTTCGCTCAGATTCGCCCGCTCGGCGTCAATTGCCGCGTTCATCGCCGTAAGCCAGGCATCGCGGGCGCCCTTGGTGACCCGAAAGGGAGCGTGGCGCATACGCAGCCTCGGATGACCTCGCTCGTCTTGATACGCGCGCGGACCGCCCCAGTACTGGATCAGAAAGAGCGCGAGATGGCGCTTGGATTCGGTCAAATCCTCGGGATACATAGGACGCAGAATCTCGTCGGTCTCGAGACCGTCATAAAAAGTGTCGACCAAACGAACGAAAAACGGTTCTCCGCCTACCTGTTCGAAGAGTGTTTCGCCCACCCCGTCACGCTAACCGCGTCGCGTAGAATGGTGATCCGTCTCACCGAGACACGCGGGTGTAGCTCAATGGTAGAGCTCCAGCCTTCCAAGCTGGCCATGCGGGTTCGATCCCCGTCACCCGCTCGCACGTTTATTTTCCAAAGCGCAATGCGCTCAGGCACTTTCGACTCACCGCCACTTTCCCGCAATGTCCGCGATTGACGTCTGTGAAGTGCCCATAGGTGCCCAAATCGAATTACGAGGTGCCCAAAATCGATCCGACAGAGTCGACTCCGAACACTCGAATAGAACTTGCATGCGCGACACGCTCTAGCCGATACACGCTCAACGGGGTCGGCTGCAATACTCGCCACATGGGTTTCTTCTCGGAACTGGAACCACGGGAAATCGGTGATAGCGAGCCGGAGCCTCAGCGAATGAAATGGCGGGGCGATTCCGATGACACGGTCGGGGTTGGCCTCCCTTTTGAGGTGGTACTTGCCAGAAACGATCAAGTGGCCGTCACCGCCACAGGTTTCTTCGCATACCCCGCGGGTTTTGCGTTCTCGCTAGTTACGATCAGTCGACTGAGCCCATCGCCGGTGCCCCTGGGAATGCATCCTCACCCTGCAGCGATCCAACGAGGCGGGGTCCCAGGCGGAGAGTTTCGGTTCGGAATCGGTTTCTCAGACGGATCAACCGTGTTCAGCGCGCAGCGCCGCAGGCCCGCAGCGAGTGGATCCACATCTCGGACCCTGCGCACCAGGGGTGGCGGGGGTGGGGGCCGCACGTACCGCCAGTCATTTTGGTGTGAACCGCTACCCTCCTCGGGGTCAATGAGATTCGTTTGCGACTGGTTCGACGCGGGTATACCAGAGACAGCCGTCGATATTGACGCAACCGCAGTCATCGAAGCCTCCTCGCGATCTTCACCCCTCTGGCCAGAAGACGTTGATCTTCCTGACGAGTCAGAAAGCGATGGTCAACATCGAGGGTGGGCCTCAGGCACCTTTGGCAGCGCGCAAGACTGATGAGCATGCTGCTTCGCGTGAGAACGAGGTATCGAAACGCCATTTGTACGACGCACGGCGCACAGCCACAGACGATTTTACAGGTTCTTGGCAGTCCGTCGTACAAGGTTCCCCCCACCTCTTGCTCCCCCGCCGACCCAAATCATCAAGTAGGACAAGGGCGTTCTTGACACTTCAGACTGATCGACATAGATTGTCGTACAGTTGCAGTTCCAGTTCGAACGATTGACGCCGTTCTGTTGTGCTGAGTTGGTGCGGGGTCAGGGTTCATTTATCTAGGGGGAAATTTGAGAAAAATTCTGACCGTGACCCTCGCCGGAGCACTCACTTCGGCGATGGGTCTAGCGGGCGCCGGTTTCGTGGGGGCGAGCGCCGCAAGCGCGAGCAAGCCGCCCATCGTCATCGGAGCCATCGCTGGCACGACTGGTGCCTATGGGTCGACCGGCGTCGCCGTCATCAACGGAACGATCATGGCCATTGATGCCATCAACAAAGCGGGTGGTGTCCTCGGTCGCAAGTTGAGCCTGAAGTGGGGCAATGACGACGCGAGCGCCACGACTTCGGCCTTGGACTTCAAGAAATTCATGAGCGATGGTGCGGTTGCGATGCTCGGATCACCCGACACGGCGACGACCACGGTCCAGTTGGCCGACCAGTACAAGCTCCCCGACCTCGGTGCGATCGACGACGGAGGGCCCGCCATCTACGCGAACGGACCCTCGAAGGCTCCCGCTCCGTGGGCCTGGAGCAACAGCCTGAACACCTACGCCTGGGGCCAAGCCGTGGGCGACTACGCCAACGCCAACTGCCCAACTGGTTTGGCCGTGCTGCACGACCCGACCTTCTACGGCTTGGGCGGTCTGGCGGGTATTCAGCAAACGTATAAGAAAGCGCTCCTGGTGAACGACGCGATCTCCGAGGACTGGTCGTCGGGTTCGACCCAATCCCTGGACTCAGAGATTGCCAAGGTCAAGTCTTCGGGTGCTGACTGCGTCGACGTCTGGCTGACGCCACAGGACGAAGCCACTTTCGTCAATGAGATGCACAGCCTGGGCGACAGCTTCACCGTTCTGGGCAACGACGAGACGTCGGCCGACAACACGTTCGCCAGCCTCGCCGGAGCCAACGCGAACGGTGTGATCTCGGCCGAGTTGACGGCGGCCTATGCGCCCGACGCCAAGGTAAAAGCCTTCAACGCCGCGTACCTCAAGCGCTTCCACGTCGCCTCAACGCCCTTTGCGTTGCTGAGTTACGACGCGGTCTACATGCTCGCCAAGGCGATCACTGCGGGTAAGTCGACCAAGAACACGTCCGTCCAGACCCAGCTCAACAAGATCACCAACTATCCGGGTCTCACCGGCAAGCTGACCTTTACCAAGCAGGTCCACGTCACGATCAACGCGCCGCAACTGACGACGGTGAAGTACAGCACGTCCTCCTCGTCGTGGGTGCCCGTGAAGTAGCCGTACCGTTTGTCCCTTCCATCCGATCACTCCGCGCGGCTAGCGCGGAGTGATCGGATGGTCCCTCATTGACATACCTTCTAGGATCCTTTTCGGATCCCCCCATCGATCCGAAAGGTACAGGATGCTCCAGGCTCTGCTCACCGGCCTGGCCACGGGTGCCATTTATGGACTCATCGCGATGGGATACGCGGTCGTCTACTACGTCACTAAAGTCATCAACTTCGCCACCGGTCAGTTAATGATGTGCGCGATCATGGCGGTTGCCGTCTTGACAATGCACGGCGTGAACGTGTGGCTAGCCCTGATCATCGCCGTCGCGATCTCCACTATCGGTGCGGTCATCATCTACTTCTTGGCCGTGCGTGCGGTGTTGCGATTCGATCGACTGTCGTTTGCCTGGCTGGTGAGCACGCTGGGCGTCGGCATCATTCTGGAGTCACTGGCCGCGATCATCTGGGGAACCTCGTCTCTGCCCACCCCGGTGATGCTCAACGGAAAGGACGTCTCACTGCTGGGCGGCCAACTCACCTGGCAGCAGATCATCACCATCATCGTGGCGATCGTGGCGGCCATCGCCGTCGAGCTCTTTCGCCGTCGGACGCTCTTTGGCAAGCTAGGGATGGCCATCTCCAGTGACCCCGACACCGCCTCGGCCACGGGGGCCAACGTCCTGGCCTACGCGGTCCTCGCCTTCGCGCTCGGAGGACTGCTCGTCGGCATCGCGGGCGTCCTCGAAGCTCCCATCTCCTTCGCCAATCCCTACCTGGGTGACACCTTTGGCATCTCGGGCTTCGTCGCTCTCATGATCGGAGGCATCGAGCGACCGGCCGCCTCCATGGGCGGGGGCCTCCTGCTCGGGGTCTTATCGATCTTCGCCAGCACGTACATCAACCCCGAGGCGTCGGACTGGTTCCCATTCGTCGTGGTCATGGTCATCTTGCTCATCGTGCCCAACGGGCTCTTCGTCTCGGGCGGCAACTTTCGGTCGATGGGGCGGCGACTCACCAGCCGGAGAGCGACGTGAGCGACAGCATGGAACTGCCTCGTGATCTGCGCGGTCCCCGCGCACCGCGACTACTTCGCAGCGGGTGGTTCGGACTCGGCATCGTCGCCTACGTCGTCGGCACCGCGCTCTTGGCCCACGGCTCGAGTTACTACGAGGGTCTCTTACTGGTGGGCGCGGTCTACGCCATCTTGGCCCTGAGCCTCGACCTCGTGGCTGGGATGTACGGTCTCTTTTCTCTGGGCCACGCCGGGCTATTCGCGATCGGCGCGTACGCGACGACGATCATCGCGATGCACGCGGGGTGGAACTTCTTCGCCATCTTGCCCGTCGTCGTGGTTGGTGTGGGCGTGGTGGGCCTCGTGATCGGCTTTCTCTCCTTGCGGGTGAGCGGTCTGTACTTCGCCATCACGACCTTTATCTTCACCCTGATCGTGAACGCCATGATCAGCGATCTGACGATCACCGGCGGCTACTCCGGGCTCATCGGACCGATCTTTCCTAACTTCCCCCACGCCATCGCCTGGGCCGGCTCGGCGGAAGTGTGGACCACGATGGCCGCGCTCTTTCTCACGATGTTTCTCGTGTGGAGCATTCGCGGATCGTCCCTCTACCCCGTCGCTCTTGCGGTGCGCGACGCCGAGCCGTTCGCGGCGTCGGCGGGAGTGCACACGGCGAGTCTCAAAATTCGCATGTTCGGTCTCTCCGCCGCGCTGGCGGCACTGGCCGGTTGGTGCTTCTGCTTCCTAGGTTCATTGACCCCGGGTCAGTTCAACGGCACGTTCGCGGTCAACATCCTGGTCATGGTGATTCTCGGGGGCATGAACACCCGCACCGGTCCTATTGTCGGCGCGCTCTTCGTGGGGCTCTTCCCCGTCGTGGTGTCGTGGAATCCGCTCTGGCAGGAAGTCCTCTTCGGTGCGATCTTCATCTTCGTGATCGTCTTCTTCCCCGAGGGGTTCGTCGGCCTGGTCGCTCGACTCGCGCGGCTCGTGGCGCGAACGCCACTTCTGGCCAAGTGGGTCAACGGAAGAGAATCCGCCATGGTGCCAGAGACTCCGAGCGAGGGCACCGAACGCCGGGCGAGCACGTTCGTCGTGCCCCGCGACGCGACCTACGCTCTCGAGGCTCGGTCAATCGAGTTCTGGTACCAAAACGGCCCGGTCGTCTTGCACGACGTCGACCTCCTCGTACGTCCGGCCACGATTCACGGGCTCATCGGACCCAACGGCTCGGGCAAGAGCACACTGGTGAATCTCATCTCGGGACAACTCCGCCCTCGCGAGGGCTCCATCGCGCTGTACGGTCGCCGCGTCGAGCGCAAGTCGGCGTCCGCTCGGCCCGCCTACGGGCTGGCCCGGACGTTTCAAACGGCGTCGATGGTGCGAGAGATCTCGACGCGAGACAACGTGACCATCGGCCTCTATCACCGCTTTCGCCACCTGGACGAGCGCGCCCTCGTCTGGCCGATCATCCCCGGCACCCGTCGCGAGCATCGTCAGATGAATCGGTGGTCCACCCTGGCGCTACGCGACGTGGGCCTCGGCAGCGAGTGGGCCGCACCGCGAGTGGCCGACGTACCCCACGGGGTCGAGCAGTTGACCCAGCTGGCAGTGGCCAGCGTCGGCCGGCCCTCGATCCTGGTGCTCGACGAGCCACTCGCCGGACTCTCCACTGGAGAGGTCGACCAGGTCTCTGCGATACTGCGCACCCTTCGCGAGAGCAACGTGACCATCATCATCGTCGAGCATCAGACCAAGTTCATCTTCGACGTCTGTGACGACGTGACGGTGCTCGCGGCCGGAGAGCTCGTCGCGACCGGACCGGCCAGTGAGGTACGTGCGAATGAACGCGTGCGAGAGGTCTATCTCGGACAGTGAGCGATAACTCTCTCACCATCGAGCACCTGAGCGGCGGCTATGGCCGCTACGACGTGGTCCACGACATCTCACTGCACGTGGCCCGCGGTGAGGCGGTGGGACTCCTAGGACCCAACGGTGCCGGCAAGTCAACCCTGCTGCGGGCCATCATGGGACTGTTGCGCCATCGCTCGGGAAGGATCGAGATCGGAGGGGTGGACGTATCCAAGATGCCCGCCCACAAGGTCGCTCGGGGACACGCCGCCCTGGTGCCCGAGGGACGCCGGCTCTTCGTGGGCCAGAGCGTCGAGGACAACTTGCGATTGGGGGGCATGCGTCATCGCCGCGACGCCGCTCGCACCGACGAGTTGCTCCAGAGCGTCTTTGAGCTATTCCCGGTCGTCGAGCGCTACCGCAAGAGACCGGCGACGTCTCTGAGCGGCGGTGAACAGCAGATGGTCGCCATCGGACGCATGATGATGAACGATCCCGAAGTGATGCTGCTCGACGAGCCCTCCCTGGGACTCGCTCCCCTCGCCATCGCGGACATGGCGAGGGCCCTCGTCACGTTGCGCGAGCGGGGGCGATCTCTCTTACTGGTGGAGCAGCGCGTCGACCTTGCTCTAGAGGTGTGTGAGCGAATCTACGTCTTGAGCGGCGGGCACATCGTCGACGAGAAGACGACCGCCGGTATCGGCGAGAACGGACGCGCTCTGATCGACGCCTACCTGGGCTGAGGCGGCGTTTTCCGCACTCCGCCTCAAGCACCGAGGGGTGAGGTCGTCGCGTCGTGGCGGATCGAGCACCGCGTCGTGCTCAAGACTTCAGCGCGGCAATCTCTTCTGCCAAGATCGTCGCTCCAGTCGTCACGGCGTGAATGCCGAGCGTGGACGCAATCTCCATAATCTCGAGAATCTCTTGGGGGGTCGCGCCGTATCCCAGCGCGTTCTCGATGTGGAGCTTGAGGCCCTTGACGTAGAGGTGGGTCGCGGCGGTGTCAAAGGCGATATAGATGAACTCCTTCACCTTGGGAGAGAGCGTGCCCTGGCGCCAGGGAATCGAAGAGAACTCGGTGTACGCGGCGAAGAGCTCGGGGTCAAGTTCGAGCATCTCGTCCCAGAACTCGTGCCAGTATCCGCGAGTCGTGGTGAAGTCGGCCTTGACCTGCTCCTGGTACTCGCTGAGCGCGGCCGGTCCCGTCCGCAGTCCCTTCTCGTTGAGCACCTCGACCAAGATCGGCACGCCGATGTTCATCGCGTGGATGCCCAGCGTGGCGGCCAGCTCCAGCACCTCCATGATCTCATCGGCCGTGGCCCCAAACTCGAGGGCCTTTTTGATATGAGTGCGCGCGCCGGGCAGGTACATGTGCGTGGCGTTGGCGTCGACGGTGATGTAGATGAACTCCTTGGTCTTATCGTCGAGATGGTTCTTGCGCCACGGCACGCTGGAGAAGTCCGAATACGCCTTCATGAAGGGCGGGTCCAGTTCCAGGATCGTCTCCCAGGAGTCACTCCAGGTGCCGCGCACCTTGATGAACTCCTCTTTGATTGATTCTTGCTCGGGGGTCAGTGCCATGGTCTCTCCTTGTTGTGAACTAACCGAGCCACTCCGAGGGGTCGGTCCCGCCGCCCTCGCCGGCCCGGAGGCCGGCGAGAGCGATCTCGCCGGCGTTGCGCACATGCTGAGCGCACAGTGCCATCGCTCGCTTCTCGTCGCGGGCAACAATCGCGCGGGCAAGTTCGGCAAGTTCGTTCAGCGTGGCCGTCGCGCGGCCCGGCTTCGAGAGAGAGGTGGCTCGCAGAACGCGCGAACGCGCCTTGATACTCACCAACTGCTGTTCCAGCACGGGGCTACGGGCACCGGCAATCAGCACTTGGTAGAAGCGCTCCTTGGAGTTCAGGAGGGCCACCGTGTCGGTGGTCTCTTCTACGACCAGTCGAAAGGCCTCCACCGAGTCCACCAGGGCGTCCATCTCAACGGAAGTCGCGCGCTCCACGAATCGGCTCACGAGGAGTGACTCCAAGGAAGCACGAATGTCGTACAGGTCGAGGGCCTCCGCCAGTGACGGGGCGCTCACTCGCGCACCCTTCTGGGCGACAACAGTCACCAGGCCCTCGGCCGCCAGTTCGCGAATCGCCTCGCGAAATGTCGTACGAGAGATTCCGAGGTACTCGATGAACTCGCGCTCGATCAGTCGTTCGCCCGGACGGAGGCGAAAGTCGTTGATCGCCTCGCGCAGCGCGGCGACGGCCTGCTCGCGAATGGGAATCGACGAGTTCGGCTCCAGCTTGGTGCGGGTGAGAATCGGAGAGGTCGAAAGTGGCGTCATAACGAAAGCATAGAGAGGGCCGTTAGGCGGACCGGGCGTGTCATCACGCTTGCTCCTCCAGCCAGCGCGCGACCTCTGTATGGTCGGCCGTGGCGGGCAGATCGTCAGAGGCCCTGGCCCAGAGAGCGACGGACTCTTCGCCGAGCGAGATGGGCGTGCCCTGGGCCTTGGCTAAGGCGGTCGCGATGCGCATGTCCTTGAGCATCAGTCGCAGGGCGAAGCCCGTGTTGTAGGTCTCGGTCAGAATGAAGTTTGGCCACTTGTTCTCGGTCGAACCGCTCTTGCCGCTCGAGGAGTTGAAGACCTCGAGCATGACTTCGGGCTGGAGACCGAAGCGCTCCCCGGCCGCCATGGCCTCGCCGGTGATCCACAGGTGGGTCGCCGACATGAGATTATTGAGAGCCTTGACCGCGTGACCCGCCCCCACGTCACCGACGCGCACGACCCGACCGAAAACCTCCAACAGCGATCGCAGGCGCTCGACCACCGTCTCGTCGCCTCCCACCATCACGGTCAGGGTCCCGTTGACCGCACCCTTGACCCCACCAGACACCGGCGCGTCAATCAGTGCGGCGCCCGCCGCGTTGAGTCGCTCGGCCAGAGCGCGCGTGCGTAGCGGTTCTGAGGAGCTCATGTCGATGAACTGGCGTCCCTCAGCCGACTCCAGCACGGTCGCGTCCAGCACCACCGATTCGACGACGTCAGAGTTGGGAAGCATGAGTATCACGACATCGGCTCGCGCGATCGCGTCCGCGGCGGTCAGCGCCGTGTCCGCTCCGAGGGCGGCCACCCGATCTCTCGCCTCGGCGCTCACGTCGAAGCCGACGACCTCGTGGCCGCCCTGGAGAAGTCGGGCCACCATGGGGGTGCCCATGGCGCCCAAGCCCACGAGCGCAACGCTCGTCACGCCTGGTACTCCTGGATGATCGGATCGGCGATGCGAAAGGACTCCAGAGCTGCGGGCGCTCCGACGTAGACGGCGGTCTGGAGGAGCACTTCTTGAATCTCGACCGGCGTGGCGCCGTTGTTGAGCGCTCCGCGCACGTGTACTCCGAGCTCGTGGCCGCGGTTCAGCGCGGTGAGCATGGCGATATTGATTAGGCTGCGAGTCTTGCGCTCCAGGCCGTCACGCGACCAGACGACTCCCCAGCAGTACTCGGTGACGAGCTCCTGGATGGGCCGCGAGAAGTCGCTCACGCTTGCCAAGGAGCGCTCGACGTGTTCTGTCCCCAGTACCTCCTTGCGAATTCGCAGACCCTCGTCGTAGGTGTCCTGGTGGGTGTCGTCAGTCGGCATGTGACTCCTCGTTGGTCGGTTCGATCTGATATTCCTCGTCGGTGACGGCGTCTTCCCAGTGGGTCGGCCCGAGGGAGATTGCGATGTGGGTCATGTACGAGTCGCCAGACCCGCCGT
>DASXFG010000016.1:0-72924 GCA_036489715.1 Acidimicrobiales bacterium | reverse complement strand
CGGGAAGTCGTCGAATATTCCTCGACAGTGGGGCGACCGCTGGTCTTGGCAGGTCTCCTTTGTAGACCGCCGGCTAAGCCGCTCACAAGGAGTGAAACTGATCATGACTGAAAGAAATCAACTGACTTCAATCGACACAACCAAATGTGCCACCATGAGCCTCGGTGAGGCCGCGATAATCCTTGGCATTCACCGAAGCACCGCCTGGAACCTATATCGACGTCACGAGCTTCCGGTGCCGGTCCTTCGCATTGGAAGTTCTCTGCGCGTTTTGAAAACCCACCTAGAGAGTTACCTCTCCACCGGGCGCCCGATTCACTCCACGCCGTCCGAGTCGACTGAGACGACGTCGGAGTTGCCTCGCGCCGATTTCGCTGAGGTCCTCTGAGTGATGACTTCAAATTCCCTTCGCACTCGAGCGACTCTTAGCAGAATTAGGCGTTGGATCCGCCCTCTTGACGAGCCCGCCCATGACCTTCGCCGCCTCTTGATCGCTCGCCTCTAGGAAGTGCGAATAGACCATGAGAGTCGTAGAAGGATTGGCGTGCCCGAGACGGCCAGACACCGTGCGCACCGGTACACCGGCGGCGATGAGACGAGTCGCCGCAAAGTGGCGCAAGTCGTGAAATCGGACACCCGTAAACCCGAGGGAATCTCTGATTGCGGCGAAGCACTTCGTGACGTGATCTGGCCGCCACGGTACGGCTCCCCCAGGCATTCTTGAGAAGACGAACGCATCAGCATCGAGGCTCAGACCCGCCTCTACGGCCCGCTCCCGCGAGAATTCGCGTTGCACCTCGATCACCTCGAGTGATCCCTCATCGAGGGCAATGCGGCGAAACGAGTGGGTCTTGGTGTCCTTTTCGAGTACTCCTCCTGAAACTTCGATGATTGAGCGTTCAATGATGAGCGAATTTCTTCCTACGTCGATGTCGCTCCAGCGAAGTGCACACAGCTCGCCTCGTCGAGCGCCCGTGGTCGCCGCGATATGTAGAAGACGACCAAACTCCGGATCGGTCTCGCTCGCCACCCGAAGGATCTCCGCCACCTGCTCGACATCGGGCGGAGTTATCTCCGGCTTCACCAAACGAGGTTGGGTCGCGTTGGCGGCGGGATTCGCGCCGATCCAGCCCCACTGCACTGCCTGTCGTAGAGCACGCCGAATGACTGAGTGGATGTGGCGAACCGTACTGGGCGTGACACCGCGTTGGGATTGAAGAACGTAGTAAAGATGATCGAGGTCCATCGTGCGAACCCTGGTGACGGGAACTCTGCCCAAAGCGGGGATAATGTGGTTCTTCAAGAGGTCTCGATAGTTTCGAACCGTCACCGGGCTGAGATCGGTGCTCGCCACTTCGAGCCAGCGCTCACAGAGCTCGGCGAAGGTAGCGTTCGTTCCCCTCACTTCCCCTCGATCGGCCTCGACCACCATCTCATTGAGCACCTTCTGCGCGTCCCGTCTGCCCCCGTACACCGTTCGGCTGATCTGTCGACGCCTCCCCGTGACGGGATCGCGGCCAGCGCTGACTCGAGCTTCCCAAACTCCACTTCGGATCGATCGCAGGTTCCCGCTCATAGCTTCGGCGACCCAACGGTCGGGTCCCGTGTGAGATTTGTGTGAGATGGAGCTGAATTTCCGAGTTCGGAAAACTCCAAAATCCTTTGAAACACTGGTGGGCGCTGAGGGACTCGAACCCCCGACCTGCTGAGTGTAAATCAGCTGCTCTAGCCAACTGAGCTAAGCGCCCGGAATGGTCAAGCCTAGCGGTCGACTCAATGGTTCTTTAGAAGGGTGCAGCGCTTAAAAGATGGTCAAGCACGTCTTGGGTAGCACCAAAACACGGGCGGCGGCGCACTCGCTCCGAAGTCACGAGTAGCTCTCCTTCGTACTCCCCCCAGACCGCGCCCGACTCTTCGACCATGAGCAGGCCGCCAAGATAGTCCCAAGGATGCAGGCCCGAGTGAGCAGCCACGCTGAAAGCGTCTAGCGACCCGTCTGCAACCAGGCAGATCTCCAGGCTCGCGGCGCCCAACGAGCGATACTGCGCCCAGCCGAGATGACGACCCGGCAGGCCCGAGAAACTGACAATCGAGCGCGAAAACTCGACTTGGCCGCTGGAAGATATCTTCTCACCATCGCGCCACGCGCCCGCTCCCCGCTCGGCTTCGTACGTGACCCCCGTGGCTTGGTTGATCACGAGGGCCGCCACCAGTTCATCCTCGCGCAGCACGGCCAGACTCGTGGCGTAGAAGGGGACGCCGTGATCGCAGTTGGTCGAGCCGTCAACCGGATCGAGAACCACGGTGTACTCGCCGTGACCGGTCACACCAGACTCCTCGCTCACTACGCGAAAACCGGCGCCGTGCAAGACGCGTAACGCGACGTCATCGGCCACCACGTCAAGGTGATACTGAGTCGCCCGGAGCCCGGAATATCCATCTCGCTCCCCCGGCGAAATTACGGCCGCAATCTCTTTCGCGCACTGGCGCAGAGGCTCAAAAAGTGAACTATTCACGAGGCAACGCTAGTGGTACGCACGACTAACCTGAGTAGTAATGGCCGCCATCGATGTCGCAGGATTTGTTGCGGACCTTAAAGATCATGCGGTCACCCACGGGTTTCACGTGCACGACGAACGCCACTTCGTCGAGACCTACTCTCTTCGCCAAGCCTGGGAGGTCGACCTTCATCCCGAAGACGGATGCGGAGGTCCGGTAGACCTACATATTGAGCTCGACGTTGATCCGCGCACGCTCCTCGCCTTCGAAGACGCCGTGCTGGGGCTACCCGACGAGGTAGATCCGCCCGACGAGTTCCATTTTCCCCTCGTGCTCACCTGGAGTCTGCCGCCGATGCCCCAGGGACCAGATTTGTTGCGCTTGGCCATCGACCTCGCCCCGATCGGCGGTTTGGAGATGCCCCTGGAGGTCACGGCGACCGATACCTTCGACTCGCCCACCGAGAGCAGCGAGCGTCGCATCTCGATCGTCGCGCGTCGGGCTATTTCGTTGGCCCAGGTAGCCAAAGGTGAGGACCCGCTCTGCGACATCTTCGAGCGAGGACGAAGCGTGAGCGACTTTCTTCTGCAGTCCGCGGACTCGTGGCTCGGCTGATTCGACACGCGAGATTTGTCGTTCCACTCGCGGTTGCTGGGCTGATACTCGCGTCGTGCGGATCCGGCGGTGCGACGAGCGAGGCGCGCACCAGTTGCGCCTACGTGAAGCGTGCACTGGCGATCGAACGTCACAGCGAACAACCGGATCTCAGCGCCACTCGCCGCAGCGCACTCCAAGCCGGCGCGCTCAGCGAACTTCTCAAGGGCACGCCCGCCGCGGCGGCTGCGACCTCCCAAGACGGAAGCTGGAATCCACTCATGACGGCGATCAACGAGGCGGAGCGCGTTCCGATTCCGGACCTCGTCGCGACCCTCACGCGACTCTGTACGATCGCGGACTCCTCGACTCCCTATCCCTAACTCGGCTGGTTGATCCTCGCCTTGAGCCACGCGAGCGAGTTGTCCTCGAGCATGGCGTCCTCCCAGCCCGCAAGTCGATCCTCTAACGCGGCGCGCGAGTCGAACTTGCCAATCACCACCACGGTGAGCTCGGTGACCGGTTCGTCCTGCACGTAGAAGTCACCGAACATGTCCTCATTGACCCGGGCGTCGGGCTCAACCATGAGGTAGAGCTCGCCGGTCGCCTCGACCCAGGACAGCTCGTACTCATTGTCCGACGCGTCCGACCACTCGTCGCCGAATTCGATCTCCGCACTCTCGCGGCGCGCCTCGTTTTGCTCGTAGAAGGTCTCGATGTCCATCGCCACACCTTAAACCCCCGTATGTGCGTCGTCCTATGCGCACCCGGCTGAACGATGTGGGAATGACAAATGTCGTTGCGAAGGTCGCCGCAACCAGCACCCCCGGATGCGCGCCGGTTCCTCTACTGGAACCCATGAACAGCCACTTTGACATCCTGACCAATTTGCGAGAGGAGTGGCGCTGGATCGGACGTCGTCCGAGCGCCCGCGCGGCGCTGCGCCGCCTGGATCAACGCCACCCTCACCTTCATCTCGGCGAGCAACACGACCTGTGCGATGTCGTCGGCCTGTGCGAGACCCGCGGGGGGCGCACCGTGCTCGAGCGCGCCGAAATAGTGCGAGCGCTACTCGAAGAAGCGACCGACCCTGATGTGCATCGCGCGCTTCTTCAGACTCTGTTGCCAGGAGTGGTGAGCGTATGTCGCCAACTGCGCTTCGGCGAGGGCGTCGTCGACGAGCCCAGCGAGATGGTCTCGGTGGCGATCTCGCTGTTGAGTGAGCTCCTGATTGACTGGGCCGGCCAGTCGCGCACGTACGCCGCGCCCGACGTCCTGAGCGCGCTGCGCGGTCGCTTGCGGCGCTGGATGCTGAAAGAAAAGGATGCGCGGCGGCGCGTGGCCGCCTTCGACCCGCCCGAGCGTGCCGGGCGAGAGTCGTCGCCGCTGCTCACTCGCCTCGAGTTTCTTCGCGATGAGCACGAGCGTCTCGTGCGCCTCACGTACCAACGCGTGTTTGAAGGTCGCTCGCTACACGAACTCGCCGCGGCCGACCACAGCGCGCCCGCCGCCCTGCAGTCAGAGCTGCAGGGATTCGCCATCCGATTTTTGCTGTAGGCGTTATCAAAGGTTGTGAATGAGCCCCGAGTTTGCTCCCGACGAGCCGTTACCCTGCAAGGACCATCATGAGACTGACGCACTCACTCAAGAGCACGCACTGGGTGGTCTGGTCCAGCCCCGTGCTGCTCTTGGTTCTGGTCTTCACGCTGACCGCCTCGTCCAGTTCGACGCCACCGCGCCACCTGGCCACGCGCCACGACACGCGCACGACGATCTCGCCGACCACTACTTCCACCTCGACGACGCTGCCCGTTCTCGCCACCTCGCGAGCCTCGGGGCGAACGACGGCGACGCCACGCCACTCGACCCACGCTCCCGCGCCGACCACAACGACGACGCTGCACCGGAGTACGGCGCCGTCCGCGACCGTCAGTGGCGCCGAGACCTCCTCCGTCGCGATCAAATCGAGCGGCGCGTCGAGCACGAACGACTCCGGCGCCTCCGCCTCGAGCGGAGCCGTCAGCGGCCAGCTCAGCGCGCACTTGGTCGAGGCCGACGTGCCCTTACGCGGGCCAGGGACCTGGCAAGTCGACGCGAGCGCGGCGGTTCTGGTCACGATGAGGTGCGCGGGCAGCTCGATCGCGGTCTCGACGCAACTCGAGATCGCCGCGGACACGACGTGCCAGGTAACGATCCGCGCGGCCTCGGCGAACTCGACAATCACATGGCAGCTCACTCCGATCGGATAGCCCCGAGTCGGGGGGCACGCCTCAACGGTTCGGCCCTGGCTCTGTACTTCGCGCTACTGCCCTACGTGGTCGTCAGTCGCTGGCAACAGACCGAGGTCGAGACAAACGGGCTGCTCATCCGCAGCTTCCTCGCGGTCTTGACGATTTTTTGGATCGGTTTCTTGATTCACGTCGTGCGAAACGTCGCTCGTTTGCGACGTGGACGCGAGGTGAAGTCGAGCGGGAGCGCCTGGATCGCGGCGTTGCTCGTGGCCGTACTCGCTCTAGCCGCTCCCCATCACGCCTCATCGCTCGCACCGCACGCGATTGCGGTGTCCTATGAGCCAGGATCTTCGCCCCCACCCCGTCACCGACTACCTCCCTTCGCCCCGATCTCCCCCGTCCCGCTCGCTCTCATGGCCAAGCGACGCTCCGACCTCCTGCGACACGGCGAAGGTGATGACCTGTTTGATGTCGATGAGTCGATCGCATTGCTACGCGGGCGAGACCCTGAACTCATCTCTCGAATCCTCGCCCTCACGAACAGCGCTCTAGACGGTGTCCTGGACGTCCGCGATATTCCCGGACCGGTGCCCACCACTCAGGGCACCCGCGCGGCACTCGCGTGCTACCTCGGACCAAGCGCCCACGGCTCCTTGATCGGCTTCGCGCGCGAGGGTGGTCGCCTACCGATCCGCGCCGCCTGGAGCGCGGATGATATCCAGCGCGAGGTGATCGCGCTGCACGAGGGCCCGATTGCTTTTGCCCGCGACGAGCCAGAACTCTTGCGTGCACTCGCTACTCGCTCGCTGCGCCAGAGCGTGGTCCTCTACCTCGGCGCCCCCGGTTGCCTCGACGACGAGTTGAGCGCCTGCGCGGTCACCGTGGCCCCCTACGTCGAAGCGGAGACTCGGCCGCCTCACTCGGCGGTCCCCGCCCCTCGAGTAGGAGATCTGTGCGTGGAGCTGCTACGCGCCGATCCCACGGTCGTCGGTCTGGTGGAACCGTTCACCCCCACGCTGCGCCGACGCTGTCTCGAGATGGTCGCCTACCTCGCCCTCCATCGCCACGAGCCGATAACGGGCGAGCGTCTGCGCACGCGCGTCTTGGTGCACGCAGACGTCGAAGCGTCCTCACGCACCCTCGCCAACACCGCCAGTGCCGTGCGGCGCTCACTGGGTGTGGACGTACTCGGTCCCCGCCTGCACCCCGTCACCCAGGCAGGGCTCTACGCGACTCACGGGCTGAGCAGCGACGTAGAGCAGTTCAGCACGCTCGTTTCCCGGGCTCGCCAACTGCCCCTGAGCGACGCCGCGTCGCTGTGCCACGAGGCGCTTCTCCTCATTCGCGGTGAGCCCCTGGCCAGCACACTGCGCGGATTCGAGTGGTTTCTGGCCGAAGGTTATGCCGCGCGCTTGGCTCGCGACGGCGAGTGGTCCGCGCTTGCCCTGCACCACACAGCAATGCAGCGCGGCAACTACGAACTCGCCTTCTGGTCGATTCAGCAGGGCCTCTTGATCGATCCTTACAGCGACGCGTTGGGCGACGCGTTGACGCGCGTGCCGCGTTTACGCGAGTTTGGCGGCGATGGCGCCGGCCTTGCGCAACACCAGCCCATCGGCGCCGGCGGCGCTGTAGCGATGAGCTGGTCGCTCACGGGCCTCAGCCAGCAGGTCTTTCAGTAGCGTCGCGAAAGTCCGGGGCGGATCGACGAAGAGGTATTTGGCGAGAGATCCCGGAATCGTGTTGATCTCGTTGACGTAGAGTTCGTCATCGTTCGCCAAGAAGTCCACGCGCGCTACCCCGCGCGCCAGTGACAGAGTCGCTACGGCGCGCGCCAAGCGCACCACCTCCTCGCTCTGACCCGGTGCGAGGGTGGCGGGCAGCTCTCGAGGGGCGGCCACCATACCTTCGCCGCTGACGTACTTGTCGCGATAGTTCAAGATCTCGGCTCCACGACTCTGGCGAAGTGGCCGCTCGATCGCCGAGAGTTCGAGGGCGGGATAGGTGCGTAGCGCGACCTGGACGTCGGTGAGGTCCTCGCGGTAGGGCTCGACCACGCAGCCGTTGGCGAAGTGAAGATTCGTGCCCAGACGCGCGCGAGCGGTGTCGAAGTCGGCCACGACGTCAATGCCGATAGAGGAACCACCAAAACGCGGCTTCAAAATGTAGGGACCCTCAAAGTCCAGCTCCGTCGTCTCGGCGCTGAGCAGTGCGCGAGAAAGAGTGGGCAGGCCCGCCTGGGCCATCACGGTACCGAAGGCCCACTTGTCCATGCCCAGGGCCGCGCCCGCCACGCTCGGGCCCGAGTAACACACCCCCGCCAGATCCAGGGCGCCCTGGAGCGTCCCGTCCTCGCCCGGTCCTCCGTGGGTGGCCAAGATCAGGGCGTCGACGTCGACTCTCTTGGCTCCCGACCGTCGTGACCCCGCCGCAAAAAATCCGCCCTCGTCGCCCAGGCGCAGCGACAGCTCGCTCGCGCCCTTGGGCACGCCCTCTAAGAACGCCTCGGCCTCGACGGCGCTGTCGATGAGGTAGTAGGCACCGGACTTGGTCCAGTAGATACCCCGCAAGTCGCGCTCGGTGGTCGAGAGCTCGCGCAGCGCCTGGAGCCCGGTGAGGATCGAAATGTCGTGCTCGGGCGAGGGCCCCCCGAAGAGAACGCCGCTAGCCACCGGTCACCTCGCCCACGCTCATAACTCATCAAGGGTAGTGGTCAGGCAGGTCGTTCAAGAACAACACGCCATCTCCGGGCACCAGGTTCTTTCGTATCCATTTGACGGCGTCATCGCGAGTGTCAAAGCGCCGCGGCGGGAACGTCGAGCCCGCGCTCAGCGCGACGATGTTGGTGCGGCCGATCGCCACGAGTTCTGCCGGAACCGCTTCTACTGATTGGGCCAGCCGGAGGTTCTCCCCGTACTGCTCGGGACCCAACTCCACCAGTCCCGGGGTGACCACGACCCGGCGCCCCGAGATCTCGAGGGACGCCAAGGTGCGAATCGCCACCATCGCGCTCGCGGGGTTGGCGTTGAAGGTGTCGTCTACCACCACCACGCCCGCGGGGGAGGTCGCGACGTTCAGACGGTTCGCGACCGGTTCGACGTCGCCGAGACGCGAGCCCAGCGAAGAGACGTCGACTCCGAGTTCGAGGGCGACCGCGATCGCACACGCCAGGTTTGTGGGCTGCACGCCCAGTATTTCCTCGCGCTCGGCGATCTCCTCGCCGTTCACGAGGACGCTCCAGCGATGCTGGGACGACGCCACCCGCACGTCGGCGTCCACCATGCGAGAACCGGCGGTGACCACGCGCTTGCCCTGATCTCGCAGCTCTCGCACCCAACCGGCCAGGCGCAGGTCGTCGAGGTTTACCACGACGGTGGTGGCGCGCTCGGTGATCTCTCGCTTCGCGCGCTCAATCACTTCCAGGCTGCCCATGCGCTCGAGGTGCACCGGGCCGATCGCGGTGACGACCGCGATGTCGGGAACGCACCACGAGGTCAGCTGGGCGATCTCTCCCGGGCCGTAGGTGCCCATCTCGGCGATGAAGATCCGCGTCCCCTCGGCCAGATTCTCGTTGATGGCCCGAGAGAGGCCGGCGCGGTTGTTGAAGCTGCGCGGCGAAGCGACCACGCCCATCGAGGATCCGAGCAGGGCGCTCACGTAGTTCTTGGTCGAGGTCTTGCCGTACGAGCCCGTAATGGCGACGATTCGTGGCGCGACCGCGCTCAAGCGACGCACCGCTTGGTCAACGTAGTGCTGGGCGCGCCGGTCCTCTCTTGGCTCCAGCGCCCGCGTGACGAGTCCGAGAATGGGATTAACGGCCAACACCACCACCACCGCACCCAGGAACCGGTGAGCCAGCAGTGCGCCGGCGCCGGCGATGACGACCGAGACCAGCGTTGCTGCGAGCGCGAGGGTTCGCAGGCGCCGAGTCCACTCCAGTGAGCTCGTGCGCCCGCGCACCGATAGACCAAGCGGACAGAACCAGCCGTAGAGCGCCGCGGCGACAATCAGCAGGTCCCACTGGCGAAAGATGATCGTGGCCGCCATCGCCACGATCAACAGGTGGCTGAGCGTGATGGGCCGGCGCGGCGCGGAGCCACTGTTGATTCGCGCACTCGGGCGCTGGGGTGCGGACCATCGTCCGAGAAAGCGAAACAGCGAGGTCGGATCGTAGTGTTCGCGCTGCAGCACGCGCAGCCACCGCGCCATCTGGGCGCACCACGCGAGCGCGAGCGCGACACCCCAGATGACGTCGAGGGCGGCGTTCACTCCTGGCACGCCCGGTGGGTCGCTACGGCGAGTGCCTCGCTCGCCTCGAGCGGCACGAAGTGACCGACGCCCGCCAGTACTTCTAGATTCGAGCTCGTCCCCAGAAGATCGCTGACCCGATGAGCTACCTCGAGAGGCGCTTCAGCGTCCTGCTCTCCCCACAGGAGAGTGACGGGCGCGCGCAGCGCGCCCAGGTCGCCTTCGTAGTTCTCCTGCATCGTTGACACGAGGACGTCGCGCATCACCCCGGTCGCGTTTCGATAGTCGCTCGATCCGTAGCGTTGTCGCGCGGCCTCCAGGCGGGCGTCGCTGAGCAAGCCTCGACGCGCCATCCACCTCGTTGCGCGATAGGCCGGCGGCGACTTTCTGGCCGGTCCCAGGCGCAGAAGAGGAACTCCGGTGAGGACCAGAGCGCGCACGCGCGCGGGATAGCGAGCCGCGAGGATCACCGCGATTCGGCCACCGAAGGAGTGGCCCACTACGACCAGGGGCTCTGGAGAGATCGCCTCGAGAACGGGCGATAAGAGTTCGGCGTAGGCGCTCGCCCCGCCCGCGCGCGCGGGAGGGGGTGACGCTCCCGAGCCGGGCAAGTCGAGGGCCACCGAGGAGATATCGCGTTCGGCCAACTGCCCCGCGGGTGCCGCGAAATCCGCGGCGCTGCGCGCCCAGCCGTGGAGCCACACGACGCGCACCTCTCCGGTGCCGTAGGCCTCCCCAAAGATCCCCGACTCAGCGAAACTGCGCAGCACGTACAGAGGTTACCGAGCGCCTCGCGCGCCCTGAACCACGTCACGATCGGCCATTAGCGTGGCGTCGATGGATGAGGCGAGCTTTTCCCACGAACTCTTGATCGGGCTGACGCCCGAGCAGCGAGAAGCGGTGATGTCCTCCGCGCGTCGCTTATTGGTGCGTGCGACGGCCGGCTCGGGCAAGACCCACGTTCTCACCCTGCGCATTCAGCGCCGCGTCAGCGACGACGAGGTGTCGCCGGACCAGATTCTGGCCATGACGTTCACCCGCAAAGCCGGCGACGAGCTGCGTAAGCGCCTGTTTCGCGCCGGAATACGCGACGTGCGCGCGGGAACCTTCCACCGCGCCGCGCTCACCATCGTCACCCAGTACCGCCAGGACCATCACCTGCGGCCCCTGACGCTCGAGCCCAATCGCCGCAAGCTCGTCGGTTCTCTCGCCGTGCAGCTGCGCGAAAGCGGCGAGGTCAAACTCGACGACTGGCAACTGCCTCGTCTGGAGCAGGAGATCGGCTGGGCGCTCTCCCAGGGCTTCAACGGCGCGACCTACGCCAAGAGCGCTCGGCGCCTGCGCCGCGACGCTCCCCTGCCCCCCGCTCAACTCGCCGAGGTCATCGACCGCTACGTGGGTCTCACGCGCAGCCGGGGCCTGTTGGACTTCGACCTTCTCTTGAGCGAGGCGATCGCCCTGTTGCGCGAGGAACCCGACGTGTTGGCGTCCTTTCGTTATCGGAACCGATCGCTCTACGTCGACGAGTCCCAGGACATGAACCCGCTTCAGTTCATGCTCTTGCGCCAGATGGCCGGCGACGACCCGGACCTCTTCTGTGTCGGCGACCCCAATCAGTCGATCTACGGATTCAACGGGGCGGCGCCGTCTCTGATGAACGACATCGTGGTGACCTGGCCCGACACCGTGGTTCTAGATCTCACGCGCAATCACCGCTCGACGGCCAACATCATCGCGGTGGCCAACACTCTCCTCGAAGAAGGTGCGCGGGGCATTGAGCCGGCCAAGGAGGAGGGCGAGGCGCCCCTCATCCGCGCCTACGACACCGACGCACACGAGGCCGAGCACGTAGCCACCTGGCTGGCGGCCAAACACCAGCCCGGAAGTCCCTGGCACTCCCTGGCGGT
Organism: Acidimicrobiales bacterium; assembly: GCA_036489715.1. GTDB lineage: Bacteria > Actinomycetota > Acidimicrobiia > Acidimicrobiales > RAAP-2 > RAAP-2. The sequence goes on along the minus strand of DASXFG010000016.1, from coordinate 61,445 downwards.
ACTCGCGCGCACCAACGCCCAGTTAGAGCTCGTCGCCAGTTACCTCGACGCGGCCAACATTCCCTACGAACGCCGCGGCCCCGAGCACTCCCCCGCTTCCGACCTCGCTCAAGAAACCTCGTCGCGGCGCGTCGAGGAACCCGATCGCGATGCCGTTGCCCTCTCGACGATCCACCGATCCAAGGGACTGGAGTTCCAGCACGTGGCGGTAATCGGTTGGGCGGAGGGCCAACTACCGAACTACAACGCGACCTCGCCCGAGCAGCTCGCCGAAGAACAGCGCCTCGCCTACGTCGCCCTCAGCCGGGCCGAACAGTCGCTGCTGCTCACGTGGAGTCGCGGGCGCAACGACCCGCGCTACCCCGACCGAGCTCCCTCACGCTTTCTCGCCCCTATTGAGGCCGTAGTGAGCGAGATCGAAAAACGAAACGCGCCCCTCGTGGGCGACGCGCGTAAGGCCCGCCTCAACGCGATCAAGGCGTCGCTGGCCGAGAGCCTGGCGAAGTTAGACGAGACCAGCCGCACTCGATGAACACCGCGCCTGTATAGTTCGCACGCGTGAACGTGTTCTCTCCCAGCGCACGTCCGTGAACGGCGCCCACGCCCTACTCGGCACCCTTCGCGCGAACGGGGTGGAAGTCTGCTTCGCGAATCCGGGAACTTCTGAGATGCACTTCGTGGCCGCCTTAGACGACGCGCCCGAGATGCGCGCGGTCTTGTGCCTCTTTGAAGGGGTAGCGACCGGCGCCGCCGACGGCTACGCGCGCGTCACCGGACAGCCCGCCGCCACCTTGTTGCATTTGGGTCCGGGACTAGCGAACGGCTGGGCCAACTTGCATAATGCTCGGCGCGCTCACGTGCCGCTTCTTAACATCGTGGGTGATCACGCCACGTACCACGGCGTCTACGACGCTCCGCTCCAGAGCAATATTGAGTCCCTGGCGGCGCCCCTGGAAGGGTGGTATCGACGCAGTCGAGACGCGAACGAACTGGCGCGCGACGTGGCGGACGCCCTGTCGGCGAGCTATGGACCACCCGGGCGTGTCGCCACGCTGGTCGTGCCGGCCGACGTGAGTTGGAACGACGTGGCGGCCGCGTCGCCGTGGCCCCTGGCGGCGCCGTCGTCGCGCGCCGCGGTGGGGGCCGACGAACTCTCACTCGCCGTGCACGTCCTGCGTACACGTCGCACCGTCATCTTGCTCGGCGGAACGCTGAGCGCCCAGAGCCTGATCCTCGCCCAACGCGTCGGGGCCGCCACGTCCGCTCGAGTGCTGAGCGAAACCTTTCCGACTATTGCGGCGCGCGGCGGCGGAGTACCTACGCCCGAACGGCTCAACTATCTGAGCGAGTTCGCCATCGATCAGCTCAAAGACGCGGAGTGCGTCATCCTCATCGGCGCGCCCGAGCCGGTGAGCTTCTTCGCCTACCCCGGAGTTCCCAGCCGCTTGGTGCCCGACGGCGCCGAGATTATCGACCTGGTCGCCCCGGGCGAGGACGTCGTCCCCGCCCTCGAGGCGCTGACCGAGGAACTCCGCGCTCCGGCGTTCATGGGTGCGCGCACCGCGAGCGACGACTCGCCGGCACTACCGGCGGGAGTGCTGAACTCCTTCTCCTTGGCCCAAGCGGTCGCGTCGACGCTGCCCGAGAACGTGATCATCGCCGATGAGTCCAATACCAGTGGCGTCCACCTCGGCGCGGCGCTGGAGAATGCGCCCGCGCACCGCTGGATGTCGCTCACCGGCGGCTCGATTGGCTATGGGTTGCCCGTCGCGCTGGGCGCGGCGGTGGGTGCCGCGACTCGGGTTCTCGCTCTTCAGTCCGACGGGTCGATGATGTACACGCCCCAGGCGCTGTGGTCGATGGCCCGTGAGGGGCTCGACGTGACGGTAGTGGGTCTGTCGAATCGCAGCTACGCGATTCTGAACTTTGAGCTGGCGCGCGTAGGCGCCACCCAAGCAGGTGCCGCCAGTGCGCGCCTGCTCGACATCGACGACCCCACCTTGGACCTCGCGGGGGTGGCCCGGGCGCTCGGGGTGCCCAGCGTGCGGGCCACGACCGCCGAGGAACTGGTCACGGCGTTAGAGGACTCCTACGCCACGCCGGGCCCGGCGTTCATTGAAGCCGTTCTGCCCAAGCGCTTCGGCTAGATCTCCGCGTCGGCGAGCACGAAAAAAATGTCCGCGGCGGCGGCGAGCTCCCCGTCGACGAGCGCGCGACCCGATCCTCGACCTCCACGCGCGGAGAGCTTGGTCATCTCGCACTCGAGCGCAACGGTGTCCCCGGGCATCACTTGGCGGCGAAAACGCGCCTTTTCCACCCCGCCAAAGAGCGGGAGCCGTCCGGCGTAGCGCTCGTCCGCGAGCACGACCACCGCGCCGCACTGGGCGATCGATTCCAGGAGCAGGACCCCTGGAGTAGTCGGACGCCCCGGAAAGTGCCCGGCGAAGAACCACTCATCGCCGCGCAGCGTCCACTGCGCGCTCGCCTTCACCCCCGGCTCGATCGACACCAGACGATCGAGAAACAAGAACGGGTCACGGTGCGGGAGCCAGTGAGCGGGGTCCAGGGACAGATCGCTCACACCAGCGCCAACTCCGCGATGCGCCGATCGCTATCGACGGTGACGAGGCGAAAATCTCGCTGATCGCCGCGGGTGAGCACGTCGCGTGCTCGCGCCGGCGCCGGATCCCCCAGTGAGGTCGTGGGCGCGTAGCACTCCACGTGCTTGCCGGCCTTGAGCTCCACCTTGATCACTGCGCCGTGAGACGTGAAGGCCGTCACCTCGCCGTGCACCCGCGATCCCACGCGGTAGGCGCTCTTGAAGAGGGCGAACTCCGACTCGGGATTGACGGGTTGTCGACCGCGTTTGAGGGCTACCGCGGGGGCAGAGCTCGGCGCAGTCGTCTTGGCCGTCTTCTTGGCGACCTTGACCGGCGCCTTCGCGGGCTGCTTTTTGGCGGCCGTCTTCTTGGGCGCGTCGGCCTTGGTCGCCTTCTTGGCGGCCCGGGCAGGAGCCTTATTGACCTTTTCGGTCACCTTGTCGGCCTTGGTGGCGACCTTCTTGATTGACGGGGCCTTTTTGGGCTTCTCGGGGACAATGGTCGTGCCAATGGTGGGCTTGGCGCCGCTGGGCAACGTGACGTTGAGCTTCTTCACGCTGCGCGTCACTTTGACGTTTCGCACGGGAACGCGAGGGGTGAACACCCAGCCCACGCCGCGCACGGGCTTTCCGCCGATGAGTCGATCGACCTCGAAAAGCCACGGATACTCCTCGTGAAACTCCTGAAACGAGTCGTTGCTGAGCACCACGCCGTTGATGCGATGGGCAATCTTTAAAATGAAGGCGTCGCCGCGACCGATCGCGCCCGCGGGGGGCGTGACGATGTCGCCGGCGAGGGTGGCGTCCACGAAGCGACTGCGCTCGCTAGCGGCCACGCGGTGCTCGAAGCTGGCGTCCGCCACCACGATGATCTCGGCACCGGGGTTCTCCTCGCCGAAAGCAATAATCGCCTCTTCGAGTTGCGCCAAGCTCGGCAACACGCGACCCTCGGTGGCGAGATTGGAGCCGTCGACCACGACGCGTAGTCGTGGCGCTTTGGCAGGGCTCACGAAAGCGCCCGCACGAGAAGGTCGGCCTGCTCGGCGGCGTGCACGAGGCCACTACCGGTGGCCGGACTGGCCGACTCGGCGCGCGCCACGTGCGAGACGTTGTGGCCCCGTAACTGGTGGTGCATCTGAAGGTGGACGAAGGGCCACGCACCCATGTTTTCGGGCTCTTCTTGTAGCCAGACCACGTCGCGCACGTTCGGATACTTTTCGAGGACCCGGACGATGTCCTCTCCCGGCCAGGGATAGAGCTGCTCGACGCGCACGATGGCGACGTCGCTGCGCGACTCGGCGTCGCGCCGGGCGATCGCCTCGTGGGCGATCTTTCCCGATGCGAGCACGAGACGAGTTACCGCTTCCTGGTCACCCAACGTGTCGTCGAGGACGCTCTGGAACGATCCGTGCTCAAAATCGCTCAGGGGCGAGCGAGTGACGACCGCGCGCAACAGCGACTTGGGCGTAAAGACGATCAACGGCGTGGAGCGCTCACGCACCACCTGGCTCCGCAGCAGGTGAAAGTACTGCGCGGAGGTCGTGGGCTGGGCGACGCGAATGTTGTTGCGCGCGCTCAAAGAGAGGTATCGCTCGATGCGCCCGCTGGAGTGTTCGGGACCCTGACCCTCATAGCCGTGGGGCAGCAGCATCACGACCGACGCCCTCTGGCCCCACTTGTCTTCGGCCGCAACGAGAAAGTTGTCCACAATGATCTCGGCCCCGTTGGCGAAGTCGCCGAACTGCGCTTCCCACGCCACCAGCGTGTTCTTCGACTCGACCGAGTAGCCGTATTCGAATCCGAGGGCCGCGTACTCGCTCAACGACGAGTCACGCACCGTGAAGAATCCCGGAGCGCCCATGCTCGCCAGCGGCACGTACTGCTCGCCGTTGACGTAGTCGATGAGCGCAGAGTGTCGATGCGAGAACGTCCCGCGCCGGCTGTCTTGTCCCGTGAGGCGCACGTTCGAGCCAGCCAGAACGAGCGACCCCAGAGCGAAGGCTTCGCCAAAGGCCCAGTCGACCTCGCCGGTTTCGAGCAGGGCCACGCGCTGAGCGAACTGGCGCTCGAGTTTGGGGTGGATCGTGAACCCCTCGGGAGCGCGCACCGTGGCCTTCGCGATATCGAGCAGCGTGGCGCGATCAACCCCGGTCTCGGGGGCGGGAAGATCGAGAGGGACGTCGGCGACGCGTACCTTGTCGAGCACCGGAACGGGCACGGTGCGCACCTCGTCCAGCACGCTTTGCAGGCGCGTATTGAACTCATTCAACGACGCCTCGGCCTCGTCGATCGAGATGTCACCGCGGCGCACCAGGGTCTCGGTGTAGATCTTGCGCACCGAGCGCAACTGGTCGATGACCTTGTACATCTGGGGCTGGGTGTAGGACGGGTCGTCTCCTTCGTTGTGACCGCGCCGGCGATAGCACACGATGTCCAACACGACGTCGCGCTGAAACGCCTCGCGATACTCAAAGGCGAGTCGGGCGGCGCGCGCGCAGGCCTCGGGGTCGTCGCCGTTCACGTGAAAGATCGGCGCCTGGATGATCTTGGCCGCGTCGGTTGAGTAGAAGCTCGAGCGCGCCGCCCCGGGGTCGGTGGTGAAGCCGACCTGGTTGTTGATCACGATGTGCACCGCGCCACCAATGCGGTAACCCGACAGTTGGGAGAGGTTCAGGGTCTCGCTCACTACGCCCTGACCAGCGAAGGCCGCGTCGCCGTGAATGAGCACCGCGAGGTAGGGGTGCTCGACCACGGGAAGGTCTTGTTCGGTACCGTCGCTCGGTCGAATCACGAGGTCCTGCTTGGCGCGAACGATGCCTTCGGCCACCGGCGAGACCGCCTCGAGGTGCGAAGGATTCGAGGCCATCGAGACGTCGATGGTGGCGCCGTTGGGATTCTTAAAGACACCCCGGGCGCCCTTGTGGTACTTGACGTCGCCACTGCCCTGAACGCTTTCGGGATCGAGGTTGCCTTCGAACTCGCTAAAGATGTCGCTGTAGGACTTGCCCACGATGTTGGCGAGCACGTTGAGACGCCCGCGGTGAGCCATTCCAATGACCGCCTCGCGGCCCCCGCGATCTGCGGCCTCGTCCAGAATCGTCTGCAGCGCCACGATGGTCGACTCCGCACCCTCGAGTCCGAAGCGCTTTTGCCCGACGTAGCGCGCGTGCAAGAACGTCTCAAAGACCTCGGCCTCGCTGAGGGCACCCAGAATGCGACGCTGCTCGTCGTTGGAGGTTGACACATTGACGCCCTCGACGCGCTCTTGGATCCAGCGCTTTTGGACTGGATCCATGATGTGGCCGTACTCGATGCCCGTGGTGCGGCAGTAGGCGTCACGGAGTATGGCCAGAATCTTCTCGAGCGTCGCTTCGTGCAGTCCGGCCAGGCCGTCTACCACGAAGGTGCGCTGCAGATCCCAGATGGTGAGCCCGTAGCTGGAGAGCTCCAGTTCGGCGTGGGCGGGCGGCGCCTCGTTGCTCAAGGGGTTTAGGTGGGCGTTGAGATGTCCGCGCACGCGGTACATGTTGATCAGCGCTTGAACCCGAATCTGCTTAAGGATCCGCTCGCTCTCGTCTTCTTCAACGCCGTGGAGGTCCTTGGCCCAGCGCGCGGGTTCATAGGGCACGCCCAATGACGAAAAGACGTCGTCGTAGAAGTCGTGCGCACCGGTCAGGCACTCGGCCACGTACTTAAGAAACAGGCCCGACTCCGCCCCCTGGATAATGCGGTGGTCGTAGGTGGAGGTAATCGTCATGACTTTGCCCACGCCCAACTCGGCCAGGGCCCGTGGATCGGCCGCCTCGAATCCGGCCGGCCAGGCGAGTGCGCCGACCCCGAAGATCGCGCCCTGACCGGGCATGAGCCGCGGTACTGACTGCACCGTGCCGAGTGTGCCCGGGTTGGTAAGGGAGACCGTGGCACCCACGAAGTCATCGGCCCCGTAGGTAGCACCGTGGATCTTGCGCACCAGATCTTCGTACGCGAGCAAGAAGGAGCGAAAGTCCAGGGTGTCGGCGTCGCGGATGACCGGCACCAGTAGGTTGCGCGTTCCGTCCTTCTTCTCGACGTCCACGGCGAGTCCGAGGCCGACGTGCTCGTGGCGGCGGACCCCCGGGGTGCCCTTGTCGTCGACGGCCTCGACGAAGGTGCTGTTCATCGCCGGGACTGCGCCAAGCCCCTTGACGATTGCAAAAGCGATGAGGTGAGTAAAGGAGACCTTGGCGCCGCTCGTGCGCGAGAGCGATTCGTTCAGCGCGACGCGATTGATCTCGAGCAGACGCGCGGCGACTGTGCGCACGCTCGTGGCGGTGGGCACGGCCAGACTCGCGTTCATGTTGGTCACGATGCGCGCCGCCGCGCCGCGCAGCGGCGTCGCCGCGGCGTCAACCGCCGCCGGGGTACTTACCGGTGCCGGCTCGGGCACGCTCGCCGCGCTCGCCACCGCGGGCAGGGTGGATCGCTGGTAGTCCGCGAAGAAGGCGCGCCAGCTCTCGGCTACCGAGTCGGGGTCCTTCACGTACCGGTCGTACATGTCATCGACGAGCCAGGCGTTGGGCCCAAAAGAGCCGTGGGCGGGGCGAGACGGGGTCGAATCTGAGGGGGTACTCACCCCACCAGCCTAGGGGTGAAGTGCCGTTGATTGATGGGATTCGGGCGACTCGAGCCGTAAGGTCTACCCGTGTCCGTTCCGGCGTCTCCCGCGCGCCAACTCCACTTCGTCGACGACTCGCCGGTCGCCGGTCTCGCCCTCGCCGAGCACCGCGTCGAAAATCCCGAAGCGGCACTCATCTGCGTGCACGGTGCACTCGATCGCGCGGGTTCTTTCGCGCGACTCTCACGACAGGTGGCGCGCTTCGATCTGCTCGCCTACGACCGCCGGGGCTACCAGGGCTCGCGCGACCTCGCACCCGTCGACCTCGATCGCCACGTCGACGATCTTCTCGTTCTCGCGCGACGCGAAGCCCGGCGCCGGCCCGTCATACTCTTCGGTCACAGTTTCGGCGGCGTGGTGACGTTTCGCGCCGCGATCCAAGAACCCGAATCGATACGACTGGTCGTCAACTACGAATCACCACTGCCCTGGGTCCTTCGTCGCTCGTCCCGCCATCACCTACAAAGCGGCGATCCCGCACTCGAATCCGAGCGCTTCTTTCGTCGGGTGGTCTCGGACCGCGCCTGGGAGCGCCTGAGCGAGGCCCAGCGCGACTCTCGGCGTCGCGACGGCTCCACGCTCTTGAGCGATTTGCGCGCGGTGCGCAGTGAATCGGCGCCCTTCGACCTCGCCCGGTTGCGCGTGCCGGCCACGTACGTTCACGGTGACGGCGCGGGAGCCCCATACTTTCGTGAATTGAGCGCTCGCCTTGTCGAGGTCAACCCGCTCATCTCGACGGTGGAGATTGAGCACGCCGGTCACGACGCACATCTCAAAAACCCCGCGCAGGTGGCTGACGTCATTGGCCGCAGTTGGGACGAACAGTGCGGGTAGGAGTCACCGGATCGAGCGGCCTCATCGGCAGTGCGCTGGTGGACGCGCTGGGTGAGCGTGGGGACGAGGTCGTGGCCTTCGTTCGTCCCGAGACTCGCCACCGACCACAGTCACACGTTCGCTGGGACCCCGCCCTCGGCGAGGTCGACGCGGGCGATCTGGCCCGAGTGGGACGCGTTGATGCACTCATCCACCTCGCGGGCGAGGGAATCGGGGAACGCCGGTGGAACGAGCAACAAAAAGAACGCATACTGAAGTCGCGCGTGACCTCAACGAATCTGCTCGCCGAGGTGGCGGGCGTTCTGGACGTGGGCTTTGTGGCGTGCGCGTCGGCGATTGGCTGGTACGGCGACCGCGGAGACGAAGTACTCACCGAGCGGTCCTCGCCGGGAGAAGGTTTTTTGGCAGATGTCTGTCGGCAGTGGGAGGAGGCGACCGCGCCACTCGAAGCTCGGGGGGTGTCCGTCGCGCACTGTCGCAACGGCATCGTGCTCTCAGCCAACGGTGGGGCTCTGGCGCGCCAGCTTCCCCTCTTTCGCCTGGGCCTCGGCGCCGCGCTCGGCTCGGGGCGCCAGTGGATGAGCCCTATATCCCTGGTCGATGAGGTACGGGCGATTCTCTGGATTCTCGACCACCGGCTCGACGGCGCGGTAAACCTCGTCGCCCCCGAGCCGCTCACCAATCGTGACTTCACTCACCACCTCGCGTCCCTCCTGCATCGCCCCGCACTCCTTCGCGTACCGGCGAGCGCCCTGCGCGTGGCCCTGGGTCGTGAGATGGCCGATGAGCTCATTTTGTGCAGTCAACGCGTGGTGCCAGAAGTGCTCGTGGAGTCGGGATTCGACTTTTCGAGTCGCGACGCAGCGTCGGCGCTGCGCAGTGCAGCGGGGTGATATCAACGTATTGACACGTAGTGCGCTACCGCCTGAAGCCCCGCCGCGAGTGCCCTCCGGTACAGTTAACTCAACACGTGAAGCGGCGCGGCGGCGCTTTTCCACATCACTGGCAGTTACTGGCGGGCACTAACGAATGACTTTTCACCGTTTCTGGAGATGGGCCGTTAGCGCTCTGGCCGCTGCGACCCTCACTCTGGGCGTGTCGGACATCTCGGGGGCGGCCCCTCGGATGTTGCGCCCATCGGTGGCGGCCGCGGGCACGATCACCTACGCCGAGGCGCCCGGTGCCGCGCCCAACTGGATCTTTCCCTACACCGGATACCTCAACTTCTCAGCCGCCAACATCAACGAGTTCCAACAGCTCATGTATCGCCCCCTGTACTACTTCGGCCAGGGCGCGAGCGTCGCCTACGATCCGGCGCTGTCTCTGGCGAGCGCGCCCGTCTTGAGCGACGGCAATCGAATCGTGACTATTCACTTAAAAGGCTGGCGATTTGCCGACGGCCAACTCGTCAACGCGTCATCGGTGCTGTTCTTCTTGAACCTCTATCACGCCGATCCGACCGGCTACGGCGGCTATACGCCCGGTGTGGGTATCCCCGACGAGCTCGCGGGGGCGAGCGCCTCGGGCCTCACCGTGGTGCTGCACATGAAGAGCGCCGTCAACTCCAACTGGTTCCTCTACAACTACCTCTCCCAGATCACGCCCTTGGCGGATCGCTGGGACATGGTCTCGGCTCACGCCGCGGGTCGCTGTGCGACCGGCACGTACGGAGCGGCAGCGACCGACGCCTCGTGCAAGTCAGTGGAGGCCTACCTCGACAAGATGGCGAGCGCGACGGGCACCTTTACCTCCGCTTTTTGGCAGAGTGGCGACGATGGCCCGTGGCGCCTGAGCGCCTTTGACGCCGCCGGCAACGCGACGTTCCAGCCCAACGCCCACTACACGGGCCCCCAGGTAGCCCAGGAGCGCTACCTCAAAGAGGTCGCCTACACCTCCGAAGCGGCCGAAGTGGGCGATCTCGAGTCGGGCAAGATCAATATCGGCTACGTCGATCCGACGGACCTGCTAGCCGGGGCGCCCAAGTCGGGTTCTCCGGGACCGAATCTGCCCGCGCTCAACGCCAAGTACCGACTCTCGGTGATCCAGCCCTACGGCTTCGACTTTGCCGACTTGAACTTTGCCTCGACGAATCCGCTTCAGGCGGAGTTCCAACAGTTGTACGTTCGCCAAGCGCTCCAAGAGGCGATCAATGAGCCGAGCATCGTGCGCGGCGTCTACGACAACTACGCGACCGCAACCTTCAGTCCCCTGCCCGCCTCGGCCGCCGCCGCGCTCTCCACCACTCCCAAATCCTCGTACTCCTTCAACCTGGCTGCGGCCAAAGCGCTATTGACCAGCCACGGGTGGAGTGAGGTCAACGACATCATGACCTGCATGAACGCCGGCTCGGGGGCCGGGCACTGCGGTGCCAACGTTCAGGCGGGAGCGTCCCTTAGCTTTACCTTGCTCTACCTAACCGGCAGCCCCACCATTGACGCCACAGTCAACGCCCTCGTCGCGGGCTGGCAGAGCATCGGCGTGGCGGTCACCGCGACCGCCACCACGTTCAATCTCCTCGCCAGCGAGTGCACCGCCACCAGCACCACGTTGTGGTCGATGTGCTGGACCGGCCAAAACTGGACCTACCAGCCCAACCTCTATCCCTCGGGCGAACAGACGTTCCTCCAGGGCGCCTCGGCCAACTGGGGCGGCTACAGCGACACCGAGATGAACGCTCTGCTCGCCGCCGCCATGTCGGGCAAGTCCTCTTTGAGCGCCTACGAGCAGTACGCGGCGAACCAGTTGCCGGTGCTCTACTTACCCACTCCCGAGACGCTCGTCGAAACCTCTCGCAGCCTCAAGAGTTCGGCCGGGTGGGCGACCAACGGCCTCTCGGATTTACTACCCGAATACCTGCACTACTGACACGACTCGCTCGAGAACCCGAGTAGATCCGTCTCAGGACGTGAGCTTCCAGCTCATACGGTGGTAGTGGCACGGCCCCTCGTCCACCAGTGCCGCCAGATGAGCGGGAACGCCGTAGCCCTTATTGGCGTCCCACCCGTAGACGGGGTACTCGCCGGCCAGCCCCACCATCATGCGATCGCGATGCACTTTGGCGAGCACCGACGCCGCGGCGATCGACGCGCTGAGAGCGTCGCCTTTGACGAGCGTGGTGTGCGAGATGTCCGCGTAGCGCAACGCGGGGACGTCACCGAACTGGTCCTCAAGGCGTAGCGGCGCGTCGAGCAAGTTGAACGGACCGTCGATTAACGCGTGCGTCGGGGCGATGTTAAGAGCGTCGAGCGCGCGCGTCGCCGCCACCGCCAGGGCCAGGCGCAACCCCCATCGATCGATCTCCTGGGAGCTCGAGGAGCCGAGCGCCCAGTCCGACGCCCACGACTCCAACGGGGCGACGAGAGCGTCGCGTTGCGCGGCGCTCAGCTGCTTGGAGTCGTTGAGACCGCGGGGTGCACGCGAGGCGTGCGTGAGCACCACTGCGCCCACGGTGACCGGGCCCGCCAGCGCACCGCGGCCAACCTCGTCGATGCCCACCACCACCTCGCCGCGAGCGACGAGCGCGCGCTCGTAGGCGAGAAGGTTACGGCGAGCCACCCCCAAATCGTACCGACGAGGCTCGCCCGTAGGATTCATCCCCGTGAGAGACCTGGCCTTCGTCGTCCCGGTCAAAGAGTTCGCGCGCGCTAAGGATCGACTTCGTCGCGCGGGCCTCGACAACGCCGAGGCAATCGCGCGCGACCTCGCCGAAAAAGTGGTCCTCGCCTGCGCGCCCGGGCCCGTCATCGTGCTGAGCGAATCGCCCGACGTGACCAGATTCGCCCACGATGTGGGTGCCGAGGTCCTCGTAACGTCGGCGCGAAGTCTCAATGGCGCGGTGCAACTCGCCTACCGCAGCCTCGCCTCGCGCTATTCACGCCTGGTCGTGGCCCACGGCGACCTGCGACACCCCGAGGGCCTCGGCGACTACCGGCCCGGGGCCGGCGTCTCAATCTTCGCGGACCACCGCGGACTCGGGACGAACGTGCTCGCGCTGCCGACCGGGCTCGACTTTCACTTCCGCTACGGTCCAGACTCCGCCGCTCGCCATGTTCGCGAGTCCCAGCGCCTCGATGTCGCGTGTCATCTCGTGCTCGACAGCCCCTGGCGCTTCGACGTTGACGAGCCGTCTGATCTCGACGACGACTAGCTACGACGAGGACTGACCGCCCGCCGTACAGCATTCGAGGGGGTCTTTCGACCCCCTCGAACACCGACTCTTGAAAAAGAGTGAGTTACTTCTTAACCGTACGCTTCACGGCCTTCTTGGCAGCCTTCTTCGCAGCCGGGCGCTTCTTGGCCGGAGCCTTCTTCGCAGCCGGGCGCTTCTTGGCAGCCTTCTTCGCAGCCGGGCGCTTCTTGGCCGGAGCCTTCTTCGCTGCAGCCTTCTTCTTGGCCGGAGCCTTCTTCGCTGCAGCCTTCTTCTTGGCCGGAGCCTTCTTCGCTGCCGGGCGCTTCTTGGCCGTAGCCTTCTTGGCCGGAGCCTTCTTCTTCGCGGCTGGTGCCACTTTCCCTCCTTGGGACTCAACGTTGAATCAAATTGGGACTTGGAAACTCAGTTCCTATCGTCAGTCACCGCTTTGATATGTCGTGTACTCGCTCATGTGCCACCCAGTCTCACGACTGTGCGGCGACTGATCGCAGTGCACGGTCCCCACGCGGATGACGACTACGTCTTGCGTTTTTAGCAACGCAAGCGACAACGTAGGCCTCCTCCGCAGAAGGACATACAAAAGTTCAGTCGTTATCAACACCAATGTCAAGCATTTGCAAATTTTTTACGACCGATGGTCGTAGTGAGTGTGACCCACGACATCTACTTAGGTCGCGGTGCGCACGGCGACGCGACTAGTGGACACGAACGTTCGACACTCGTATTGGGTCCAACTCGTAGCGGAAAAACGACATCCATCATCGTGCCGAATCTCCTGATGACAAATAGTTCTTGCGTCGTCACTTCGACGAAGAATGATGTCGTGTCATTGATGTCGCGCGCACGACGTGACGGTGCAACGCTGCTCTTCGATCCGTCCGGAACAGTCGAAACGCCACCGGGAGTGCACCGAATCGGATATTCGCCTTTAAGACAATCTTCAAGTTGGGATGGCGCAGTTTTGGCCTCGCGCAGTCTTCTCGACGTCGCGCGTCGCGGTCGCGCGGATCGAAGTGACGACCACTGGAGCGAACGCGCGGGCGCGTTAGTCGCGCCACTCATGCACGCGTGTGCACTCCAGGGTGAGTCTCTGGGCGACCTCGCCACGCGCATCGACGAGCGCCGCTGCGACGACCTCGCCCACGAACTGGCCGATCGTCACGGAGACCATCACCCTGCGGTATCGCTTCTGCGCGGCGTCCTTGCGACCGAGGAACGTGAGAGATCGAGCATCTGGTCGACGGCCGCGGGGCTATTCGCCGGGGTTCGCACCGAGGCCGCACGATCATCGGCCCGCGAAGCAGCCCTCGACCTCGAGGAGTTCCTGAGTGGCCCCCACCAGCTTCACGTGGTGGCCCCGAGCCGGCACCAGGCGGTCTCGATCCCGCTGGTGGTCGGCGTGATTGAAGAGGTGGTCCACGCCACGTACGACCGCCATCACCGCGGGGCGCGCCTGCTGCTCGCTCTCGATGAACTGGCCAACGTCGCCCCGCTACCCCGGCTGGCGGGGATCGTCTCGGAGGGCGGGGGCCAGGGAGTCGTGACCTTGGCCTGCCTCCAGGACCTGTCTCAGGCGCGCGCTCGCTGGGGAACGTCGGGCGAGGGATTCCTCTCGCTCTTTCCCACGACCGTGGTCCTGGGCGGCATCGCCGACCGGGCAACCCTGGACACGCTGCGTCATCTGGCCGGTCGAGAGCTCGTGGCCACCCCGAGCGTCCAGCGCGACGCCAAAGGTCGCGCCAGCGGCCACAGCGTCTCCTGGGTTGAGCGCGATCGGCTCTCCATGAGTGAGATCGCCCGGGGTCGCGACGGATACGCCCTCGGGCTCGACGCGACGAATCGTCTGCACTGGATTGAGCTGACCCCCGCCTTTCGCGACCCGCGATTCCTCCCCTACCTGGAGCGACCCGCGCGAGTGCGCGACGACTCGAGGGAGCGCTCGCGCCACTCGAGGAACTGATCGTGCCCTAAGGGACGCGGACCAAGTTCGCGCACCGCGGCGATCGCGCGCGCCTCGCGCACGGGCACCGTCGTCTCGTACACGCCGGCGCGCTCTCGCGCGCGCGGAAAGAGCGCGTCAATTTGCGCGGTGAGCTCGTGGGCGTTCTGTCCAAAGACGGCGGCGTTGGCCCACGCTTCGACGAGGTGGCGGCGAGCGACCACGTCGCGTCCTTCCAGGGCGCCCGCAAAGCGATGTTCGTCCAGCACCGCGCGCGTACGGTCCGGCGCGGCCAGCGCCCCGAGCGGCTCGTAGCGAGTGAGGTCGCGGGCCCAGGACTTTAACGTCTCGTCGCGACTCCAATGGAGCTTCTCGCCGCGATCACCATGATGCCCGGGCCAGAGCGCACGATATCCCTCGTCGAGTTCACAGACCCGCTCCACGCCCTCAAAGGAGCGCCAGGCCGTCCAGGGGGTGCGCGTGGAGAGCTCGTGGCGCAGCGAGGACCGGTAGAGCGCATCGGCCGCGCGCGCGTGGGCGAAGAGCGCGCGCGAATCGAGCACGCGGTCGTGGCCCTCGGGTCGCGCGCCCACCAAGACGTGGTCGTGCAAGTGGGGTTCGCCGTGTCGGTTGAGTCCGTGAGTAAAGGCGACCGCGCCTTGCCAGCGCGCGGATTCCTCGCCCTGTCGCCCCCGGCGCGCGTCGCGCACCACGACCGCGCGCTCTTCGAGGTAGTCCAGCGCCGCGCGGACCGATACCCGATGGGCGTCCACCAGGCCCCGGGCGTGCGCCGGATCGACCGCGAGGAGCGTGGAGAGCGGTCGCGGTGCGGCCACCACGATGTCGTAGCCGACGATCTGGGCACGATCGCTCGACGTGAGCACCCTGGACACCTCATCGGGGTCACGCGCATCGCCCTCTCCGCGCAGCCACCAGCCGGGTCCGTTGCGACGAAGGCCGTCGAGCTCGTGGGCGCCATCACGCGTGAAGTACGTGACGTCGCGCGAACGACGTGGCAGAAGTCGAAGCACCGCACTCCCCTTTCGGGGCCCAACGGTCGCTTAGAGCTGGGCGGCGATCTTTCGAGCGAGCTCGTGGCCCGCCTGGGCGTATTTATCGGTCGCTACGACCGACCCCGGCCCGGCGCGCAGCATGAGGTAGTCGAGGAATCGAGGTTCGCTGACGCGGAATTTGACCGCGTGACGCGCGTCCTTCAAACTTCGCCACACCGCACCGGGCAGCGGTTCGAAGAGCCAGCGATTGTCCGCGACGACAATTACCACTACTTCGTCGCCCTCCTCGCCGACCTGGGTCAGCCAGTTCGGCACGGGATCGCGGGGCCGCTCGGGGGCCGGGGAGGTGGCCAGCACGTCCTTGATGCGATCCACGCGGAACGTGCGCCACGCCTCGCGCGACGTGCAGTAGGCGCGCACGTAGGTGTGTCCGTTGAGAACCTTCATCTCGCGGGGCTCGATGGCCCGGGTGTGCGCCTCGTCGCTCTCGCTGGAGGTGTAGACGATCTTGATCTGGGAGCCGGCCTCGATCGCCCGCTCTACTTGGTCGAGCAGCGCCTCGCTCGTGGTCGTCTCGACCTGCACGGGAGCGCTGGTGGCTCGTTCGATCTTCTCGATGGCCGAGAAGATCGCCGGATCGGTATAGAGGCGCGACGCCTCGCGCAGGGCGATATTGAGTTCGAAGAGGTCGCGCCACATAAAGGCCGAGGGATCCTCGCTGCCTTCGGGCAGGTCCGAGAAGTCCGCGCGGTAGAGCGAGTCGTCGTTCGCCTCGTCGTCCCAGTCGTCGCACTCTTTGAGCACGTGCGCGGGAAAGCGGCTAGTGCCGTCGACGGATTCGGCCATGGGCTCTAAGGAGACCAGCCGGTCCATGATGAGCCGCACGTGCTCGTTAGAGAGCGAGAATCGCCGTGCGAGTTCGCTGATGCGCAGGCCGTCGTCGCTGGCGTAGACCGCATGGAGCAACTGGAGCGTCTGGCCGAGCACGTCGTTCGCGGGAGCCGAGTCGAAGGCGAGTTGGTTCGCGCTGGGCACCTCGCCGCGGTTGACGCCGCGCAGCCACTCTTCGAGTTCTGACTTGAGAGACTTGGGGGACTGCAGACGCACCCGATCCGCGCCGTCAAGAACAAAGCGCAGCGCCGCGCGCGGGCTTTCGAAGGTCATTGCCACCTCGACCGCGCCGTTCTTCTTCGCGGCGGCCACCGCCTGGGGATACTGGCGAACCAGCAGATCGGCGTAGGCCTCGTTGGTGGAGACAACCACCTCAAAGGGGCGCAGCGACTTGGCGTACTCGGGGCGCCACGCGCGCGCGACCTCGACGTCGTTATCGGTCGCGTCAAAGTTCTCGGCGAGAACCTCGGGCATCGAGGTCATGCGAGTGAAGCGGTACCCCTTAATTTCGCGGGTCTCTTGAACTCGCGCCACCAGATAGCTGGCGCCGTTAAAGACGTCAATCACCAGCGGCTCCACGACTCGGGTCTTGTTGACGGCCGAGAGATAGTCGAAGGACAGGACGCGGCGAAGGTTGAGCGCGCGCAGCACCGGAGTGTAGAAGTTCGACGCCTCGAGTCCCCCGTCGCTCGCCGCCACGTCGTTAAAGACGCTAAAGGCTCCCGACTTGCCAAATCCGCAGAACCGCAGCGCGAGGCGCACTACTCGCTCCTCGTCGGGCGTGAAGTAGATGGGAGGCGCGTAGCCGCTGGAGGGATCGATACGGTATCCCACGAGTCCATCTTCGGTGACCGTGGTCTCGATGACAAAGCCCAGGTCGCGGATGCGCGCCTTGTCGCGCTCGAACTTCTGGCGCACCGTGGAGTCGGTTCCTTCGTAGGCCCGAATCTTGCGCGGCCCCTTGGCCGCGACCGGGTACTCGTCGATGGTCAGTTCGCGCAGGATCTCTTCTTGAGTGATGGCTCCGTAGCGCCAGGCCCGCTGGAGCAACAAGACGAGCGCCACGAGGCGTTCGCGGCTCTGCTCGACTCCTCCGCGAATGGTACTCACGGCAAGAAGAGTAGTGGCGAACGAGCTAGGTGCCCACGGCGCCCTGGGCCGCGACGTCCTCGCGGCGCCACGTTCCCGACCGTCCGCCCGATTTCTCCCACAGCGCGATCTCTTCGATCGTCATTCCGCGATCGCTGGACTTGCACATGTCATAGATGGTGAGGGCCGCCACGCTGACCGCCGTGAGCGCCTCCATTTCGACCCCGGTGCGATCGATCGTGTCGACCCCGGCTTCGATGTCGATGAAGGTGTCGCCAATAGTGAAGTTGACGTACACGTTGCCCACGAGCACGGGGTGAGCCATGGGCA
Source organism: Acidimicrobiales bacterium (assembly GCA_036489715.1). Classification (GTDB taxonomy): domain Bacteria; phylum Actinomycetota; class Acidimicrobiia; order Acidimicrobiales; family RAAP-2; genus RAAP-2. Next base: position 43,946 of record DASXFG010000016.1, on the reverse strand, counting down.
GCAAAGACGACGCGCGCTTGGCGCCCTGAATGGCGGCGACGCGCGCCGTCGCGAGCACGTCGCCCTTATTAAGGGTGTTCGCCGCCACCGCTGCGGTCGTCGAGGCCGACATCGACACCCGTCCACGAGCCAGGGCGCGACGCGCACTGACTTCGGTGGGCCCCAGGTCGCGGGGGAAGGGCGTTCCCGCTGGTCCGCCCCGTCTGAGTTGGTGGAAGTCGTCCACCGCGACATGCTACGCGACCGTTTAAAGGCGGTCCCGAGACCGGTACACTGTCACACCGACCCGTCTCACCCGGAGTTTTGCGATGCCCACCTACGAGTACGAGTGCCAACAGTGCCACGAGCGCATCGAAGCCGTCCAAAAGTTCACCGACGCGCCCTTAAGCACGTGTCCGCTATGCGGGGGCGCACTGCGCAAGGTCTTTTCGGCGGTGGGCATCGTCTTTAAGGGCAGCGGTTTTTACAAAAACGACAGCCGCGGTTCCTCGCCGAAGTCCACCACCGCGGGCGCGGCGACCACCGAGTCCCCCTCGACGAGTGACAGCGCCTCTAGTGCCACCCCTACCCCGGCTCCCTCCACTACAGCGACAAGCACTCCGGCGTCTACCAGCCCATCGGAGTAGCGGCCAGGCCAGCGACGCACTCGTCACGCATCAGAACAACGCAGATTCTTAACGGTTCGCGACGGTAGGCTGTCTGCCGTGATATTGCCGTCGATCGAGTCGCCCCAGGATCTTCGACCGCTTTCGTACCACCAACTAGAAAAACTCAGCGACGAGATCCGTGAGTTCATCATTTCGAGCGTCACCAAGACCGGCGGACACCTCGGCTCGAACCTCGGCGTGGTGGAGCTCACCCTCGCGATCCACCGAGTCTTCGACTCCCCCAAGGACATCATCCTGTGGGACACCGGACACCAGGCGTACGTACACAAACTCCTCACCGGTCGGCGCTACGGCTTCAAGAATCTTCGCCAACGCGGCGGCCTCTCGGGGTATCCGAATCGCTCGGAAAGCCAGCACGATTGGATCGAGTCCAGTCACGCCTCGACCGCGCTCTCCTACGCCCACGGTCTTTCCGTCGCGCTCGAGCAGCGCGGTGAGCTGGCGGGGCGCGGCGGAACCCGTCAAGTGGTCGCGGTCGTGGGCGACGGGTCGCTCACCGGCGGCATGGCCTACGAGGCGCTGAACAACCTCGGCCACTCCAACCAGCGCGTCGTAGTCGTGCTCAACGACAACGGGCGCAGTTACGCGCCGACCGTCTCGAAGCTCTCCGAGTCACTCACCTCGTTGCGGATGAACCGTCGCTACGTCACCTTTCGCCAGCGCCTCAAGCGACTCGTCCCGCGCCTGCCTCGAGTCGGCAAGGCCGCCTACTACGGCTTGGACGGCTTCACCAACGTGGTGCGCGAAATGGTAACCCCGCACACCTTCTTTGAGAACCTCGGTGTGCGCTACCTCGGTCCCATCGACGGCCACAACATCTCCGCCCTCGAAGTGGCCCTCGCTAGTGCGAGCGAGTGGGACGGACCTATTGTCGTGCACACCATCACCCAAAAGGGTCGCGGCTACGAGCCGGCCATGACCGACGACCTCAAGATGCACGACTACAAGTTGCCCGCGGCCCAGCTCAATGGCGCGCCCGCGACCTCTTTCACCGAGGTCTTCTCCGAGGCGCTGGTCAAAGTGGCCGCGGCCGACGAGCGCGTGGTCGCCATCACCGCGGCGATGGCGGGGCCCACGGGCCTCTTGGACTTCCAGCACCGCTATCCCGATCGCTTCTTCGACGTGGGCATTGCCGAGCAGCACGCGGTCACCGCGGCCGCGGGCATGGCCATGGGCGGGCTCAAGCCGATCATCGCGATGTACGCCACCTTCTTTTCGCGCGCCTTCGACCAGGCGCATCTCGACGTGGGCCTGCTGAATCTTCCTGTCGTCTTCGTCTTTAAGAGCGCGGGCATCACCGGCGACGACGGACCGAGTCACCACGGCCTGCTCGACATCGTGCTGTGTCTGGCGATCCCCAACATGACGATCTTCGCGCCCTCGACGGCTGAAGAGCTGCCCATCATGCTCGATACCGCCCTCGCTCTTGAGGGCCCGTGTGCCATTCGCTATCCCAAGACGGACTCTCCGGCATTTGACGGCCGCGTGGGCGAGGGTCTCGAAGCGCGTCGGGTCGTGGGGGGTGACGGATCGTTGTGCGTACTGGCCGTGGGCAAAATGGCGCCCAGCTCGTACGCGGCGCTCGCGCTCATGGGCGCCGACGCCGCCAAGGTCACGCTGTACGACGTGCGCGTCCTGCCGGCCGACCCGCGCATGATCGATGACGCCCTCACCCACGAGCGCGTGATCACCGTCGAAGACGCGACCCGCCACGGCGGCGCGGGCACCGCGATGGTCTCGGCGATTCGACTGCGCGCCCAGGAGAAAGGGGTGGCCCATCCCACCACCCGCATTCTCGGCGTGCCGCGCGCATACCTTGAGCATCACAAGCCCGACCTGCTGCTCGCCGAGCTCGGACTCGATCCCGAAGGCCTCGCGGGCGCGTTCTCGCGCTTGCTGCACGGTGAGCCCGAGTTCCCGCCGGCCTTTCACGAGGCTCCGCGGCCCAACTACTCCTGATGAGCGACGAAATCGCTGTGGAGGAGGCGCAGTGGCGCAGCCGGCTCTCGGCCGACCAGTTCGCGGTGCTGCGCGGCGGCGCCACCGAAGCGCCCTTCAGCGGATCTCTCCTGCACGTGGACGCCGAGGGCGTCTTTGGCTGCGGGGGCTGTGGCCAGATTCTCTTTCGCTCCGCCCAGAAGTTCGACTCGGGGTGCGGCTGGCCCAGCTTTGACGACTGCGAGGAGGGCGCGATTCGCTCGCGCCCCGATCACTCGCTCGGACGCGAGCGCACCGAAATCCTGTGCGCGCGCTGCGGGGGTCACCTGGGGCACGTCTTTGAGGACGGACCGACTATGAGCGGTTTGCGCTACTGCGTGAACTCACTCGCCCTCGACTTCGAGGAGTCGGACTAAACGTCCAAGAAGCGCCGGATCGCGATGCCCGAGCCGACCGAGCCGATCACGACCCCCACTATCACTACCACCAGGTTGGTGCCGAAGAGCGACGAGGAGTCGAGCGCGAAAGCGTCGTGGAGGGGATAGAAGACCTTCAAGAGGGTGACCGCCCCCACGGCGACCAGCGAGCCGAGCAGACCCTGGACGAAGCCTTCGGTGATGTAGGGCACGCGAATGAACCAGTTGGTCGCGCCCACGAGCTTCATCACCGACACTTCGCGACGTCGGGTGAAGATCGCCATGCGAATGGTGTTCAGGATCAGCACCAGGGCGCTCAACAACAGCACGCCCGCGAGCACCAGAAAGACGATCTGGAGCACGCGGATCACGTGGTTCATCGACTTGATCTCTTGGTTCGGGCCGGTGACGTCGTAGACGTGGGGCTGGTTGGTAAAGGTGCTCTCGACGGGAAAGGTGTCCGAGGGTACCAGCGGCGTGCACTGGTACGACGAGGGCACCGTCGAGACGCTGAGCACCTTGCCTTCGGCCGGGGGCAGGAGGTGCTTGGCCTGCTGGTAGTCGGCCGCCTGTGAGTAGTACTTGCAGTCCTTGACCACGTGCATCGACTTCAGCTGGGTCCCGATGGCGGCGATCTCGCTGGTCGAAGCGTTGGCGTCTAACCAGACGGTCACGCGCGTGCTCTGCTGCCAGTTCACGGTGGCTGAGGTGGCGCTTTGTTTGAGCAGCAGCGCCGCGCCCACCAAGGAGAGCGAGACCGCCACCGTTAAGACGGCCGCGATGGTCATCATCCGGTTGCGCCAGAGGTTCCCGAAGGTCTCTCGCAGCGCGTAGCGGTAGTAGACGAGCATTAGATCGCCACGCTCTCGTCAATGCCGTACACCCCGCGCACCTGGTCGCGGATCATCTCGCCGCGGTCGAGCTCGACGACGCGCCGGCGCATGCGGTCCACCAGCGCTTTGTCGTGGGTGGCCATCACGACGGTGGTTCCGGTGCGGTTGATGCGCTCGAGTAGCGACATAATCGATTCGGAGTTGGACGGATCAAGGTTGCCCGTTGGTTCGTCGGCGAGCAGGATGAGGGGGCGATTCACGAAGGCCCGGGCGACGGCCACGCGCTGCTGCTCGCCGCCGGAGAGTTCGTGGGGGCGATTCTTGGCCTTGTCACTGAGGCCCACGAGTTCGAGAATCTGGGGCACCTGGGAGTCCACCGTGGAACGCGGTCGCCCGATCACCTCGAGGGCGAAGGCGACGTTCTCGAAGACCGTCTTGTTGGGCAGCAGTCGAAAGTCCTGAAAGATGCAGCCGATGTTGCGCCGTAAGTAGGGCACGCGCCACTTGGGCAAGTCGCCAATGTCACGACCGGCCTCGAGGATCCGGCCCCTGTCGGGCTGCTCTTCGCGCAGCAGCAGGCGCAGAAATGTGGTCTTGCCCGAGCCCGAGGCGCCGACTAAGAAGACGAACTCCCCTTTTTCGATATCGAGGGAGATGTCCTTGAGGGCGGGGGTGCCGTTCTTGTATGTCTTAGAGACGTTTTCGAATCGAATCACGGCTTCACACCCTTGGCTTCATCGGAGAGTTGTGCGATTTTCGGAGCACAGCGACTGACTCATTCTACCGAGGCGACCTTGTGAAACCGTTCTATCGAGGTGCGAGTACCGCCGCGCCGGACTTTCTTATGATGCGGAACGCTGTCGACGCAGTTCAGCCTCCATAAAGGCGTCTAAGTCACCATCGAGTACGGCCTCCACGTTGCCCGTCTCGTGGTCGCTGCGATGGTCTTTCACAAGCTGGTAGGGCGCCTGGACGTAACTGCGGATCTGGGAGCCCCACGCGTTGTCACTGCGCGCACCGCTGAGCGCGTCCATCTCGGCTTGACGCTCCTCGCGCGCGCGCTCGGACAGTTTGGCTTCGAGGATCTGCAACGCGCGGGCCTTGTTTTGGTGCTGGGAGCGCTCGTTCTGACACGAGACCACGATTCCGGTGGGCAGGTGCGTGACGCGGATGGCCGAATCGGTCTTGTTGATGTGCTGACCTCCCGCGCCCGATGAGCGAAACGTGTCGATGCGCAGGTCCTTCTCGTCGATCTCGACTTCGCCGGCGTCGTCTCGTAGCAGCGGCGTTGCGTCCAAGCTGGCGAAGCTGGTCTGGCGACGAGCCTGGGAGTCGAAGGGGCTGATCCTCACCAGTCGGTGTACGCCGCGCTCGGCCGAGAGCCAGCCGTAGGCGAAACGGCCCTTCACGATGAAGGTCGAGGACAACAGCCCCGCCTCGCTACCTTCGGTCGCCTCGTCGATTTCCACGGCGTATCCGCGTCTCTCCGCCCAGCGCGAGTACATGCGCAAGAGCATCTCGGTCCAGTCCTGGGCGTCGGTGCCGCCCGCCCCGGCGTGCAGGTCCACGATGGCGTCGTTTTCGTCGTAGGGGCCGCTCAAGAGGCTCTGGGTTTCGAGCGCCGCGATGTCGCGCGCGAGGGTTTGGACCGCGCGATCGAGCTCTTCGAAGGTTGAGGGGTCCGGCTCCCCGCCGTCGAGGGACTCGCGCGCAAACTCGACCAGCACGTTCGCATCATCCAACTCGCTCCTCAGGGCGTCGAAGGACTCCAGGTCATTCGAGAGCCGTCCGAGTTCGGTGGTCACCTCGCGCGCGTGATCCTGGTCGGCCCAGAGATTGGGGTCGGCGGCCAGGTCACTGAGCAGTTCGTGGCGCGCGCGGCTGGCGTCGATCTTCAGGTACTCGCGCGCGGCCCCCCACCGCGACTCGAGCTCTTCGATCGAAACGAGGGCGAGTCGAAGGGCGTTCTCCGCCCTAGGGTCGGCCATGGCACTGCTTGAACTTGCGACCCGAGCCACACCAGCACGGATCGTTGCGGCCAATCTTCTCGTGCTGCTTGGCCGCGGCGGCGCCGGTCGGCGCATCGGTTGCGTGCGCGGGCAGTTCGCTCGCCCCCGGGGCGACCTCGCTGGCGTTGGTGAGCGCTCCGGCCAGCCCGTCGTCGGCCTCGGCGTCGCTTTCTTCCACCGCGGCCGTCGCCTCGACGTGGGTGATGTAGCGCACGTAGTCGGCGTCCACCGCCTCTAAGAGGTGCTCGAACATCAAGTACCCCTCCTTCTGCCAGGCATTGAGGGGGTCCTGCTGGGCGGTCTGGCGAAGATGGATGCCATCGCGCAGGTAGTCCATGTCCGAGAGGTGGTCGCGCCAGCGCTGATCGAGGATTTGGAGCATGACGTCGCGCTCGATCTCCTTGGCGGTGTCTAAGCCGCCGGGGAAGTTCTCCGCCTTCTTCTCGTACCCGCCCACCGCTTCGTCCACCGCCAGCGCGCCGATCTCTTCGGCGTCGGTGTAATTGGCCAGCTCCTGGGCGCTCAGCTGGGTGGGGTAGGTAGACAGCAGGTCGAGCGCCAAGGAGTTGTAGTCCCACTCTTCGGCGTATCCCAGACCCACGTGGGATGCCACCACGTCGGCCACGCGGTTCTCGATGAGCGCGATGGTCTCGTCGTGGATGTCCTCGCCGTCGATCACCTGCTGGCGACGCTCGTAGATGACCTTGCGCTGCTCGTTCATCACCTCGTCGTACTTAAGGACGTCCTTGCGAATCTCGGCGTTGCGCGCCTCGACGGTGTTCTGGGCACGCTCGATCGCGCGCGAGACCATCTTGGCCTCAATCGCCTCGTCTTCGGGCATGGCGCGGTCCATCACCCACGAGACGGCCCCGGTCGCGAAGAGACGCAGCAACTCGTCTTCCAGGGACAGATAGAAGCGACTCTCACCGGGATCCCCCTGGCGGCCCGAGCGGCCGCGCAGCTGGTTGTCGATGCGGCGCGAGTCGTGGCGCTCGGTGCCCAGCACGTAGAGTCCTCCGGCCGCACGGACCTCGTCGCCCTCGGCATCGGTGATGGGCTTCCAGCGTTTCAGCGCCGCGTCGTAGGCGCTGTCGTACTCGGGCGTGTCCGGCGCCAGGCCCTGGGCGAGGACGTCGCGTGCCGCGAGTCCCTCAAAGTTGCCCCCCAGGATCACGTCGACGCCGCGACCGGCCATGTTGGTCGCCACCGTGACCGCGCTCTTGCGCCCGGCCTGGGCCACGATTTCGGCCTCGCGGAAGTGCTGCTTGGCGTTGAGCACCTCATGAGCGATACCGAACTTAGAGAGCTCGCGCGAGAGCAGTTCGGACTTTTCGACCGACGCGGTACCGAGCAATACCGGTTGGCCGGTGTCGGTGCGCCCGCGCACGTCCTCGACGATGGCGGCGAACTTCGCCGCCTCGGTCTTAAAGATCATGTCGGGCTTGTCGTCGCGGATGGCGTCACGATTGGTCGGTATGGGCACCACCGAAAGGCCGTAGGTGTTGCCGAATTCGGCCGCCTCGGTTTCGGCGGTTCCGGTCATGCCGGCCAATTTTTTGTAGAGACGGAAGTAGTTCTGGAGCGTAACCGTGGCCCAGGTGTGGTTCTCCTCTTGAATGCGCACGCGTTCTTTGGCCTCTACCGCTTGGTGCAGTCCGTCACTCCAGCGACGACCATCGAGCGTGCGCCCCGTGAACTCGTCGACGATCTTCACTTCGCCGGCGTCCACGAGGTAGTCCTTGTCGCGGTGGAAGAGCTCCTTGGCTCGCAGCGCCTGGCCGAGTTGGTGCACGTAGTTTGTAGCGACGGCGTCGTAGAGGTTGGTAACGCCGAGTTGACGTTCGACCTTCTCGATTCCCGACTCCGTGGGGATGACCGTCTTTTTCTCCTCGTCGACCTCGTAGTCAACGTCGCGGGTGAGGGAACGAACGATCGAGGCGAACTGGTAGTAGAGCTTGGTCACGTCCGAGGCGGGCCCCGAAATAATGAGCGGCGTGCGCGCCTCATCGATCAGGATCGAGTCCACTTCGTCGACGATGGCGTAGTGGTGTCCGCGCTGGACCATGTGCTCGGCGCGGCGTGCCATGTTGTCGCGTAGGTAGTCGAAACCAAATTCGGTGTTGGTGCCATAGGTGATGTCGGCGGCGTAGGCGGCGCGCTTGTCCTCGAAGTCTGCGAGGTCCGGACCGACGCGTCCGACCGTGAGCCCGAGCCAACGGTGCAGTTCACCCATCCATTTCGCGTCGCGGCTCGCCAGGTAGTCGTTTACCGTCACCAGGTGCACACCCTGTCCGGCGAGTGCGTTCAAATAGACGGGCAGCGTCGAAACCAGGGTCTTGCCCTCACCGGTCTTCATTTCCGCGATCCAGCCGAAGTGCAGGGCCATTCCGCCCATGAGTTGCACGTCGTAGTGGCGCTGTCCGAGCACCCGCGTCGCGGCCTCGCGCACCACGGCGAAGGCTTCGATCAGCAGATCGTCGAGGGTCTCGCCGTCGTGGAGGCGTTGACGGAACTCCACGGTTTTGGCCTGGAGTTGGGCGTCACTGAGCGCCTCCATCTCCGCGGCGAGGTCGTTGATCGGGCCGACCAGTCCGGCCAGTTCACGCACCCGCTTGCCTTCGCCGGCCCGCAACATCTTTTGAAATACGCTCATATCGTCCTGTACCCTACCGGTCGTCGGCTCAAAATAAGAGGGCCACGAGTGCTGACCTGGTCTTTGACCCCACACCCGCCTGGACTCCTTGAACGGTCGCTCTGACCGGTGAGACCCAGGACTTACAACTAAACCGCGCCATGCTCAGCGTCTTACAAAGACGCCTTACGTGGGTCGTTTCGCCCGCGACTGGCATCGACTTTCAACCACAGACCACCCGCAGCCCCGAGAGCCAGTCTACGCGCCGACCTAGGTTTTTGGCCGCGCCACCAGCACCAGGGCTAAGCGCGCACTGAGCACGAGGGCCGCCACCGGCACCAGAAGCCTGCGCCAGCCGCGCGCGGTTTGCATCTCGAAACGCAGCGCGCTCTTGTGGTGGGCGATCACCATCTCGCGTGAGACCCGTGCGCGCGAGACGCCCTCGACGTGGGTGACGACGGCGTCGGCGGTGGCGGCCACGCGATAGCCGTGCTCGCGCAACGCCCAGCACAGCGCCATGTCTTCGGCAAACATGAAGTAGCGCTCGTCAAATCCACCCACCTCTTCAAAGGCCGTGCGCCGCACCAAGAAACACGCCCCCGAGACCCAGTCGATGCCGCCGTCGGCGTGGGTGGAGCGGTAGCGCTGGGTGGCGGGGTTGTTGGGCCAGAGCGGGGCGAGCAAGGCGTGCACCCCGGCCAGAACCGGGTTGGGAAAGACTCGCATCGAGGGATAGACCGTCCCGTCGGGGCGAAGGATCGTGGGGCCCACCAGTCCGACCTCGCGGTGGTGATCGAGATACGCCACCAGCGCCGCCAGGGCGCCGTCGTGGACCACGACGTCGGGGTTCGACACGAGCACGTAGGGCGTCGCACGAGCGACGGCCACGCCGCGATTCACTCCGCGCCCGTAGCCCAAATTCACCCCCGGGGAGACGAGCACCACGTCGTGATCGTGCAGCGCGGCGGGCACCGAGCCGACCTCGCCGTTTTCGACCACCACCACCTGGGAGACGCCGTTGTCGAAGAGCGAGTCCACGCACTCAATCAAGAACTGGTCGGCGTGGTAGTCCACCACGACTGCCACCACGTCGTTTTCGACCTCGCTCACGACTCGCCTCCCGCGCGCACGCGCTCACGCACCAGGCGTGCGAGTGCAACGCGCCACTCGGGCAGTGCCGAAAAGGCGGCGGAGAACTTCGCGGTGTTCAGACCGCTGTTCGCGGGGCGCAGCGCTACCTGGGATCCGCTCAACTCGCTCGAGGCAATGGGCGAGGCGAAGTCCTCACCTCGCCCCAGGACCTCGCCCACGTAGGCGGCGATGTCGAACCAGGTGGTCTCACCGGCGTTGGCGACGTGCCAGAGACCGCCGGGCCGCGTTCGCACCAGACTCACGAGGGCGCGCGCGAGGTCACTCGCCGTGGTCACGGTGCCACGTTGATCGTTGACGAATCGCACGCTCTCTCCGCGCTCGGCCCGCTCGGCGATCACGTGCACCACGCTCGTGCCGCGCACGCCCATCACCCACGAAGTGCGCACGATGGTGTCCTCGGGCGCGCAGCGCAGTTCGCCCGCCCGCTTAGATGCGCCGTACACGTTGAGCGGATTCGTCGCGTCGTCCTCTAGGTACGTCGCGCCCTTGGTGCCGTCAAAGACGTAGTCGGTGGAGATCGCAATCAGGTGCGCCCCGAATTCACGCGCGGCGTCCGAGACGTTGGCGGTCCCCTCTTCGTTGACCGCGTAGCACGCGGCGGGATCGCCTTCGGCGCGGTCAACGGCCGTGTACGCGGCCAAGTGCACGACGACGTCGGGGCTCACCTCGGCGAACACCCGCCGCGTCGCGTCGCGGTCGGTGACGTCTAACTCGCTGCGGGTGAGCCCCGCCACCTCGAACTCCCCCGCCCTCACCGCGACGCCGTCGGGAAGGAAAGCCGGATCGCCTCCGCGCGGGCTCTGACCCGCAAGGGTGTCCAGAAGGTCCTGGCCGACCTGGCCTCCGGCGCCGGTCACGAGGACGCGCGCGCTCACGGCGCCTCACTCGCTCTTACGTGCACGACGTCTCCCACCGCGAAGATGAGGATCTCACCTTCTACGTCGACTTCCAGGCGCCCGAGTTCGTCGACGCCCCGCGCGAAGCCCTCGAGGGTGCGATCGGCGCATTCGACGCGCACGTGCTGGCCGATGGTCGCAAGTGCGTGCACGTACTCTGCGCGTAGTTGGGCCCGCCCCTCGCCGCTGTCGAGCTGTTCGCGACGAAAGTCGATCTCTTCCAGAAGAATGTCGAGCAGGGCGCGCGGCGTGATGGTGAGCCCGGTCTGGGAGAGAACCGAGGTGGCGAGCACGTGCTCGGGCCCCTCGTACGTGAGATTCACGCCGATGCCCACCACCACGGCGAGGCCGAGGTCGTTGGTGGCGACCTCGGCCAAAACCCCGGCGAGTTTGGATGTTCCCACGATGAGATCGTTGGGCCACTTCAGCCCCGCGCGCAAGCCGCTGAGGCGCTCGATGGCGCTGCGCGCGCTGAGCGCGACCATGGCCACCACCAGCTGGAGGTGGGTGACCTCGAGGGCGGGACGAAAGAGCATGGAGCACAACAGAGACGAGCGAGCCGGCGACTCCCAACTGCGGTCCATCCTTCCGCGTCCGGCGCTTTGAAAGTCGGCGAGGATGACCAGGCCCTCTGCTTCGCCCGCCCTTTGGGTGAGGTGGGTATTGGTCGAATCAATCTCGTCGAAGTGTTCGACGCGCCAGATCGTGGGTGCCACGGTCAAACATTAGGGTTTTGAGCACGGGTGCTAGAAAATAACGGGCCCACGACGGAGGTTTCGTGCTTCGAAAAGTCCTAATCGCCAATCGGGGTGAGATCGCGGTGCGCGTGATCCGGACCTGTCGCGAAATGGGCATCGCCACCGTGGCGGTGTACTCGGATCTGGATCGCAACGCTCCCCACGTGCGTCTGGCCGACGAGGCCTACTCCCTGGGCGGCCAGAGCGCGGCCGAGAGCTACCTCAACACCGAGGCAATCCTGGAGATCGTGGAACGCTCGGGCGCGGACGCCGTGCATCCGGGATACGGCTTCTTTTCCGAGAACACCGACTTCGCGCGCGCCATCACCTCTCGCGGGGTCACCTTCATTGGGCCGCCGCCCGAGGCGATTGAGGTTATGGGCGACAAGATCTCCTCGCGCCTGGCCGCTGAAGCAGCGGGGGTCGCGGGCGTTCCGGGACGCAGCCAGGCTCTCGCGAGCGCCGATGAGGTAGTCGCCTTCGGCGAAGAGTTCGGTTGGCCGGTCGCCATCAAGGCCGCCTACGGCGGCGGGGGTCGCGGCATGAAGGTGGTCAACGCGCCCGAAGAAGCCCACGCCGCCCTCGAGAGCGCGGAGCGCGAAGCGCTGAGCTACTTCGGACGTGCCGAGTGCTACGTGGAGCGCTATCTCACCTGGCCACGCCACATCGAAATGCAGGTGCTGGCGGACTCATTTGGCACGACCCTGTGGTTGGGCGAGCGCGACTGCTCCGCCCAGCGTCGACACCAAAAGTTGGTCGAAGAGAGTCCGGCGCCCAACTTTCCCGACTCGCTGCGCCAAGCTATGGGCGACGCGGCCGTCAAGGTCTCTGAAGCGTGCGGCTACGTGAACGCCGGCACCGTGGAGTTCCTCTACCAAGACGGCGAGTTCTACTTTCTCGAAATGAACACCCGACTTCAGGTGGAACACCCCGTCACCGAGCTCGTCACGGGCCTCGACCTCGTCGAGTGGCAGTTACGCATCGCGGCTGGCGAAGCGCTCACCCTAACCCAAGAAGAGGTCGCGCCCAGCGGTCACGCGATCGAGGTGCGCATCAACGCCGAGGACCCTTCGGGCGGAGCGTTCTCGCCCTCGCCGGGCGTCATCACCCGATTCGACGCCCCCGCCGGGCCCGGCGTGCGCCTCGACGCCGGATACGCAGCGGGTGACACGGTCTCGCCGTACTACGACAATCTGATCGCCAAGTTGGTGGTGTGGGCGCCGGACCGCGAGCGAGCGCGCCGACGCATGTTGCGCGCCATCGAAGAGACCTCCATCGAGGGGGTGTCCACAACCTTGCCCGCCGATGTTCTCATTTTGACGAGCGAAGAGTTCGTACGCGGGACGCACTCGACGAAGTGGGTCGAGACCTCCCTGGACTTCTCCTCGCTACCCGCCAGCGCGAGCCCGGCGATTTCGATCGGCGAGGGACACGTGCGCAAGGACGTCACCGCCGAAGTCAACGGTCGACGCGTCACCGTCGCGCTGTGGGTGTCCGACAACGAGGACGAACTCCCCGCGCGTCCCCAGAGCACCGCGCTCAAGCCGCGTCGTCAGCACCACGGTGGCGTGGTGGGCAGCGGCTCGGGCATCGTGATCGTGCCCATGCAGGGCACGATCGTCAAGGTCAATGTCAAGGAAGGACAGATCGTCGAGGCCGGAGAGACGGTGGTGATCCTCGAAGCGATGAAGATGGAGAACGCAGTGAACGCCGAAAAGTCCGGCATCGTCAAGAAGGTCCACGTCACCACGGGCGACTCGGTCTCGGCGGGCGATCCCGTAGTGGAGATCGAGTGAGCGCACTCGATCAGGCCCGCCGCGCCATCGAAGACGAGCGTGACACCCTGGTGTCACTCAGTCACTTCGTCCACGCGCACCCCGAGCTCGGATACGAAGAGTTCGTATCGAGCGCGGCCTTGGCCGATCAACTCGAAGTCTGGGGTTTCGACGTCGAGCGCGAAGCCGCCGGTCTGGCGACGGCCTTTCGCGCGACGAAGGGCGTGGGAGATTTTCACGTGGTGTACTGCGCGGAGTTCGACGCCCTTCCCGACGTTGGACACGCCTGTGGGCACAACATCATCGCCGCCTCCTCCCTCGGAGCCGCGCTCGGGCTCGCCGAGGTCGCCGACCAACTGAACCTGCGCGTGAGCGTGCTCGGCACTCCCTCTGAGGAGGGCGGGGGCGGAAAGATCGACCTCATCAACGCCGGCTACTTCGCCGACGAACACGTGGCCCTCATGGTCCATCCCTTTCCCACCGAGCGCCTCGACGCCCACTGCCTCGCCGTAGACCATTTCGACGTGATCTTTACCGGAAAAGAAGCTCACGCCTCGGCCGCACCGTGGCTCGGCGTCAACGCCCTCGACGCGCTCACCATCGCCCAAGGGGCTCTGGGCCTGCTGCGCCAGCAACTTCGCCCCGGCGATCAGTTTCACGGCGTGGTGCTCGAAGGCGGCTCGGCGGCCAACATCATTCCGAGCCGGGCGCTCGGGCGCTTCATGGCTCGTGCGGTGACGGTGGGTCAACTGGGCGAGTTACGACAGAGGGTGAATGCGTGCTTCGAAGCCGGCGCCCTCGCTACCGGCGCCGACCTGCAGATCGTGGAACTCGGCCACCAGTTCTCCCACATGGAGTCGGACCCGGACGTTCTCGCGCACTACCGCACCTGCGCCGAGGCCCTTGGTCGAGACTTTCACCTCGACGACGAGGGGACCCCGCGCCCCACCCTGTCGACCGACATGGCCAACGTGTCGCTCGTGGTGCCCTCGATCCATCCCCTACTGATGATCCCCACCGATGGCGCCATCAACCACCAGCCCGAGTTCGCGGCCGCCTGCGTCACGCCGGCCGCCGACCAGGCGCTGATCGACGGCGCGATCGCCCTGGCCGGGACCGCCATCGCGGTCGCGGGCGACGAGAAACTCAGAGAACGGCTGGTGCGCGACTCGTGATGTTGGAACATGCGGTGCTCGAAGTGCGCGCGGGCGAGGAGGCCGCCTTCGAGGACTCCGCCCGCCTCGCGCTACCCCTCATCGAATCCGCTCCGGGCTGCCACGGCGCCGAGTTTCGGCGCCAGGCCGAGAACCCCTCGATCTACCTCTTGCTGGTTCGCTGGTCGTCGATTGAGGCCCACACGGAATTTCGCGAGACTGATCTCTACCAGCGCTGGCGCGAACTGACCCATCCCTACTACGTCGGTACACTCGACGTCACTCACTTCTTCGAGCCGATCCCACGCTGAGGGTCACTCGAACACGAACGAGAGGACCGCATGAGACCCCACCGACACGGATCAGCCGTCCTCGAGTTTCCCAGCGCCCTCGAAATTGTCACGACGCGACTCTTCGACGCGCCCGTCGCTCTGGTCTTTGACGTCCTCACTCAGCCCGATCACCTGCGCCACTGGTTCGCCCCCTTTGAAGACACCATGATCGTGTGCGAGATCGATCTGCGCGTGGGCGGGGACTACCACCACGTCGGCGTGACCCCCGAGGGTAGGGAGTGCTCGTTTCGCGGCACCTTCTTGGAGATCGAGTCGCCCACGCGCGTGGTGTCCACCTGGCTCTTTGAGGGCTGGCCCGGGGCCTGGGCCACCGAGTCGGTCGTCTTGAGCGAGAGTGGTGCGGTCACCACCATGACGAGCACGCTGGCATTTCACGATCAAACGGGCCGCGACCACATGACGCGCTTCGACGGCCAAGAGTCGAGCTACGACAATATGGAGGACTACCTGAACAGGTTGACGCGGGACCCGCGATGAACCTTCTCCTCACCTCGGGTGGGATCGCGAATCCGAGTATCCATCGGGCCCTCGTCGACCTGCTCGGCAAGCCCGTGGAGGAGTCCAACGCTCTGGTCATTCCCACGGCGATCTACCCCTTCCCCGGCGGAAACGAAAACTCCTGGCAGGCGCTCTCGGGTCACACGAAGAGCGCGTTTGCCGGTCTGGGCTGGAAGTCGCTGGGCGTGCTGGAGCTCTCGGTGTTGCCGAGCATCGATGAAGAGTGCTGGGTGCCGGCGGTGCGCGAGTGCGACGCGCTACTAGTGTGGGGCGGAGACCCCGTGTTCCTCGCCTACTGGCTGCACCACTCCGGGCTCGCCGATGTTCTCGCCACTCTGGGCAGCGACACCGTCTATGTCGGGGTGAGCGCGGGCAGTATCGCAACCGCCACGACTTTCGTCGAGAGCTATCCGGTGCCGCGGCGCGGCCGCGGCGACGAGATTTCGACCGAGTCCATCGTCTTTGACACGCCCGACGGCGACCTACCCCACTTTTTGGTGACCGCGCGCGGCCTCGGACTCGTCGACTTTGCGATCATGCCCCACGTGGAGAGCACCGATCCCAACGACGTGGCGATCTCGGAACAGTGGGCCGCCAAGATTCCCGTCCCGTCGTACGCCCTCGACGACCAGAGCGCGATCGTGGTGCGTGACGGTGCGGTCGACGTCGTCTCTGAAGGCGTGTGGAAGCTATTTAACGCCCACGGGCGCGACGCCTAGACCGCGACGTAGTGCGGCAGGCAAAGCTCGTCGTACTCGGCGATCACGATCTCCCCGGCGTGCTCGCCACACACCGGACAGTCGGGGTCCCGGCGAACGTTGAACGTGCGAAACGACTCTTCGAGCGCGTCAAAGGTGAGCAGGCGACCTACGAGCGGATCGCCCAGTTCCAGCAGGATCTTGATCGCTTCGAGCGCCTGGAGGGACCCCACTATGCCGGGCAGCACGCCCAGCACGCCCGCCTCGGCGCAACTCGGCGCGAGCTCGGGGGGCGGTGGCTCGGGAATCATGCAGCGATAGCAGGGTCCGACGAAGGGATGAAATATCGTGACCTGACCTTCGAAGCGGAATATCGACCCGTGTATCACCGGAATGCGCTTTAGCAGTGAGGCGTCGTTCAACAGGTAGCGCGTGGGAAAGTTATCGGTGCCGTCCACGATGACGTCGTAGCCGTCGATGACTTCGAGAATGTTTTCCGCGCTCAAGCGCGCGTCGTAGGTCACCACGTTGACATCGGGGTTCATCGCGGTGAGGGCGGCCTTGGCGCTGTCGACCTTGCGCATGCCCACCCGGTCCATGGTGTGCAGGATCTGTCGTTGCAAATTGGACTCGTCGACCACGTCCATGTCGATGATCCCGATCGTTCCCACCCCGGCCGCGGCCAGGTAGAGCGCGGCGGGAGAACCCAGGCCGCCCGCACCCAAGAGCAGCACCTTGGACTCCAACAGCCTCATCTGGCCCTTTTCGCCGACCTCGGGCAAGAGGAGGTGGCGCTGGTAGCGCAGTCGCTGGTTGGCGCTCATGGTCGATGGCGTCGTCCAGGGTCGCCCTTCGTCCTTCCAACGATTAAAGCCACCGGTCATCGAGACGACGTCGAGGTAGCCCAGCTCCTGGAGAGTCTTAGCGGCGAAGGCGCTGCGCGTGCCCCCGGCGCAGTAGACCGCGAGCGGCGCGCGCTTGTCGGCGATGCGGCCCTCGATGGAAAACTCGAGCTGCCCACGCGGCACGTGGATCGCCCCGCTGAGCGCACCTTGTTCGTACTCGTCGGGTTCGCGCACGTCCAGCAGCGTGACGTCGCCCAGACGGGTCTGGACCTCTTCGGGCGTGGCTTCTCGGATCTCGGCTTTGGCGGCGTTTAGCAAGTCTCGTGGTGACGGCATCGGCGCTCCTTTACGTGTCGAAATCTTACTGGTTGAGTCAACAATTGGCGTCGGCCGCCTGCTAAACCACCAACGATGGAACTTCGCCACCTACTCGCCGCACGGCGCATGACGCGATCCTTTGACGGCACGCCCCTGGACGCCGCGTGGCTCGAGGAACTGTGCGCGCTCGCGCTGTGGTCACCGACCGCGGGCAATACCGCGGGGGTGCGCTGTCACGTCGTGGACGCGGCCCACGTGGAGGAGTTCTTCACCGCGGCGACCGACGCGTCCTGGCGAGAGTCCTCACGGCGCTACCCGGGACTGGCGCGTGCGGGAGCGGTGGTGCTCGTTACCTCGCGCCCGGGCGACTACGTCGCGCGTTACGGCGAAGACGACAAGGCAGACTCCGGGCTCGAGGACGTCGACGCGTGGCCCCTGCCCTACTGGCACACCGATGCGGCCATGGCCACGATGGCCCTGCTCCTCCTGCTCGAAGAGAGCGGATGGCAGGCCACGATATGGGGAAACTTTCGCCGCGCCCGCGAGCTGGGTGCGTGGGCGGGAATTGCGGACGAAGAGCTCTTCGCGAGCGTGCTCATCGGCCGAGCCGACGCGAATGACGTGGCCTCGGCGTCGCTCTCGCGCTCCGTGCCCGCGCGGCGCGACCGGGTACGACGGGTCTTCTAGCGGGGAGGGGCTGCGACCTCGGTGAGGTACTCCACCAGCGTGCGCACCGAGAACGCGGTAGCGCCCTTGGTTACCCAACCGCTCGAGGCGTCCGCTCGGGCCGGTCCCGCGATATCTAAGTGGGCCCAGGGTATGGCCCCAGTGAACCGGCGCAAGATGAGCGCGCCAATAATCGCCCCCGCGCGCAGCGGCTTGCCGATGTTCTTGATGTCGGCGACGTCGGAGTCAAAGTCGGCTTCGTACGCGTCCACCAGCGGCATTCGCCATAGCGCCTCGCCCGAGTGCGCACTGGCGGCCAGCAACTGGTCGGCGAGTTCCTCGCTCGTGGAAAAGAGCGCGCCCACCTCGACGCCGAGGGCGGACTTCTGCGCGCCGGTGAGCGTGGCCACGTCGATGATCGCGTCGGGGTTCGTCTCGGCGGCCAAGCTCAAGGCGTCGGCCAAAATAAGTCGACCCTCGGCGTCGGTGTTGAGCACTTCGATGGTGAGCCCGTTGCGGATCGTGAGCACGTCGCCGGGCTTCGTGGCGTTGTCCCCCACCAGGTTCTCGGTGAGGGGGGCGATGGCGGTGATGCGCACCCTCAGTCCCAGTTGGCTGGCCACCGACGTCGCGGCCATGACGATCGCCGCGCCGCTCATGTCGGTCTTCATGGTCATCATGCTCTCGGCCGGTTTGAGCGACAGACCTCCCGAGTCGAACGTGACACCCTTGCCCACCAGGGCCACGTGGGGCATCGCGGCGCCGGGCTCGGGGTCGTAGGTCGTATAGACGAGTCGCGTGGGTTGCGCGGAGCCCAGCCCGACACCGAGCAACCCCCCGAGGCGCTCGTCGCGGATCTTGGACTCGGTCCATACGCGCACTTCCGTGTGCGCGTCGGTGCCCAGGCGACCTTCGAACTCGGCGGCGAGCGTCTTGGGCGGCATCGAACTGGCGGGCACGTCGATCAGCCGCTTGGCCCAGTTCACCGCTTCGGCGATCCGGGCGCCACGCTCGGCGCCCCGAGTGAACTCGTCGTGCACCGACACCGGCGGCAGCGGGGAGCCCACCGGAACCACATCGACGTTCGCGCTGACCTCGGGCTTCTTGTAGTCGTACGCCGCGAGCGACACGCCCTCCACCAGAGCTTGGGCGATCCCGGCCGGCTCGGCCATGCCATCGGTGGGAACGAAGAAAGCGAGTGAGCCGTCGCTCGCGGCGCGCACTGCGCTCGCGCCCGCCAGGCGGTACCCCGCCACTGATTGGTCGTCCTCGCCAATCGACACCAGGGCGATGTTCGCAGCGTCCAGTGAGCGCAACAGCACGAATGAACCAGCACTCGCGCTTAGTCCTTGGGCCGAACACCACTCCGCGCTCAGGGAGGTGGGCAGATCGATACCGGCCTGGACCAGGGAGGAGGCAAGGGTGCCCGCGCCGTCTTTCATCACCACGGGCACGGCCAGCGTCGCGGCGCCTAGCGCGTCCTTGATTGACGACACCCGAGTGGTGCGAGCCATGTCAGCCTTCCTTCGGTCGCGCTCGCTTCGCGCGAACGAAGGAAGTCCCAGTAACGACCCCCGTTTAAGAGTAGTGAACCCGCTACCCCTCGAGATAGGTGGCGTAGCCGCGCTGAACGAGCCCGCCGTTCCAGATCAGCACCTCACAGACCCGCTGGCCACGCTCGTTGGAGTAGTTGATGGTGATCGCATCCACTCCCACGTACACCCCGTCGAGTTCGAAGTGCAGGTCGGGCAAGAGGCGCAGTCCTTCTCGCCAGTACGCGCGAATTTCCTCCTTGCCGACCAGCACACCGCGACTTTCGGGGACGATGCGCGCGGCGACCGACGAGGTGAAGACCGCGTCGGAAGAAAAGTGCGCCAGTACCGCGTCCAGGTCGTGAGCGTTCCAGGCCGTAATCCAGTGGCGAGCGAACTCTTGGGCGGCGAGAGGGTCCACAGACAATTGTGCCAAATTTCTTGATGGCGGTGCATTTCCAGTGCGTAAGTTGACACTTACGAAAGGATTCGCTAACGTAGTAAGCGTGGACACGTTGCTAAAGACGCTGGGCGAACCGAAGCGCTGTGAGATTGTGCGACTGGTGTGGAGCGAGGAGCGCTCGGCGAGTGAAATCGCCGCGCACTTTCCCTCGGTCACGCGCTCGGCGATCTCCCAACATTTGGGCGTACTGCGACGCAGCGGCCTGGTGGGCGAACGCCGAGACGGCACCCGACGCATGTACTGCGTGAATCGCCAGGAGGTTGCGCGCCTTCGCGACTTCCTGGACTCGTTTTGGACGAGCAGCCTCGAAAAGCTCCGTGACCTCGCCGAAACTGAAGAAGCAAGAAAGGACAGCCATGAGTGACGCAGTGCGAGAGGTGGTAGTCAAGGCCACACCGGACACGATCTTCCCCTATCTATCGGACCCCGACTTGATGGTCCAGTGGCTAGGTTCCTCGGTCTCCCTCGATCCCCGAGTGGGTGGTGAACTGCACGTGGTGTGCGGTGGCAACCCGGGGGTGGGCCAGTTCACCGAGATCGTGCCCAATGAGCGAGTGGCCTTCTCCTTTGGTTGGAGCGAGCCCGATCACCCGATACCTCCGGGCTCAACCCAGGTCGAGATCAGTCTCACCGCCGAGGGCGACACGACGGTAGTTCGCTTGATCCACCACGGGCTGCCCGAGGATGCCGTCTCGGACCACGAAGGTGGCTGGGGCCACTACCTAGAACGACTCGCCCAAGTTCTTGACGGCGAAACGCCCACCCCCGAACGTTCCGACGGGTCGAACGCGTAGTTATCGACGCAAGGCGGGGGCGGCCACCGGGGTCGCGTCGCTCAACGCTTCGCGCGCGTGATAGCTCGAGCGCGTGAGCGGCGACGACTGGACGTGAGAAAGACCGAGGCGGCGCCCGCGCTCGGCGAGATCTTCGAACTCACGGGGTTCCCAGTACCGCGATATCGGCAAGTGTCGCTCGGTGGGCCGAAGGTACTGACCGATAGTGACGATCTGCACCCCCACGGCCGCAAGGTCCGCGAGGGCCTCTTCGACCTCGTCCGCGCTCTCGCCCAGTCCCACCATGAGCCCGGACTTGGTCACCAGTCCCGCCTGTGCGCCGCGCGCGAGCACCGTGAGAGATCGCAAGTATCCCGCACTCGGTCGCACCGCGCGCTGCAGTCGAGCCACGGTCTCGATGTTGTGATTGAGCACGTCGGGTCGTTCGTCAAGAATGAGTTGAAGTGCGGCGGGGTCGCCGCGCAGGTCGCTGATGAGCACTTCGACGTTGGTGCCCGGCGAGCGCTCGCGGATCGCGCGCACGCTCTGAGCGATGGCCCCCGCTCCCCCGTCGTCTAAGTCGTCGCGGGCCACGCAGGTGATCACCGCGTGAGCCAGATTGAGCCGTACCACCGCCTCGGCGACCCGCTCAGGTTCCGTGGGATCGAGAGCGAGGGGCTTTCTGGTGTCGATCAGACAGAAGCCGCACGCCCGGGTGCATCGCTCGCCGTTGACCATGAAGGTGGCGGTACCCGAGGCCCAGCACTCGAAGATGTTCGGACATCCCGCTTCCTCACACACCGTCACGAGACGCAAGTCCTCGGTGAGCTTGCGCAGGGACTGGTACTCAGCACCCATGTGGGCCTCGATGCGCAGCCACTCGGGCTTGCGCGTGGACAGGGCGAGACCGGCGTCGGGGTCGACGCCGGCGCGGCGCAATCGGCGTAGTAGGGGGCGTTCCTCCGAGGAACTGGCTGGACTGCGATCGACCGACGCCACGCGCGCTCCTCCGCCCAATTCGAACTCCAGCTGTTCGCCGAGTGCGTTTTCCACCTCGAGGGCGCCCACCTCAAGACCGAGCGACGTCATCGACGCGACCGGCTTGTCGGGTATGCCGCAGGGCACGATCGCGGCGAAACCGGACAGATCGATGTCGACATTGAGCGCCACGCCGTGCAGCGTGCGGCGCATCCCCGCGGCGTTGCGCTCCGTGCGCACTCCCACCGCCGCGATCTTGGCGGGCAGGGAGTCAAGATGCGCCCATACTCCGGGATACCCCTCGAGGCGCCCGACCTCGCCGAGTCGGCGCTCGGGGTCGAATCTCTTCACCGTGGCGATCACCGCGTCTTCGAGGTGCGTGACGTGGTTCTTGCCAGCCGCGGGATCGTCGGCCACGCTGACGATGGCCCAGGCAACTACTTGACCCGGCCCGTGATACGTCACGTCACCGCCCCGATCCGCGTCAATCACCACGGCGTTCAACTTCTCGGGTGGGATGAGAAAGTTCTCTTCGCGGGTGCGCACGCCACGGGTATAGGTCGGGGGATGTTCAAAGACCAGGACGTAGTCGTCGTTGGCGTGGAGCAAGCGGCGTTGTAGATCGTTCGCTTCGGCGAAGGAGACTCGCCCGAGGTGACGTCGGCGCAACACTTAGCGTTCGCTCTCTAAGTCCAGTCCCGCGAGGAGTTCGCCCACCCGCTCTAGGTACGTGGCGGCGGACGTCGGTTCGCAGATCCGGTGATCGAAGGAGAGGCCCAGTATCACGCGCCGACCGATCTCGATGCGCGAGTCGTGCGATGTGACGACCGGCACGACGCGCACCGCGCCCATGGACAGGATCGCCACCTCGGGCTGAATGATGATTGGCTTGGCCCACAGTGCGTGAGAGCTGGGAGCGCCGGCGACGGTAAAGGTTCCGCCCATGAGGTCATCAGCGGTGAGCTGTCGAGTGGAGAGGCGCGCGTCGAGCTCATTCACCCGCCGTGCCAGTGCGCGAAGGGTCAAACCGGCCGCGGCGTGCACCACCGGCACCAGCATGCCGTCCTCGGCGACGGAGCGCACGAGACCGAGATTGACGGTGCGGTGCACGGTGAGTTCATCCTCCACGTAGGTGGCATTCAAGAACTCGAACTCGCCCAACGCGCGCACCGCGGCGAGGGCGACCACCATCTCGTCGCTGATCTCTTCGCCGTCCTTGGTCACTCGCCCGAGCGAGTCGAGTTCGTCGAACACCGCCGCGTCGACCTCGACGGCGACGAAACCGTGCGGCGTGGCCTGGCTAGAGATCGACATGTGCTGGCCCATGCGTCGACGGCCGTTGCTGAGGGGCAGCACCACCTCTTCGCTGGGCCCCAGGGCCACCGCGCGTTCCGCGTCGCGTCGGGTGATGGCTCCGCCCGGGCCGCTGCCGCGCAGCGTTGACGGCTCGACCCCGCCGTCACTCAGTATCCGGCGCACCACCGGCGAGACAACGACGCCGGCGCTGGAGTCCGCGGCGGTGACGGGCGCTTCGACGCGAGGTTCGCGAGGAGCGGGAATCTCGTCCGAAGCCGAGGGTGTCGGCGCGCTCGGCGAAGCGTTGGCGCCCAGCGAGTCTTCAATGACCGCGACGCGAGAACCGGTCTGGACCGTGTCGCCCTCCCCCGCAAGGATCTCGGCCAGAACCCCGGCGGCGGGCGAGGGCATTTCAGAGTCGACCTTGTCGGTCGACACCTCAAAGAGCGGCTCGTCGCGCGCCACGACGTCGCCCACTTTTTTAAACCATTGAGTGATGATGCCTTCGGTGACCGACTCACCCAGCGAGGGAAGAGTGACGTCGGTCATAAGGGAGTGACGTCGGTCATAAGCCAGTAGCGGCGCAACCGGGTTCGGGGGGCCGAATATCGAGTCGTGACGCTGGTAGTAAAGGCGTCGGTCGCCGGATCGACGAAAGTCTCGATCGGGCGAAAAATCATGTCATCACGGTAGTCGAGACCTAAATTGCCAATGACACCTGCCAGTCGCCGGCAATCCAGCAACGTCTCTACGCCTGATCGGTACCAAACGCGCGCAGTGGCGTTCGGGGTTAACTAGCTGCAGTTCAACCGCGACAACCGTGGCGTACGGCTAAGGGGCTGCCGCTCGAGACTCCTCCTGCTTCAAGGCAACCCGAAACGCCTCTGCGGTGTCGCTGAAGTCAATGGATCCGGTGGTCGGCGACAGCACTGCCAACCAACGCACCCCTTTTGCCATGCGGGCGATAGATCGGACCGTTTGGGCGACAATGGGTTGCCGATCGTCGGCGGGCAGTCGATTCACATACCCGCCCGGGTCTCTGAGTTGATCGAGAATTGCGGGCTTAAGTGTCTCGATGTGCACCGCGGCAAGGACCGTCTCCAGAGTGAAGTATCGCCGCAGCGCGCTCTCAGTGCTCGCCTCGTGCGAGAGCAGTTTTGCAATCGCCGCCGAGTCAAGTATTCGCCCGAACATGTGCTCTTCGATCCACTCGTTGACCACGATCCGGCGAAATGCGAAAACGGTGAGCTCTTCTTTTGACCTAAAAAACTTGTACACGGCTCCCGGCGAGCATTCCACCCGACGCGCGATTCGAGAGATCGTCGCCCCGTAGTAGCCGCTTGAACCGACAATCTGGCTGGTGGCGTGGGCGAGTCTCGACTTGAGACTTTCATCTCGATTCGCGGCCTTCACCAGGACTTCAACATCGTCAAGGTTCAATTCAACTTCGCCTGTGTGCGCCAACGTAGCCGTTAAGACCCTCTCGAGAGTTTCCAGGTTCTGGAGATCTGGGTCGAAGTGATACTCCTCAAAGATGCACACCAGCGTTAGCGCGAAGGTACACAGGGTGCGGGCGTGGGCTCTGGCCGACGTGGCGGTCAGAGCATCGTCAGGTACGAGATATTTCTGAATGAACGGTTCGACCGCTTCCAGGAGGACCGGATTGCGCCGCGACACCATCAGTGCCTCCACCATTGCGGCGTCCTCGGCTTCAGGTCGTCGCGCCAATTCAATCAGTGGTTTCACCGTATCTTCATTCGGGTGGCTTACCGCCCGTGCGCACATTTCGAATATTTGCACGGCTCGGGGGCCGAGTCGCGATTGCCACACGTCCACGAGCATTTCGTGCGAGTCCTCGTAGCGGGCGTACGTGGCTCCGTGAGTTAGTCCGGCCATCGTTCCCGCGTCGCGAAGTGACAGAGAATCTACCCCGCGGCGAGCAATCGCCATAATCGCCGCCTCGCGGATCGCGGCGTCATTCTCAATGGCTCGGGCAGACCGTCGTCTAGTGGCCATTTGCGCGTCGTTCCCACTTCGGCAACCGGTCAAGCACCATGTTCCCGTTCCTCCAGATATTGGACGACAGTGTCAACCACATAACTGCTAAGCGGGTGAGAAAATATCACTTGATCTGGAGGTTTTCAACAACAACGGTACTACGATTCGCAGTGAATCGCACTTATTTCTTTTGGTTATGTCCCTCAATGGCGCGCCCGCTCGCGAGCCGCGACGGCCATCCAATCGGCCATTGCCAACGAGCCGGTAGCGATGTCGAGGAGACTCTCGAGCACCTCGTCAACGACATCAGCCCACGTGCAATCCTCGCCCGGCGAGGGCGAGCAGCGTCTCGCCAAAGGTCTCCGACAACGAGGGATGCGGCTGGATGAGGGCGGCCGCTTCTTCGGCGGTGGCCTCCCAGTTCACCGCGTAGTAGCCCGCGCCCAGCTGCTCGGTTACCCATGGTCCCGCCATGTGCACGCCCAGAATCTGGCCGCCCGAGCCGTCGGCGCGCTTCTCGGCGATGATCTTGACGACACCGTCGGTGTCGCCAATGATCTTGGCTCGAGAGTTGCCGCCGAAGGGGTCCTTCTTCACGACCACGTCGTAGCCCTTCTCCTTAGCGGCGGCCTCGGTGAGTCCAACGAAGGCGACTTCGGGGTTCGAGTAGATCGCCCACGGTACGCGGTCGTAGTCGACGGGCACCGTGGGCTCGCCCAGAATCGTCTTGATGGCCACGATGGCTTCGGCGAAACCGACGTGAGCCAGTTGCGGAGTTCCGGCCACGACATCGCCTACGGCGAATACGTTGGCGGCAGCCGTGCGCATGTAGCCGTCGGCCTCGACAAAGCCGCGCTCGTTCAGCACCACGCCCGTGCCCTCGCCGAGCAGACCTTCGCTGCGGGGGCGTCGTCCCACCGAGAGGACGACCATGTCGGTCTCGACGCCCTCGGCGCCTTCGATGGTGATGGTGGTCCCGTTCTTCTTGGGCGAGTGACCGGTGATGTTGACGCCGGTGCGAGTCTCGATGCCGCGCTTTTTGAACGAGCGGCTCACCACGCTGGCGACTTCGGTGTCACAGCCCATCAACAAGGTGGGTAGTGCCTCGAGGATGGTGACTTGGGTGCCCATGTCGGCGAGCAGAGACGCGAACTCGCACCCGATCGCGCCGCCACCGATGACCACGGCGCGCTTAGGGAGTTTCGAGAGGTCGAGAAACTCGTCGCTGGTCAATACGACCTTGCCGTCTACCTCGAACCCGGGAAGGGTGCGCGGAACCGAACCGGCCGCCAGAATCACGTTCTTCGCCTGAGCAACCACGCCGGCGTCGGCTCCTTCAACCACGTTCACGGTCAAGTTCGCGTCCAGTCGACCGGTACCTTCAAAGACGGTTACCTTACGACCCTTCAAGAGTCCCGAGAGGCCCTTAAAGAGCCCGTCAACGATCTCGTTTTTGCGCGCCTGGCTCACCGAGAAGTCCACGCTCACGCCGCTGGTCTCGATACCAAAGGCCGACGCGTGCTCGACGGTGCGATGCACGTGGGCGGTCTCGAGGAACTCCTTGGCGGGCACGCAGCCGCGGTGCAGGCAGGTGCCCCCGACCTTGTCACGCTCAACGATGGCAATATTTAATCCGGCGGCGGCGCCGTAGAGGGCGGCGGCGTATCCACCAGGTCCTCCGCCAATCACGACCACGTCGAACTGCTGGACCTCGTTTGCCACAATCAATCCCTTCGGTTGGACAGCACTATCCCCCGACGTGAAATCCTAATGTTTTCCCGGTTCTTCCCCGACGGAGCTAGGAGTGAGAAGCCAGCTGCGAGTCGGCCGCGGCGGTCGCCAGGGCGTCGACAAAGTCGTTCATTTGCTCACCCGAGTGCCCCTTCACCCAGGTAAAGAGCACGGGGCGCCCGGACTCGAGCGCCAGGGGGATGAGCACTTCCCAGAGATCGCGATTCGCCACCGGCTTACCCGCCGTATTTTTCCATCCGCGTCGGCGCCAGCCGAGGTACCAGCGGTCCTGAAAGCACTTGACGACGTAGTTCGAATCGCTCACGATCTCGATCTCGCCCGCGGGGTGGTCGCGCAGCGCCTCGATGACCGCGGTCACCTCCATGCGCTGATTGGTCGTGTGAACTTCGGCGCCGCTGGCATAGTCGTCGGGCCCGCTCGCCCATCCCCAGCCGCCGGGACCGGGATTACCGCGGCAGGCGCCGTCGGTGTAGACCCGGATCATATGACCCGAGTGATCCAGGCGTCCGGGTCCTCAGTGAATCGGGTCACCGCCGGGGGCAGGTCGCCGCGCAGCACCTGTCCGAGCGTGACGTGCTCGAGTACCTCGCGCAGCGCCCCGCGCACCGCCACCCACACGTCGCGCAGGTGAGTGGCTTCGCCCTCATAAACGAGGGTTTCGGGCCGCATGCCGCGCACGCCCGCCATGGGGCCGCTCACCACCCGCAGCACGTCCGCGACCACGATCGCGTCGGCGTCGCGGGCCAGCTTGAATCCGCCGTCGGGGCCGCGCTGGCTCGTTACCAGCCCTCCGCGGCGCAGGTCGCTCAAAATCGCGCCCAGAAATTTGGCGGGAAGATCCTGTTCGTGCGCCAGGTGCTCAGCGCTCACCGAAACGTCGCTCGCCGCCAGGGTGAGCAGCGCGCGCAGCGCGTATTCGGCCTTGGCGGGAACTTGCATGGGTCCATTCTGCCGTACCGACCGCCCTCAATGCCCCGATTAGCCAACTTCTAGGGTGAGAAGCATGTTTGAGCTCTCGACCCGACGTCTGTATCTCTGCGTGGGCGTGCGCGACGACATGGACCGTTTTCTGCCCGCGGTGCTGCGCGGCGGGGTCGACGTCGTCCAGCTGCGCGAAAAGAACCTCGACCGCAACGTCCAGCGCGACACCGCCGAAGTGATGGTGCCGATCTGTCGCGACTTCGGCGTGCCCTTTATCATGAACGACTCCCCGGAGTTGGCGAGTGAAGTGGGAGCAGACGGCGTGCACGTGGGCCAAGACGATGTCAGCGTGGAACACTGCCGCGAGATCCTCGGAAACCAAGCCATCGTGGGGCTGTCCACCCACTCGAGCGCGGAGTTCGACGACGCCCTCGCTCAGCGGGCCAGTTACCTGAGCGCCGGGCCGATGGTGCCCACGCCCACCAAACCGGGTCGCGAGGGAACGGGCCTGGAGTACGCGCTCCGTTGCCAACAGCGCAGCGATCGCCCGGTCTTTGTCACCGGCGGCGTCAACGCCCAGAACATCGAAGGACTGGTCGCGGCGGGCCTTCGCCACTTTGTTGTCGTGCGCGCGCTCAGCGAGTCACCCGAGCCCGAAGCGGCCGCGCGGGAGATACGCCGAGCGCTCGATCGCGCCCTAGCGATGCCGGTCGAGCCAACCTAGGAGCGTCGCCACCATGCGCGGGTCGGCGCGCAGCTGGTGCCCCGCCCCTTGGATGAGGCGAAGCTCTGCGCGGCCGTCGGCCGCCGCCACGAGATCGCGCGCGTCACCGGCGGGCACTTCTACGTCGTCGGTGCCGTGACCGATGAGCAGGCGACGAGGTGGCAACGTCGCGATCGAGGCGAGCGGGTCAATGGCCAGGATGTCGGCGTACAACTCTTCGGGTCCGAGCAACTCGCTCTCGTCTCCGACCACTCCTGAGATCTTGACCGCCCGATGGATTTCTGCCGCCCCCGCACACCACGCGGCGAGATGCGCGGGGGCGGCGAAAGTCGCCACTCCTCTCACACGCTCGTCGCTCGCGGCCACCGCCAGCGCAATCGAACCTCCGAACCCGAATCCGGCCAGCGAGACGCGCGGTTCCCCTTGAGCCACGCGGTCCAGGATCGTGGCGAGATCCTCGCGCCATTTCGTGGGTGAGAACGTGCCGGTGCTGCCTCCCACCCCCGAAAGAGTTCCGGTCGCCACCAACCAGCCCGACTCGGTGGCGACGTGTTCGGCGAGTTCGGGTAAGAGGCCCGCGGCTTGACGGCCCATGCCGGTCAGGCGCGGCAGCCCGTGAACCAGGACGAGGACGTGCCCGGCCAGGGCGCGGGCTCCCGCGTTCGAGATGCGCAGATCGAGGGTTGATGTGCCACTCACGAGTTGCTCGTGGGCGAGCACGGGCGCTAGATGCCGAGACGCTGGGCGAGGAGCTCGCGGTGGTAGGACGGGTCGCCGAGGAACAGCTCCGAGCTCTTGGCGCGCTTGAAGTAGAGATGGGCCGGGTGCTCCCAGGTGAAACCGATGCCACCGTGGATCTGGATGTTCTCCGCGGCACAGTGGAAGTACGCCTCGGAGCAAAACGACTTGGCGAGGCTCGCGGCGATGGGCAGCTCCTCGTTGCGCTCCTGGGCGGCCCAGGCGGCGTAGTACGCCGCCGACTTGGCCGACTCCACGTCAAGGAGCATGTCGGCGCACTTGTGCTTAATGGCCTGGAACGAACCGATCGGGCGACCGAACTGGACCCGGTTCTTGGCGTACTCCACGCTCGCGTCGAGCACGCGCTGGGCTCCGCCTACCTGCTCGGCGGCGAGCGCCGATTCGGCGATCTGCACCGTCGTTTCGAGGCCGGCGAGGGCACCGCCCTCTTCACCGACCAGCGTCGCGAGCGCGTCGCTAAAGACGATGCGGCTTTGCTTGCGGGTCTGGTCCATCGTGGCGAGTGACTCGCGCTCGACGCCCGCCGAGTTCCCCTCCACCGCAAACAGCGACAGTCCGCGTTCGGTCATGGCCGGAACGAGCAACAGGGTCGCGCTCGAGCCGTCGGTAACGTAGCTGCGCACGCCCGAGAGCGACCAGGCGTCGCCGTTGCGCACCGCGGTCGTCGTGGTGTGGGTGAGGTCCCACTGTCCGGCGTCGTCGGTGAGCGCGAGGGTCGCGATCGTCTCGCCCGAAGCGATGCCCGGCAGATATGTTGACTTGGCCGCGTCGTCTCCCACGAGCAAAAGAGCGTTGGCGGCCAGGGCCACCGTGGAGAAGTACGGCGAGCACAAAAGCGCCGCGCCCATCTCTTCAAAGACCACGTACAACTCGACTGGTCCGTATCCCTGACCCCCATACTCCTCGGGAATGCCCAGGCCCTGGAGCGCGAGTTCGTTGGCCATCTGGGCCCAGACCGCGGGGTCGTGTCCCTCCTCGGTCGCCATCAGGCGTCGAACCTCGGTCTCGGGAGATTTCTCCTCCAAAAAGCGCCGTACCATCTTGCGAAGCTCGTCCTGCTCTTCGCTGAATCCAAAGTTCATTGCGGCCCCTCATCTTTTCTGGCGCGACGTACCAGGTCCGAGACTACTCAATCCCCGCCTCCGCCTTGACGTGGCAGTCTGGGTTCATGGAGGCCGTAGAACTCGTCTGGTCCGACGCGCTCAGTGAGGTCCATCGCTTCGTCGTGGGACCCATCGCCAACAACGTCTACGTGGTGCGATGCCGGCGCACCGGCGAGGCCGCTCTCTTGGACGCGGCCAACGAACACGAGCGACTGCTCGAGGTCGCCGGTCGCTTGGGCGTGAGCTCGGTGCTCGAGACCCACGGGCACTGGGACCACATCGGCGCCGTGGAGGCCGTGCGCGAGGCCGGCATCGACGTGTGGGTGCGTGAAGAAGACGCTCACCTGCTGCCCAGTTACGACCACCTCTTAGAAGACGACAGCGTGCACCAGGTCGGCCAGTTGCGCCTGCGCAGCATCCACACTCCGGGCCACACTCCGGGCAGCATCTGCTTCGCGCTCGAAAACACGCCGGTTCTCTTTACCGGCGACACCCTCTTTCCCGGCGGTCCAGGCAACACCACCTTCGAGGGCGGCAGCTTCTCTACGATCATCACCTCCATTGAGGAGAGGATCTTTCGCGTCTTCGCCGACGAGGTCACGTTCTGGCCGGGTCACGGCGCGCCCTCGGCCGTCGGCGCCGAGCGAGCGCACCTCGATGAGTGGGTGGAGCGGGGCTGGTAGGTCGCGCAGTCAATTTGACGTCGACCGATAGGCTCAACCACGTGCCAAAACCGTTACTGGAACTGCGAAACCTCCACGCCGAAGCCGACGGGGCGCCAATCTTGCGCGGCGTCGACCTGCTCGTCAACGAGGGCGAAGTCCACGCCCTGATGGGCCCCAACGGCGCGGGCAAATCGACCCTGGCGAGCGTGATCATGGGTCACCCGGGATATCGCGTGAGCGCGGGAGAGATCCTGCTGCGCGGCGAGGACATCTCGTCCTGGACCCCCGACGAACGCGCGCGGTCCGGCATCTTTCTCGCTTTTCAGTACCCCGAAGCGATCAGTGGCGTCTCGGTCATCCAATTTTTGCGCCAAGCCATCGCCGCGCGAAAGGGCCTGGAGGAACTGAGCGTGCTCGAGGTGCGCCTCGACTTGGCCGAGTGGATGGACCGGCTCGGCATCGACAGCGCCTTCGCCGAGCGGCATCTGAACGACGGCTTCTCCGGGGGCGAGCGCAAGCGCAACGAAGTCCTCCAAATGGCGCTGCTGGAGCCGATCGTCGCCCTGCTCGACGAGACCGACTCGGGGCTGGATATTGACGCGCTGCGCGTGGTGGCTCAGGGCGTGCGCACGGTGCGCGACGAGCACCCCGCTATGGGCGCGGTCGTGGTCACCCACTACGTCAAGTTGCTCGACGAGATCCGCCCCGACGTCGTCCACGTCCTCGTCGATGGTCGCATCGTGCACAGCGGTGGAGTCGAGCTGGCCCAGCAGATCGATCACGACGGCTACGACGCGTGGCGAGCGGTGAGCGCGTGACGAGCTTTAACGCGCGTCGCGTCCGCTCCGATATTCCCCAGTTACGCCGCGAAGTACACGGACGTCCCCTCACCTACCTCGACTCCGGCGCCAGCTCTCTACAGCCCCGGGCCGTGATCGACGCGATGAGCACGTACTACCGGCTGCGACACGCCAACGTGCACCGCGGCGTCTACCAGACGGCCAACGAGGCGACCGAGGCCTACGAGGGCTCGCGCAGTGCCGTCGCGCGCTTCATCAACGCGCCCGGCGGCGCGGACGAAGTGGTCTTTACCAAGAACACGACCGAGTCCTTCAACCTGATCGCCAAGGTCTGGGGCCGAGAGAACTTGGGTGCGGGCGATGTGGTCCTCGTCACCGAGATGGAGCACCACGCCAACATCGTCCCGTGGTTCCAGCTGCGTGAACAGACCGGCGTCGAGGTGCGCTTCATCCCGGTGGGCGACGACTATCGCCTCGACCTCACCGACCTCGATCAGCTTCTCGAGGGCGTCAAACTCCTCTCGGTCACGGGAATGTCTAACGTGCTCGGCACCAAAAACGACCTTCACCGCCTGTCGGGGGCCGCCCACCGCGCCGGCGCCCTGATCGCGGTGGACGGCGCGCAGTCCGTCGCCCATGGTCCCGTCGACGTGGCGGCCCTCGACGTCGACTTCCTCTGCTTTTCGGGACACAAGATGCTCGGCCCCACGGGCATCGGCGTGCTGTGGGCGCGCGCGAGCGTGCTCGAGACGATGGGCACCTTTCTCGGCGGCGGCGGGATGATCTCTGACGTGCGACTCGACGGCTTCACGCCGGCTAAGGGCGTGGCGCGCTTCGAAGCGGGCACGCCGCCCATCGCCGAAGCGGTCGGGCTGCACGCCGCCGTGCGGTACCTCGAAGGCCTGGGCATGGATAACGTCGCGGCCCACGAACGCTCCCTCACCGAGGACGCGCTGTCGCGGCTCGATCTCGCTTTCGACACTCGAGTGCGCGTCATCGGTCCGCGCGACGTCGTACAGCGCGGGGGCGTCATCAGCCTGGACGTGGCGGGCGTGCACCCCCACGACGTCGCCCAGGTGCTCGATGAGTTCGGCGTGTGCGTGCGTCCCGGGCACCACTGCGCCAAGCCCCTCATGCGCCGCTTCAACCTGGCGGCGACGGCCCGCGCCTCCTTCGGGCCCTACTCGCTGCGCGAGGACACCACCGTGCTCATCGAGGCACTCGAGCACGCGCTCAAGATGTTTGGCTGAACGTGTCCAACCTCGAAGACCTCTACCGCGAAATCATCCTCGATCACTACCGCTCCCCGAGGAATCGCGGCGAGTTGGCCACTCCTCCGGCCCACAAAGTAGAGGGCTTCAATCCGTTGTGCGGCGACGAGATCACCGTCTACTTAGACGTGCACGACGGAGTACTACGCGACATCAAACTCACCGGACACGGCTGCTCGATCTCCCAGTCGTCCTCGTCGTTGATGAGCGCCGCGGTCAAAGGCAAGAGCTTGCCAGAAGTACAGGCCACCATCACCACGTTCAAGGAGCTGATGAGCGTGCACGAGAGCTCGCTCGAAACGTCCCAGGACTCCGAGGCCGACGTGCGCAAGCTGGGAGAACTCGCCGCGCTCGCGGGCGTCGTTAAGTTTCCCGTGCGCATCAAGTGCGCGACCCTCGCGTGGAACACCCTCCAACAGGGCCTGGCGGAGTTAGCCAGTTAGGCCTACGACGGCGTGCAGGGAACCGGGTCGTAGGACGGCACGCCCTGGAGGGTCGGATTCAGTGTCGTGGTCGTAGTCGACGTGGACGAGGAGTGCTTGGTCGTAGTCGTGCCCGACGTCGTGGTGGTGGTCGAGGTGGACGTGCTGGGGTGCACGACCGGCGGCTCAGGGGTCTGGAGCGCCTCGTTGGGCGGCGGATCGGCCGGAGTCTCCAGGGTGCTGCCAAAGATGTCGACGAACATCTGCTGGGCGGCGGGCTCATCGACGTAGAGCACGTCACCTAAGTCGGCGTTCGTGGCCGAGAGCGTGGGCATCGTCCAGGTTTGGATGGAGTTGGCGTTGATGCCGTGGAACCGCACCGCGAGGCCGATGAGCTCATTGAGCGAGAAGTTCCGGTCCAGGGCGATGCCCTGGGGCAACTTCGAGAGGAAATTGTTCAGCGTGAGCGGGTTGTAGAGCTTCTTTGCGCGGTCGATGAGCCCGCGCATGAACGCGTCTTGACGATCGATGCGCCCGAAGTCGCTCGTGGGGTCGTAGTACCAGCCCGCGTCGTAGAGCTCGTTGGCCCCCTCCTCGCTCGAGCCCCAGGCGACGGACGGGAAGACCTTGGCGTGATCCACGTTGTAGTAAAAGTGGCGCGAACGCGACAACGCGAGAGCCTGAACACCGCTCACCAACTGACAGCCCGGATGCAGAATGCGCAACCCGGAGTAGGGGTCCCAGGAGGGGTAGCGAAAGTCCAAGTAGACCCCCCCGACCGCGTCGGCGGCGTTGATCAGCCCGTCAAAGCTCACCACCACCGTCTGGTTGATCACGATGCCGAAGTTGGCGGTGATGGTTTCGGCCAGCAGCGACGGCCCCGAGCCGAAGTTGACGTTGATGCGATTGAACTTTCCGTACAGCGACTGATTGGCGAGCAGCGTGACCATCGTGTCGCGCGGAATCGAAATCATATTGATGGTGCCCGCCTGGGGATCGACGTGGACGATCTTGACGCTGTCGCTGCGCTGACCCTCGACCGTGTCGGTGTTGGCGCCGCTCTGTCGAGCCACCTCCCCGGTCAGCCCGGAGCGCGAGTCCGAGCCGATCAAGAGGATGTTAAAGGGCTTGCCGGTGATCGGCTTGACCTCGTTGGCGACCGTAACGCGCTGGATTTTGTCAAAGCGCCAGTTGGCGTAGAGGTAACTCCCGCCCACCACGGCGGCGATAAGGACTACGAGGGAGATCGCGCCAATAGCGATGCGCCGACCCACTCGCCGAGAGCCCTTCTTGCGACGTCGAACTTCCTGACGGCCCTCGACCGCGTCCCCCAAGGCCATCAGGCGATCCTCATTGGCCATGCGCCGTGAGTGATGGCGGCCAGATTGGGGCGGGTCGTCACGTCCGTTGGCCATCGTCGAAGTTTACCCGTCGACTCTTGCGGTTTGGTTACGCCGTGGGGGCACGAAACGGCTCGTAGCCGTCGCGCTCTAGCGTCTCGGCGAGTTCGGGGCCCCCGGTCGCCACGATGCGCCCGCCGCTCATCACGTGAATCGTGCTCGGCGGAAGTTCGAGCAAGAGCCGATTGAAGTGCGTGATGGCAAGCACCCCGCAGTCCCACTCGGTGGTGGCCGCCACGAGCCGACGCGCCACCGCGTCCAACGCATCAACGTCCAGACCCGAGTCGACCTCGTCCAGCAGAGCGAACTTGGGTTGTAGAACGCCGAGCTGCACCATTTCGGCGCGCTTGCGCTCGCCACCGGAGAGGTCCACGTTGACGAATCGGTCGAGGAGTTCGGGTCGCAACTCGATGCGTTCGGCTTCATCGAGCATTCGCGCTCGCAGCGTCGCCGTATCGGCGCCGGCCGCCGCGAGTAGATCGAAGGCGCGTACGCCGGGAATCTCAAAAGGCTGTTGGAGCACCAGCATCAGTCCCGCTCGGGCTCGCTGCGTCGCCGACATCGTCAGGATCTCTTCGCCGTCGATCGTCACCGAGCCTTGGGTCACGCGGTACCCCGGGTGAGCGGTGAGGGCGTGAGCGAGCGTGGACTTGCCCGATCCATTCGGACCCATGATCGCGTGAACTTCGCCGCTGCGCATCGAAAGCGTTAGACCCTTGAGTACTTCTTTGTCTCCCACCGAGACGTGCAGGTCACTAATCACCAGTTCCGAAGTCACGGCAGCTCCACTTCGAGACGACCATCTCGCTCCACCACGTCATAGTGGGCGACCGGTTTGGTGGCGGGCAGGGTAAGGGCGGCGCCGTCGCTCAGGCGAAACATCGCACCGTGTCGCGCGCACTCGATCTCGGCGGTTTCCACGTCCACTTCACCGTCGGAGAGTGAGAACTCCTCGTGGCTGCAGCGATCGTCCAACACGTAGAGTCGCTCCTCGATGCGCACCGCCACCAGCGTGCGACCTTCGACCTTTACTTGGCGGGGCACGCCCTCTTCGTAGTCGCTCAGGATGCCGATATCTGCCGCACTCACGCCGCGATCACCGCCACGCTCGAGAGCACCGAGGCCACGTCGCGCTCGACCAGCTCGGCGAGCTGAGGTGGTAGCGCCGAGAGCATCTCGTAGAAGAAACCCTGAATCATGAGGCGCTGCGCGTCGCCCCTCGTGACGCCGCGCGACTCGATGTACCAGCGCTGGAGCTCATTGAGGGGTCCCACGCTCGACGCGTGCGCGCACATCACGTCGTTCTCACGAATGTCGAGATTCGGCACGCTGTCGGCGTGCGCACTCTTAGACAGCAGCAGATTGTGATTTGTCTGGCGCGCGTCGGTCCGCTTCGCGCCCTTTTCAATTTCAATCAGACCGGTGTAGATCGAGCGCGACTCATCGGCCACCGCGCCCTTTGAGAGCAGCGTGGAGTTGGTGCGCGCGGCGACGTGGAACTGACGGGTGCGAAAATCGTGCACCTGTCGGCCCGAGCCCAGGTACGTCGTGCGCAGCTCATTCGACGCGCCGGCGCCGAGCAGTTCGGCGTCGTTGCGCGAGCGGTCGTAGTGCCCCCCGAGCCCGACCACCGCCTGATGGAGACGCGCGTCCCGGCCCAGGCGCCCCGTGGTGCGCGCAACGTGCCAGGCGCTGGCGTCGAGACGCTGGTACGTCACCAGTTGCAGCATGGCGTTTTCGTCAACGCGGTACTCGCTCACCGGCACGACGAGGGCGTCACGACCGCCCTCGAAGTACTCCACCACCGTTGCGCTCGCTCCGCGTTCGACCACGATGTGGGTACGCGAAAATGAAGCGCTCGACGAGGACTCGTTCAGCACGACGATCGGTTCTGCGACTACCGTGCCGGGCGCCACGCGTATGAGCGTGACCGAAGGGGCCAGGGCCACGTTGAGGAGGGCGAAGCTGTCCCCGGCGTAGCGCTCGACCGACCGGCTCTCATCGAGTGCTCGGGTCGAGTCCAAGAACTCGACGCTGACCCCCGGAACCTGGTCGCCGCCCACACTGACGCCGAATCCGTCCACCACTCGAACGACGAGACCGGCGCGCTCACACAACTGGGTGGCGAATGCCGAGTCGGCTGCACGAGCGGGTTCCCTGGCGACCGCGTAGTGCTCGATATCGAGATCGGAAAGGGGCGCGTAGCGCCACACCTCGTCCGCCGTAGTGGGCAGCCCGAGCGAGGTAAAGAGCTCCCACGCTTCGCGCCGGTCGGCCGCGTCCGCGCGGTCGATCATGAAAGAAGTTGCGGTGTCAGCGAAGGTTGTCATAGCGAAGAGGCCCCAGGCAGTGTAGTGGGGCCCCCTGGAGCCTCCAGCGAGGCGACATAGGCTGAGGCTCCCAGAGAAAGGAACCGTGGTGCTCTCATCATCCGTGCTCTCACTCGAGGTGCACGATCACGTGGCCACTCTCTGGCTCGATCGCGCCGAAGCGCGCAACGCCCTGGGTAGCGCCTTCTGGAACGATCTTCTCGAGGCGGCTCGCGTCGTGGCGACAACGAGCGAGGTCCGCGCTCTCGTGGTGGCGGCCAAGGGACCGCACTTTACGGTGGGCCTCGACCTCAAGGAGTACGGCGCAGCGTTCATCGCGGGCGAACCCAAGGGCTCGGCCGCCAGCGCCAGCGCCAGGACCTACGCCAACGTGCGCGCCATGCAGGACTCTGTTACCTCGATCGCCAAACTGCCGATCCCGGTCATCGCCGCCATCCACGGGTACTGCATCGGCGGGGGCGTCGATCTGATCAGCGCGTGCGACATCCGCGTCGCCGCGAGTGACGCCGTCTTTTCGGTACGCGAGACCAAGGTCGCGATCGTGGCGGATCTCGGAACCCTGCAGAGGTTGCCGCGCATCGTGAGCGCCGGACACGTCGCCGAACTCGCCTTCACCGGCAAGGACGTCGACGCCCAGCGCGCACTCGCCATGGGCCTCGTGAACTCGGTGCACGACGGCGGAGCCGACGCGGCTTATGGCGCCGCGCTGGATCTCGCGCGCGAGATCGCGGCCAACTCTCCCCTAGCCGTGCGGGGCACCAAGGCAGTGCTCGCGGCCAACGAGGGGCGCAGCGTCGATGACGGGCTGGACTTCGTGGCGCGCTGGAACACGATGTATCTCTCGAGCAACGACCTCGCCGAAGCGATGACGGCCTTTCTCGAGCACCGCGCGCCCCGGTTCCGCGGCGACTAGCGCCGCTTAAACCAGCGACCCTTTCGCTGCTTCTTCGCGCCTTCGGCGAGCTCTCGTCGTCGCTCCTCGATCATCTCGGGCGCAACGGCGTTTACGATCTCGCTGGCCTGAGCCAGCAGGTCGCGCCGATCGGCCAACGGAACGTCGGGTGGGGCGGGCTCGACGGGGCGATCAACCAGCGAGCCGTGCGACCAGCCCACGTCGACGAATCGCCGCTCGTAGGTCACGCAGTCTTCCGGGCAGGACCAGGGCTGGTCGGGCGCGTTGCCGAGCACGCAAAACCGGGCCACCTCCCCTGATTTATACGTACGGCTCTGGAAGTGCTTGCACTCCTCACGCATCCCCATCAGTTCATTGTTTCACGCCCAGCTCGCCCTAGGCTTACGCCCCGTGGATCACGGCT
This sequence comes from Acidimicrobiales bacterium, assembly GCA_036489715.1. GTDB lineage: Bacteria > Actinomycetota > Acidimicrobiia > Acidimicrobiales > RAAP-2 > RAAP-2. Next base: position 5,855 of record DASXFG010000016.1, on the reverse strand, counting down.
TTCACCTCGACGCGGGGGCGCTATCGAGCGCGGACGCCCGAGCGGCCGCGGCCGTGGCGTCGCGCGCGTTCTACGACGACGTCTACTTCTCGTTCCTGTTCCCGCGCGAGCGCGCCCGCGCCCGCGCGCTGCCGTTGCTCTTTTCAGGATTTACGCGCCACGGCGGCGAGCACGCGCGACTCGTGGCGGCGCGAGACTCCAAGGGAGCGATCGTGGGGATCGCGGCCTGGTACGGGCCGGGCCACTGGCCCTTGCCCTTCGCCGACCAGCTCGCCCAGTTGCCCGCCAATGTGCGCGCCCTCTATCGCACGCCCCGGGCGCTCAAGGTCGGAGCCACCTACCTCAACGCCATTCTCAAGATCCACCCCAAGGAGCCCCACTGGTACCTCGCGTTGATCGCCACCGAGCCCGCCCAACAGGGCCGCGGCGTGGGACGCCTGCTCATGGACGACGGCGTGGAGCTGATGAAACGCGACGCGGTGGGCGGATACTTAGAGACCCAGAAGGAGGAGAACCTCGCGTTCTACCACCGCTTCGGCTACGAGTTAAAAGAGACGGTCCGCCCGGTTCCCGAGGGACCGCCGTACTACACGATGTGGAAACCGGCGAACTAGCCGATTGAGCCTTCCATCTGGAGTTCGATGAGCCGCGACCACTCCACCGCGTACTCCATGGGCAGGGTGCGCGTCACGGGCTCGATGAATCCATTGACGATCATGCCCATGGCCTGACTCTCGCTCAGCCCGCGGCTCATCAGATAGAACAGTTGGTCGTCGCCGATCTTGGACACCGTGGCCTCGTGCCCGATGGAGGCGTCCTGCTCGCCGACTTCCATGTAGGGACGGGTCTCGGAGGTCGAGATCTCATCGAGCAGCAGCGCGTCACAGCGCACGAAGCTCTTGGCGCCGGTCGCACCCTCTTCGACCTTGACCAGTCCCCGGTAGGCGGTAAGCCCGCCATCTTTGGAGATGGACTTAGAGACGATGGTCGAGGTCGTCTCGGGTGCGCAGTGGACCATTTTGGCGCCCGCGTCCTGGACCTGACCCGGTCCGGCGTAGGCGACCGAGAGGACCTCGCCCGAGGCCTTGGGGCCCATGAGGTAGACCGAGGGGTACTTCATCGTCAGGCGCGAGCCGATGTTGCCGTCGATCCACTCCACGTGGGCCTCGGCCTCGGCGCGTGCGCGCTTGGTCACCAGGTTGTAGACGTTGTTCGACCAGTTTTGGATGGTGGTGTAGGTGATACGCGCGCCTTGGAGCGCGACGAGTTCCACGACCGCCGAGTGCAGGGAGTCGGTTGAGTACACCGGAGCCGAGCAGCCCTCCACGTAGTGAACCTGGGAGCCCTCGTCGGCGATGATGAGGGTGCGCTCGAACTGGCCCATGTTCTCGGTGTTGATGCGAAAGTAGGCCTGGAGAGGCTGTTCGACCTTGACCCCGGGAGGAACGTAGATGAACGATCCTCCACTCCACACCGCGGAGTTCAGCGCGGCGAACTTGTTGTCGTTGGGTGGAATGATTGTGCCGAAGTACTTGCGCACGAGGTCGGGGTACTCGCGCACGGCGGTGTCCATGTCGCAAAAGAGAACGCCGAGACGCTCGAGGTCTTCGCGGTTGCGGTGAAAGACGACCTCGGACTCGTACTGGGCGGTGACGCCGGCTAAGTACTTGCGTTCCGCCTCGGGGATGCCGAGGCGCTCGTAGGTATTTTTGATGGCGTCGGGCAGATCTTCCCAGGAGTCGACCTGGTGATCGGTGGGCTTGACGTAGTAGTAGATGTCGTCAAAGTCGAGATCGGGCATGCGCACCGCGAACCAGGGCATCATGGGCTTCTTCTCAAAGCGCTTGAGTGCGTCCAGGCGGAACTTGAGCATCCAGGGCTCTTCGTTCTTCATCGAGGACATCTCGCGAACTATGGCCTCGTTCAAACCCTTTTTGGGCTTGAAGACTGACAGGTGCTCATCGGACCAGCCCAACTGGTACCGGCTGAAGTCCAGATTGTCAATCGCCATGGCGCTCCTTTGGGATAATCCCTATCGCCATAGTACTAAGTCTCCGATTGAACCTGACCTCGTTACTGACAGAGTGGAGAGATGTCCAGCGCACCCCGAGCCCCCCAGCGACCCTTTGAGATCACCCGCCACGGCGACACGAGGATAGACCCCTACTACTGGCTAATGGACCGCGAGAGCGACGAAGTCCTAACTCACCTGCGCGCGGAGAACCAGTACCTGAGCGATCAACTGGCATCTTTAAAGCCCCTCGAAGACGAACTTTTCACCGAGATCAAGAACCGCGTGGAAGAGACCGACATCTCGGTGCCGGTGCGCAAGAACAACTGGTGGTACTTCGAGCGCACCCGCGAGGGACTCAACTACCCCATCAGCGTGCGCGTGCCCGCCTTAGGAGACGACCTCACTCCCCCGGTGATCGACCCGCTGACCTCCTTTGAGGCAGAACAGGTCATTCTCGACGAGAACCTCGAGGCCGGCGAGAGCGACTTCCTCTCGGTGGGCGTTCTGGCGCTCAGCCCCGACGAGAATTGGGTGGCGGTCGGCACCGACTTTGAAGGTAACGAGCGGCACCGCGTAACGATCCGACCGCTGGCCCTCCAGGATCCCCTGGACGACGCGCTCGAGGACGTCTACTACGGCTTCGCCTGGGCCAAGGACTCGCGCCATTTCTTCTACACCCGGGTCGATGAGTCGATGCGCCCGTGGCAACTCTGGCGCCACCAACTGGGCACGGAAGCCCCAACCGACGTTCTCGTCTACCAAGAAGACGACGCGGAATACACCGTTTCGGTCGGGCGCAGCCGCGACGACGAGATGATCGTGGTGATCCTCAACTCCTCGATGACGAGCGAAGTCCGTTACGTACAAGCCGAGACGCCCACCGACGCCCTTACGATCCTCGAGGCGAGACGCCACGGCATCGAGTACGGGGTCGAGCACTTCGTGGACGCGCACGGCGTGGCCTGGTGGCTGAAAGTGACCAACGAGGACGCGACTGACTTTCGCCTCTTGGCCCGACCGGTTGCCGGTGGCGAGTGGCGAGAACTACTCGCCGAGCGACCCGGTAGTCGCCTCGACGGCGTGGACGCGTTTTCTAACTTCCTCGCCCTCAGCGTGCGCGAGAACGGATGCGCGGCGCTGCGCCTCGCACCCCTGCTCGCGGGTGCGGATCCCTTCGGCGACGATCTGATCGAGAGGTCGACGCTCGTCGAAGGCGGGTCGTTCCCCAACACCGTCGCCATCGCGGGCAATCCCAACTTCGAAACCACCCAGGTGCGCGTGGTCATGACCTCGCTGACCACCCCGCGCCTGGTGGCCGACGTCGTCGTGGATACCGGCGAGATCATCGTGCGCAAGCAGCAGACGGTGCGCGGCGGCTACGACGAAGATCAGTACGTCACCGGTCGACTCTGGGTTGAAGCGAGCGACCGGGTGCGCATTCCGGTCTCGGTGGTCGCGCGGCGCGAGTTCGTGCGAGTGACGACTGAGGGGGACCTGGAGCCCCTGTCGCCTCGTCCCTTCCTGCTCTACGGGTACGGAAGCTACGAGATCTCCATCGATCCGTCATTCTCCTCGCTGCGGCTCTCCCTGCTGGACCGCGGCGTGCTCTTCGCCGTCGCCCACATTCGCGGGGGCGGAGAGATGGGACGCTCCTGGTACGAGATGGGTCGCCTCGCCCAAAAACCCACGACCTTTAGCGACTTCATCGCCGTGGCGAGGGCGCTGGTCGAGCGCGGCTGGACCACGCCGGGACTCCTGGCCGCGCGCGGGGGATCGGCGGGAGGGCTCTTAATGGGCGCCGTAATGAACCAGGCGCCCGATCTGTTCCACGCCATTGTCGCCGAGGTTCCCTTTGTCGACGTCGTGACCACGATGCTCGACGACTCTCTCCCCCTCACCGTGGGCGAGTGGGAGGAGTGGGGAAACCCCGAGGCCAGCGCGGTCAGCTATCGCACGATGAAGGGCTACTCCCCCTACGACAACGTGCGCGACGTCGACGAAGTCGGAGCAAGCGTCACCTACCCGCACCTGTACGCGAGCGGCGGGTTGAACGACTCGCGCGTGGGCTTCTGGGAGCCGGCCAAGTGGGCCCTTAAGTTGCGCGATGCGAACCCCGACAACCGGGTCGTGCTCAAAACTGAAATGGGAGCCGGGCACGGCGGACCCTCGGGCCGCTACGACGCGTGGCGCGACGAAGCCCAGGTGCTCGCCTGGCTTCTCAACGAGTTCTCCTTGTTCGAGAGTTAGCCCGCCTGGAACACGAGCACGAGGGTGGATGGCAACGGGGAGGGAAACGTGACCGCGTGACCATCGAGGGTCACCCGCGCGCTCGAGGGCGAGCCGATGGTGATGCGCGAGTCGCCGGTCATCACGAGTGACTCATCGGTGCTCAGATCGACCGGTCCCTGCCACTCCAGGGTGTTGGCGCCGCCCATCTGGTACTCGGTCCAGGTCTCGCCCTTCGCGCCGTAAACCGTAACGCGATAGCGCGCGGGCGCGACGTGGTAGTAGGCGTCGTCCCCGCTGATCGACGTGGGGTGCAGGTCGATCGCCACGCCGGTCGTCGTGGTCGTGGTGGTGGTGCCCGACGCCAGGGTTGTCGTCGTCGTGGTGGTCGTGGCGTGGTTCTTGGCCGGGTTGCGATGACCCAGGTAGTACGTCACCACCACCGTGACGATGAGCGCGATTGCCACCACGACCCCCATCGAGCGCGCCACCAGCGAAGCCGTCGAGCGGTGCGAGGAGCGCGAGAGAAACCAGTCATCCTTGTGGCGCGCGCGGATGACCGGCAGTTCGTCGGCGTCGCTGAACACGTACTGGCGCGCGGGGTCGATGCGGGGGCGCTCGAGGGGCGCTCGATCGAGCGACTCGTCGCTCCCATCCAAGACCCGAAAACCCTTCGACGTTGCGTAGGGAGAGGGCGGGGGAACCACTAGGCGACGATCGAGTGGCTGAGAGAGTTCCCGGCGCTCGTCGCGGCGAACTTTGCGCAGGCGCAACAGGCCACCGGCGGCCAGCAGCACCACGACGATACCCGCGACGATCTCAAGCGCCAGCTTCACCCACGCTCCTTTTCGGCGCGACCCGTGACCCTCCCGGGACACTCTGGAAGCGTACTGAATGAACTAGGGCGACAGAGTCCGAAATCCGCCGCGGTAGTAGACGAGCGGTGAGCCCGGCTCGGTGGACGCGAAATCGAGTTCGGCCACGACGATGTCGTGGTCGCCGTGGTTGGTCACCTCGCGAATCGTTCCTTCGAGGTAGGCCAGCGATCCGTCGAGAAAGGGCGAGCCGTTAGGGGCGGGAGTCCACGTGACTCCGTCGAACTTGTCCACCCCGCTCACCGCGAAGCCGCGCGCCAACGTCTCTTGCTTCTCGCTCAAGATGTTGACACCTACCGCTCCGCTGGCGCGCACGCGCTGCCACGACGGTGAGGTCGTGGTGGCGGCGAAAAAAACGAGGGCCGAGTCGATCGACAGCGAGCCAAAGGTCTGGCACGTGAATCCGGCCGGACCCTCGGGCGTCATGGCGGTGACGATGACGATTCCGGTGACGTAGTGGCCCATCACCTCTTTGCAGTGGGCGTTATCGAAGGTGGCCACCGCGCCACCCTACCGGTGGACTTTTGCGCCGCCGAGGATCACTCGCCGGCGCTCAACGCGTAACGGCGATCCTCCGCGGTGATCAGACCGTCACGCTCTAAGCCGTTCAAGATGGTGCGCACCCGCTCGCCACTCGCACCCAGCTCGCGCCCGAGGCGAGTGGGGCTGCGCGGACCCTCGACCAGTAGGCGCAGAACCCGTCCGCGCATCTGGCGGTCCGAGCCCGCAAAGGCGGGCTG
>DASXFG010000063.1:0-67077 GCA_036489715.1 Acidimicrobiales bacterium | reverse complement strand
GACGAAGAGGAGACCAACTAATGGGTCAGAAGGTAAACCCCTACGGTTTCCGTCTCGGGATCACGACGGACTGGAAGTCGCGTTGGTTCAGGGAGCGCGGTTACAAGGACCTGGTCATCGAGGACTGGAAGATTCGCGACTATCTCACCCGCCAGCTCGAGAGCGCGGCCGTGAGCCGCATCGAGATTGAGCGCAACTCGGATCGCATCCGCGTGGACATCCACACCGCACGCCCGGGCATCGTCATCGGCCGTCGCGGCGCCGAAGCTGAGCGCTTGAAGAAGGACCTCGAGAAGATCACCGGCCAGAAGAACAAGATCTCGCTCAACATTCAAGAGATCAAGCAGCCCGAACTCGACGCCGCCTTGATCGCCCAAGGGATCTGCGACCAGTTGATTCGCCGGGTGGCTTTTCGTCGCGCGATGAAGCGTGGTATCCAGACCGTCCAGAAGGCGGGGGCCTTGGGCGTGCGCATCCAGGCCTCGGGCCGCCTGGGTGGCGCAGAGATGTCGCGACGCGAGTCGTATCGCGAGGGTCGCGTACCGCTGCACACGCTGCGCGCCGACATCGACTACGGATTTCGCGAGGCCCGCACCTCGACCGGGCGCATCGGCGTCAAGGTGTGGATCTACAAGGGCGACATCCTGCCCTATCAACTCACCAACGATGAAAAGATCGTGCGCGAGGCCGCCATGGCCGCCGGCGACGCGATGCCCGTTGGTTCTTCACCGGGCGCCCCCAAGGGCGTGGTGCGCGCCGGTGGGGGACGGCGCCGCGTGGACGCCGAGCGTCCGAGCGAAGAGGTCCTCGAGACCGAGGCCGTGATCGAGAACGCTGACGCCCTCGTCGACGCTCAGGTGGAGAACACCTCGGTGGCCGACCTACTCGCCTCGACCCCCGAGGTGGAGGCCCAGCTCAGTCGCGAAGAGGAGATTGAGCGCCGCACGGCGTCGGAGCACTCCGACGCGCCTCACTTTCGAAAGGACGCTGAGTAGTCATGTTGATGCCCCGCAAGGTTAAGCACCGCAAGGTGATGCGTGGTCGCCGCGGCGGCCTCGCTAAGGGCGGCGTGGACCTGAACTTCGGCGACTTCGGTATCCAGGCGCTCGAGTCGGGCTGGGTAACCGCCCGTCAGATTGAAGCCGCTCGTATCGCCATGACCCGTCACGTCAAGCGAGGCGGCAAGGTGTGGATCCGCGTCTTCCCGGACAAGCCCGTCACCCAAAAGCCGGCCGAGACCCGCATGGGCTCGGGCAAGGGCAATCCCGAGTTCTGGGTAGCGGTGATCAAGCCGGGCCGCATGCTCTTCGAGTTGGGCGGCGTGGACGAGACCTTGGCGCGCGCCGCCATGGAGCGCGCTATCCAAAAGCTTCCTATCAAGGCCAAATTCGTCGTTCGTCCCGGGACTCACGGCGCGCCGGAGGTGACCATCTAATGCCGAAGACTTCAGAACGCGTGGCCGAGATGCGCCGTTTGGGCGACAGCGAACTGCTGGGCCGTTTGGGCGAGGCCCGTCGCGAACTCTTCAACCTGCGTTTCCAGCTGGCTACGGGTCAGCTGGACAACTCCGCGCGCATTAGCGCGGTGAAAAGAGACATTGCCCGCCTCGAAACGTTTCTGCGCGAACGCGAGATCGCGGCCGCCGAAGCCCTAGAAGAAGGTGCCCAGTCATGAGTGACGCGAGCCACAACGAAGAGCGCGTGAATCCGCGCAAGGTCCGCGAAGGCATTGTCGTCTCGGACAAGATGAACTCGACGCTCGTCGTCGCGGTCAACGAACGCGTGAGCCACGCTCGCTACGCCAAGACCGTCCAGCGCACCAAGAAGCTCTACGTGCACGACGAGAAGAACGAGGCCAAGGTGGGAGACCGGGTACGCGTTCAAGAAACCCGTCCGCTCTCGAAGCTCAAGCGCTGGCGCCTCACCGAAGTCGTGGAGCGTGCTCGATGATTCAACAAGAGAGCAGACTCAAGGTCGCCGACAACTCCGGCGCCAAGGAGGTCCTGTGCATCCGCGTGCTGGGCGGTTCGCGCCGGCGCTACGCCTCCATCGGTGACGTCTTTATCGCCACCGTGAAGGACGCCATCCCCGGTGCGGCGGTCAAGAAGGGCGACGTCGTGCGTTGCGTGGTGGTGCGCACCGCCAAGGAGAAGCGCCGTCCGGACGGCTCGTACATCAAGTTCGACGAAAACGCCGCGGTGCTGATCAATGACCAGCTTCAGCCGCGCGGCACGCGAATTTTTGGCCCGGTGGGCCGAGAGTTGCGCGACAAGAAGTTCATGCGAATCGTTTCGCTCGCCCCGGAGGTGCTGTGATGAAAATTCAAAAGGGTGATGACGTGATCGTGCTCTCGGGCAAGTACCGCGGGGAGCGCGCCAATGTCGAAGAGGCGTTGCCCGCGCTTGACAAGGTGTTGTTGGACACTCTGAACGTGGCCAAACGCGCCACCAAGCAGCGCGGCGCCACGATGCAGGCCGGCATCATCGACAAGATGCTGCCCATGAGCGCCTCCAACGTGGCGGTGTGGTGCCCCAAGCACAAGGGTCCGGCGCGAATTGGTTCCGACGTCGTGGACGACAAGAAGGTCCGCGTCTGTCGCAAGTGTGGAGAGGTTCTATGACGACTGCTACACGGCCCCGTCTTAAGGTCCGCTACGACAAAGAGATTCGCGTGGCCCTCAAGGACGAGCTGGGCCTCGCCAACATCATGCAGGTACCGCGCCTGGACAAGATCGTGATCAACTCCGGTGTCGGCCGCGCCACCCAGCAGGCGAGCCTGCTCGAGGGCGCCCAGCGCGATCTCGAGCAGATCACGGGCCAAAAGCCCGTCGTGACGCGCGCCAAGAAGTCCATCGCGAGTTTCAAGTTGCGCGAGACCCAGCCCATCGGCGTGAAGGTGACCCTGCGCGGAGATCGCGCCTGGGAGTTCTTCGATCGCCTGCTCAGCCTCGCGATCCCGCGTATCCGTGACTTTCGCGGGCTGTCGCCCAAGTCCTTCGACGGACACGGCAACTACACCTTTGGTGTGAACGACCAGTTGATCTTCCCCGAGATCGACTACGACAAGATCGACGCGCCCCGTGGCTTTGACATCACCATTGTCACCACGGCCGTGAACGACGAGCAGGGTCGCGCGTTCTTGCGCGCCTACGGCTTCCCCTTCAAACAGGAGACTCGATAAGCATGGCGAAAAAAGCCCTTCGCATCAAGCAGACCCAAACGCCGAAGTTTTCGACGCGGGCCTACACGCGCTGTCAGCGCTGTGGACGTCCGCGTTCGGTGTACCGCAAGTTCGGTCTGTGCCGCATCTGCCTGCGCACGATGGTCCACGCCGGTGAGATTCCCGGCGTCACTAAGGCGAGTTGGTAGGAGGACAGCGATGACAATGACTGACCCCATCGCCGACATGCTCACGCGTATCCGCAACGCCAACTCTGCGATGTTCGACAGCGTGAAGATGCCTTCGTCGAAGCTGAAGGAGAACTTGGCCAAGGTCCTCGAGAAGGAGGGCTACATCGCGGGGTATCGCGTCACAAAGTTCGACGACAAGCCCGGCGCGCAGCTCGAGATCACTCTCAAGTACTCCGAGGACCGCAAGAAGACCATTATTGGCATTCAGCGCGTCTCGAAGCCCGGACTGCGTATCTATAAGAAGTCCGACCAGATGCCCAAGGTGCTGGGCGGCGTGGGCGTGGCCGTCGTGTCGACGAGCCACGGGCTCATGACCGACCGTGAAGCACGCAAGGCCAAGTTGGGCGGCGAGGTGCTCTGCTATGTCTGGTAGCCGCCTCGCCTCGAAGGAGGTGCTCTAATGTCGCGAATCGGACGAAGCCCGATCACCGTTCCCGCGAACGTCGACGTAAGCGTCTCGGGTGACGAGGTAACCGTCAAGGGTCCCCACGCCACCATGACGCGCACCGTTCCCGCGGGCATCTCTCTTGAGCAAGAAGGCGACACGTTGGTGGTGTCGCGTGAAAGCGACGAGACGAGTCAAAAGGCCCTGCACGGACTCACGCGCACGCTGGTTTCCAACATGGTCGTGGGCGTTACGGAGGGCTGGTCCAAGGAGCTCGAGATCATCGGCGTGGGATACCGCGCGTCGAACGGCGGTCCGGGCGTGTTGGACCTGGCCCTGGGCTTTAGCCACCCGGTAAAGTTCACCGCGCCCGAGGGCGTCACCTTCGAGGTCCCCACGCCCACACGGGTGATCATCAAGGGACCGGATAAGGAAGTTGTCGGCCAAGTCGCCGCCAACATTCGCAAACTTCGAAAGCCCGAGCCTTACAAGGGCAAGGGCGTGCGCTACCTCGGTGAGCGAGTGGCGCGCAAGGCAGGAAAGGCCGCAAAGTAATGCCCCGCACGACCCGTGAACTTCGACTGCGCCGCCACGCCCGCGTTCGCAAGGCCCTTTCGGGCACGCCCGAGCGTCCTCGCGTCGCCGTGAGTCGCACCAACAAGCACATCTCGGCCCAGATCATCGACGACGTGAGTGGTCGCACGCTCGCCGCCGCCTCCTCGGTGGAGTCCGGCTTTAAGGACCTCAGCGGTGGCAACGTCGAGGGCGCGAAGAAGGTGGCCGAGCTGCTCGCCAGTCGCGCCAAAGAAGCCAACATCGCCAAGGTGGTCTTTGACCGCGGTGGCTTTGACTATCACGGCCGCGTGGCGGCCTTCGCCGACGCGTTGCGCGCCGGTGGACTGGAGTTTTAATGAGTGACGTAGAGCAGTTCGAAGAGCGCACCATCAAGGTGAATCGCGTCTCGAAGGTCGTCAAGGGTGGTCGTCGGTTCTCCTTCACCGCCCTGATGGTGATCGGCGACGGCAAGGGCAAGGTCGGGCTCGGTTACGGCAAGGCCAAAGAAGCCGGCCTCGCGGTGCAAAAGGGTATCGAAGAAGCTCGCAAAAACCTCTTCGACGTGCCTCTGGCGGGTTCGACCATCGTGTACCCCGTCATCGGCAAGGCCGGGGCGGGTCGCGTACTGATGAAGCCGGCTGCTCCGGGCACCGGCGTGATCGCCGGCGGCGCGGCGCGCGCGATTCTCGAGATGGCGGGGGTCAAGGACATCATCGCCAAGTCCCTGGGCTCTTCTAACGGGATCAACGTCGCCCACGCGACGATCGAAGGCCTCAAGCAGTTGCGCCGGCCCGAGGAGATCGCGGCCGCTCGTGACAAGGCGCCTGATGAAGTCGTGCCCTCGGGCACGCTGCGCGCGTATCGCGAACTCCAGCGCGAAGGTGACCTCTTTAAGGTGACGGAGGGTTAAGCATGTCGCTCAAGGTAACTCAGATTCGTTCGTCGATCGCCACCAAGCCCAAGCACCGCGGTACGTTGCGCGCGCTCGGGCTGCGCGGCATCGGCCAGTCCAACGTGCTGCCGGATCGTCCCGAGATCCACGGGATGATTGCCCGCGTGCCGCACCTAGTGAAAGTAGAAGAGGTCTAGAGATGAAGCTGCACGACCTCACCCCGCCCGAGGGGTCCACGCATCGCAAGAAGATCGTCGGTCGCGGCATCGCGGGTAAGGGTGGCAAGACCGCCGGTCGCGGAACCAAGGGGCAAAAAGCGCGTCGTCAGATTCGGCCCAGCTTCGAAGGTGGCCAGTTGCCGCTGCTCCAGCGCATTCCCAAGCTCAAGGGTTTCACCAATCCCTTCCGCGTGGAGTACACGCCAGTGAACCTCGACGCCCTCGCCAATCTGGGCCTCAGCGACATCACGCTCGAGACGATCGTCCAGCACGGCCTGGCGCGTAAGTCAGATTTCGTCAAGGTCCTTGGCCGCGGTGGTGTCAGCGGAGCGCTGCACGTGAGCGCGCACGCCTTTTCGGCCTCGGCCAAGAGCGCCATTGAAGAAAAAGGCGGCAGCGTCACGGTGCTCGACCTGCCCTTCGCCGTCCGTCCACCCGCCTCCGGCAACCAACACCAAAACCGTTAAGGTTCTCTAGTGCTTCAGCGCCTGGCGAATATCTTTCGTGTTCCCGACCTTCGCAACAAGGTCCTCTTCACGGTCGGCATTATTTGCCTCTATCAGCTCGGCGCAAACTTGCCCATCCCGGGTGTGAGTTGGACCCAGGTCAAGCTGCTCCAAAAAGAAGCCGGGGCCAGCGGTGCGCTGGGCTTCTTGAACTTGTTCTCGGGGGGAGCGCTCACCCGACTTGCGGTCTTCGGCCTGGGCGTCATGCCCTACATCACGAGTTCCATCGTGATTCAGCTCCTCACCGGGGTTATTCCCAAACTGGCCGAGTGGCGCGATCAGGGAGCGGTCGGGCAAAAGAAGATCACCCAGACCACCCGGTACCTGACCATCGCGCTGGCCCTGCTGCAGTCCACGGGCCTCATCTACGCCTTTAACGGACACGACGAAGCGCTGCTGGGTACGACGATCAACTTGATGGTTCCGCGTTTTAACATTTGGTACGCCGTCTTCATGGTGCTGATTTTGACCGCGGGCACGGCCTTTGTGATGTGGCTCGCCGAACTCATCACCCAGCGGGGCATCGGCCAGGGCATGTCGCTGCTCATCTTCGCCAACGTCGTCTCGGGCCTACCCTCGGGCGGTCGCGCGGTCTGGGAGCAGGGCGGGCCGACCAAGTTCTACGTGATCCTGATCGTCTCGATAGCCCTACTGGTGCTCATTGTCTTCATGGACAACGGCCAGCGGCGCATACCCGTTACCTTCGCCCGACGCGTGGTGGGCCGTCGCGAAATGGGCGGCAACTCGACGTACATACCCCTCAAGGTGAACCAGTCGGGCGTGATTCCCATCATCTTCGCCTCTTCGGTCCTGTACATTCCCTTCCTGCTCTCCAACATCATTCCGTGGGCCAGCTTTCAGACGTTCGTGAGGAACTCGCTCGGTCCGACCAACGGCGTCTACATCGTGGCGGACTTCGTGCTGATCTTCGCTTTCACGTTCTTTTACGTCTACATCGCCTTCGATCCCCACCAGCAGTCCGACATGCTGCGCCAGCAGGGCGGCTTTATTCCGGGCATTCGTCCCGGCATGCCGACCGAGCGCTATCTAAGTCGCATGCTCTCGCGTCTCACCGTGGTGGGCGCGGTGTTCCTGGCTGCGGTCGCGGTGATCCCGAGCATTCTGATGGGCTTGTGGAGCATCTCGAAGTTCCCCTACTACGGCACCACCCTGCTCATCGCGGTGGGCGTGTCACTCGAGACCATGCGTCAGATTGACTCCCAGCTCATGATGCGCAACTACGAAGGCTTCTTGAAGCGTTAGTCATGTCGGGTCAACTGAACCTTGTCGTCCTGGGTAAGCAGGGCGCCGGTAAAGGCACCCAGAGCAACTTGCTCTGCCAGCGCTACGAACTGGCCCACGTCTCCACGGGCGATATCCTGCGCGCGGCGATCGCGGCCCAGACGGAACTCGGGCGGCAGGTGAAGTCGATCTTGGACGCGGGAGAACTGGTCTCCGACGACCTGGTGAACTCCCTGGTACAGGTGCGTCTCGAGCAGCCCGACACCGTGCCCGGCGTGGTTCTTGACGGGTTTCCGCGCAACACATTCCAAGCCGAGGTGCTCGAGAGCTTCGTGGGAGAGCGCGGCATCAAGTTGTGCATCTACATCGAACTCGCCAACGAAATCGTGATCGCTCGACTCTCGTCGCGTCGCGTCTGCCAAGGATGCGGCACGGTCTATAAAGTCGGCGACGACTCCGCGCTGTCGGGCACGTGCGCCAAGTGCGGGGGAGCGGTCGTCCAGCGCAGTGACGACACGCCCGAGGCGATCGCCACGCGCCTGGAGACCTTCGAACGCGAGACATTCCCGCTTCTGGCCTTCTACGAGGAGCGGGGCCTGCTGGTCAAGGTCGACGGCGATCAGGCCGTGGACGTGGTTGCCGCCGACATCGACACCCACCTCGGCGAGCGAGAACTGGTGTGATTCGCAACAAGGACGAACTGGCCAAGATGCGCAAGGCCGGCAAAGTAGTCGCCGAGATCCACGAGGCGACGCGCGCGGCGATCAAACCCGGCGTGACGACGATGCAGCTCAACGACGTGGCGGCCGACGTCCTGGCCAAGCGCGGGGCGAGATCGAACTTTCTGAACTACCACGGCTTTCCCGCGGTGATTTGCACTAGTCCCAATGACATGATCGTGCACGGGATTCCGGGCGAGTACGTCTTGAAAGAAGGCGACATTATCTCGGTGGACGCGGGCGCGATCATTGAGGGCTATCACGGGGACGCGGCCTACACCGCGCCCGTGGGCGAGGTGAGTGCTCTGGCGACCAAACTCATGGACATCACCGAGCGTTCGCTCTGGGCGGGCATCGACCAGTTGGTCGCGGGCGGGCGACTCTACGAGGTCGGACGGGCGGTCCAGAATGTGGCCGAGGCCGCCGGATTTAGTGTGGTGCGCGAGTACGTGGGACACGCCATCGGCACCGCGATGCACGAAGACCCTCAGGTTCCCAACTACTGGCCGGGATCGCCCGGCCCCAAGTTGAAGGCGGGCATGGTCTACGCCATTGAGCCGATGGTGAACGTCGGGACCTGGCAGACCTACGTGCTCGACGACGACTGGAGCGTAATGACCGAGGATGGACAGCTCTCGGCGCACTTCGAGCACACCATCGCCGTTACCGAGAACGGGCCCGAAGTTTTCACCATCGCCTAGCGCGCATTCGGGTTCTCACCGTTTTCAGGGAACCGTGCCAGAAAGTGCAGGCGGCCCCACTCCTAGGGTGGGTTGGTGGCCCCTCACCGCCTGGCGGCGGATTCCCTATGAGCGCATCCGCGCGCGCACTCGCGGTCCTGGCGGTGTTGGCGCTGGTCGCGGCGCCACTGAGCCTCGGCTCGCCATTGGCCTCAGCCACTACGGGGCTCTACGTCTACCCGGTGGTCGGCACGCCCTACAACATTGACGCGCCCATCCATCTCGTCTCGTTCTACGGGGCGCCCTTCTCGCTCGGCGTCGGATTGGCGCACGGAAAGGTCGACGGGGGGCTTGAGACGCCGAGCGCGATCTGTCGGTCGACACCCCACTGCGTGGCGGCGATCAACGGTGACTACTTCGAGGTGGCAAGCGGAAAGAAAGCCGACCCCGGTGACCCCGTGGGCGGCCTCACCTCGGGCTGCGTACTCCTACACACTCCCGAGGTGTCGCACCAACAAGCCGACCTTGACAACGCGAGCGTGAGCACGGGGTTTAGCTGGAACGCCGCGCTGAGCGTGGGAACCACGAGCGTGGCGATCAACGCCATCAATCAGCAATTGCCAATACCCGGAGTGGGGCTACGCGGAACGCTTCTGTACACCTCGGCCTATGCGCTGCCCACGCCGACCGCCGCGGGCCGGTCCACGTATCAGTTCAAAGAAGTGGGCACGGCGGTCAGTCCCACCATCATCAACCAGGCGGTGACTCTGGAGTACCTGGGCCGCACGGCGGGGGCCATTCACGTACCCGCGGGCCGCGTCGCGATCTCGACGTCCAACCCCACGGCCTTTGCGAGCCTGGCTTCGGGAGCGAGCGTGAGCCTGGCCGTGAATTCGACCATGGGTTGTGACGACATTGGCGGTCACCCGATCATCATTAATAAGGGTGTGCCCGGCGTGGTCAGCCCCTCAGACACCGCGGAGTACGACCGCGACCCCCGCACCATCGTGGGTTGGACGACTCTGGGCGAGACGGTTTTGATCACGGTGGGCGGCCGAGACGGTGTATCGGGTGCGACGTGGAATGAGATGCTGTCGCTGCTGCGCGCGCTGAACGTGCAGACGGCCTTGTCGCTGGACGGCGGCTCGTCGACCTCGATGTACGCCGACGGTCGCTCGCTCTATAGCGCCCGAGCGAGCGAGCGCCCAGTCTCTACGGCCCTGTTGGTGCTCGATGAGCCTGCCACCAGCACGACGTCCACGACCACCACGACGACGACGACCTTGCCGTAGGGGGCACGGCCGGGAACGCCGGGTTTTTTAACGGCCGGTTCCACGCGGACGGTCACCTCGACTCGTACCATCAGGTGGGGGTAGTGGTGGCGCTTCGATTTCGCAACGTGGTTCCGCTCGCGTGTGTCGCGGCCTTTGTCTTTTACGCGAGCGGCGCGGGTTCTGACAGCGGCCCGCCGGCGAGCACGATACCCGTGGGATCCACCACAACCACGTCCACGACGACTGCGACGACCACGACTACGACCACCACGACCACGGCGCCGACTCACAACCCCGACAACCCCTTTACGAGCCGTGCCACGGCGCTCTACCTCAAGTCGCGCCAGGGCAACGTCACCGCCGCCGTCTACAACGTCGGCAGCGGCGCTACGTACACGTACCACAACGGGTACCACGATCGCACGGCGTCGATCGTGAAGATCGACATCTTGGCTGATTTGCTCTGGGAGTCTCAGAAAGCGGGTCACGCACTGAGCCCAAAAGAAGAGCGCCTCGCCACCAGCATGATCGAAGCCTCCGACGACAATTCCGCCACTCAGCTGTGGGCCGCGGTGGGCGGACGCGACGCAATCGACGACTTCAACCAACTGATCGGGTTCACTTCGACGGTCCCCAGCTGGTCCTGGGGGGACGTCGCCACCACGCCTCTCGATCAACTCCGACTGCTAAAAGTGATCGCCCTGCCCAACTCGGTACTCGACACCGCATCGCGCGACTACGAGATCGGGCTTATGGAGCACGTGATTGGCGGCCAGCAGTTCGGCCTGGGCTGGGGGTCACCGGGCGGAGCGACGGTTGCGATGAAGGACGGCTGGTATGACGAAACTTCCACGGGCTGGCAGGTGAACACGACCGGCTTCGTGCAGTATCAGGGTCGGTTTTATCTGGTGACGATCATGACCCAGAGCGATCCGAGCGAAGAGTACGGAATAGACACCGTGACCACCCTCTCGAACGACGTCTGGAAGTACCTGTTGCCGCGCTGAGCTAGTTCGTTACGCTTCATGAATGGTCGATCGGCGGGTGGCGTTTGAAGGCGTGCACAACTTTCGCGACCTGGGCGGCTACCAGACTGAAGATGGCCGGGCCACGCGCTGGGGACGACTCTTTCGCTCCGACGCACTCCACGACCTCACGATCCCAGACATAGAGCTGTTTCGCACCCTTGGCGTGGCGGCGATCGTGGACTTGCGCAGCCCGAACGAGGTCCAGCGCACCGGACGCGGACGGGTGGAATCCGAACCGCACCGCTTCGTGAGCGCTCCGGTTCTTTCGAACTACGAAACCAATGAGAGGCGCGCGGTCGTCGACGAGGGGTATCTCACGCGTCGCTACCTGCAGTACCTGGAGATAGGCGGACCGGCTTTTGTTCAGGTGTTTACCGAGTTGGCCGAGCCGGCCAACTACCCGCTCGTCTTTAACTGTTTCTTGGGCAAGGACCGGACCGGAGTGGTCGCCTCGCTGGTGCTCTCGAGCGTGGGCGTGAAAAGAGACCTCGTCGTGGAGGACTATGCGCTCTCAGAGTCCCCCATGGTCCAGATCGTGGCCAAATTGAAGAGGGATCCGCGACTCCGGGAAGAAATCGAAGGAGACGATCCGATCCTTCTGAGCGCGCGTCGGGCTACGATGGCAAACTTTCTCGCCGAAGTCGACGAGCGCTTCGGTGGGGTGGCGGCCTGGGCGCGCTCGGCGGGCGTATCCAGCGAGATCATGGCCGGTATGGCGGATCTGATCCTGGCCGAGACCTAGTCGCGACGCCAGCTTGGGAAGCCGGCGTTGAGGATCTCTAGAGCCCGTAGACTAGACGGGCACGATTCTTCGACCCTCGCGAACGCCGGTCGGAGAAAACTACCGACTTTTTGCGTTTTTCGGAAATTCCGGTAGAATGGAAAGCCGACCTCGGGGCGGGACCCCTGGGTCTACCCGTGTTGGAGTTTTGCTCCCTCACGCCCCTGAAGTGAAGAAACAAGGAGAAGGAACCTGAGTAAGCCGAAGGAAGACGCGTTCACCGTTGAGGGGACCGTCGTGGAGCCGCTGCCGAACGCCATGTTTCGCGTGGAATTAGAGAACGGGTATACCGTGCTCGCCCACAGCTCGGGCAAGATGCGCATGCACCGCATCCGCATTCTCCCGGGTGACAAGGTCCAGGTCGAGATCACGCCCTATGACATGACTCGCGGCCGCATCACCTATCGCTACCGATAACTCCCGTTCCTACAAGAGTCGAGAAAGTAATTACATGAAAGTTCGCGCGAGCGTTAAGCCCATCTGTGAGAAGTGCAAGGTCATTCGCCGGGCCGGGGTCGTTCGCGTGATCTGCGAAGCAAACCCGCGCCACAAGCAGCGTCAGGGTTAGGAGAGAGATCATGGCCCGTATTGCTGGCGTCGACATTCCGCGCGAGAAGCGCGCTGTTATTGCCCTGACCTACATCTTCGGCGTCGGGCCCACCACCGCTCAGCAGATCTGCGCGGCGACCGGTGTGAATGAGTCGACGCGCGTTAAGGATCTCACTGAATCCGAAGTTAACTCTCTGCGCACTTACATCGACCAGAACGTCACCGTAGAGGGTGACCTTCGTCGCGACGTCGCCCAAGACATCAAGCGCAAGATGGAGATCAACTCGCTCCAGGGAATACGGCACCGCAAGGGCCTGCCCGTGCGCGGCCAGCGCACGCGCACCAACGCTCGCACTCGCAAAGGACCCAAGCGCACTGTCGCCGGTAAGAAGAAGGTAACGAAGTAATGGCTAAGCCCACGACGGCTCGCAAGGTCCGCAAAAAGGAGCGCAAGAACATCGCGTTCGGCGTTGCGCATATCAAGAGCTCCTTTAACAACACGATCGTCTCGATCACCGACCCCGAGGGCAACGTTCTGTCGTGGGCGTCGTCGGGCCAGGTCGGTTTCAAGGGTTCGCGTAAGTCAACTCCCTACGCCGCCCAGCTCGCGGCGGAAAAGTGTGCGCGCGCGGCGATGGAGCACGGCGTCAAGAAGGTCGACGTGCTGGTGCGCGGTCCCGGCTCGGGTCGCGAGACCGCGATTCGTTCCATCGCGGCGGCCGGTATCGAGGTCGTAGCGATCAAGGACGTGACGCCCTTGCCGCACAACGGATGCCGCCCCAAGAAGCGTCGCCGGGGTTAGGGAAAGCTATGGCTCGTTACACAGGACCCGTCTGTCGACTCTGTCGACGTGAGCGCACCAAGCTCTATCTCAAGGGCGAGCGCTGCTTTTCGCTCAAGTGCCCGGTGGCTGAGAACTCGGATCGCCGCATTCGCGCGTTTCCCCCGGGCATGCACGGTCGCGACCGCCAGCGCCAGGGCTCGGAGTACTTGACTCAGCTTCGCGAGAAGCAAAAGGCTCGCCGCATTTACGGCGTGCTCGAAAAGCAGTTCCGCAATCTCTACGAGGAGGCGAACCGTCGCCCCGGGATGACCGGCGTGAACTTGCTTCAGTTCCTCGAGACGCGTCTGGACAATGTGACCTACCGCGCCGGGTGGGGCGCCTCGCGCGCCCAGGCTCGCCAGTTGGTGCGCCACGGGCACGTGAACGTGAACGGCAAGCGTGTCGACATCCCGTCGTACCGCGTGCGCCCGAGCGACGTGGTCACCCTCAAGAACGCAACCCGCGAGAACTTCAACGTGAAGCGCAACCTCGACGTCCTGGACCGCAGCGTCCCGGGCTGGCTCGAGATGGGCGAGGGTGGCTTTAGCGCCACGATGCGCGTGGTGCCCCAGCGCGAACAGATCGACGAGTCGATCCAAGAGCAGCTCATCGTCGAGTTGTACTCCAAGTAGTCCCTTTCATTCATACCCCTAGGAGTTCCCTATGTTGATCATCCAGCGACCCACTATCGAAGCCCTCGGCGACGAGGTGAACAACCGCCAATCCTTCGCGGTCGGCCCGCTCGACCCGGGCTTCGGCCACACCCTGGGCAACTCGCTTCGCCGCACGTTGCTCTCCTCGATTCCCGGTGCGGCGGCCACGCGCGTCAAGTTCGACGCCGTTCTGCACGAGTTCGGCGTCATCGAGGGCGTCAAAGAAGACGTCCAGGACGTCACGCTCAACCTCAAGGACCTCTTGTTGCGCGTGCACTCCGATGAGCCCGTGACGCTGCGCCTCGACAAGCGTGGCGAGGGCCCGGCCCTGGCCTCGGACCTCTCGACGACCGCTGACGTGGAGATCCTCAACGGCGACCTGCACCTGGCGTACCTGACGAACGCGCGGAGTGTTCTTACTTTCGAGCTCACCGTCGAGCGCGGCAAGGGATACGTCGGTGCCGAGGGCAACAAGGGATCGTCCACCATCGGTGTGATCCCCTTGGACGCCATCTTCTCGCCGGTTCGACGAGTGAGCTTCGAGATTGAGCCCGTGCGCGTCGAGCAGAGCAAAGACTTCGACCGCCTGGTTCTCGACATCGAGACCGACGGGTCGATTTCGCCACGTGAGGCCCTGGCCTCGGCGGGCAAGACGCTGGGTTCGCTCATCGAACTGATCGCAAGCTTCGACGAAGAGGCGCCCGCACTTGAGCTCGGCGACGTGGGATCGGCCCAAGCGGCGGCCAGTGAACTCGATATCCGCATCGAGGAGTTGGGCCTGACCGAGCGTTCGCGCAACTGCCTCAAGCGCGCGGGCATCAACACCATCGCCCAGTTGGTCAACGCCACCGAGCGCGACCTCACGTCGATCACCAACTTCGGCGCCACCTCGCTCAAGGACGTGACCGACCGGCTCGACGAGCGTGGCCTCGCGCTGCGAGCGGAGGACTAGTCGTGCGCGGCACTCCCACCAAGGGTCAGCGCTTCGGCGGCGACTCGGCGCACCAGAAGGCCATGATGGGCAATCTCGTCGCTTCAATGATCGCGGCCGAGTCGATCGTGACCACCGAGGCCAAGGCCAAGGCGTTGCGTCCCATCGTCGAAAAAGTCGTCACCGCGGCCAAGAACTCGCCCGAGGGGTCGGTTCACGCGAATCGCCGCGTGGTCGCCTTCATCCGCGACAAGGACATGACTCACAAGCTCTTCACCGAGATCGCTCCGCGCTACGCGGATCGACCCGGTGGCTACACGCGAATCTTGAAGCTCGGCCCGCGTCAGGGCGACAACGCGCCGATGGCGCGCATTGAGTTCGTCTGATTCCCTAGGCGCCGCTCAGCGCTGGCGCTTCGACCTGGCCTATGACGGTCGGGGCTTTAAGGGCTTCGCCTATCAACCCCACCACGACACCGTGGTGAGTTTGTTGCGTACCACCCTCGCCTCCACCCTGGGCCTGCAGGACGAGCCCGTCATCGTGGGCGCCGGGCGTACCGACTCGGGGGTGCACGCCTTTCGCCAAGTAGTGCACGTCGATTTGCCGATCGCCACCAAGGCGCGGTCTCTCGAGGGCGAGCGACTGGTGAGCTCGCTTAACAAGCAACTGCGGGGCCGAATCCAGATTCTGAGCGCCCAGCCCGTCAGTGAGAACTTCCACGCGCGATTTTCTGCGACGTGGCGCGAATACCGCTACCTCGTTCTCGAAGACGATGCCCCGGGTCTGAATTCGACCAATGACTGGGCGTGGACGGTGAAGGGACCACTGGACGTCGCGGCGATGAATCGGGCCGCCAAGAGCGCGTTAGGCACTCACGACTTTCGTGCGTTCTGCCAGCGACCCGCCAAATCACCACCCGGTGAGGCGCTGGTGCGCCGAGTGATCGCCGCGCATTGGGACCGCGTCGACGACGAGTGGGCCATGAGTCCTCGAGGGGGCCCGGCGGTGCGATTTAGCGTTCGGGGGCAATCGTTCTGCCACAACATGGTGCGCTGCCTCGTCTCGACCATGGTCGCTATCGGCCAGAATCGCCTCGCGCCCGAAGAGATCGCTCGGCGCCTCGAGAGCGGAAGCCGCGAGCGTCTGCCCCAGGCCGCCCCCGCAGCGGGCCTCGCCCTTATCAACGTCGGCTACGACTGAAGCGCGCCGCCGCCTCTCATTAGGCTGTCGCCATGTCTGAACACCAACTTTCGGGAATCACGGTAGGCGATCTGAACGCCGAAATTCGACCCCAGGACGACCTGTTTCGTCACGTCAACGATCGCTGGATGAAGAGCACTCCGATTCCCGCTGACAAGTCGGGGTACGGTGCCTTCGAGAAGCTACGCGAAGAGTCCGAGAGCGCTATACGCGAGATCGTCGAAGCGGCGGGAGCGATGAAAGACAGCGCTAGTGCGACAAAGGTCGCAGATCTCTACGCCAGCTTCATGGACGAAGAACGCATCGAGGCTGATGGGTCTCAGCCCCTCGCTGGCGATCTGGCGGCGGCCGAGGCGGTGAGCTCACTCGAGGAACTCATGAGCACGGTCGGTCAACTGCAGCGCTCGGGACTATCGGGCTTCTTTGGCGTGTTCGTCGACAACGACCCAGGACAACCCGATCGGTATCGGGTCTTTCTTGAGCAGGGCGGGATTTCACTGCCCGACGAGAACTACTACCGAGAAGATCAGTTCGCCTCGGTGCGAGAGGCCTATGTCGTACACATTCAGCGGATGTTCGAACTCGCCGGCGTCGATGACTCGATGGAGCGCGCCCAACGAGTATTCGACCTTGAGACCGACATCGCGCGGCGCCACTGGGACAACGTCGCAACCCGCGAAAGCGAAAAGACCTACAACCCGATGGAGTGGGACAGCGTACGGGATCTGTTTGGTGCGGGTTTGCCCGACGTGGACGCCGTGAGCCTCGACGATTGGGCGAGCGCGTTCTCCGCGCCCGTAGGCGCATTGGCCGAGGTGGTGGTGCGAGAGCCGAGTTTCTTTCGCGACCTGGGTGAGCTGTTTGACGTCACGCGCCTCGACGCCTGGCGCGACTGGTTGCGCTGGAGGATCGTGCGCGGGTACGCGTCGTATCTGTCGCGCGAGTTCGTTGATGAGCAGTTCGACTTCTACGGTCGTACACTCACCGGTGCCCAGGAGTTGCGCGCGCGTTGGAAGCGCGGCGTCTCGCTGGTGGAGGGAGCCCTCGGCGAAGCCATTGGTCAGATCTACGTCGAGCGCCATTTTCCTCCCTTGGCCAAGGCTCGCATGGATGAATTGGTAGCAAACCTCATCGAGGCGTACCGCCAGAGCATCTCGACCCTGGAGTGGATGACCCCCGCCACGCGCGAGCGAGCCCTGGAGAAGCTGTCGGCGTTCACTCCCAAGATTGGTTACCCGGTTGTCTGGCGTGACTATTCGGCGCTCGTAGTCGATTCCGGGAGTCTCATCGACAACGTGCGCGCCGCCAACGACTTCGAGTTCCAGCGTGAGTTGGCGAAGATCGGCTCGCCGATTGATCGCGACGAGTGGTTCATGACCCCCCAAACCGTGAACGCGTACTACAACCCCGGCTTCAACGAGATCGTCTTTCCCGCGGCCATCCTTCAGTGGCCCTTCTTCGACGCGGCTCGCGACGACGCGGCGAACTACGGCGGAATCGGTGCGGTCATCGGTCACGAGATCGGTCACGGTTTCGACGATCAGGGCTCTAAGTTCGACGGCACGGGACGTTTGACCGACTGGTGGGAGCCCGCGGACCGCGAGGCTTTCGAAGAGCGCGCACGCGCGTTGATCGATCAGTACAACTCCCTCTCGCCCGAAGAGACCCCCGATCTGCACGTCAACGGCGCGCTGACGATCGGTGAGAACATTGGCGACCTCGGAGGACTCGGGATCGCGTGGAAGGCGTATGTCATCGCCCTCGACGGCGCGGAAGCGCCGGTGATCGACGGCCTCAGCGGAGCGGAGCGTTTTTTCCTGTCGTGGGCTCAGGCGTGGCAGTACCAAGCGAGGACCGCCGAGGTCGAACGCCGACTCGCAATCGATCCTCACTCGCCGGCGGTGTTTCGCTGCAATCAAGTGGTGCGTAACCTCGATGAGTTCTACGAGGCCTTTGGAGTGAGCGAGGGCGACGCCCTGTGGCTCGATCCAGATCGACGGGTGTCCATATGGTGAATGATCGTGACCAACGAGATCGACTGATCGGGTTTCTCGACGCTCAGCGCGAGCACGTGCTGGGCATTCTCGAAGACCTCAACGACGAACAACTACGACGGGCAGTCCTACCTTCGGGGTGGAGTTGTCTTGGTCTGGTCAAGCATCTCGCCCTCGACGTTGAGCATTACTGGGCGCGTTGCATCGTGGCGGGCGAAGCGCTGACTTTTTTCACCGAGAACAGTCTGGATGAGGGGGGAGCGTGGCGGGTCGGGGCCGACGAGACCGCCGATGAAATCTTCTCCCTCTATCGAGCCGAGTGGGCGCGTTCGAACGAGATCATCACCGAGACGACTCTCGATCAACCTCCTGCGATCTCTGAGGAGTGGTGGGGTGACTGGAAGGTAGCCGACGTCGGCTTCATTGTGTTGCACATGATTGAAGAGACCGCGTGCCACGCCGGCCACCTGGATGTGGTGCGCGAATTATTCGACGGTCGCCGGTGGATGGCCTTCAACCCCGAAGTCAGCCCGGGGGTCGCCGAGCGCGATCCGGCCTCGGACCAGTAGGCTGGAGCGGCTCTCGCCGAGGTGGAAACCTCGAAATCAGCGCAACTTGCCCCACTGGGGCCGGATTTCGTAAGATAGAGAGTCCCCCTCGGACCCCTGGGGTCGATACCGAAGATTTCGCTGAAGGAAGAACTGTGAAGACCTACTCGCCCAAGCCCGCGGAACTGACGCGCGACTGGCTGGTCATCGACGCCGAGGGCTTGGTTCTTGGTCGCCTCGCCACGGTTGCCGCTTCGCTGCTGCGCGGTAAGCACCGTACGTTCTTTGCTCCGCACGTGGACACGGGCGATTACGTGATCGTGGTGAACGCCGACAAGGTCGTCGTCACCGCTAACAAGGCGACCCAGAACTTCCGCTACCGCCACTCGGGATATCCGGGCGGACTTCGCGCGACGTCCTGGCAGAGTTTGATGGACGAGAATCCCGAGAAGTTAGTCTTCGACGCGATTCGGGGCATGATTCCCAAGAATCGTCTCGGTCGAGCTCAGATGGACAAGCTCTTCGTCTACGCGAGCCCCGAGCATCCCCACGCGGCCCAGCGACCCACCAGTTTTGACACGTCGGCGATTCGCCGGGGTTAAGGAGCGACGTTGACGATACCTCTTACTCAGACCACCGGACGCCGCAAGGAAGCGGTGGCGCGCGTGCGACTTCGCCCCGGCACCGGCACGATCACCATTAACTCGCGGGCCTTCGACAACTACTTCACCTCGGCGACGCATCGTCAGATGGTGATGGAGCCTCTGCGGCTGCTCGACGCGCAGACGACCTACGACATCGACGCCACCATTGAAGGCGGTGGAGTGGCCGGCCAGGCCGGTGCGCTGCGCCTGGGTATCTCGCGCTCGCTGCTCGAGATCGACGACACTGCGAGACCGGCCCTCAAAAAGGCGGGCCTGTTGACTCGCGACTCGCGCAAGAAGGAGACCAAGAAGTACGGTCTCAAAAAGGCGCGCAAGGCTCCTCAGTACTCCAAGCGTTAATGGGAGTACCCGTGCGATTCGGCACGGATGGCATCCGAGGTCGCGCCAGCGACGAGATCACCCCCGATGTCGCCTACCGACTCGGCCGCGCCGTCGCGCTCGTCTTCTCGGTGCCGGTATTCGTCGGCTACGACACTCGCGAAAGCTCGCCGAATCTCGCCGCAGCGGTGCTGGCGGGTCTGCGCGACGGCGGCGCGGTGGGCGTCAATCTTGGCTTCTTCACCACTCCCGGTGTTGCCGTCATCGCTCAGCAGCGCGGCGGTGCCGGGGTCGTGGTGTCGGCCTCGCATAACCCCTACTACGACAATGGGCTCAAGGTATTGGGCGTGGGCGGAGCCAAGCTCGATCACGCCACCGAAGCAGCAGTGGAGAGCGCGCTCAATGTCGCCGAAGGCACCAGTGAAAAGGTATTCGACTCGCCCGAGGTGGACGAGAGCGCGCAGCACGATTACGTAAGGCACCTGCGACAACTCTCTCCGGCCGATCTGTCGTCGTTGTCGATCGTGGTCGACTGCGCGAACGGCGCCGCCTCCCACGTGGCCCACGAACTTTTCGAATCCACCGGCGCGACGCTTCGGTTCATTCACGACGATCCCGACGGTCGCAATATCAACGTGGACTCCGGGTCCACCCACGTCGACGCTCTGATTGCAGCCGTGCGCGAAGCGGATGCCGATCTGGGATTGGCGTTCGACGGCGATGCCGACCGACTTATCGCGGTTGACGCCGAGGGCACGATCCGAGATGGAGACGACCTCATGGTTCTCTTTGCCCTGGACCGCCACGAGCGTGGCGACTTAGGCGGAGGGATTGTCGTGACCACGATGAGCAACCTCGGTCTTAAGCGTGCGCTGGATGCGGTGAATATTGCGATCGAAGAGACGGACGTGGGAGACCGGAACGTGCTCTTGGCCCTGGAAGATCGGTCCTGGACGCTGGGCGGCGAGCAGTCGGGTCACGTGATTTTCCGCGACCTTGCTCCCACCGGAGACGGGATGTTGACCGGATTGATCCTGGCCGAACTCGTGGTGCGCCGCGGCCCACTCGCCGTTCTGGCCGGCAGCGCGTGGCGTCGAGTTCCCCAGTCGCTTTTTAATGTGTCGCGAGAGCACTTCAGTGACGCGGTTGTTCAGCAGATCTTTAACGAGCTTTTGGAGGACTACCGCGTCGAGCGCGAGGACGTGCGCCTACTCGTGCGCCCCTCGGGGACCGAGCCGCTGGTGCGCATCATGGTCGAGGCGCTCAACGCTGAGTTTGTTGAGGTCTTTAGCGAACGACTTACCTCTCTCTACGCATAATTTGCCTCGAGAGAGTCAAAAACTGCGCGAGTAGGCTGGTTCTCATGTGCGGCATCATCGGGGTGGCGGGCTCGAGCGACACTCTGGACACGTTGCTGGAGGGCCTGGCCCGACTCGAATATCGCGGATACGACTCCGCCGGAATTGCGCTCGTGCGTGCGGGGGAGACCTGGCGGGCCCGCACGGCCGTTGGCACCGAGTCCGTCCAGGCGCTGCGCGCGGAGTGTGCAAGCGCCCCTTCGGGATTTGTCTCGGGCATCGGCCACACCCGTTGGGCCACCCACGGAGCACCCGAGGCGCATAATGCGCACCCGCACCTCGACTGCTCGGGGCACGTCGCCATCATTCACAACGGCATCATCGAAAATCACGCCGAACTCCAGGAGGAACTCGAGGCAAAGGGACATATCTTTAGTTCTCGTACCGACTCCGAAGTGCTGGCGCACCTGATCGAAGAGGAGCGCCGCCGAGGTTTGGAACTCATCGAGGCCGTGCGCCAGAGCTTGCTCGTGGTGCGCGGGGCCTTTGCGGTGGCGGCGGTTGACGCAACCGAACCCGACGTGATCGTGGCCGCTCGTCGCATCTCCCCGCTCATCGTGGGCACCGCGCCGGGCGTGACCTACCTCGCCAGCGACATTCCGGCGATACTCGACCGCGCGACCGCCTTCTACGCCGTCAATGACGACGAAGTCGTGCGACTTTCGCCCTCGGGGTTTCGGGCGGTCGACCTCGAGGGTTCACCGGTCCTCTTACATCAGCTCTCCATCGACTGGGATTTGGAGACCGCCGAGAAGGGCGGTCACGACGACTTCATGACCAAAGAGATCAACGAGCAGCCCGAGGCACTGCGCGCCACACTCTTAGACCGTCGACGTCGCAGCGGCGAGATCACCTTTGACGAGATGCGCGTGTCCGATGAGGAGTTGCGTCAGGTGAGCCGGGTGGTGATCGTGGCGGCGGGCACGTCGAACCACGCCGCCCAAGTCGCCAAGTACGCTCTCGAGCGTTGGGCTCGCGTCTCGACCGAGGTCGACATCTCCAGCGAGTATCGCTACCGTGACCCCATTGTGGAGGTCGGGACCCTGGTCATCGGGGTCTCTCAGAGCGGCGAGACGATCGACACCATTCAGGCCATTCGCGAGGCTAAGCGGCGCGGCGCGCGCGTCGTGGGCGTGACCAACATCGTGGGATCTTCGCTCGCTCGCGAGGCGGACGCCGTCATTTACACCAGAGCCGGCTTGGAGGTCTCGGTCGCGTCGACCAAGGCCTTCGTCGCCCAAGTGGCGGCGCTCGAACTTCTGGCCCTGCGCCTCGCCCAACTGCGCCAGACGTTGGCGAGCAGTGACGTTGACGCACTATTTCAGGGCCTTCAGGCGGTCGCGCAGCAGGTCGCCGTGGCACTGGAGCGGCGTGGCGACGTAGAGGACGTAGCCAAACAACTGCTCGGCGCGCGTGACTTTTTCTTCATCGGACGCCACGTCGGTTTTCCCACCTCCTTAGAGGGTGCTCTTAAGCTCAAGGAACTCAGCTACTTGCACGCCGAGGGATACCCCGCGGGTGAGCTCAAGCACGGGCCGCTGGCGCTCATTGAACCGGGCGTAGTGGTCGTTGCGGTGGTCACGGATCCCGCGATGCACGAAAAGATGCTTTCGAATCTGGCCGAAGTTAAGGCGCGCGGCGCTACGGTGGTCGCGGTCGCTAGCGACGACGACGAGTACGTAGAAGCCATCGCCGACTACGTGCTGCGCGTTCCGGCAAGCGAGCCACTCTTTACTCCGATGATTGACGTCGTGCCCTTGCAACTTTTCGCGTACTCGATGGCGCGCGGTCTGAACCGCAACGTTGACCGGCCGCGCAACCTCGCTAAGACCGTGACGGTGGAGTAGTGGCCACCACCGGGGTGGGAGTCGACCTGGTGGACGTCGATCGCTTCCGGGAACTACTTTCGCGTCGTCCGCGCCTGGCCGCTCGGCTCTTCACCGAGGGCGAACGCCGCGACGCGAACGGCCAGGTTGAGCGCCTCGCCGCGCGCTTCGCCGCCAAAGAAGCCGTCCTAAAGACTCTCGGAGTCGGCCTGGGAGCCACGACCTGGCAGTCAATCGAGGTCCGTCTGAACGAGTTGGGCGCGCCGCGCATCTTCCTGCACGATCACGCCAAAGAGCTCGCGGCCCACCGGGAAGTGGGTTACCTCCACGTCTCTCTGACGCACACCGATCACTTGGCCGCCGCCTTCGTGGTCGGATCGTCCGAGGACGAGACTCGTGGTTGAGGGCGTCCTTCGACCCGCGTGGGCCGAAGTGTCGGCATCCGCGATCGCCCACAACGTGCTGACGTTGCGCACGATCGTCGGGGACGCGCGAATCTGCGCGGTGGTAAAGGCGAACGGATACGGACACGGCGCCGTCTACGCCGCGCAGGCCGCGGTGGCCGGTGGTGCCGACGCGCTCGGCGTGGCGTTGGTTGATGAAGGTATCGAACTTCGCCACGCCGGAGTCACGGCACCGATACTCGTGATGAGCGAGATACCTGCCCAGACCATCGCCCGGGCGTACGGTGCCGATCTCACCCTCACCATTGGATCGATCGAGGGCGCGAGGGCGGCGGTTGGTTGGGCCGAGTCCCTCGGGGGCGTTCATGCCCTTCACGTAAAGGTGGACACCGGCATGCACCGCATGGGTGTGCTTCCCGCTTTGGTGGAGGAGGTCATCGGCGTCGTGCGTTCTTCCCCCAACGTTGACTTCGCGGGGATATTTACTCACTTCAGCGTGGCCGACGGTCAAGAAGAGTGCGACCGGGAGTTCACCCGTATCCAGATCGCGACCTTTAACGAGATTGTCGAGAGCCTCGCGCGACGCGACATCGCCCCGGCGCTCATTCACGCGGCCAACTCCGCAGGCGCTCTGGGCTATCCCGACTCTCGTCACAACATGGTGCGCGTCGGGCTCGCGCTCTACGGGTACGCACCGGCCGCGTGGTTGAGCGCTGTCCTCGACGAGCGCGGCCAGCGCTTGGCACCCGCTCTGACGCTGCGCGCCAAGGTGACCGCCACGCGGCGCGCGAGAGCCGGAGCCCGACCCAGTTACGGGCGCGGGCGCGCGCTGGAGCGCGACGCGACCGTGGTGACCGTGCCCTTCGGGTACGCCGATGGCTACCCGCGGCGACTCTTTCACGGCGGCGCAGAAGTGCTCATCAACTCGCGGCGCTACCCGCTGGCCGGTATGGTCACCATGGATCAGCTCGTCGTGGACGTGGGCGATGACGAGGTGAAAGTGGGTGACGACGTGGTCTTGCTCGGATCCCAGGGCGACCACGTGGTCAGCGCCGACGACTGGGCGCGGTGGGGGGACACCATCACCTGGGAGATCCTCACCGGTATGGGCGCGCGAGTTCCTCGAGTCCTCGTCGACTGAGATGTCCGACTTCGCCGAGATGTCCTCGTGCGTGCGCTGCGCGCTCGCGGCCACTCGTCAACGGGTCGTGATCGGCAGCGGCCCCCTCGACGCGCGACTCATGATCGTGGGCGAAGCGCCCGGGCGCACTGAAGATGAAGGGGGGGCACCCTTCATTGGGCGTAGCGGCAAACTCTTCTTCACGCTCCTCGGCGAAGAAGTCGGTCTGGATCGCGCGGACTGTTACGTAACCAACGTCGTGAAGTGTCGACCGCCGGCCAATCGGACACCCACCCCGAATGAGATCGCGACATGTCGACCCTGGTTGGTCGAACAGTTGGACCGCGTGGCGCCGTCGTTCATCTTGACGCTGGGCAACACTGCCGGTCGGGCGATCTTTAACTACACCGCGGGCATCGGCCAGGTGCACGGTCACGTCTTTCGCTCCGGAGCGATCCGCGGGGTGCCCACGTACCACCCGGCGGCGGCGCTGCGAGGTGGTCCGAGCGTAGTCGCGGTGATGCGCGAAGATCTTGCGGTGATTCGTCGACTGCTGGAAGAACCGTGAACGTCCAGCGCTTCTGCATTGACGCCGCCGCGACTCAGCGCGCGGGCGAGGAGTGGGCGCACTTGCTAGTGGCCGGGGACTTGGTGTTGCTTATCGGTCCGCTGGGCGCGGGCAAGACGACGTTCGCTCAAGGTGTGGGAAGGGGCCTCGGCGTGAAAGAGCGCATCACGTCTCCTACGTTTACCGTCGTGCGTCAGCACGAGTGCCGTAACGCCCGTGGTATCGAGACGCTGCATCACGCGGACGTGTATCGGGTCGGTGCACTGAGCGAAGTCGACGATCTGGCCCTGGGTGAGCTGGTCGAGGAGTCGGCCGTCGCCCTGGTCGAGTGGGGCGATATCGCCTCGTCGTTATTCGGTCGCAACGTGATCACGGTGACTTTCGAAGTCGATCGAGAAGAAGGTCGGACCCTCAGCGTCGAGGGCGCCATCGATGACCGAGCCGAGGAGATAACAGAGTGGGCTCGCTCGTGAATGTTCTCGCCATCGAGAGCGCCACGACATCGTGCGCGATCGCGCTGCGCCTCAACTCTGGTGAGGAACGAGAGGTCGTGCTCGATGGCGGGCGACGTCACACCGAGACGTTGATGCCCGGTGTCCAGCAACTTCTTCGAGAGCACGATCTGAAGGCGTCGGAACTCGATCGGGTGGTCATCGACCGTGGACCTGGCCTCTATACGGGTCTGCGCGTGGGGGTGGCTACCGCCATCGGCCTCGGTCTTGCCACCCGCGCCGAACTGGTCGCCGTCACGTCTCTTGAGGTACTCGCCCGTGAAGCGCTCGATGGCGGCGTCGAGGGGACGCTGGTGGCGGCGGTGGACGCGCGGCGCGGGGAACTCTTCGTCCAAACCTTCTCGTTGCACTCCTCTCTGATGATTCTCGGTGATCCCGTGGTCACGACCGCGGAGTCGCTGGTAGCCGAGTGGTCCGATGGCGAGGAGTCGATATACCTGTGCGGAGACGGGGCCGCGCGATACGAGGAGCAGTTCGCCGCGCTGGGAAACACCACGGTGCTCGACCTGGTTCTTCCCTCGCCGCGCGTCGCGATCGAAGTAGCGAGCACCCGCGGCGCCCAAGAGACGGTGGTGCCCCTTTATCTGCGCGAGGCCGACGCGGTGGCGAACTTTTCGACCCGCGAACGCCCATGAGCGAGTGGGCGATTCGTGACGCCGAGCGTCGCGACGTGCCGGACATCTTGGTTATCGAGGCCGCGCAGTTTCCCGAGCCGTGGTCCAGAACGATGATGCTCGACGAGATCACCAACGCCGAAACGCGGCGCTACCGCGTCGCGGTGCAAAACCGCGTCGTCATCGGTTATATGGGAGTGATGTTCGTGATGGACGAGTTGCACGTCAATACCATCGGCACGCTCCCAGAGCACGAGGGGCGTGGCGTGGCCACGTCGCTGATGGACGACGCGTGGGCTGACGCCAAGGTGCGCGGAATCAAGCGCGCCACATTAGAAGTGGCGGTGTCCAACGAGCGCGCCCAGGCGCTCTACGCCCGCTACGGTTTTCGACCGGTGGGCATCCGCAAGAACTACTACGAACGGATTCACGAGGACGCCCTCATTCTCTGGGCCGATTTGGACTGATTCCCTGGCTCTACGCTGGTCGAATGGCGCTGGTCCTGGGTATCGAGACGAGTTGCGACGAGACGGCCGCGGCCCTGGTCGACGATCAGTTTCAGATTCGAGCGTCGGTCGTCGAGTCCTCGATCGACCAGCACCGCGCTTTTGGGGGCGTGGTGCCCGAATTGGCCGGTCGCGCTCACGTCGCCACCATTGGTCCCGTCGTGCGTCAGGTTCTGGCCGATGCCGACCTCGATCCCTCTGCTCCGGCCATCGACGGTGTTGCCGTGACCAGCGGTCCGGGCCTGATCGGATCCCTACTGGTCGGCCTCTCTACCGCCAAGGCGTTGGCTTTCGCGTGGGATGTGCCCCTGATAGGCGTGAATCATCTAGAGGGACATCTTTTTGCACCCTTGCTGGAGGCCGGCGAGGTGCGGTGGCCCCTCATGAGCCTGCTCGTCTCGGGCGGCCACAGCATGATCGTCCTGCAGCGCACCGTGGGAGAGCACGAAGTGCTCGGCGAGACGATCGACGACGCTGCGGGCGAAGCGTACGACAAGGTGGCCCGCTGGCTGGGCCTGGGTTATCCCGGCGGGCCCGAGATCGATCGGTTAGCGGCGACAGGGTCCCCCGAGAGTTTGGCGTTGCCGATCTCTTCGATTGGCAACGATTTCGATCTGTCGTTCTCAGGTTTGAAGACGGCGGTGGTGCGCGCGACTCCCTCCGGGTCTGAGGTCGAGATTGCTGACGTGGCCGCGTCGTTTCAGCTATCGGTCTGTGAACAGTTGCTGCGCAAACTGCGCCGCGCGCTGGAGCGCTACGAGGTCGCGGGCGTCGCACTCGCCGGGGGGGTGGCTGCGAATTCAGCGCTGCGTGCCGGCGTGAGTTCACTGGGCTCGGAGTTCGGGATCGCCGTGCATCTACCCTCGATGGCGATGTGTACCGACAATGCCGCCATGATCGCGGCCGCGGGTCTGCACCGTCTGGGCACCGATGGACCCAGTCCACTGTCCCTCGCCGCGCGGCCCAACTGGCAGTTGGCGGAGGTGTCGTGAGCGAGCGCTGGGTGCCCCTCGACGTCGAGCACACCGATCCCGACCCCTTCGCTCAGTTCGATCGGTGGTTTGGGGAGGCTGAAGGCCTCATGCCCGAACGAGAAGCAGTCGCCCTGGCGACCGCGACGGGAACCGGGATTCCCAGTGTGCGCATGGTTCTGATGCGCTGGCATCAGCAGCGAACTTTTGGCTGGTACACCAACTACGAGTCGCGCAAGGGAGAGGAACTCCTGGCCAACCCCCGAGCGGCGCTGTTGTGGTACTGCGAGCCCCGGGGGCGCCAAATCCGCATCGAGGGTCGAGTCGAATCAATGACCGCCGAGGAGTCCGACGCCTACTTTTCCACCCGACCGCGAGAGAGCCGCATCGGCGCGCGCGCTTCGCGCCAGAGCCAGGTTCTGACCGACCGACGCGAGCTTGAGGCGCGCGTCACCGCTATTGACCAGGAGTTCGGCGCGCGCGATGTGCCGCGCCCCGACTATTGGGGCGGCTTTCGACTCGTTCCGGCCCGTTTCGAGTTCTGGCAACACCGAGAAAGCCGCCTGCACGACCGGATCGCATACCTCAGTGAGGGGTCGACCTGGCGCCGGGAGCGACTCTCGCCCTAGCCGGTCCGCTTTTGGCGGTGTCGACGCGGACGTCGCAGCGAATCGTCTGTTGGCACTCGGAATACTCGGCTGCTAAGATTGGCAGTCGCAAGTAACGAGTGCTAATTGCTCAGGAGGCAAGAAATGAAGTTGCACCCACTAGAAGACCGCATTGTCGTTCGTCCCAACAGCGCCGAGGCCACCACGGCGTCGGGCCTCGTGATCCCCGACACGGCCAAGGAAAAGCCCCAGCAGGGTGAAGTGCTCGCCGTAGGTCCCGGCCGTCGCGCCGACTCCACCGGCGAAGTGATCCCCACGGGCGTCAGCGAGGGCGACACCGTCGTCTATTCAAAGTACGGCGGGACCGAAATCACCGTCGATGGCGAAGACCTTCTGATTCTGTCCGGCCGCGACGTACTGGCCACCATCTCTAAGTAGTTCGACGAGTCTCTCGTCCCCACCCCAAACGAAGGAACTGTTATGTCAAAGCTTTTGAAGTTCAACGAGGACGCCCGTCGCGGCCTCGAGGCCGGAGTCGACAAGCTCGCCGACGCGGTCAAGGTAACCCTGGGGCCCAAGGGCCGCAACGTGGTCTTGGGCAAGAAGTTCGGCGCGCCGACCATCACCAATGACGGCGTGTCGATCGCTCGCGAAATCGAGCTCGAGGATCCCTTTGAGAACATGGGCGCCCAGCTCGTGAAAGAAGTGGCCACCAAGACCAACGACGTAGCCGGTGACGGCACCACCACCGCCACGGTGCTGGCCCAGGCCCTCATCAAAGAAGGTCTGCGCAACGTCGCGGCCGGTGCGAGCCCCTCGGGTCTCAAGCGCGGCATCGAAAAGGGCGTGGCGGCGGCGGTGGAGTCCATCGCGGCCCAGAGCCAAGAGGTCGCCGGCAAGGAGCAGATCGCCCAGGTGGCGACCATCTCTGCGGCTGACTCCGCCATCGGCGAGACCATCGCCGACGCGATCGACAAGGTCGGCAAGGACGGCACGGTTACCGTTGAAGAGTCGAACACTTTCGGCATCGAGCTCGAGCTCACCGAGGGTATGCAGTTCGACAAGGGTTACCTCTCGCCGTACTTCGTCACCGACGCCGAGCGCCAGGAGGCCGTCCTCGAAGACGCCTACATCCTCTTTACGAGCGGCAAAGTCTCGGCCGTGCACGATCTCGTGCCGGTGCTCGAAAAGGTCATGCAGGCTGGACGTCCGCTGTTGATTATCGCCGAGGACGTCGAGGGCGAGGCCCTCGCGACTCTCGTGGTCAACAAGATTCGCGGAACGTTCACCTCGGTGGCCGTGAAGGCGCCCGGATTCGGAGAGCGTCGCAAGGCGATGCTCCAGGACATGGCAATCCTCACGGGCGGCACCGTGATCTCTGAGGAGATCGGCCTCAAGCTCGACAGCGCCACGGTGGATCTGCTGGGCAAGGCGCGCCGAGTGGTCGTGACCAAGGACGCGACCACGCTGGTTGACGGCGACGGCACCAAAGAAGACGTTGCTGGTCGCGTCGCCCAACTCAAGCGCGAGATCGAGGACACTGATTCCGACTGGGACCGCGAGAAGCTCCAGGAGCGGCTCGCCAAGTTGGCCGGCGGCGTGGCCGTGGTCAAGGTGGGGGCGGCTACCGAGGTCGAGCTTAAAGAGAAGAAGCACCGCATCGAAGACGCCTTGAGCGCGACGCGTGCGGCTATCGACGAGGGCATCGTCGCCGGTGGCGGTACCGCACTGGTGCGCGCTCGCGCGTCGGTTGAGGCGCTGATCAGTACGCTCAGTGGCGACGAGGCTACCGGTGCGCGCATCGTGGCGAACTCTCTGGAGTCGCCACTTCGCCACATCGCGAACAACGCCGGCTACGAAGGTGCGGTTAAGGTTCGCGAAGTTGCCGACGCGAAGGGCTCGGTGGGCCTCAACGCGGCCACCGGCGAATTGGAGGACCTCGTCAAGGCCGGAGTCATCGACCCGGCGAAGGTCACCCGCTCTGCGCTGCAGAACGCCGCGTCGATCGCTGCGCTCCTGCTCACGACCGAAGCCATTGTGGCCGATAAGCCCGAGCCCGCGGGGGCTCCGATGGGCGGCGGTGACATGGGCGGTATGGGCGGCATGATGTAGCCGTCGGTCTTGTAGATCGCGAGAACAGCCGGGCGTCGCGCCCGGCTGTTCTGCTTTCCCGTACCGCGTGGGCCAAGATCTGGGAGTGAAGATATTTTCGTCCGGCCCCATTTTTAAGAACGCGTTGAGGTTGCTGGCCCTTGTTTTGATGCTGAGCGCTACCGTGGCGAGCCAGGTTGATGCCGGCGCGGCGCGGCTTTCTGGTCGTGCGTCTCACCCCTACGACTCGTGCGACGTTGAGCAGTCCGATGGGACCTCGCTGAACAGCGTGTTTCAAGTTACCGTGAGGAACAACCCTCCGGCCCCGATATCACTCACGGCACCGAGCAGTTGGGCCTGCGAGGTTGTCGACGGACACGGTTCGGGGGCCAGCGCCCAGATATTTCCCCCGGAGGGCGCAACGGCATCGGACGGAGCTCGTAACGGCATTTCCGTGTCGATCTCTGCCGGCGTCCAGGACGGAATCGGTACTGGTATCTGTCCGTATTCGACCTATCGGCACTGGAACGTGACATTTCCCTGCGACGCGGCGAACTCTCGACGACCGCACGGGACCAGCGTCAAGTACCTGTTTGGCAACGCCGGGTCGTCCCGGGTGATCGTCGAGGTGGTGAGCCCGGCCAACGTCGCGCCCCCGGCGTACACCCCTGGTCCGGGGGGCGTTCCGACGCTGAGCGTTCTCGTCGCCCAGGCGTCGCACAATTTCGATATGTGGATGACCTGTCGCATGGGTGTGGCGCTCAACGCCACGTGTCGCGCCGACGCGTTGGCGTTCGCTCGCGCGGTGCAACGAGAGCCCGGTTTCTAGTAAGAAGATCTAACCGCGCGAACTCCATCGAAGTCACGTTGGAGACGGCGCCGAACTAGTGCGACGTGCTACTCCGTTGCTTCGACGGCCACGTGGGGCACGACTCGGTTGAGCCATCCGGGCATGTACCAGTTGCCCTTGCCGATGAAGTGCATCAGGGCGGGCACCAGCACGGTGCGGATGATGAAGGCGTCGATCAGCACCGCTCCGCCCAGTCCGACGCCGAACTCCGCGATCACTCGCGCGCCGCCCACCGCGAAGGACAGAAAGACGCAGATCATGACCAACGCCGCGGCGGTGATCACGCGACCGGTGTTGGCCTGCCCGCGCACGATTGCTTCTTCGTTGTCATTGGTGTTGAGCCACTCTTCGTGCATGCGCGAGACCAGGAAGACCTGATAGTCCATGGACAGCCCGAAGAGAATCGCGATCATGATGATCGGTAGAAACGACTCCACCGGACCGGTTCCCGCTCCGAGCAGCGACGCACCCCAACCCCATTGGAACACCGCCACCACCAAGCCGAACGAGGCGCCCACTGCGAGCAGGTTCATCACGGCCGCGACGAGGGGAACGACGACGCTGCGAAACGCCACCATCAAGAGCAGGCAGCCCAGTAGCACGATGACGCCGATGAATAGCGGCAGTTTGCTCGTGAGCACGGCGGCGAAATCCGCGAAGATCGCGGTGATGCCGCCGACGTAGATCTTGGTGTGCGACGTCGCCGTCGCCTTGGGAATATAGGTGTTGCGAATCTCGTCGATCAAAGTCGTGGTCTTGGAGCTCTGGGGACTCGTGGTTGGGGTGAGTTGAATGACGCCCACCGTGCCCGCCGGGTTAGTGAAGACCGGCTCGATCTCGGCGACGCCGGGCTTGCCCTTCAGTGTGTGGTCCAGACTGACCATCGCCGTCTTGTCCGCAGACGAGTGGATGGCGCCGACGATCTCCAGCGGACCGTTAAAACCGGGACCGAAGCCTTGGGCGAGCAGGTCGTAGGCCTGGCGGGTAGTCGAGGTTCCCGGGTCGGTCCCGGCGTCCGAGCTGCCTAACTGCAGCGAGAAGAACGGCACGATCACCAAGATGATGATCGCGAACGCGCCGAGCGAGAGCGCGCGCGGGTGGCGGGCTACGAAGTGGGCCCAGCGCTGCCACGGTCCAGACACGACGACCGGAGCAGGACCGTTCTCGGCCAGGTTGCGTCGCTCGCGACGACTGAGCACGCGACTCTTCTGAAAGCCCAGGAGTGAGGGCAGCAACGTCACCGAAGCGAGCATGGTAACGAGAACCGCCAGCGAGGCGGTGACCGCCACTCCGTTCATGAAGGAGAGGCCGAGCACGAACATGCCCAGCAGCGCGATGCACACCGTCGTTCCGGCGAAGAGCACCGCCCGCCCGGAGGTGTTGATCGAAATCGCCACCGCATCTTCCACGGAGTTTCCGCGTTTGAGTTCTTGGCGGGCGCGCGTGACGATAAAGAGGGCGTAGTCGATCCCCACGCCCAAACCGATGAGGGATCCGAGGATGGGGGCGAAATTCGCGATGGCGAGGCCGTGGCTGAGCAGAACCCCCGCAGCGAGGGAGATGCCCAGGGCGAAGAGGGCGACGCCGAGGGGTAGCAACATCGCCAGCAGGGACCCGAAGGCGAGGGCGAGCACGACGGCGGTGGCGATGATGCCCACAAACTCATAGGGGCTCGACGCCTTGGCGGTCAAGTTTTCGATGGCGTTGCCGCCGAACTGGACCTGCAGCGAGTGCGAACGCAGAGTGGACGCCTCAGTGACGACCGATTGGATCTGGGCGTTGGTCAAGTAGTTCGCGTACTGGGTGAAGTGCACGTCCGCGTAGGCGATGGTGCCGCTCTTAGAGATCTGCGATGTGCCGACGCAGGTTCCGTCGACCTTGTCCACCAGGAAAGGACCGGTACACCAGGGCGAGGTCACTGTCGCCACCTTGGGCAGGCCCGCGATCTTCTTTAGCACCCGCTGGATATCGGCCTCGTGGGTGGCAACCGGGCCATCGGTCGAGTGAAAGACAATCTGATCCGAGTCCCCCGAGATCTCGGTGAAGCCGGACTTGAGCAGGTTCTGGGCCATCGTCGAGTTCGTGCCCGGGAGGCTAAAGGCATTGGAATACGCCGATCCCTCGGCGCGCGAGATGCCGTTGATCAAGAAGAAGACGACAATCCACACCGCGAGGATCCACCAGCGGTGTCGTACACAAAAACGGGCGAGGGATGACAAGGGAATAATCTCCTGGGGGGTTGGAAGCACTGCGTTACCGTACGTACGCGAAGCGAATTAAAAGTCTAGAGGAACTCCATGACCCCGCCGGAGGCGAGAATCCCGCGATTTGATGGTCACCGCTACCCCCAGATCATCCCGGACCCCGGCGAGATTCTTCCTGGCGGACCAGCTCCCTGGGCCGACGTCGCCTCTCGGGGAGATTTGACTCTGGAGGTCGTACTGAGTCGCCTTGATCGCGCCGGCCGCCAACTCGGCGCGAGCAACCCGCCGAATTGGCCCCGAGAACTCGTCGCCGACGACGTGCCCGCTCCGGTCACTCAACGCTCCGCGGTCCTGGTTGGGCTCTTCGAAGAAGACGGCGACACCCACGTCATCCTTACCCGACGATCATTTTCGATGCGCACGCATCGTGGAGAGGTGTCGTTTCCCGGAGGACGGAGCCACGACGGCGAAACGCCCACCCAGACCGCACTTCGAGAAGCGCATGAGGAAATCGGTCTGGATACGGCGCGGGCGACGCCGGTGAGCTGGCTGAGTCCGATCGCGACCTTCGCCTCTGGTTCGGCGATCTTTCCCATCGTCGCCGCTTTGGAGAGCCGACCCGTCTTCGTGATCGATCCGATCGAGGTGGATCGGGCCTTTAGCGTCGCCTTAAGCGACCTCGCGGCCGAGGGTGCGTTTCTCGAAGAGCGCTGGCGCCGCCCGCCGTCTCGCCCCGGTGCGGACGCGCAGGCTTACTTTCCTCTCCATTTCTTTCGCGTCCCCGACGACCTGGTCTGGGGGGCGACCGCGCGCATCCTCACTGAACTGCTCTGTCTCGCGCTGGGGGTGCCGGTGCCCGCCCCGGACGACTCCGCCGCGCAGACTCGCTAGTAGGATTGGGGCGAAAGCGGCGCATTTTTGCGCTCGCGACACGCGGAGGACTTCATGGCGGAAGTGGAGATCGGCATCTTTAAGTCGGCTCGTCAGGCCTACGGCTTTGACGACATTGCGATTGTGCCCTCGCGGCGCACTCGCGATCCCGAGGACGTCGACATCGCCTGGCAGATCGACGCGTACAAATTCGAGATCCCGGTCCTCGGTTCGGCGATGGACGGAGCAATATCACCTCTCACCGCCATCGAGCTCGGACGACTCGGCGGGCTGGGCGTGCTCAACCTCGAAGGCCTATGGACCCGCTACGAAGACCCGACTCCGCTCTTTGAAGAGATCACCGAGTTGGATGACGACAAGGCCACCGCGCGCATGCAACAGATGTATCTCGAGCCCATCAAGCTCGAACTCGTGGCCGAGCGTATTAAGCAGATGAAGGACGCGGGCATAACAACCTCCGCCTCGGTGACGCCCCAGCGCACGTCCTGGATGGCCAAGACCATCATCGACTCGGGTCTCGACATTCTGGTGATTCAGGGAACCGTGGTCTCGGCCGAGCACGTCTCAAAGACGGCCGAGCCGCTCAACTTAAAGAAGTTCATTCGTGAGTTCGAAGTGCCAGTGATCGTCGGAGGCTGCGCGAGCTACCAGGCCGCGCTGCACCTCATGCGCACGGGGGCGGCCGGCGTGCTCGTCGGCGTCGGCCCGGGAAATGCGTGCACGTCTCGCGCCGTGTTGGGCATCGGCGTTCCCCAGGCCACGGCGATTGCCGACGTCGCGGGTGCGCGTATGCGTCACCTCGACGAGACCGGGGTCTACGTCCACGTCATCGCCGACGGCGGCATGAGCAAGGGCGGCGACATCGCCAAGGCCATTGCCTGCGGCGCCGATGCGGTCATGATCGGCTCGCCTCTCACCAGCGCCGTTGAGGCGCCCGCGCACGGATTTCACTGGGGAATGGCGACCTTCCACCCCACCCTGCCGCGCGGCACGCGCGTACGTACGCAGGTACGAGGGAGCCTTAAAGAGATCCTGCTGGGGCCGGCCCACGAGAACGACGGACGCCTCAACCTCATGGGCGCGCTGCGCACCTCGATGGCGACGTGCGGATACGAGACCCTCAAGGAGTTCCAGAAGGCGGAGATCATGCTGGCGCCCTCGTTGCAGACCGAAGGCAAGGCCCTGCAGCGATCTCAGGGCGTAGGCATGGGACATTGAGCGACTCGGTTCTCGTCGTCGACTTCGGCGCGCAGTACGCGCAATTGATTGCGCGCCGCGTGCGCGAGGCGCACGTCTACTCCGAAATCGTTCCTTCGAATATCACCGCCGTCCAAGTATGCGCCAAGGCACCCGCGGCGATCATCCTCTCGGGCGGACCTAAGTCGGTCTACGCCGTGCCTGCTCCCACGTTGGACCCCGCCATCTACGAGCTGGGGGTGCCCATTTTGGGCATCTGCTACGGCGCCCAGCTCATGGCCCAGCAACTCGGCGGTGAGGTGGCGAACACTGGGGTGGGCGAGTACGGACGCACCACCCTGACGCGTTCTGGATCGAGTCAACTTCTCTCGGACTGGCCCCAGGACTCCACGGTCTGGATGAGCCACGGTGACGCGATTGGCGCGGCTCCGTCGAACTTCGTGGTGACGGCGTCCTCTCCCGAAGCTCCGGTCGCGGTGATGGAGGACGTCGAGCGACGACTGTGCGCGACTCAGTTCCACCCCGAGGTCGCCCACACTGAGCGCGGCCAGGAACTGATCGCGAACTTTCTGCACCACGTCGCCGGCATCGCGCCAACCTGGACCAACACCTCGATCATCGAAGACCAGGTGGCGGCGATCCGATCCCAGGTGGGAGGGGCCAAGGTTCTGTGCGCGCTCTCGGGCGGCGTGGACTCAGCCGTGGCGGCAGCTCTCGTTACCAAAGCCGTTGGTTCTCAACTGACGTGCGTCTTCGTCGATACCGGGCTGATGCGCAAAGACGAGGGCGAGCAGATCGAAGAGACTTTCGTGCGCCAATTCGGCGTTGACCTGGTCCACGTGAAGGCCCAGGATCGATTCTTCGACGCCCTAGCGGGAGTGACCGATCCCGAGGCGAAGCGAAAGATCATCGGCGAGCTCTTCATTCGCGAGTTCGAGGCCGTGGCCCGCGAGCTCGCCGAGGGCGGCGAAGGTCCCAAGTTTCTCGTCCAGGGCACCCTCTATCCCGACGTCATCGAATCGGGCTCCGGTCACGCGGCGAACATCAAGAGTCACCACAACGTGGGAGGGCTTCCCAAAGACCTCTCTTTCGATCTGGTGGAGCCGCTACGCCTGCTCTTTAAAGACGAGGTGCGCCACGTCGGCGAGGAGTTGGGGCTGCCCGCGGAGATCGTCTGGCGCCAGCCCTTTCCCGGTCCGGGACTCGGTGTTCGCATCGTGGGAGAAGTGACGCGCGAGCGCGCCGATATACTGCGCAACGCCGACTACGTCGTGGTCGACGAGATCAAAAAAGCGGGACTCTACCGGGACCTCTGGCAGAGCTTCGCGGTGTTACCGGCCGTGCGTACGGTAGGCGTCATGGGAGATGGACGGACCTACGCGTACCCGATCATCATCCGGGCCGTCACGAGCGACGACGCCATGACAGCTGACTGGGCCCGGCTGCCCTACGAGGTGATCGAGAGCATCGCGAACCGCCTCATCCGCGAGGTGGAAGGCGTAAACCGCGTGGCCCTGGACGTCACGAGTAAGCCGCCGGGCACCATTGAGTGGGAGTGAGCCGCGGCTCATTTTCCGACGAGTCGCTCTGGGGCAGCGGATTTAGCGACGCTCCCGCACCGCGAGACGCCGACGCGCTCCTAGAGGGACTGACCGCTCCGCAGATCGCGGCCGTCACCCAGCGCGGGGGGCCGTTGCTGGTCGTGGCGGGGGCGGGATCGGGTAAGACGCGCGTGCTCACGCGGCGCATCGCGCACCTGCTCGCCACGGGCGACGCGCGCCCCTACGAGATCATGGCGATCACTTTTACCAACAAAGCCGCCGACGAGATGCGCCGCAGGGTGGTGGAGCTCGTGGGATCCGACGCCTTGCGCATGTGGGTGTCCACTTTTCACTCGGCCTGCCTGCGCATTCTGCGCGCGCACGCCGATGTTCTGGGATATCAGCGCGGGTTCACGATCTACGACGCCGGAGACGCCGAGACGGCCGTCGAGCGCATCATGAAGGAGCTGAACCTCGATACCAAGCGGCTTCCCCCGCGCAGCGTGTCGGCGGCCATCTCCGCGGCCAAGAACGAAATGATGTCTCCCGATCGCTACTCCGACACCTACGCCGACGACCCCCAGCGCCGGCGCATCGCCGAGATCTACCAGTTGTACTCCAAGAGACTTCACACCGCCAACGCCATGGACTTCGACGACCTGCTTCTCAACGCCGTGGCGGTCATGCGGGCTGACGAGCGCGTGCTCTCCTCGTATCAGGACCGCTTTCGCTACTTGCTCGTCGACGAATTCCAAGACACCAACGGCGTGCAGAACGAACTGGTGATGCAGCTCGCGGCCGAACACCGCAACCTGTGCGTGGTGGGCGACTCGGATCAGTCGATCTACCGCTTTCGAGCCGCCGACGTACGTAACATTCTCCAATTCGAGGCGCGTTTTCCTGACGCGCAGGTGATTTTGCTGGAACAGAACTTTCGTTCCACCCAGACGATCCTTGATGCCGCCAATGCCGTAATCGCCAAAAACGCCTCGCGCCACGCGAAGAACCTCTTCACCGAGGGCGAGCAGGGTCACAAACTGCGCCTGTATCGCGCGGGCGACGAGTACGACGAGGGGCGGTGGGTGGCGAGTGAACTGCGGCGCCTGCGCAGCGAGCACGGACTCAACTGGAATGAGATGGCGGTCTTTTATCGCACGAACGCCCAGAGCCGCGTGCTCGAAGAAGAGATGCTGCGCGCGCACGTTCCCTACCGCGTTATCTCGGGCATGCGGTTCTATGACCGCAAGGAGATCAAGAACGCGATGGCCTACGCCCGCCTCATCGTGAACGGCCGCGATGAGGCGTCGGCACGCCGGGTGATCAATGAGCCCAAGCGCGGAGTGGGCGAGGGGGCCCAGGCCAAACTCGGCTCCTACGCGGCCGAACACGGCCTCTCCTTTGCCGAGGCGGCCCACCACGCCAAGGCGGCCGGTCTGGCGGGTCGTGCTCTTGGGGGGGCCGACACCTTCGCCTTCATCCTCGAAGAGTTACGTGCTCTCTCCAACGACCTCTCTCCGCGCGAGATGATCGACGCGATCGTGCGCGAGTCGGGCATCGGAGACGCGCTGCGCGCCGAGAACACGGACGAGGCGTACTCGCGCTTGGAAAACCTTGGGGAACTTGCTTCGGCTGCCTCGCAGTACGAGTCCCTCCTGGAGTTCGTGGAACGCGTGTCCCTCGTCTCTGACGCCGATCAGCTCGACAGCGGTCAGGGGGCCATCTCGATGATGACCCTGCACGTGGCCAAAGGTTTGGAGTTTCCGGCGGTGGTCGTCACCGGCCTGGAAGAGACGGTGTTCCCGCACCGGCGTGCGCTGGTGGACGACGATGAACTCGAAGAGGAGCGGCGCCTCTTCTACGTCGGAGTGACTCGGGCCATGCGCCACCTCAGCCTCACGCACTCCTGGTCGAGGGCCATGTGGGGTCAGCGCGTCGAGTCGATCGCCAGTCGCTTTCTCCAAGAGATACCCGCTGAACTGATTACTGACATTTCGGCCACGCTGCCCACCCGACGTTCGCAGAT
This sequence comes from Acidimicrobiales bacterium, assembly GCA_036489715.1. Taxonomy (GTDB): domain Bacteria; phylum Actinomycetota; class Acidimicrobiia; order Acidimicrobiales; family RAAP-2; genus RAAP-2. The sequence goes on along the minus strand of DASXFG010000063.1, from coordinate 28,423 downwards.
CGTCTACGACGATGACGACGGCTTCGTCGGCCGTACGACCAACTTCACCGAAGGCCGCGCCTTCGGTGCGGGCGCCGCGCCGCCGGTCAAGTCAACCGGGGCCGAAAAGCTCGGCCTGGCGGCGGGAGACCTCGTGGTGCACGACCGCTACGGTCCGGGGGTCGTCGCGCACGTTGATGGCGAAGGGGCCAGGGCGCGCGCGAGCGTGAACTTTACCGAGCACGGCACCAAGCAGTTGGTGCTCGCCATGACCCCGCTGCGTCGGGCTTAGCGGTTGGCGAGGCGCCGCCACAGAACTGACGGCATGATCCGCACCAGCACAAACACGTAGCGCAGAATCGGGGGGCTCCAGATGACGAGCCGATCGCTGCGTAGTCCTCGCATCGCGTTGTCGGCGGCTTCGTTCGCGCCGGTGGTAAAGGGAGTGGGAGCCAGGCCGAGCGACATGCGCGTGCGCACTGCGCCCGGTCGAAGAATCTGCAGGCGCACTCCGGTGCCCTCCAAGGACTCGGCCATGGCGACGCAGAGGCGATCGAGCCCCGCCTTCGCCCCCGAGTAGAGGTAACTCGCGCGTCGTACCCGCACCGCCGCGGCCGTCGAGAATACGAGAATCCGGCCGTTACCCTGGGAAACCAGACGTCGGCGGACCTCGGCTAAAGCGGCTACGGGCCAAGTTTCGTTCACGGTGATCATTCGTGCCGCGCCGAGGGCGTCGTTTTCGTCTTCAGATTGGTTGCCGACCGTGCCGACGGCTATCACCACCAGGTCGACGGGTCCGCCCGCCTTGTCAAAGGCCGCGGCCACCGCGGCCGCCGCGCGTGAAGGGTCTTCGGCGTCAAACAAGCCGGTGTCGGTCTTGGTTGCGCCGTACTCGTGGGCTTCGCGTGCGGCCAGATCGAGCAGTTCTTGATTTCGCCCAGCCAGGATCACCGTGTGCGATCCCGCCGCGCACAGCTTCTTGGTGAGCGCCCGGGCGATGTCGGAACTGCCGGCGAATACCACGACTCTCTGGTGCAGGTCACGTCCCGGGTCCATGACCCTTTCCTAACAGGTGGGCCAAATTTCCGGTCCATTCGGGCCATCTATGCTGAGTAGCGATGATGCGACTGGAGGGCGATATCTCGCCCCGCAACGACTCCTACTCGCGTTTCTCCTCCGGCTAGCCGTTCTCTGAGCGAAGGCCCCCAACCCCCCTCAATACAACGAAAGAAGACGTGTGCATGGATCTCTTTGAGTATCAGGGAAAGCAGTACTTCGCGCGATACGGCATTGCAATTTCGCCCGGCGACGTCGCCGATACGGTGGACGAGGCGCTGGCGGTCGCGGAGCGCGTCGGCTTTCCCGTCGTGGTAAAGGCCCAGGTCAAGGTGGGGGGCCGCGGCAAAGCCGGCGGCGTCAAGCTCGCGTCGAATCCCGAGGAAGTGCGACTGCACGCGGGCAACATTCTGGGTCTCGATATCAAAGGTCACGTCGTTCGCCGACTCTGGGTCGAGCACGCCAGCGACATCGCCAAGGAGTACTACGCCTCCTTCACCCTGGATCGCCCCAACAAGACGCACCTGGGGATGTTGAGCGCACAGGGCGGAGTGGAAATCGAGGTCGTAGCCGAAGAGAGCCCCGACGCGATTGCCATGATCTCGATTGACCCCACTCGGGGGCTCGATCTGGAGACCGCGCGCCGCTGGGTCGCCGAAGCGCAGCTCGACGACGCCGCGCGTGAGCAGGCGGCCGATCTGCTGGTGCAGCTCTACGACTGTTACACCCGCGGTGACTGTGATCTCGCCGAGATCAATCCCCTCATCCTCACTCCCCAAGGTCGCGTTCACGCTCTCGACGCCAAGGTGACTCTGGACGACAACGCGTCGTATCGACACCCCGAGTGGGAGGAGTTTCGAGCGACCGAGACCGAGGACCCCCGCGAAAAGATGGCCAAAGAGCGCGGGCTCAACTACATCGGCTTAGACGGCACCGTGGGGATCATCGCCAACGGTGCGGGCCTTGCGATGTCGACGCTCGACGTCGTCAACCAGGTTGGCGGCACGGCGGCCAACTTCCTTGACATCGGCGGAGGAGCGAACGCCGACGTTATGGCGGCGGCCCTTGAAGTTATAAACGCGGACCCCAAAGTGAAGTCGATATTTGTCAACATCTTTGGCGGAATTACCCGCGTCGACGAGGTCGCCAAGGGAGTGCTCGAAGCACTCAACCGCGTCGCGATCGCCTCACCCATCGTGTTGCGCCTCGACGGAACCAACGCCGTGGAGGGCCGGGCGATCTTGGCCGATCACTTGAACGATCAACTGATTACTGAACCCACGATGATCGACGCCGCGCGCCGGGCCGTGGCCCTAGCGAAGTAGGAACCGTGAGCATATTTGTAGACGAAAACACCAAAGTCGTCGTCCAGGGCCTGACCGGCGGTCAGGGCCGTTTCCACGGTCTGCGCAACCGCGACTACGGCACCAAGGTCGTGGCCGGTGTGACGCCCGGCAAAGGTGGCAGCGACGTTGAGGGCATTCCCGTCTTTAACACCGTCAAAGAGGCGGTCGAGGCGACGGGAGCGAGCGCCTCGTTTGTAGTGGTGCCGCCTAAGTTCGCGGCCGACGCCATCATTGAAGCCGCCGAAGGGGGCGTCACCTTCATTGTGTGCATCACCGAGGGCATCCCGGCTCACGACGAGGCCGTCACTTACAACCGCTTAGTAGAAGACTTCCCCGGAGTACGTCTGCTCGGCCCGAACTGTCCGGGCGTCATCAGCCCCGGCAAGTGCAACATCGGCATCACCTCTGGCGACATCGCCTTGGCCGGCGGACCGGTGGGCATCGTCTCGCGCTCGGGAACGTTGACCTACCAGGCGTTGCACGAGCTGAGCCAGCAGGGGATCGGCCAGACGACCTGCGTGGGCATCGGCGGCGACCCCGTGCCCGGCACGAACTTCATCGACTGCCTGGCCGCTTTTGAAGACGACCCCGAGACCAAAGCGGTGATGATGATTGGCGAAATCGGAGGATCTGAAGAAGAGCGGGCCGCCGAGTGGATTAAGCACAACATGACCAAGCCCGTTGTCGCCTACGTCGCGGGCGTGACCGCGCCCGCCGGACGAAAAATGGGACACGCGGGCGCCATCATCTCGGGTTCGAAGGGCACGGCTCAGGCGAAGATGGACGCGCTCGCCGAGGCAGGCGTGCAGGTGTGCGCGAACCCGACCGAGGCCGGCCAGAGAATGGTCGAGATCGTCAAGGCGCTCTAATTGGCCCCAATTCGCCTCGCGGTTCTTGTCTCGGGGTCGGGCACGATCCTCGAAGCAATGATTCAAGCGGAGCTCGACGTTGCCCTGGTGGTTTCAGATCGGCCGTGCCGCGGGCTGGAGGTCGCCAGCGGGTCCGGGGTCGTGGCGCGACTCGTCGATCGGGCGATGTTCGGCGGCTTTACCGCGGACTTCGATCGTGAGGCGTACAGCATGGAACTCGCGCGCACGCTGGAGCTCGCGAACGTCGACCTCATCGCTATGGCCGGCTTCGGCACAGTCGTAACGGGATCGTTTCACCGGGCCTTTCCGGGCCGGGTGCTCAACACCCATCCGAGTCTCCTGCCGGCCTTTAAGGGCTGGCACGCGGTGGCCGCCACCCTCGAAGCCGGAGTGAGCGAGTCGGGTTGCACGGTGCACGTCGCGACCGAGGCGCTGGACGACGGACCCATCCTCGCCCAACGACGGGTGCCCGTATTTCTTGATGACTCCGAGGCGAGTCTTCATGAGCGAATCAAGCAAGTCGAACGGACGTTGTATCCCGAGGTCGTCGCTAGGGTGATGGCGTCGCTCGCCCAGGGTCGCGAACCGGCGAGTGTTCAGGTGGCGGAGGAGACATAGTGCGCGCACTGCTCAGCGTGTGGGACAAAACCGGTCTGGTCGAGGTGGCCACGGCCCTGCGCGCGCACGACGTGGAAATCGTCGCCTCGGGCGGCACGGCGCGCGAGTTGCGAGGCGCGGACATCGAGCACGTCGAAGTCGAGGACGTCACGGGCTTTCCTGAGATGCTCGACGGCCGGGTCAAGACTCTTCACCCCCGGATACACGGGGCCATACTGGCCGATCTCGATCGGCCCGGCCACCGCGAGGCGCTCCTCGAGCACGAAATCGTTCCCTTCGACATCGTGATCTGCAATCTCTATCCGTTCACTTCGAATCCCTCAATTGAACTCATCGACGTGGGCGGTCCCACCATGGTGCGAGCGGCCGCGAAGAACCACCGACACGTGGCGGTGCTGACGAATCCCGCACAGTACGGCCCGGTGCTGCGTGAACTGACCGAAAGCGGGGAGATCTCCCACAACACCCGTCATGAACTGGCGCGCGCCGCCTTCGCCCACACCGCCCAGTACGACGCGGCGGTGGCGGACTGGTTCGATCGGGGAGCCCTGGGCGAGTCACTCGGTGACCGGGACGGCGTCGTTCCCGAGACGTTACGTCTGAACTTGGAGCGCGCCGAAGTAACGAAGTACGGAGAAAACCCGCACCAGATCGCCGCCCGCTACCGCTTCGCGGGCACCGACTCGTGGTGGGACGGGGTCGTCAAACACGCCGGATCGGGTCTGTCCTATCTCAACTACTTTGACGCCGACGCGGCGTGGAGGCTGGTATACGAACTGGCTGGTGACGCGCCCGGCCGTCAGGTCGTGGCGATCATCAAGCACGCCAACGCCTCAGGAGCGGCGCTGGCCGACACCCTGGGCGACGCGTTCCACAAAGCGCTGGCGGCCGATCCGATGAGCGCCTTTGGCGGCGTCATCGCGTTGGGGGGTGACGTCGACGCGACCGTGGCGGGTCTCATCGCCACCGGACCCCAGGCCGACGTCATCATCGCCACCGGCTTCAGCGAAGAGGCCGTCGCGACGCTCGTGGCCCGTCGCAAGGCCACGCGCCTGCTGAGCGCGCCCGAGCCCGAGCCGCTCGGACTTTCGATTCGCACTTTCGGTAACACCGCCCTCGTCCAGAACGCCGATGAGCTGGTCGCGGCGCCCCCGGAGTGGCGCTGTGCGACAACGACCTCACCCACTCCCCAGCAGCTCGAGGATTTGGCCCTCGCCTGGCGCGTGTGCGCGCGTACGACTTCAAATGCCATTGTGATCGCCCACGACGGCGTCGCGGTGGGCATCGCCGCCGGACAGCAGTCGCGCGTCGTGGCGTCGAAGATCGCAGTTGAAAAAGCGGGGGAGCGCGCTCGTGGAGGCGCCGCCGCGTCGGACGCGTTCTTTCCCTTTGCCGACGGCCTCGAGGCGCTGACCGCGGCGGGGGTGGCGGCGGTGGTCCAGCCCGGGGGGTCGGTTCGCGACCAAGAGGTCGTGGACGCGGCCAACGAGGCCGGCGTGGTCATGATGCTCACGGGCGAGCGACACTTCCGACACTAGGAGAGAGATGACAGCAGAACTTCTCGATGGCGAAGTCGTCGCGGCACGCTTGAAGATGCAACTGAGCGACCGCGTTCAGCGCTTGCTGTCGGCCGGTCGCACCCCGGGACTCGGAACGATTCTGGTCGGTGACGACCCCTCCAGCACCCGCTACGTGGCGATGAAGATAGAAGAGTGTGCCGAAATCGGCATTCGCTCCTTCGACGAACATCTCGATTCACACGCCACCCAGAAGGAGATCGAAGAGATCGTCGATCGCTTCAACGCAGACGATCGCATTCACGCCATCTTGGTTCAGCTCCCGTTGCCCGACGGCGTCAATGAAGAAGAAGTGCTGCTTCGCGTCAATCCCGAAAAGGATGTCGACGGACTTCATCCCACCAATCTTGGGCGTCTGGTGATGGGCGCGCCGGGGCCGTTGCCCTGCACCCCCAACGGCATCGTGGAGCTCCTCGCGGCCTACAACGTCCCCGTGGAGGGTCAGCACGTCGTGGTGATCGGGCGCGGCCTCACGATCGGGCGCCCGCTGGCGCTGCTGCTCGCGATGCGTCGTCCCCACTGCAACGCGGCGGTCACCGTCGTGCACACGGGCGTTGCCAAGTTCGAAGAAATCGTGCGCAGCGCCGACGTCATCGTCTCGGCGGCGGGTCGCGCGGGTCTCGTGACTCGTGACATGGTCCAGCCCGGAGCAGCGGTAGTAGGAGCGGGCACCACGTTTCAGGGTCGCAAACTCCTCAGCGATATCTCCGAGGAGGTGAGCGAGGTGGCGCGATGGATCACGCCTCGCCTCGGTGGCGTCGGTCCGATGACTCGTGCCATGCTATTGAACAACGCTGTTTTGGCTGCCGAAAGGGCGACATGACACTTACCGACGAGCACGGTCGAGAGCGCGACGAGCGACCCTGGGGCTCATTTACAGTGCTCGACGAGGACTACGCGGACCACAAGGTCAAGCGCTTGGTCGTTGCTCCGGGTAAACGACTGAGTTATCAGCGCCACCAAAAGCGCTCAGAGCACTGGTTTGTGGTGAGCGGCACGGCGAGCGTCGTCCTGGACGGCGTCGACTACGAGATTCCCGCGGGCAGCGGCATCGACATCGCCGTGGGCCAGGCGCATCGGTGCGAGAACCGTGGCAGCGAAGACGTCGTGTTCATCGAAGTTCAGACGGGAACGTATTTCGGCGAGGACGATATTGAGCGACTTGAGGACGATTTTGGTCGCGCCGGATAGGTCGACCCGGGTCTCGCACTTGATGGCCCAGGGCCAAACTCGGTCCTTCGAATTCTTTCCGCCCAAGTCCGACGACGAGAGCGTTGTTCTCGAGCGCACCCTCAACGAACTTTCGGGTTTCTCGCCGTCCTTCGTCTCGGTCACCTATCGCGGCGGACGCGAGTCGCGGCGCCGCACGTACGACCTCGTGACTCAGATTCAAAAAGCGGGCCGGATCACCGCGATGGCCCACCTCATCTGCGTGGGGCACAGCCGCGACGAGATGCGCGACCTGCTCAAGAACTATCTCGACGCGGGGGTAGTAAACGTGATGGCCCTCGGCGGGGATCTTCCAAGCGGCGGGGCCCTGGACTTCACAGATTTCACGTACGCGCTTGAACTCGTTGAGCTGGTACGTGAGGTAGGAGAGTTCTGCATCGGAGTTGGCGCCCACCCTCAGGGACACCCGCGCTCGAAGGACCGCGCCTCGGATCGACGGCACCTAGCGCGCAAACTCGAGCTCGCCGATTTCGCGGTCACCCAGTTCTTCTTCGAAGCCCGCGAGTGGACCGAACTGGTCGAGGAACTCGGCGCACTCGGGATCGAAAAGCCCGTGCTGCCGGGAATCATGCCGGTGACGACCCTGTCGGGCGTTGCTCGAATGGCGAGCATGGGCGCGGCGGTGCCGGAGGCGCTGGTCGGGCGTCTGGAGGCGGCCCGAGCGCGCGGCGGCCCGAGCGCGGTGCGCGACGAGGGGGTGAGAGCAGCCACCGAACTCTGCCGCGAGTTGCTGGAGGCCGGGGTTCCGGGGTTGCACTTTTATACGCTCAACCGCTCAACCGCGACGCGCGAAATCTACACGTCGCTCTTCGACTAGCGGCGCCGCCGGCCAAAAGTAAGGGCGAAAATAGTACCTAGGATGGTACATATGGCTGAAAAAATTACGATGGGCGCGGACGGCGTCCTCGCGGTATCGAACAACCCCATCATCCCCTTTATCGAGGGCGACGGCACCGGCGTGGACATCTGGCCCGCGGCCAAACTGGTGCTCGACGCCGCGGCGAAGAAGTACGACAAAACCATCGAATGGAAAGAGGTCCTCGCAGGCCAAAAGGCCTTCGACGAGACGGGCGAGTGGCTGCCCGAAGAGACCATCAGCGTGTTTCGCGAGTACCTCATTGGCATCAAGGGCCCGCTCACGACGCCCGTCGGCGGTGGCTTTCGCTCCCTAAACGTCGCACTGCGCCAGATCCTCGACCTCTACGTCTGCCTGCGTCCGGTGCGCTGGTTCCAGGGCGTGCCTTCTCCCGTGATCCACCCCGAGCTGGTTGACATGGTGATCTTTCGCGAAAACACCGAAGACGTGTACGCCGGACTCGAGGTCGAAGCGGGGACCCCCGAGGCGGAGAAGCTGCGCTCCTACCTGCACGACGAGTTTGGCTGGGACATTCGCGAAATGAGCGGAATCGGCGTCAAGCCGATATCGAAGTTCGGTTCGGACCGCTTGATCCGTGCGTCGATTATCTACGCCCTCGAGCATCACCGCAACTCGGTGACCCTCGTTCACAAGGGCAATATCCAAAAGTTCACCGAGGGTGCTTTTCGCAAGTGGGGATATGAACTTGTGCGCGAGGAGTTTTCGGATCGCGCGGTCGGCTGGGACGACTGCGACGGCAAACCGGGCGACAAGATGCTCGTCAAGGACGTCATCGCCGACATCGCGTTCCAACAGGCCCTCACGCGCGCGAGCGAGTTCGACGTCATCGCGACCATGAACTTGAACGGCGACTATCTCTCCGACGCATTGGCCGCCCAGGTCGGCGGTATTGGCATCGCGCCCGGCGCCAACATCAACTACGTCAGCGGTCACGGCATCTTTGAAGCCACGCACGGCACTGCTCCCAAGTACGCGGGCTTGGACAAGGTGAATCCCGGTTCGGTGCTGCTCTCGGGGGTACTGATGTTCGAGCACCTGGGATGGCAAGACGCCGCCGAAGACATCATCTCGGCGTTGGAGGCGACGATCAAAGAGAAGATCGTCACCTACGACTTCGCCCGGCTCATGGACGGCGCCACCGAAGTGAAGTGCTCGGAGTTCGCCGCCGCCATCGTCGAACGCCTCTAAGCGAACCCCCTAAGGAGAGTCATGACCACCCCCATCAACGTCACGGTGACGGGCGCCGCGGGCCAGATCGGCTACAGCCTGTTGTTTCGAATCGCCTCGGGCGACCTATTTGGGCCCGACCAGCCAGTAGCGCTGCGCCTGTTAGAAATTGAGCCCGCCATGAAGGCGCTCAACGGCGTCGTGATGGAACTGGACGATTGCGCCTTCCCGCTGCTCGCGAGTATCGAAGCGACGAGCGACCTCACTCACGCCTTTAACGGCACCAATTGGGCACTACTCGTGGGCTCCATTCCTCGCAAAGCCGGCATGGAGCGCGGCGACCTGCTCAACATCAACGGGGGAATCTTTCAACCCCAGGGCCGCGCCATCGCGGGCCACGCCGCGAGCGACGTGCGCGTACTGGTGGTGGGTAATCCCTGCAACACCAACTGTCTCATCGCGCGCTCCAACGCCACCGACGTGCCCGAAGATCGCTGGTTCGCTATGACCCGCCTCGACCAAAACCGGGCGGTCGCCCAACTGGCGCAGCGTTCAGCCCAGCCCGTCGCCGCGATCAAGAATCTCGCTATCTGGGGCAACCACTCGGCGACCCAATTCCCGGATTTCGCAAACTCCACGATCGGCGGCGCAAAAGCGACGGATGTTATTGCCGATCAGGAGTGGCTGCGCGGCGAGTTCATTACCACCGTACAAAAGCGCGGTGCGGCCATTATTGAAGCGCGCGGCCTCTCGAGCGCCGCCAGCGCCGCCAGCGCGGCGATTGACACCGTGCGCAGCTTGGTCGGTGCGACGAGTAACGAGGACTGCGCCTCGGTCGCGGTGACGAGCCACGGCGAGTACGGCGTCCCTGAGGGCCTTACCTTCGGCTATCCGGTGGTGTCGGATGGTAAGGGATCGTGGCACGTCAAGGAAGGTTTTGATCTCGACGACTTCGCCAAGGATCGCATCAAGGTCACAACTGATGAACTCGTTGCCGAGCGCGACGAAGTGAGAGCGCTCGGGCTCATTTAAACGAGCGACGCTTTCGAGCGGCGTGTCTTAGAGAGACTGGGCGAGGCCGGTTTCGTACGCGATGACCACGAGTTGCGCGCGGTCGCGTGCGCCCAGTTTGGCCAGAAGCCGACTGACGTGAGTCTTCGCAGTGGCGGCGCTCATGTGGAGTTCGTCGGCGATCTCGGAATTCGAGTGGCCCCGTGCGACGCTGCAGAGGACTTCTCGCTCCCGCGGGGTGAGGAGGTCAAGCACCCTTTCGTCCACCGACGTCGGAGACGACTGCTTGGCGAACTCCTCGATCAAGGTTCGCGTCACACTCGGCGCGAGCAGAGCGTTGCCCGCAGCGACGATCCGGATGGCTTCGAGCAAGTCCTCGGGCCGAGTGTCCTTGAGAAGAAAGCCGCTGGCTCCGGCCCGCAGGGCGGCGTAGACGTACTCATCGAGATCAAAGGTCGTCAGAATCAGTACCCGGGTGTGACCGGCCTCGGGGTCGCCCAAGATCTGACGGGTGGCCTCGATACCGTCAAGGTGAGGCATGCGCACGTCCATCAACACCACGTCGGGGTGAGTGTGACGGGCGATCGCGACCGCGTCGCGACCGTCCGCCGCCTCGCCGACGACTTCTAAGTCCGGCGAGGAGTCGACCAAAAAGCAGAAGCCCGCCCGCACCAGGGTCTGATCATCGACCACCAGAACGCTGGTCACATGGAGCCCAACGCGGCTGCAGGAAGGCGCGCCACCACACGGAAGCCGCCCTCGGGGCGAGGGGCCGCCTCGAGGGAGCCCGCAAAGAGCGCCACGCGCTCGCGCATCCCGACGATGCCGTGATGGGCCACGACGTCGTCGCTCGTCAGAGGGTACGAAACCATATCTCCTCCATCGTCGAGCACCTCGAGCACGAGGGCGTCGGGCTCATCACGCAACTCCACTCGAGCGGCGGCGTTGCCGGTGTGCTTGACCACGTTGGTGAGTGCTTCTTGAGCAATGCGGTAGATCGCCAGGTCGGCGCTGGCCGAGAGTCGCGAGGCCCTCGACGTGCTGACGCACAGGTCAACGGGCACGCCGGCGTCTCGCACTTGTTGGGCGAGCTGATCAAGCGCACTCACCCCGGGCGAAGAGCGCAGCGAGGCGGGTCGGAGGTCGTCGTGGCGCAATACGCCGAGCATGCGGCGCAGTTCGTCCAGCGCAGTGCGACTGGTCTCCTCGACCGCGGAGAGAGCTTTCTTCGCCTGTTCGGGATGTTGGTCGATCACGTGGCGGCCCACCCCCGATTGAACCGCAATCACGCTCAGGCTGTGGGCCACCACATCGTGTAGCTCACGGGCGATCTGGAGCCGCTCTTCGGCTACCGAGCGCTGAGCGCGCTCGAGGACCTCTCGCTGGCGTAGGGCCGCCTGGTCGGCGAGGCCCGCTACGTACGTACGGCGCACCCGCACGCTGTCGCCGACGAACCACGCGGCGATCGACGCCAGAATGGCCAGAGAGCCGACGCCGTTAGTCGTGCGGTAGTCGACCGAAATAAGCATCGCGACGAGAAACATCGCGCACGTGGTCACCACGGCCGGAAGCGAACGACGACGTTCGTACTGCGAGGCCACCTGGTACACCGGAAAGACGATGAATGGCTCCGCGAAGTAGGCCTCGCCCGAAACCACCGCGATCGACGTGGCGAGAGCCAACAGCACGAGCGAGGCCATGGGGTAGCGGCGACGAATGGCGATCGCCACTCCGGCGATGACCGCGATGGCGACGACGAGATAAAAATCGTGGGGGTGGACGCGCAAGTGGCCGAGGCCCGAACCAACGAACGCCTTCTGGTGAGCGTGCAGTGTCGAGAGCAAGACCAACAGCCCGGCGATCGCGAAGTCGACCAGCTGGAGTTGACGGGCCGTGGTGCGGTGCAGGAGCGGCGGTCGCAGACTCTCGGAGGGAGTTTCGACGGTCGCCACCTCCATGACGCTACCCACCGGACCGCACGGAAACGTCGCCCCCGAGACGACGGCGCACTACATCCCAGGGCGTACGCGGCGAACGCAATCGGGGCAGTCTTTACATCGCGGGGAGTACGGAAGAAAGATCCGCGGGGACGACGACTTTCGTACCTTGAATCCACCAGACTGGTCGGGTTTGAAGAGGTCAGACACGAAGAAGGCGAGGCGCCGTGATTCAAGCACGAGGACTTACGAAGCGCTACGGAGACAAAGTCGCCGTGGAGCAGCTCAGTTTCGAAGTGCGTCCGGGTGTCGTCACCGGATTTCTTGGACCCAACGGCTCGGGAAAGTCGACGACCATGCGAATGGTCATGGGTCTCGATTTGCCCACCGCTGGCGACGCGACTATCAATGGGCGCCACTTTCACGATCTTGCGTGGCCCATGCACGAAGTGGGCGCGCTGCTCGAAGCCAAAGCCATTCACCCGGGCCGCAGTGCTCGCAACCATTTGCTGATGCTCGCCCAGACAAATCGCATTCATCCTCGTCGCGTCGATGAGGTTCTCGAGACTGTCGGACTCACCGAGGTCGCGAATCAGCGCGCGGGAAAGTTTTCGCTCGGTATGGGCCAACGTCTCGGCATCGCGGCGGCGATGTTGGGCGACCCTGAGGTGCTGCTCTTCGACGAACCCGTGAACGGGCTCGACCCCGATGGTATTCGCTGGGTCCGGACGTTCCTCAAGAGTCTCGCTCGCGAGGGCCGTACAGTATTCGTTTCCAGCCACCTAATGAGCGAGATGGCCCTGACCGCCGAGGAGGTGGTCATCATCGGCAAGGGTCGTCTCATCGTGCAGACGTCCATCGACGATCTCCTCACCCAGAGCGCGCGTAAGTCGGTTCGCGTCTCGTCGCCTGACATTTCTGGCCTGCGCAGCGCTTTGGAGTCCGATGGCGCGACCACCACGATCGAGGACGACGGTTCGCTCACGGTTCGCGGCAAAGACCACAAGGCAGTCGGCGAACTTGCGGCGCGCCTGTCGGTGGTCCTCTATGAGCTCACTCCTCAGACGGAGTCGCTCGAGGAGGCGTTCATGGAGTTGACCGAAGGCAGTATCGAATATCGCGGCACCGACGTAAAGATCGCAAATGCACTAAAGGAGATGGAACAGTGAGCACGACCAGTCCGATGACCCTCGGGTCGAACAAGCAACTGCCGTCGGGTCGCTACTCGATCTTCGATCAGATGCGATCGGAGTGGACAAAGCTCGTCAGTGTTCGCTCGACCATATGGACGCTGGGTCTAACGATCGTGGTCGGCGTCGGCGTGAGCGCCATCGCCGCCGCCGAGACGGCGTCGCACTGGGATACCTCGCGTCACTTCGGCTTTGATCCGACCAGTTTGAGCCTTACGGGGGTGTTCGTGGCCCAACTGATCATTGGAGTGCTCGGGGTACTCGTGATGAGCACCGAATACGGAACGGGAACTATCAGAGCCACGTTGTCGGCCACCCCTCGTCGCCCCGGCGTGCTCGCGGCCAAAGCCAGCGTGTTTGGCATCGTGGCGCTGGTGGTATCGATGGTGACGTCGTTCCTGTCGTTTTTCGTCGGGCAGGCACTCTTGACGGCTCCGGCGACTCACGCCACCTTGTCCTCGCCTGACGCGCTGCGTGAAGTGGCGGGGACGGGGATTTACCTCTTTCTCATCGGGCTTTTCGCCCTGAGTCTGGCCACGTTGATTCGCCACACCGCGGGAGCGATTAGCACCTTCGTCGGCATTCTCTTGGTGCTGCCCTCGGTCCTGCAAGCTCTTCCGAACTCCCTGCAGCACGACATCATCAAGTTCACCCCCTCGCGTATTGGCATCGCGGTCATTACTCGGGGCAACCACCCCTTCGCTTTCTCACCCTGGGTGGGCTTGGCGATTCTGGCCGCGTATACCGCCGCGCTGTTGGTCATCGCGGGAGTAAAACTCACCAAGCGCGACGCGTAGTTCGCCGGGACGCTGGCGACGTAGGAGGGTTATTCGGCCCGCGCGCCGAGCAGCCACGTCAACAGCGGCACGAGTCCGTGCACGTCCCCGCGAATCTTGAGCCGACCGTCTCGCACCGCGTGAGCGGCGGTCAACGCTCCGCTGGCCAGATCCCGCGCGTCCTCATAGCTGATCGCGATGAGTGCGTCGGCGACCTCGTGGTCGCCCGGTCGCACGCTGACGCCTTGGGGGTCGACCGCGAAGGTCATCTCGTTGGGCACGGTGTCGGGTGCGCCGATCAGCTCAACTACGTAGCGAAGGCCCGTGACGGCGTCGTCGGCGGGTGGAGGACCGGCCAAGGCGAGGTTGTCGCTGAGCGCCACGAACCACTGCGGCGAGAGGAACTCGCTCATTAGGGAGCGGGCTGGACGGCGGCCTCAGCGGCCGACTTTTTGGGCTTGCGACGGATGGTGCGGCCGAACCAGGCAATCGGATCGTAGTGGGCGTCCACTACTCGTTCCTTGAGGGGAATGATCGCGTTGTCGGTGATCTTGATGTGCTCGGGGCACACTTCGGTGCAGCACTTGGTGATGTTGCAGTACCCCAGTCCCATCTCCTCGCGAATGAGATCGCGGCGGTCGTTGGTGTCGAGGGGATGCATTTCCAGCTCGGCGTAGCGGATGAAGAATCGAGGACCGGCGTAGTGGACCTTGTTGTCCTCGTGATCGCGAATCACGTGGCAGACGTCCTGGCACATAAAGCACTCGATGCACTTGCGGAACTCCTGACCGCGCTCGACGTCCTCTTGGTACATGCGGTAGCCGTCCTCGGGCATGGGCGGAGGTAGGAGTGCCGGCACCTTGGCCGCCTGGACGTAGTTGAAGGAGACGTCGGTCACCAGGTCGCGAATGATCGGAAACGTCTTCATCGGCGTGACCGTGATCGGACCCTCGGGTAGCGCGTCGATGCGGGTCATGCACATGAGGCGCGGCTTGCCGTTGATCTCGGCCGAGCACGAGCCGCACTTGCCGGCCTTGCAGTTCCAGCGACACGCCAGATCCGGGGCTTCGGTTGCCTGGATCCGGTGGATCACGTCGAGGACCACCTCGCCCTCATTCTGCTCGAGACTGTAGTTCTCGAAGTCTCCGCCCTGGGCGTCACCGCGCCAGACTCGCATGGTGATCTGGGCCATTACTTCGCCTCCTCTAGTAGGGCCTTCAACTCGTCGGGCATCACCGCGAGCGGCGACTCGACGACGTTGATGGCGCCGTCCCACTTCCCGTTCGACGTCGACTGGGCGAAGTTGATCTTGGCGTACTCGGCGTCCGCGTTGGGATAGTCCTCGCGAGTGTGGCCGCCGCGCGACTCCTTACGCAGGGTGGCGCCCTGGGTGGCCGCCTTCGAGACGGTGATCATGCTCGGCAGATCAGTCGCCAGATTCCATCCGGGGTTGTAGGCGCGCGCGCCCTTGACCGATACGCGGCGCACCCTGTCGGCGAAGGCGTCCAGTTCCTTGGCCGCGGTATCGAGTTCGCTCTGGGTGCGAATGATGCCGACGTTGGCCTGCATCATCTCTTGCAGGTCGTGCTGGATGGTGTAGGGGTTCTCGCCCTCACTGCGCGAGAAGGGGGCGAGGGCCTCGTTGATGGCCTCGTCGATCTCGCCCTGGTCGTAGGACGTGGCCGCGTGGCCCGCCTCGATGTAGTCGGCGGCGCCAATTCCGGCGCGGCGGCCAAAGACGATCAAGTCGCTCAGCGAGTTGCCGCCCAAGCGGTTGGCGCCGTGCATGCCGCCGCCCACCTCGCCGGCGGCGAAGAGACCGGGTACCACCGTCTCCTGGGAGTCGGCGTCCACCTGGACGCCGCCCATTATGTAGTGGCAGGTGGGGCCGATCTCCATCGCCTCGCGGGTGATGTCCACGCCGGCCAACTCCATGAACTGGTGGTACATCGAGGGCAGGCGCCGTCTGATGTACTCCGACGTGCGTCGCGAGGCGATGTCGAGAAAGACCCCGCCGTGGGGGCTTCCCCTGCCGGCCTTCACCTCAGAGTTGATGGCGCGCGCGACTTCGTCGCGGGGCAACAGTTCGGGTGGCCGGCGTCCGGCGTTGTGATCCTCGTACCAGCGATCCCCTTCTTCTTCGGTCTCGGCCGTTTCGGCGCGGAACATCTCGGGCACGTAGTTGAACATGAAGCGCTCACCCTTGGAGTTGCGCAGTACCCCGCCGTCGCCGCGCACGCTCTCGGTCACCAGCAGGCCGCGCACGCTGAGCGGCCAGACCATGCCGGTGGGATGGAACTGGATGCACTCCATATCGATCAGGTTCGCCCCGGCCCACAGGGCCATGGCGTGCCCGTCACCGGTCGACTCCCAGGAGTTCGAGGTGAACTTCCACGACTTACCGGCTCCTCCGGTGGCGAGGATGACGGTCTTGGCTTGGAAGGTCACGAACTCGCCGCTCGCGCGCCAGTACCCCACGCATCCGGCGATGCGTCCCTCGCTGTCGTGCACCAGACGAAGAACCTTGCACTCCATGAAGACGTCAATGCCCATCGAGACAACTTTTTGCTGGAGGGTGCGAATCAGCTCGAGGCCGGTGCGGTCTCCCACGTGGGCGAGGCGCGCGTAGCGGTGACCGCCGAAGTCGCGCTGAAGTATTTTGCCGTCCTTGGTGCGATCAAAGAGCGCCCCCCACTGCTCGAGCTCCCAGACGCGCGCCGGCGCCTCCTTGGCGTGCAGTTCGGCCATGCGGTAGTTGTTGAGATACTTGCCTCCCCGCATGGTGTCGCGGAAGTGCACCTTCCAGTTGTCCTCGGGGTAGACGTTGCCCATGGCGGCCGCCATGCCGCCTTCGGCCATGACGGTGTGAGCTTTGCCGAGGAGAGACTTCGAAATGATGCCCACGCGCAGGCCCCGCTGTTGAGCTTCGATCGCCGCGCGCAGACCGGCGCCGCCCGCCCCGATGATCAAGACGTCGTAGTCGTGGTGTTCGTAGGTGTCGCTCACGGTCGTCCTTAGAAGAGTCGGTAGTCGGTGATCGCGCCCGAGGCGACCAGCCGGACGTAGATGTCGGTGCCCGCGACGAAGACGAGTGAGGCCCAGGCGTAGTTCATGTGCTTGGCGTTGAGGGGCGTCACGAACTTCCAGAATCGGTAGCGCAGCGGGTGCTGCTTAAAGCTCTTGACCTGGCCCCCGCACAGGTGTCGACAGGCGTGGCAGCTGAGCGAGTAGAGCCAGAGCAGGCTCGCGTTCACCACGAGCACGATCGTGCCTATGGTGACACCCCAGCCGATACCGGGCTGATGAAAGGCCAGTACGGCGTCGTAGGTGAGCAGAGCGTTAAAGACCAGGCCCGCGTAGAAGAAGTACCGGTGAGCGTTTTGCATGATGAGCGGAATGCGGGTCTCGCCCGAGTAGGCGGCGTGCGCGTCGGCGACCGCACAGGCGGGCGGCGACCACCAAAAGGCCCGGTAGTAGCTGCGCCGGTAGTAGTAGCAGGTGAGGCGAAAGCCCAGGGGGAAGATCAGGATCAGGATCGCCGGGGAGATCTCCCACCAGTTCCATGTGAATGCGAATTTTGCGCCGGGAACGCACGAGCCAGCCAGGCAAGGTGAGTAGAACGGGCTGATCAGGTCACGATTGAGGTTGGCACCCACGAAGTAGTTCTTGTTCTGAAACGCCGCCCAGGTCGAATAGATCACGAAGGCGGTGAGGATGGAGACCGTCACTACCGGTTGAACCCACCAGCGATCCTGGCGAACGGTGGGAGTGTTCGGCCCTCCGCGAGTTCCTCCGAGTCGAACCTTGGTCGAACTCTCTAGGGCCGTCACAAGCACTCCTCCCTCATGTGGGCTCTGCCAATCGCAGCAGAGGTAGTTTACGATTCCCTCGACATAGCCAAATGTGGGTAGCGCGCGCCAGATTGATGACGCTCTCAGTCGCGCGCGGCCGTTCCTTAGTGGCGACCACCCCGACGACCTTCTGCCGTCCCCCCGATGACTGCCCAGAACACGAGACCGAGTCCGGGCACCAGTAACCAGATGCCAAATACAAGCGCGAGCGCGACAAAGAAGGCGCCCATGCCGAGGGTGAAGGGCCAGATCGAGGTACCCGGGAACGTGCCCACGACGCCTGCTCCCGAGGCCTGGGTGGCGTGGGGATCGTCTTCGGCTCGCGGCTTCATGCGACGACTCCAAAAGAAGTAGTAGCTACCCGGCAGAAAGCACAGCAGCATGCCCGCGAACATCATCACGCTGCCGGCGTTCTCGTGGCTCCAGAACCAGTACACCACCATCATCAGGCCAAAGAACGTGCCGAGGCACAGCAGGAGCCGGGCTTCGTTTCTCACGCGACCGGATCGTTCTCGAGGAGCTTCTCGCCGGCGTGACCGTGGGCGGCCGCGTGATGCTCGGGATGGTTGTAGTCCCAGGTCGGTCGCTCGGAGCGGATCTGAGGCAGACGATAGAAGTTGTGGTGCGGGGGAGGAGAGGTGGTGAACCACTCGAGGGTGTGCGCGTCCCAGGGATTGTCGCCGGCGGGGTACTTCTTCCACGAGTACACGATGTTGAACATGAACAGCAGCGTGGAGATGCCAATCAAAATGGCACCCAGCGTGGCCACGTCGTTGAGGTCCTTCCACGAAGGGTGGTTGGGGTAGACGCCGATGCGCCGTGGCATGCCCCACAGTCCCAGGATGTACATGGGGAAGGTGAAGACCTGAGTGCCAATGAACAAGAACCAGAACTGGGCGCGACCGATCTTGTCATTGAGCAGGTACCCCGTGATCTTGGGACCCCAGTAGTAGAGACCGGCCATCGCGCCCATTACCAGCGCCATCACCACCGAGTGGAAGTGCGCGACGACGAAGTACGTGTCGTGGGTGAAGAAGTCGAGCGGCGGGCTGGCCAGATAGATGCCGGTGATGCCGCCGACGAGGAACGTAAACAAGAATCCCAACGACATCAACATCGCTGTGGTGAACCAGACTTGCCCTCGCCACATCGTGCCGATCCAGTTGAACATCTTGATGCCCGTCGGTACCGCGATGAGCAGGCTCATGATGGAAAAGAACGGCAGCAACACGGTGCCGGTGGTGAACATGTGGTGCGCCCACACGCCCAGTGAGAGCGCCCCGATGGTGATCGTGGCAAAGATCATGCCCTTGTAGCCAAAGACCGGCTTCTTGGAGAAGACTGCGATCACCTCGGTCACCATGCCGAACATCGGCAGGGCCAAGATATAGACCTCGGGATGCCCCCAGAACCAGAAGATGTTTTGCCACAACACCGGGACTCCTCCGCCGGCGACGGAGAAAACGTGCGTGCCGAAGTGCCGGTCGCAGTAGAGCATGATGAGCCCCGCGGTGAGTACCGGAAAGGCGAGCAGGATGAGGATGGCGGTAATCAGCAGGTTCCAAGTGAAAATCGGCATCCGAAACAGCGTCATGCCCGGGGCGCGCAGGTAGAAGATCGTGGCCGTGAGGTTGACGCCGGTGAAGATCGCCGAGAACCCGGTGAGCAGCAGGCCGGCGATCCACAGGTCGGCACCGGCACCGGGGGTATTCACCGAGTTGGAGAGCGGCGCATAGCCCACCCAGCCGAAGTTGGCCGCTCCGCCCGCGACGAAGAACCCCGAGAGCATGGTGATCGAACCAGTCAGGTACAGCCAGTAGCTCAAGGCGTTGAGTCGTGGAAAGGCCATGTCGGGAGCGCCAATTTGAATCGGCACGATGATGTTGGCCAGCGCGCCAAAGGCGAAGGGCCCCACGAAGAGATAGATCATCACCGAACCGTGCATGGTGAAGAGTTCGTTGAACTGCGCCAAGGAGACCAGATTGTTGTTCGGCGACCAGAGTTGGGCGCGGATGAGCTCGGCGAACGATCCGCCGATCACCATCATGATGACTGAGGTCACGGTGTAGGACAGACCGATCACCTTGTGGTCGGTGGAGGTCATCCACTTCAAGATGCCGCTCGGACCGTGGTCCTCGTGGTGGGACGCGGGAGTGTCGATCACGAGGTGGGGGTTGGCGATCGTGGCGCCGGGGATGAGGGCTTCGGTCGTCATTAGCTGTTTCCTATGGTCGGCTTGGTGGGCACGATGGACGAGGTCTGCTGATTGGTCGCGCTCTGGCCCGCTGCGGTGTTGGCGGCGTTGGCGTTGGCTGCGAGCCAGGCGGCGTAGTCGCTGTCGGAGACGACCTTCACGCGAAACCACATGAGGGAGTGATAGAGGCCGCAGAGCTGCGTGCACTGCCCGTCGTAGGTGCCCGTGGTGACCGCGCGAAACGTGAACTGGTTCAAGACCCCCGGCAGCGCGTACCGAGAGAAGTTAAAGGCGTTCACGTAGAAGCCGTGAATCACGTCCGAGGAGGTGAGGTTGATGTGAACGTTTTCGTTCACCGGCATGACCATCTCCGGGTCCTGAGTGGTCTGGCCCACCACCACCACGTCGTGTCCGGGGTAGGTGAACTTCCATCCCCACTGGAAGGCGTTCACGTCGATGACGACATTGGTCTTGGGGTTCGCGACTTCCTTGTTTTCAACGACCAGTGTCGCGGCGAAGAGACCCAGCACGATCAGGATCGGAATGATCGTGTAGGTGAACTCCAGAGGCAGGTGGTACTGGGTTTGGCGCGGAATCGTGTCTCCCCGGCGCCGGTAGCGAAAGACCGCCCAGATGATGAGGAACGTGACGAGAAAGCCAATGATCATGGCCCCGATCGTGAATCCCTGCCAGAGATCGAAGGCCGAGTGCGACGACGTGGTCGCTCCGGGCTCGGCTCCGAGGGTCGGAATGCCGTCCTTCGTGGGAATGCGGTCGTTGCAGCCGGCCAGCACGAGTGCCGCTAGGGGCAGCGCGGCGAGACGGCGCACGCGACGCCAACGGCG
This sequence comes from Acidimicrobiales bacterium, assembly GCA_036489715.1. Taxonomy (GTDB): domain Bacteria; phylum Actinomycetota; class Acidimicrobiia; order Acidimicrobiales; family RAAP-2; genus RAAP-2. The sequence goes on along the minus strand of DASXFG010000063.1, from coordinate 7,900 downwards.
GCCGCGACCCGGGTCTCCCTGAGGGGGCAGGGCAGGTGGTTCCACTCTGAAAACCTTACTCATTATTTAATGAGACCTCATCGGGCTGGCACTCAGGAAAGCAGTGCACAACAGCCCTTATGCGAGGCTTACGACTCGTGAGGAGCCGACTCGCGCGCGGCCCAACCAAAGACGCCGCGTGACATCGTCGAGGTCGCGCGCGCGGCGAGTTCTTCGTAGACACGCTGGCGATGGAGTTGAACGTCCTCGTTCGTGGGTTCGGCCAGCCACGCCATCTCTGCGAGGTGACCCGCAAGTCGAAATCCCTCGTCAGAGCCTTCTTCGAGGAGCGCCTGGGCGCGAGCGCACAAGGCCTCCGCGCCGCCGGCCAGATCGGCGAGCTCGCGGGCTAGGGCACGTTCGTGCGCCGGGCGCAGGTGGGCAGGATTACCGTCCCACCACCCTCCGTACAGGCGCCAGATGTTGCGCACGATGAACTCCGGCTCATCGTAGAAGGGCTGCAGGTACGGACGATCCGAGAGATGTTCTGGGACGTGCACGTTCGAGATCACGTCGGCCAAACGGGCTCCTTCGTTCATCAAACCGAGGGTCTGCTCGACGAGGCTTTCGAGGTACTCGGCCGTCTCAGTGAGGGCCTGGTTGATGCGCGCCGACCCAAAGATCGGCAGTCCGTGTCCGGGAAGGAGGAATTCAGCGTTGAGATCACTCATGCGGCGAAGCGCCTGGGCCCACTCGAGGGGATAGCGCTGCACTTTTTGGGGGTTGCCGGCGTTCGGGCTGTTCCAGATAAAGAGATCACCCGAGCACAGCACCCGCGAGTCGGGAAACCAGGTGACCGTGGCGTCGTCGGTTTCGCCCTTCTCGTGGCGCAGTCGCACCAGCGTGTTGCCCGCGTAGAACTCGTGCTCGAACTCGTAGGTCTCATCGGGATAGCGATAGTCGCGCGGCCAACGCAGGTTGGGTGCGGCGAACTGGCGTTGATTGATGATCTCGTTGTAGCCCGCGGTCAGTTGGTAGCGGTCGAAGCGGCGGGGCAGATGCCGGTGGGCGAGCACGCGCGGCGCCGGCCAACCCTTGTCGCGGGCTTCGAGTTCGAAGGGGCCCACCCCAAAGACGTGATCGATGTGCCCGTGGGAGTAGATCGCTCGGTGCAGTCGAGCCGAGCTCCAGGTGCGAATCGCCGCGTGCACGGCCGAGGCGGTGAGCGGCGAACCGGTGTCGACGAGCACCAGACCCTCTTCGCTCGACACGGCGGTGACGTTGGCGAAGTTGGGCAGAAAGGCGACCGCGTCGGTGATCTCGCTGATCTCACCGAGCGCGCCGAAAAGTGGATTGCGTCCCTGGCCTAAGTCGTCGCCTCGCCAGAGGCGATCGGATAACTCCGCGATGTCCACGAGGGACTACTTGTCGGCCTCGGGTGCCTTTGACTCTGCGGTGTCGCTCGCGTTGGTCGCGTCGGGGCCTTTGGTCTCCTTGAGACCCTTTTCGAACTCGTTCTTCGCGCTACCGAGGTTGCGAGCGAGTTTCGGGATGGCGGATCCCCCAAAGATCAGCACCGCCACCACCACGATGACGACAATCAGGTCGGGACCTAAGAACTCTCCAAATATCACGGTCTTCTCCTTCGTCGCTCCGTGTCCACAGTAGTGCCCTCTAGATCGCATTCGTCGGCGATAGTCCTCATCAGGACCGGCAAGTATTGAGGGATGAGAGGCGCTCCGCGACAGACCTACCGCGACGCGCTGAGTGTGGCCCTTACGGTGGGCGCCTACGGGGTGGCCTTTGGCGCGGCGAGCATCGCGGCGGGATTTTCTCTGCTCCAGACCTGCCTATTTTCCCTGCTCACCTTCACCGGGGCCAGCCAGTTTGCGGCGGTGGGCGTGATGGCCGCAGGCGGCAGCGTCGCGAGTGCCGTCGCCACCGCGACGCTCGTTTCCACGCGCAACACCCTCTACGGACTTCAGATTGCTCCACTTCTTCGTGCGCGGGGTCTTACGCGCATCGCCGCCGCTCAGGTCACCATCGATGAGTCAACCGGTGTCGCGCTCGCCCAGGGTCCCCGGGGGACTGAGGCGATGAGGGCCGGGTTTTGGTGGACCGGCTTGGGCGTCTTCGTCTTTTGGAACCTCTTCACGTACGTCGGCGCCCTGGGCGCCCAGGCGCTCGGCGACCCGGCTTCTTGGGGTTTAGACGCCGCAGTGCCCGCCGCGTTCCTCGGCCTGCTCTGGCCGCGGCTTACCAGCCCCTTTTTGCGCGTAGTCGCGATTACCTCGATGGCGTTTGCGCTGGTGGTGACGCCCTGGCTGCCCGCGGGCATCCCCATTGTCGCCAGCGTGCTGGTCGCCTTCGTCTTTGGCTGGGCCGAGCGATGAGCGTTACCGCCTCCTGGACGGTGCTCGGCGCGACGAGCGTGCTGTGCTTTTTGGTCAAGCTGCTCGGTTACGTGATCCCCGAGGGCTGGCTCGCCCATCCCCGCCTCCAGCGCATTAACGCACTGGTGCCGATCTCCCTACTCAGCGCTCTGGTGATGGCGGAGGGGCTCGTGGTCAAAACCCACGTTGTCATCGACCACCGCCTGGCGGGGCTCGCGGTCGCGCTCGGGCTACTGCTGGCGCGCGCGCCGTTTCCAGTCGTGGTGGTGGGCGCCGCTCTCACCTCTGCGCTCGTCTACCACCTGCACTAGTCACTTTCCCTGCCAGTTCGGGGCTCGCTTCTCGGCGAAGGCAATGGCTCCTTCGAGCGCGTCCGCGCTCGCCGCGATGGCCCCGAAGGACGTGGCGTTGAGCTTCCAGGCTTGCTCTTCGGTCATTTCGAGGGACCGGCGCATGACGTCCTTCGAGGTGCGCACCGCCAGTGGCGCATTGAGAGCGACGCGCTCAGCGAGGGCTAGCGCGCTCTCGAGCACCTGCTCGCCCGGCACGACCGCGTTCACGAGACCGAGCGAAAGGGCGCGCGTCGCGTCGATCGGCTCGGCGCTGAGGGCCATCTCGTAGGCGATGGCGAGAGGAATGCGCTTGGCCAAGCGAATGAGGCCCCCGCCCCCCGCGACCAGGCCGCGCGCCGCTTCGGGAATGCCGAACTTGGCGTGCTCGGCGGCCACCACCATGTCGCAGCTGATCATGATCTCAAAGCCTCCCGCGAGCGCGGCGCCGTTGGCCGCGCAGATGAGGGGCTTGGTGAACTGGCGCTCGGTGATGCCGGCGAACCCGTGGGCGGTCGCGGGGATCTCTCCCGCGGCGAACGCCTTGAGGTCCATGCCGGCACTAAAAGCTCGGTCGCCGCTCGCGGTGAGCACGACGACCCAAACCTCCTCGTCCGCCTCGGCCTCGTCGAGCGCGAGGTCCAGCGCTTGGGCGGTGGCGCGGTTGATGGCGTTTCGAACTTCGGGCCGGTTGATCGTGAGCACCTCTACGTGTCCGCGCCGTTCGCGCAGGATCTCCTCGGCCATAGGACCTCCTCGTTGCCCGACTCGTGCGTTCGCGCCGATCGAAACGCTATCGGACCGGAGTGATGACGTCCCGTGCGAAACTGGCGCTCGTGAGTGAGCGGCCCCGACTCTTCGTAACGATCGAGGGTTACGCCGTTGAGGGCGGCTTGGATATCGCGGGTGGTCCGGCGACCTGTTACTCGCCCACAATCGCGCTGGGTCGACACGCCGGTCCCGGCGACGCCGACGACCTGTGGCACGAGTACGAGCGCGTCTTGGCCTTGGTTCCCGAGCTGGGCTTTGACGGCGTGCGACTCACCCTGGAGTGGGCGCGCATCGAACCGCGCCCTGGTGAGGTCGACGAGTCGGCCCTCGTTCGCTACCGCGAGGTCGTGGTCTTCGCACGCTCCCTCGGGCTCGGGGTGACCTCCGTCCTCGTGGACGCGGTGTGGCCGTCGTGGGCGGGCCAGGAGGCGTGGCTCTTGCCCTGGGTTATTCCTTGCGTGATCGCCCACGCGCAACGCGTGGTGTCGTATCTCGGCGATGTGCTCAGTGGCGTCCTCATCTTTTCTCAACCCCGCGAACTCGTCACCAACGGCTTTTTGGGCGCTGGTGCGCCTCCCTGGCGGCGTAGTGCGCTCTCGAGCGCGGGGTTCGCCCACGCCCAGATCGCCGCCATCACCGCGGCGTTGCGCGCCGATGAGACTGTAAGCCCCCTCCTCGTGAACTCGAGTGCGGTCGCCACCCTGGATCTCAGCCCTTCGGACCTGGCTCGGGCGCGCGAGACCCTCGCGGTCGATGAGTTATACGTGCGCTCGCTGCTGCGCGGTTCGGGCCCCACCGCGGTGGGCCCGGGTCTGATCGTGCGCCACGCCGGTGAGTGGCGCGTGCACGCGCCCGAAGAGTTACTCGAGGTCTTGCGCTGAGTCAGTTCCGGGCGGCTCGTTGCGCCGTTCGAGTTTCTCTTTGGCGTCGCGGCGACGGCGTCGCAGGTGCACAACGACCACGACGATGACGACGAGGGCCAACAGGCCCGTTGCGCCCCATCCCGAGTACTTTTCGATGGCGTCCAGGGCGTGGCCGGCGTAGTAGCCGAGCAGCGCGTAGAGCACGCCCCACACCAGAGCGCCGGCGGCGTTGGCCGCCAGGAAGCGCCGGTAGCGAAGTTTGCTCATGCCCGCGAGCGAGGGGATGACCGCGCGCAAGAACGCGGTGAAGCGGCCGACAAAAACGTAGGTCGCGCCCCGGCGCGTCAGCCCTTCGAGGGCCCGATCGAATCCGGCGCGGCGCGATGCGAGGAGTGGCGAACCCACGAGCCGCTTTCCGTAGCGTTCGCCCACGAAGTAGCCGACGCTGTCGCCAAGGATCGCCGAGAGCACCACGATCACGCAGAGCGCCACGATGTTTACCTGGCCGCGAGCGGCCACCACGCCCGCCACGATGACCGCGGTTTCGCCGGGCAGCACGAATCCCACAAAGAGCGCCGCTTCGCCAAAGACGAGGACGGCAACTAGCACGTAGACGAGGATCGAGGGCAGGTCCTGGATCTTGGTGAGAAGGAAGGACACGATCGTCGCGCTCATGGCCTCCATAGTTATCTAGATAAGAGATTGCTAAGACTGACGGGACGCGAAAAGCTCTCCAGAAATCCTGTGAGAGCATGGGAACGTGACGTACACCAACTCCGAACCCGAAGAGCGCGGCCCCGAGCGTCGCCTTCCCCTGGGTGCTCCCGTGCGGGCGTGGGCGTTGAGCGAGTGGGCCCTTTTGCCCCTGCGACTGTTCATTGGCGCGACGTTCACGTACGCCGGACTCGAAAAGCTCGCCAACCCGAACTTCTTTAAGAAGGCGAGCCCGATCTCGATTCAGTCACAACTGCTCGCCTCCACCCACACCAGTCCGATCTCGGGTCTGTTGGTGCACCTGGTGGGAGCGGCCAAGCCCATCGGGCTGGTGATCGCGTTTGGCGAAATCGCGGTGGGCTTGGGAACGCTGTTCGGGCTGTGGACTCGCATCGCGGCCGTGGGTGGACTCTTGACCTCGTTCCTGCTCTTTCTGACCGTGAGCTTCCACGCGTCGCCGTACTTCACGGGGGCGGACATCGTCTTTCTCTTCGCCTGGATGCCCTTTATCATCGCCGGAGCGGGCTCGCGCTTGAGCGTCGACGCCTACCTTGCTGCGCGGGTGGCAAAGAAGGCCGCCCAACCCTCGCCCGAGCTCGTGGCCATCCCCTTTTCTACGGTCCAGGCCATCTGTGGCAACTACGAGGTGGGGCACTGTCGCGCCCGGGGGGGTCTCGCGTGCGATCAGGCGGTCTGTCCCGTTCTCCTGGGAGGTCGAGGGACCCTCATTAACCGCGAGCACCTCGACCGCGTCGATCGGCGCGTCGTGGTACTGGGGGCCACGGTGGCGGCCGGGGCGGCGGCGGGAGTGCTGCTTTTGGGCGGCGCGGCGGCCGACATCGGCAAGATGATCAACAACGCGCCCGCTCCGCCCAAGTCCAAGGAGCTATCGGCTCCGGTCACCACCACGACGGCTCCCGAAGCGGCAACGACCACGACCGTGCCCAGTTCGGGAGAGGGCGCCACCACCACGACCGCCCCCGCGCCGGCGGGCAGTCTGCTCGGCTCGGCCTCGGAGGTGCCCGAGAACTCCTCGGCGAACTTCACCATCCCCTCGAACGGTGATCCGGGCATCGTGATCCACACGGCGAGCGATGAGTTTGTGGCCTACAACGCGGTGTGCCCGCATATGGGCTGCACCGTGGGGTACTCCAACACCCAGGGGATCATGGTCTGCCCCTGCCACGGCTCGGAGTTCAAGGTGAGCAACGGCGACGTGATCGTCGGACCTGCGCCGCACGGTCTAAAGAAGTTGAAGGTCGTCGAAGGGACCAACGGTAACCTCTACCTGCAATGAGTGACGAGCCCCGCCGGGTCCTTTTCGTAGAAGACGACGTCGATATGGCCAGCGCGGTGGCGGGGCTCCTCAGCGACGAGGGGTACGTCGTCACCCAGGCCTTCGACGGCGACGCGGGTTTTGACGCGGCGATGCACGGCGACTTCGACGTCATTGTGCTCGACATCATGCTGCCCAAACGCAGCGGCTTTCGCGTCTGCCAGGAGCTGCGCGCCGCCGGGGTGCAGACGCCGCTGCTGATGCTCACCGCCAAGGAGGGCGAGTGGGACGAGGTCGAGGGCCTCGACGTGGGCGCCGACGACTTCTTGCGCAAGCCCTTCGAGAAGTCCGTGCTCATGGCGCGCCTGCACGCGTTGCTGCGCCGACAGGAGCGCGGGCGCCCCCAGCCCCTCAGTGTGGGCTCGGTCACCCTCGATCCCGTGACCCGCCACGTGAGCGCTTATGGGCGCACCGTGGCCCTCACGCCGCGCGAGTTCTCGCTGCTGGAGTTCCTCATGAGCCACGCCAACACCACGCTGTCGAAGACCGAGATCCTCGCGGTCGTGTGGGGCAGCGACTTCGACGGGGACCAGAACATCGTGGAGGTCTACGTGGGCTACCTGCGCAAGAAGATCGACCTCACCGGTGAGCCGTCGGTGATTCGCACCGTGCGCGGTTTCGGGTACAGCGCGCGCGACACCTGATGGCGGCGCGTCGCGAACTCTCGATTCGCGCCCGCCTCACCGTCATTTTCGTCCTCGCGATCTCGGTCATCCTGGCCTTTACCGGCATCGCGCTGGTGAACCTCGTGCATCGCTCGCTGCTCAGTTCCGCCGCCAACCAGATCGACGCGGTCATGGTGCAGACCCAAGAGCGCTTCGCCAACGCCACCGTGCCGGTCGGACACGAGATCACCTTGGCGATGCAGGGCGACGTCGTGGTCCAGGTCACCAACGCCCAGGGGACCAAAGTCTGGGCCGCGAGTTCGGCGATCTCCAGCGCCCCGGTGCTCGCCACCTCGGTTAAGAACTTCAGCGCGAGTAGCGGTCTGGGGGTGCGCTTTAAGCACGCCGCTGCGACCCGGGCCACCATCGCAGAGCTGAGTTCGGGCGAGGTCTCGTTAATTTCCACCCCGCGCGGATCGGGGCTCATCTTTGGCTACGTCTATGGCGGTCCGATCCAGCACAGCGTGAGGGTGCTGTTGGTGAGTCTGCTCATCTCGTTTCCGCTGCTCTTGCTCATGTCCGGCGGGTTGATCTGGCTCGGCATCGGACTGGCGCTCGCGCCGGTGGAGGATATTCGCCGCCGCGTGGACGCAATCGCCGCCGAAGACCTCACCCAGCGCGTCCCGGTGACGGGGGGGGACGACGAGATCGCGCGCATGGCCCGCACCGTGAACGAGATGCTCGCGCGCCTGGAGTCGGCTTCGCGGTTCCAACAAGAGTTCGTCTCGAACGCCAGCCACGAGCTGCGCAGCCCCCTGACGACGCTGCTCGCCACGACCGAGCGCGCGAGCGGCGATCCCGAGCACACCGACTGGACCGACGTCGCCGAGGTCGTCACGCGTGAGGGTCG
>DASXFG010000034.1:0-86713 GCA_036489715.1 Acidimicrobiales bacterium | reverse complement strand
CTGGAGGCGGCGTCCGGATTCGAACCGGAGTACGGGGCTTTGCAGGCCCCTGCCTAACCGCTCGGCCACGCCGCCAGAAGTGTCCAGCCTACTGGCCCGAGGAGCCGTTCTTGGTCTGGTGCTTGAAGTAGTGGTAGACGCCGTAGAGCGCGGCGAGCACAATCAGCACGACGAAGAGCGATTTGAGGAGGGCGGCCACCACGCCGACGAGCGCCAGAATCAACCAGAGCACAACGAGTACGACGATGACGGCAACCATGGTGGTAACGACGGGCATATTCTTCCTCTTTCGTAATTGAATTGTAAGCCGGTTATTGATTTGCGCTCAGTATCCTGGAAAGGTGATTCGCCGCCTGATCGCCGTGGGTGCGCTGACGATGCTCGTGGCTACGGCCTTTACTCCGAGTATTTCGACCTCAGCCGCGACGATTTCTCGCGTCTCGGCGACCGTCACGACGGCCCTGTCGTCGAACCTTCCCCTGCTGCGACTGCACTTCAGCGTGCCCACCAAGGCGAAGTCCCTACCCGCCCTCGTCACCACCCCCGCGCTGAGAACGAAGTGGCAACAGATCGGCCCCGAAGACGTGCAGGCCGTGGCCCTCAGCGCGCTCAAGCCGCTCACCAACTACGTCTTTCGCACCCCCGCCACCGTGAGTTGCACCAAGACGTGCACGATTCTGTCGTATCGCGAGAGCGTGGCGAGCGCGAGCACCAACTTGGTGTGGGAGGCCCAGCTGCTCTCCGAGCTGCACTACCTGCCCCTCACCTTCACCCCCGGCACGCCCCAGACCTCGCCCACCCAACAGGTGAACGGCACCTTCACCTGGACCTTCAACCTGCCCAGCGACCTCACGTCCCAGTGGAGCGTGGGCACCAACAACGTCATCTTGGCCGCCGCCCTCAAGACGTTCCAGAGCCAGAACAACCTGACGGTCACGGGCATCGCCAACACCGCGACGTGGAGCGACCTGTTAACGGCCGTGACGAACAACAAAGTTGATCCGGCCACCTACGACTACGTCGACGTGAGCGAGCAGCTACCCGAGACGCTCACCCTCTACGTAAACGGCAAGGTCATCTTCACCTCACTCGTGAACACCGGCATCGACGTGGTCCCGACCGAACTGGGCACCTACGCGGTCTACGAGCGCTTCCTCAGCACCACGATGAGCGGCACCAACCCCGACGGATCCGTCTACCACGACCCCGACATCCCCTGGGTCTCGTACTTCAACGGCGGTGACGCGCTGCACGGCTTCATCCGCTCGTCGTACGGCTACCCCCAGAGCCTGGGGTGCGTCGAGATGCCCTTCGCCTCGGCCAAGACGGTCTTTCCCTACACGCCGATTGGCACCCTGGTCACCGTTCACGACTAGGAGAATCGGGTCCGAAGGCGTGGCGCCCGCGCTGGGTCGCGACGTCTAAACCCTCCTCGCGCAGTTCACTGGCCGTGCCGAGCGACGTGCGCCCAAAGCGCTCGCGAATCTCATCCACCGCGTCGCGCAGCGCCGCGCGATCGACCTGTTGCGCGCGCGAGGTGTCGCGGGCGCTCAGGGCCGCGGCACTCGCGTCGGCGTCGAGCCCGAAACTCAACTGCATCTGGTTATCGCTGCGCTCTAAGAAGTTCGACGCGTACAGGCCCAGCAACCGCACCGCCGGAGAGAGATCCACCGACGAGACCAGCGCGACCGCGATCGAGGACACCGCCTCCTCGTCGTCCACCCCGAAGGGCAGGGTCTGGGCGCGCGAGACGCTGGTGAGGTCGTCGTAGCGCACGCTCACGCTGATGGTGCGCGCCACCAGTCCGCGCTCACGCAGGGTGCGCGCCACCACCCCGGCGTGGGTGCGCAGCGCTCGATTCACCTCGTCGAACCCGACGAGCGACGTGGCGAAGGTCTGGTCGTGGCCGAGGGACTTGACCTCGCGGTCCACGACCACCTCGCGGTGGTCCTCGCCCCGGGCGTAGCCAGCGAGCGTCGCGGCCATGGAGGGGCCGAAGTGGCCCGCGAGCGTGGCCTCGTCCACCCGGGCCAGATCGCGCACGTGGGTGAGTCCGAGACCCGCGAGTTTGGCCGAGGTGGCCGGTCCCACTCCCCAGAGCGAGCGCACCGGCAAGACGGCCAGCCACTGCTTCTCGGTCGCGGGGCTGACCCAGAACACGCCCGGGCCCTCGACCAGTTGCCCCTTGAGCACGTGGGGCTTGGACTCCTTGGAGGCCAGCTTGGCGAAGAGTTTGTTGCGCCCGAGCCCCACCCCACAGCGCAGGTGCAACTCGGAGTTAATGCGCGAGCTCAATTCTCGGCCCGCGTCAATGGGCTTCACCCCGAGTCGGCGCAGGCTACGCAGATCGGCGAAGACCTCGTCGAGTCCGAGCGGCTCGTACTCGGGCGTGAGATCGCGCACGATGCCGTGAAAGAGCCGCGAGTACTCCTCGTAGCGATCAAAGCGCCCCGGCAGGATGATCAGGTTCGGACAGGCCCGGCGCGCGCTGACGCTGGGCATCGCACTCTTCACCCCGTAGCGTCGCGCCTCGTAGCTCGCGCTCGCGATCACCCCGCGGTCCCCGGCTCCGCCCACGGCCACCGGCTTGCCGCGCAACGAAGGATCGTCGAGCACCTCTACCGAAGCGAAGAAGGCATCGAGGTCGACGTGCAGAATCGGCGCGTCGTCGACCGAGGGAGCCTCAGAAGGCGAGTTCGACACAGCGAAACGCTTCACCGTGGGTGACGCCCACCGGGCGCCCGGCCTGTTCGGCGCGCTCGAGAACCACGTCACGAATGGCCCCGGCGTCCCCGCCGGTCTGAGAGGCGTGCGCGAGCACCGCTTTCACCTTCACGTCGATGCTGGGCGACACGTCAACGACCACGTCGGGCTCGTGGGTGCCGCTCAGGAGCAGGACGCTCACCTGGTGGGGCGGGCCGGCGTCGGGAAAGTACAGCGGCATCGCCGCGGCGGGTGCGACCGCGTCGAGCAGCGCCCAGCCTGTTTCGCGGTGGTCGCGATGATTGACGTACACCTCACCAAAGAACGTGGCCGTCGGGTCGGGGCCGAGCACCACCTCGGGGCGCAATCGGCGAACGATGCCCACGAGGGTCTCGCGCAGGCCGCTCGAGTTCGTGGCCTCGCCGTCGGGAACGTCCAGCTGGGTCACGCTGGCCAGGCCCAACAAGTCGGCGGCGTTTTGGAGTTCTTCGCGGCGCGTCTCACGAACCACGGAGGACTCCAGGTGGGGCGAGTGCGATCCCTTGGCCCCGTCGCACACGACCACCAGGTGCACGGGCACGCCCTCACTGGCCCACTGGGCCATCACGCCGCCCGCGGCCACGTCCGCGTCGTCGGGATGGGCGTAGATGGCCAGGGCCGAGGTGGGAGACAGTCGCAGGGCGCGCACGGCTAGCCGTGCTGTTTAGGCGCGGTGGTCTTGACCAGCATGCCGATCTCGCGCGCAAAGTCATCGGCGTCCGAAAAACCCTTATAGACCGAGGCGAAGCGCACGTAGACGACGTCGTCCACGTCGCGCAGGGCCTCGAGCGTCGCCATGCCCACCTCTTCGCTGGTGACGTCGCGGTTCAACAGACGCATGGATTCTTCGACCCCGACCACCAGGGACTCGAGCGCCTCATCGTCGATCGGGCGGTTCTTGGCGGCCGCGCGCACCCCGCGCAGGACCTTTTCGCGCGCGAAGGGCTCGCGCTCGCCCGAGCGCTTTACCACGAAGAGCCCGATCTCCTCGATCCGCTCAAATGTGGTGTAGCGCTGGGAGCAGTTGCTGCACTCGCGACGCCGCCGGATGGCCACCCCGTCTTCGGCGAGGCGCGAATCCACGACGCGGTCGTCGTCGGCCGAACAAAAGGGGCACCGCACCACTTCACGATACACCCGAAAACCCCGATTTTTTAGGGGACCAGCACGTGTTCGCCGGGCACCACGACCGCCGAACCGAGCTCGCGCACGAGCAGCGTTCGCGCCAGAGACGGATCCGCGGGATTGATCTCGCGCGCGATAGAGGCAACGGTGTCGCCGGGCTGAACCACGTAGTTCATCCCGGCAGCGAGCGTCGATCCACCGGCCACGTCACTCGAAACCCCCGCGGCCCCGGTGGCGCCAAAGACGTGGCCCGGCATACTTAAGACCGCGATCGCCGCGGCCACCACCGCTCCCAGGGCCAGCCGATTCCGGCGGGTACGCGCGTTGGCGCGAGCGTTGCGGCGCTGGGCGAGACTCGGACCTTGTCGAACCCTCCAGACCTCGGCCGCGCCGACCAAACGCAGCGGGACGCCCGCGACCTCGAGGGGAAACGTCTCTAGTAGTTCGACTGCCGCCATGGTTCCGACTCCCTTGCTCTGCGAACACCTGTTCGTAAGTCTAAAGCGAACAGATGTTCGATTGCAAGAGGTTTCTTCCCGCCGACATCGGTGCGCTGCATTGGCATTTAGTCTGGTCAGCCGGTGTAACACGCCAAACCGGCCCCGTGGTGATCGCCCAACTCGCGCCCGACTCGACCAAAGGCCGCCCAGGCCGAGCGCGATGACGGCACCCGTAGCGCTCGGTCCAGATCGCCAAGTTCTCGCACCAGTTGAATGCGGTGGCGTCGCACCAGCGTGGCGCACTCCTTGGTTAGGGCGAGGTCGGGGTAGTCGTGGGAGTCGGTGACTTGTCCATCGGTCACCCAGACAAAGGGCTCCTTCGCGCGCCGCTGGGCGGCGGCCCAGGCGAGCACCGGGCCGTCCACGCCATTGCCGATGTTGCCGGTGGGGCAGTGCTCCGCCACCACTCCGCGGTTGCACAGGACCCACGCGTTCGCCGTGACGCCGGGGTCGCCGGGGCGATGGCTGTAGCCGACCACGAGCGCCTCGGGGGCGGTGCGTAACAGGGCGCGCAGTTCCTCTTCGCTCACGTCCATAGAACCCGACTGATCGATCACCACCACTCCCCCTCGTTCGCGCCGCCGCTGGGCGAACGCTCGGCGGCGCTCGTCGGTGAGCAGTCGGCCGGGGTAACTCAACACCGGGCCGCACACGCTCGCTCGCCGTTTCGAGGAACGCGGACCTCGGGTGCGGATAGAGACGGGCGAAGCGTCAAAGACCAACGGCGCGAATCTCCCCGACGCGGGTCGTCGACCTCCCGCTTCGAGCGAGCGACGAAACGCTCGCAGCTCCTCGGCCCCTTGGGGTATCCGCGCCCCCGCGCACTGGCTCAACAGACGAGCGAGCACCAAGGTCGAAGCGACGTACCCGCGCGGAAGCCCCTCGTCGTCCAGGCGGGTGTCGCCCATCGCCCCCGCCTCGAGGGACACGATCTGAAGAGCTCGTTTGCGCACCGCGCGAAGAGCCGCCAGCCACGTCGGGCGGGCGCGACGCACGGCGCCAAACAAGTCGCGCTCCGCACCCGTGCCCAGCACGGCCGCCAGAAAGTAGAGAACCTCATCCCAGCGCCCCGACTCGGCGAGCGCGCTCACCCCCGGTTTCTCCGTACCGTCACGCAGCAACGAAACGTCAAAGCCCAAGCGAGCGATCAGCGTGTTGACGCGCAGTTCTTCGGCGCATTCGAGGGCTCGGGCACTCACGTCGTCCAGCGCGCGCACCAGGACCTCAGCGTGAGGACTTACCCGGGCGTGCATCAACTCATGGGCGCGCACCACTCGCGCCACGTCGCTACTTTCTAAGGGCACTTCGAGTATCCGGTCGCGCAGGTTGCAGCTGGCGCCGCCGCGAAAGGTGGTGCCTTCGAGAATCGTCCAGGCGCCCCCCGCGTCGTCGAAGCGCCCGCTCGCGAGTTCGGGATAGACGATGCTCACGCCAGTGCGCCGATTCGCAAGGCGTCGAGGACCGGCTGGGCGTGCGCTCCAAAGACGAGCTCGGCGGCGCGCTGCTCGCCGTGGTGGGTTCGCAACAGATCGAAGGCGTAAAAGGCGCGCAGCGACACCCGTCGACCTTCGGGTCCGAGCGAGCCGGCCCGAGCCGCCGCGCGCAAATCTTCGCTCAGATGCTCGAGCGCCGCGAGCGGAGGCGCATCCACGCGCACGCGTACCGGAAAGCGGTCACGCAACGAGGCGGGGATCTCCTCCACGTCCTCGACGTTGGAGGTCATGACGACCGAGAAGTTCGCACCGGGTCGCACCCACTCCAGAGTGTCGGGATTGCGCCAGCGCGCCGACTCCGCCGAGTCCGTCACCGCGAGCAACGTAGCGAGCGCGTCGCCCGAGGCGCGATCGACCTCGTCGAGCACCAGGCGTCCACCGCGACCCGCGTCGGCGCGCCACGCGCGGATCGCGGGACCCTCACGCCACTCGAAGCGGTTCTCACCCGAGGGCATCCAGGTGCCGGTGATCTCCCCGCTCGTGAGGTCCTCGGTGCAGATCAGTCGCTCGGCCGGCGCGTCGCCCGCGCCCAGGTGCAAAGCGGCGTAGGTCTTGCCGGTGCCGGGCGGACCGTAGAGCAGGAGTCGGGACAGGCCCGACGAAAGTACGTCCTCGACGTCGCGCCAGCACGACCGAATTGAATCACTCACTACCGCTCCTTTGGGAAACCTCCCAAAGGTCGTCGCTAGGACTCGATCGACTCGCCCAGATAGACGGCCCGCACGCGCTCGTCGTGCAAAAGATCGTTGGACTCGCCCCCAAAGACGATGCGCCCGTTCTCCATCACGTAGCCGCGATCGGCCAGGCGCAGCGCTTGGGTGGCGTTTTGTTCCACCACGAACACCGTCGTGCCCGCCTCGCGGATCTTGGCGATGATGGCGAATATCGTCTGGATGATCAGAGGCGCGAGTCCCATGGAGGGCTCGTCGAGCAGCAAGAGGCGGGGCTTGGACATGAGGGCGCGGCCGATGGCGAGCATCTGCTGCTCGCCGCCCGACAGGTTCGCGCCCAACTGCTTGCGGCGATCCTTCAAAATCGGAAACTGCTCGTAAATCTCGTCGATGTCCTGGCTGATGGGGCCCTTGCGTCGAAAGGCCCCCATCTCGAGGTTCTCCTCGACGGTCATGGTGGGAAAGACGTGGCGCCCCTCGGGCACGTGGCTGATTCCCATGTCGACGAGTTCGTGCGCCTTGATCGTGGTGATGTCGCGGCCCTCGAAGGCGATGGTGCCACTGGCGGGGGCGTGCAGACCCGAGATCATGCGCAGCGTGGTGGATTTGCCCGCGCCGTTCGCTCCGAGCAGCGTGACGATCTCGCCCTGTTCGACGTTGAAAGAGACGCCGTGGAGCGCTTCGATGGACCCGTAGCGCAGAACGGTGTCAGTGACCTTCAGCATCAGTTGCTCGCATCCTCGTGAGACGATCCCAAGTACGCGTCGATGACGGACTGGTTCGCGCGAATCTCCTCGGGCGAGCCTTCGGCGATGACCGAGCCGAAGTTCAGCACGTAGAGCCGCTCGGCCAGGGACATCACGAGCTTCATGTCGTGCTCGATCAACAAGACCCCGACGTGGCGTTCGTCACGCACTCGCCGGATCAGCGAGGTGAGTTCGAGTTTCTCCGAAGGGTTCGTACCGGCCGCGGGTTCGTCCAAAAGTATGACCTCGGGCTTGGTGGCGAGGGCGCGCGCGATCTCCAGACGACGTCGACCACCGTAGGAGAGCTGGGAGGCGACGAGGTTGGCCTCATTGGAGAGACCGACGAACTCGAGCAGGTCGACCACCACCTCGTCGGACACCTTTTCCGCGTGGCGGGTGCGCGGACCTTTGACCAAGGAGCCCACCAGACCCAAGCCGTTATGGTCCTCGGCGCCGATCTTGACGTTCTCGAATACGGTAAGGGCGCTGAAGAGTCGCGACGCCTGGAAGGTGCGCGACACCCCCGCGCGCGCGATGCGGTGCGCTTTCTTGCCGATCACCGAAATCGAGGCGCCCTCACTCGGCCAAAAGGTGATCGTGCCCTCCTGGGGTTGATAGACCCCGGTGAGAGAGTTGAACAGGGAGGTCTTGCCCGCGCCGTTGGGTCCGATGACCGCCAGGATCTCGCCCCGACGCATCTCTAGACTCACGTCGCGCAGCGAGACCACCCCGCCGAATCGCAGGGTGATGTCCTTCACCTCGAAGCTGAGGCTCCGGGTCGCGACCTCGCTCACGGCTGCTCTCCCGTCAGCACCTCGTCGGTGTGGATCTCCTCGCCGCCCTCGGCGGCCGCGAACTCTCGCGCGCGCCGGCGCGAAGGTAGTAGACCCGCGGGCCTAAAGATCATCATGACGATCAACAGCGCGCCAA
Source organism: Acidimicrobiales bacterium (assembly GCA_036489715.1). Taxonomy (GTDB): domain Bacteria; phylum Actinomycetota; class Acidimicrobiia; order Acidimicrobiales; family RAAP-2; genus RAAP-2. The sequence goes on along the minus strand of DASXFG010000034.1, from coordinate 78,506 downwards.
TGTACATGTAGAGGTCGTTGATCTGATATCCCCACGGTTGATAGTTGTCGAGGTAGCTCGTAACGGTTTGGATGACGATGGTGCCTAGCGCCACCCCCCAGATCGATCCCATGCCGCCAAAGATCACGAGAACCAGCACGTTGACCGATACCTGATAGGTGAATAACCCCGGATTGATGATGCCCACCAGGCCTCCGGTCAAGACCCCGCCGAATCCGCCGCTGGCCGCGCCCACCGCGAAGGCCATGACCTTGTACTTGAGCGGGTTGATGCCTACCGACTCAGCCGCCACCTCGTCCTCGCGGATCGCCACCCACGCTCGACCGACGTGCGAATGCTCCAACGAGGTGAAGATCGCGAGGAAGATAATGATGAAGACCAGACAGAGGTAGTAGTAGGGAGTGGGAGAAAGTCCCCAACGAAAGTGGAAGAAACCTAGGTTCAGCACGGGGTGGGGAACCGGGCTCGTGCCCAATCCTCCCCCGGTCACTCCGGACTGGGTTTCGACGAAGTCGTCGATGATGAGCGCAAAGCCCAACGTCACAATGGCCAGATAGTCACCGCGCAGGCGCAGCGTGGGGGTGCCGAGCACGACGCCAAAGATCATCGCGGCCACGATGCCCAAAGGTATGACCCAAAGTGTGGGGATGGGGTGATGAAAGAGGGCGGGCATGGGCAGTGCTCCGGTGAACCACGCAGTCACGTAGGCGCCGATCGCGTAGAAGGCCGCAAAGCCCAGGTCGAGGAGCCCCGCGAAGCCGACCACCACGTTGAGGCCCAAAGCGAGTAGAACCCACACGCCGATCTGCTCGACGATGAGGTACATCCAGAACGACTCGTGAATGAACTTGGGCACCACCAGGGCAAGTATCAGGGCGAGCGCCATCAGGATCAGGCGGGTGGAGCGCTTGGCGGTGAGCCGGCGCGGCAGCGCCATAAAGGCGTCTACGCCGTGGTGGATCTGACGCGCACGCGGTCGGTACGCCGAGCTAATGAGCCAGATGATGACTCCGAGTGCTACGAAGAGCAACCAGCGCCAGGTGGCGAAAAGCCCGAAGAACGAGACGCGTTCCATGAACGAACCGTGCACGCCGGTCGTGGGTGGCGTCGAGTTGTTGCCCGAGGTGCCCGTCATGACAGCGACGATCGCCAAAATGACCCAAATCCAAAAGAGCCGGCGCAAGTTGGCGGGAGAAATGAGGCTCACGCGGTCCTGCCCGACTTTTCGCCCAGGATGCCCGTGGGACGAATGATGAGAACGAGGACCAAGATCAAGAAGGTGTAGATCTCGGTCCACTGCACGTTGCCCTCAAAGGAGAAGGGCACCGAAAAACTCTGGAAGAGTCCGATAAAGAGTCCACCCAGGGCGGCCCCGCGCAGGTTGCCGATGCCGCCCAAGACCGCCGCGGTAAAGGCGTAGATCCCGATCTCGGTTCCGGCGTTCTGAACGATGCCGCTGTTGAGCGAGTACAAGAAACCTGCCGCCCCGGCGAGCGCACCACCCAAGATGAAGGTGATCATGATGGTGCTCTCGATGTTGACGCCCATTAACGAAGCGGTCTCCGCGTCCTGAGAAACCGCACGAATGCCCCGGCCCAATTTGGTAGCCCGCACAATTCGGTCGGCGGCGACGAGCATCACGACGGCCGCGATAACGCACACCACCGCGATGGTGTCGATTTGGGTGCCGAACATGGTGAACATCACCTTGCCGGGTTCAAAGACCGCGCCCGGAAAGATGTTGACGCCGTAACCGAACTCTTTGCCGGCCAGGGTCTGAAGAAAATACGACGCGCCGATCGCGCTGATGAGAAAGGCCAGTTTGGGCGCGTTTCGCTGTCGCAGAGGTTTATAGGCGACGCGCTCCACGCCGATGGCCACCGCCGCGCTCACGAGGCCGCCAATTATCATGCCCGCGATCACCAGGCCGACCGAACCCCAGCCAGTCGCCACCCGGTCGCCCAGGATGCCGCGGGTGAGAAAAACCCCGGCGAAACCGCCGCACATGAACACTTCGCCGTGGGCAAAGTTGATGAGTCCGAGCACGCCGTAGACGAGCGTGTAGCCCACCGCAATCATCGCGTACACCGCACCGTTTTGGAGTCCTACTTCTAGGTACCTCCAAAAGGCTGCATGAACCTGATCGAACCCGCTCAGCCAAAAATGCTCAAAGCCCATGGCTTGCGACTTCCCCCTCTTACATGTCACTGGGGCCGGGGTACAACCCCGGCCCCAGTGACATTAGTCAAAAATGACTAGTACTAACCCTCGTTTTGGAGGAACGTAATGGTTCCGCTATCCACTTCCGAGATGGCTGAAGTACCGGTGTCATTGCGCAAGTTACCATCACCCGCGAAGGCGATGGTTCCCGTTACGCCCTTGAAGTTCACCTTGTGCAGGTTCGCCACGATCTGCTTGCGCAGTGTGGTGTTCACCGTCTTGGGCGTCTTGGTCTTATTGAGCGCGGCAATGATCGCGTTGGTCGAGTCGTACGCCTGAGCGGCGTATTCGGCAACGGACGCCTTGAAGTGCGTGTCCTTCTGGAACTCCGACGCGAGCTTGCCCGTGAAGAAGTTGATCTTGCCCGACGCACCCTCAGAGAGGAAGACGTTGTTGGCCGCGCTCGAAGGCGTGGTTGAAGTGACCAAGCCTGAAGCGTTTGAACCGTCACCCGACATGATCACGTGACTCGTCGAACCTGCGACGTAGTTCGCACTCGACAGAGCCGACAGCAACAGACCGAAGTCCGAGTAGTAACCGCCGTAGAAGATTCCGCCCGGGTCGCTGGTAGCGATCTGAGTGGCGTCAGGGCCGTACTCAGTGGTCGTTCCACCCACACCGTTGGCAACGCTAGGAATCGTCTGGGTCGTCACGGTCGCACCGAGCGCCTTGGCGTCGGTAGCCACCACCTGAGCGAGGCCCGAACCGTAGAACGAACCGTCAGCAATGACCAGCAGGTTCTTCACGCCCTTCACCTTCACCAAGTAGTCAGCGTCCGCCTTGCCCTGGACTGAGTCGTCGGCAATCGTGCGGAAGAAGTTACTGTCCGAGCCCGAGGCGAGGGCCACAGCCGTCGCCGAGGCGCTCACTTCAGCGACGTGAGCCGCCTTGTAGTAGGGAGCAGCAGCTTCTGAGGCACCCGAGAACGCCGGGCCAACGACCGCGACCAATCCCTTAGTGCCTACCGCCTTCTGAGCGGCAGCCGGCGAGAGGGATGAGGATCCCTGGTCGTCGAACTTCTCAGACTTCAAAGTGAACTTGTTCTTGCCGCTGGCATTTGCCTGAGCGACCGCGAACTGTACACCCGCGTAGATCCAGTCACCCAGTTCGGCGTTGGAACCCGAGAAGGGGCCCTCCACACCGATGGTGTACGTGGTCTTTGCCGCGGCTGACGCTCCCGTCGACGCCATACCAACCAGGGGAACCCCCGCGGCCAGCAGCGCGCCGACGGAGGTGACAACCGCCGCCTTACTGAAACGAAGCTTCATCGCTACGTCCTTCCTTATCCAATTCACACACTTCTCACCGCAATATTTACAGGTCTAAAGACTGGTCTAAAGATACGGTTAAGAAACCCCGACCAATTTGGCCTGGCTGAAACGTAGCAGGGCCGTTATGGCTAGGTGGGGTCAGAGGCCATTTATTTCATATCTTGGATATAACTTTGGTCGTCCCAAATCGAGCGAACATATGTTTGAGTCGAGGGCCATCGTGGTGTAGCCTGCGAACACCTGTTCGTTAGTGGAGGAACACCATGGCCGAAGTGTTAACCCCGATGCGCCGACAGATCTTGGAGTACATCGCCTCTTGTCAGCGCGAGCGCAGCTTCCCTCCCACCATTCGAGAGATCGGCGAGCACGTGGGCCTTTCCTCTTCGGCCACCGTCGCCAATCACATCACCGTGCTCAAGAACGCCGGCTACATCGAAAAGAACCCCCAGCAGCCGCGCACCTTGACCGTGCGTCTCGAATCCGCGCCACACGCCCCCAATCAGACGATCCGCGACATTCCCTTCGTGGGCGACGTCGCGGCGGGCACCGGGGTGCTGGGCGTTGAAAGCACACACGAGGTCATGTCGATTCCCGAGCAGTTCGCGGGGCGCGGCGATACCTACGTGCTCCAAGTACGCGGCGACTCCATGATCGATGCGGGAATCTTGGCGGGCGACTTCATCGTCGTGGAGCGCCAGCAGACTGCGCGTTCGGGAGAGATCGTGGTGGCGGGCATTCCCGGAGACGAGGCCACCGTCAAGCGATTCTTCGCCCAGGGCTCGCGGATCATCTTGAAGCCAGAGAACGCCGCGCTCGAACCCATGGAGTTCGATTCACGCGAAGTAGTGATATTCGGACGGGTGATCTCGGTCCTGCGGCGCTACTAGAGAGCCCCTAGCCCAGCCACTCGCGCAGTACCCGCTCAAAGTCTTCGAGTTCACCGAGCGCGAGGCTCTCGTCGCTGCGATGAGCGAGCAGAGGGTCTCCCGCGCCGAAATTGGTAGCCGGAACTCCGCGCTCGTGGAACGTCGCGACGTCGGTCCAACCAAACTTCGCCCGCGGTGCCACTCCGGTGAGTTCCACCAGTTCGCGCAACTTCTCATTGGTGAGCAGCGGAGGGGCCCCGGGCGCGCCATCGACCACCACGAACTCGTCGCCCTCTTCCAAAAGATCGCTTACGTACGAGCGCAGCCAATCAGCAGCCTCATCAGGAGTTCGATCGGGAGCCACGCGGTGATTGATCGTGAACGACGCCGCGTCGGGCACCACGTTGGCGGCCACTCCCCCCTCGACGAACACGACCTGGAGCTGTTCGACGAACTCAACTCCGTCGAGTGCGACGTGGCGCGGCTCGTAGTTCGCGACGCGAGTGATGATCGCGGCCGCGCGATGGATCGCGTTGCGACCGGTGAAGGGTCGAGCGGTGTGAGCGCGCGCGCCGTGCACGTCGATGCGCACTCGCAGCGTGCCCTGGCAACCCGCCTCGACGGCGCCGGCGGTGGGCTCGGCCAGAATCGCCACGTCGCCTTCGAGCAGGTCCGGACGGGCGAAGGCGAGTTCGAGCAGCCCCGACTCGGCCCGCGACACCTCCTCGCGGGCGTAAAAGATCCACGTCACCTCACTCGAGGTGACGGGTCCACTCGCCACGGCCAGCATTGCCGCGAGCGATCCCTTCATGTCGCACGCACCGAGTCCCGTTAGGACGTCTGCGTCGATGCGTGCCGCCGCGGGATCGCCCGGGACGGTGTCGAGGTGGCCGGCCACGATGACCCGCGTGGCGAGGTGACCGGTGGTGCGCGCCACGACGTTGTCACCGACGCGCACCACTTCGAGGGCGGCGGTGTCGCGAAGAACGGATTCCACGTGATCGGCGAGAGCCGCTTCGCGACCACTGACCGAGTCGATCTGAACGAGCCGCAGAACGTCGGCCAGTTGGCTCACGTCGACACGCCGTGGTCGCGCAACACGTCGTTGAGCGCGGCTTTGCTGTGACGCTCTCCTTCGGTGAGTCGCTTGATAATGAGGACCGAGGGAAGGTAGAACTCGCCGCCCGGGTACTCTCGGCGCCGACTCGCACTGACCGCCACGCAGTAGTCCGGTACGTACCCGCGCGAGACCTCCTCACCGGTCTCGGCGTCGAAGACGGGGATAGAAGGGCTAAGGATTGTCCCGGCACCCACCACCGCGCCGCGGCCGACTCGCGCTCCTTCGACGATCATGCAGCGACTGGCGATAAACGCGTCGTCTTCGATCACCACGGGCACCGCGTTGGGCGGCTCCAGCACGCCGCCGATTCCCACCCCGCCCGATAGGTGCACGTTCGCTCCGATGTGCGCGCAGCTGCCCACGGTCGCCCAGGTGTCAACCATCGTGTTGGCGCCCACCCACGCTCCAATGTTGACGAAACTGGGCATGAGAATCACGCCGCTTGACAGGTAGCTGCCCCGTCGCGCGATGGCGCCCGGCACGGCGCGCACCCCCCGGCGCGCGAAGTCGGTTTTCAGTTCCAACTTGTCGTAGTACTCGAAAGGACCTGCTTCGCTGACCTCAAGCCCGCGCAGGCGAAACAACAAAAGGATCGCCTGCTTCGCCCACTCGTTCACGACGACGTGACCGGCCTCGGAGATCTCGCAGACCCGAACTTGGCCGTCGTCGAGTTTGGCGATGGCGAGTTCGACGTCGCGCCGAGCCTCGAGATTCTCGGGCGACATCTCGGCAATGCTTTCGTACCACTGGGCGATGCGCGTTTCGAGGTCGCTCACCACTCCAGCGTACTTTGGGTCCTAGGACGCCTCGAGACGAGCGGCGGCGAGTTCGATCCGCTCATCGGGCTGGACGAGGGCGATGCGCACGAAGTCGCGACCCGGGTCGCCGTAAAGTTCACCCGGGCTGGTCACGAGACCAGAGCGCTCGGCGAGCAGTGTCGCGATCTCCCAGCCGTCCAGTCCTTCCTGGGAGCACCACAAGTAGAAGGAACCTTCGGGCATGGGAGCCGCAACGCCGACGCCGGCGAGGGCGCGGCCCAAGCGTTCCAGTCGTCGGCGATACCGATCGCGCTGTACTTCGACGTGGGCGTCGTCGCCGTACGCGAGAGCGACGCCCGCCTGGACGGGGCCCGGCACCATCTGCCCCGCGTGTTGGCGCACGCTGCGCAAGTACGACACCACGGATGCGTCCCCGGCGTAGAAGCCGGCGCGCACGCCCGCGAGGTTCGAACGCTTAGATATCGAGTGCAGCGCGAGCACACCTTGGGATCCGCACTCGAGTACGGTGCGCGGCGGCGAGGACCAGGTGAACTCGCAGTAGCACTCGTCACTCGCCACTAACACGCCCGCCGAGCGGCCCCAGTGCGCAATTCGCTCGAGGTCGTCGAGGTACCCGCTCGGGTTCGACGGCGAGTTCGCCCACAGGACGAGAGCGCGCGCCGCGTCGTCGCGATCGATCGACTCCAGATCGAGCTGTCCTTTTTGGAGCGCCACGGGCACCGCGCGCAGGCCGGCGAGCGTGGCGCTCATGGCGTACGTCGGATAGCTAATCGAGGGATACAACACCGTGTCGCGCTCGGGACTGCGCAAGTGCAAGTACCCGGCCAGCGAGGCAACGAACTCCTTGGTGCCCACACAGGCCGCCAAATCGCCCGCGCTCACCTCGACTCCGAAGCGGCGCGCCACCCAGGCGGCCGCCGCCTCGCGGTACTCCGGCGTGCCCGCCGAGGGCGGATAACCCCTCGCTCCCGCACCGCGCGCGAGTTCCTCGATCACGAACGGTGGCGGCGGATCAACGGGCGTGCCGATCGAACAGTCGATCGCTCCTCCGTCGAAGCGCGCCGCCACCGCCCTCAGGCCGTCTAGGCGCTCATAGGGATACGCGGGCGGCTCGAAACTCACGCCGACACCCTCCACTCCCTAAAGCGCGCGACCCCCACTTCATCCAGCACGACGCGCATCACCACCGCATCGTCGTTCACGGTGGTGTCGAGGACGTCGCCCTCGCGGTGGGCCGCGGCCACCAGGTCGCCTCGATCCAGGGGAAGATGCAGTGTCACCACGCGGTCGCGCGAGCGCAGTCGCTCTCCGACCTCGTCGATCAACTGCTCAAGATTCTCTGCGCGAAGCGCGGAGACCCAGACCCCGTCGTAGATCTTGGCGAGATCCTTGGCGCGTGATCCCGGCACGTCGGCCTTGTTAAAGACCAGGAGCTCGGGCACGAGCTCCGCGCCGATCTCGATGAGCACGTCGCGCACCGCGGCGATCTGCTCTTCGGCCCGATCGCTCGAACCGTCCACTACGTGGACTAAGAGGTCGGCCAGCTTCACGGAGTTCAGCGTGCTCATGAAGGCCTGGACGAGTTCGTGGGGCAGATTCGAGATAAACCCCACCGTGTCGGTGAAGAGGATGGTCTCTCCCCCGGGCAGTTGCCGTTGGCGGGTACGCGGATCCAAGGTGACGAAGAGGCGGTCCTCGACCGGCACGCCCGCGTGAGTGAGGGCGTTGAGCAGAGACGATTTGCCCGCGTTGGTGTAACCCACGAGCGTCACTTCGCGGTGTCGACCGCGAGCGCGACCCTGACGCTGCACCTTGCGGGTGCGGTCGATCTGCTTGAGTTCGGCGCGGATGTGATGAATGCGCTGGACGAGTCGGCGCCGGTCGACTTCGAGTTGCGTCTCACCCGGACCCCGGGTGCCAATTCCTCCGGCCTGCTGGGAGAGCGAGCCCCCCGCCCGCCGCAGCCGCGGTAGGCGATACTCCAAGAGGGCGAGCTCGACCTGCGCCTTGCCTTCAGGAGTGCGGGCGTTCTGGGCGAAGATATCTAGGATCACCGCGGTTCGGTCGATCGCCGTGCGACCCAGAATCTTTTCTAGGTTGCGCTGCTGGGCGGGGCTGAGCGAATCTTCGAAGACGACCGTGTCTGAATCGAGCGCGAGGCACACCTCGCGCAGCTCCCTGACCTTGCCCGAGCCCAGATAGGTGGCGGCGTCGGGGGCGTCGCGGCGCTGGACGACCCGGGCCACCACGTCCGCGCCGGCGGTGTCGACCAACAAGGCGAGTTCGTCGAGTTGGTTCTCCAACTCCTCTTCGCTCACGCCGGGAAAGAGCACTCCAACCAGAACGATCTTCTCTCGAAAACTGCGGTCAATGAGAGTGTCGGGGATGTACGTCAAACTTCGAGCCACTCCACGTCGGCGATGAAACGTACGGGACCACTGAGGCGCGCGCGATAGCCGTCGAGCTCCACGCGCAGGGTTCCCCCGGGATTGTCGACCTCCACCACGTCACCGCTGTGCCCTTCGCGCTTGGCTAGAGCCGCCACCGCGCACGAGCCGGTCCCGCACGCGAGGGTCCAGCCCACGCCGCGTTCGATGACCCGAATAGCCAGGCGTCCGGGAGCCAGCAACCTCACAAACTCGACATTCGCCCCGCCCATCTGGGCGGCCAGCTTCGCGGCCGTCTCTTCGCGTTCGGCGTCGCTCCAGCCTTCGTCGTCGAGCACCGCGACGTGCGGGTTGCCCACGTTCGCGACCCCCCAGGCACCGTCAAGGTTCGATCCAAAGGAGACCTCGCCCATGTCCACGCTGCCCGAACCCGCGACCTCACTCGCCATCTCTACGTGCACGACTCTCTCTCCCGCGAGCGTGCGAACGACGAGATCTCCAAAGTCGGAATGCGTCGTTCGCCGCACCGCCGCCGCCAAGCAGCGCGCGCCGTTTCCCGACATTTCGGCGATCGAGCCGTCGGCGTTGTAGAGCGTCATCGTGACAACGTCGCCTAACTTCGCCACCAACAGTCCGTCGGCGCCCACACCGGTCGCGCGCGCACAGATCTCTTTGGCCCGCGCGGGCGTCCAGGTTCGATCCTCTTTGGGATCTTGCACGTCTACGAGGAAGTCATTGCCCGCACCGTGCCACTTCTGCAGCGTTCGCACCGTCACCGTTTCAGTCTCGCACGACCGCGTCCGCGCCATTCAGCACCGCGATCAGGCGCGCACCCGCGCTCTCGAGGTCTGAATACCACTCGATTCTCGGATCGCGGCGAAACCACGAGCGCTGTCGGCGCGCCAGGCGCCGGCTCTGGGTGATGGCCCGAAGCACGCACTCCTCGAGATCTGCCCCGTCTTCGAGGTGAGCAAGTATCTCGCGGTACCCCAGCGCCTGTCGAGCCGTGCGAGCGAGTCCGCCCGGCGTCGCGCGCAGAGCGTCCACTTCTTCTACGAGACCCTCGTCCATCCAGCGCCGAAAGCGACGCTCGATTCGCTCATCGAGCACATCGAGGGGAACGTCGAGCGCGATCTGGACCACGCCGCCGGACCCGTAGGTCCTGAGTCCGTCGCCGAATGAGGAGAATGCTCGTCCCGATCCGATCGTGACCTCGAGCGCGCGCACGATGCGGCGCTCGTTGGTCGCCTCCATGCGGCTGGCCGCCAGCGCATCGAGATCTTGGAGCTCGCGGTACAGGCCCGCCAGATCGCCGGTGGCGCGCGCTTCGAGGCTCGCGCGCACCTCGGGGTATCGGCCCGGGACCTCGAATTCGTCGAGCACCACCCGCCCGTAGAGCCCGGTCCCCCCCACGTACAGAGCCCGGTGCCCGCGCGAGTCAATCTCCTCGCGGGCGGCCAAGGCGGCGCGCTGAAACTGGGCGACGCTGAACTCCTGGCTCGCTTCGACGAGGTCGAGTAGGTGATACTTCACTTCCTCGCGTTCGACTCGGGTCGCTTTGGCGGTGGCCAGGTCCATCCCGCGGTACACGCACATCGCGTCCACGCTCACGATCTCGGTGTCGCCGAGTTCGCGCGCCACGCGGTGAGCGAGCGCGGACTTACCCGACGCGGTCGCACCCACCAGCGCGACCGCAGGCGTGCGCGCTTCGCTCACGACGAGAGCAGCGGCACGCGAATCTTGTGGCGCGCGGGGCGCAGCACCTCAACCAGATCGCCCAGGAGGTAGTACGGCGCGCCGTAGGTCACGTCCACGCTCGCCAGCGTTCCCGCGCGCAGTGCTTCACCACCCAGGGGGAAGTGAATGAGTTTTCCCTGGCGCGTGCGTCCCGAGATCATCTGGTCGTTGCGCCGCGAGGGGCCTTCTACGAGCACCTCTTCACGCCGTCCCACGCGCGCCTGATGGTGGCGCAGGGCCGAACGGTCCGTAACGTCCTTGAGGCGTTCGAAGCGCTCTTTGATCACGTCACTGGCCACGAAGTCGTCGCTCATCGTCGCGCCTACTGTTCCCTCGCGCGGTGAGAATATAAAGGTGTAGGCGAGGTCGAACTCGCACTGGGCGACGACTTCGAGCGTCTCGTCGAACTCCGCGTCGCTCTCACCGGGAAAGCCCACGATGAGATCGGTGGTGACTGCGAGGTCGGGAATCGCTTCGCGCGCCGCATTGAGCTTTTCTACGTAGCGCTCCACGCGATAGCCGCGTCGCATCGCAGAAAGAACGCGGTTCGAACCCGACTGTAAGGGCAGGTGCAGTTGATTGCAGACGTTGGGCGTTTCGGCCATGGCGGCGATCGTCTCGGGCCGCAGGTCTTTGGGGTGGGGACTGGTAAAGCGCACCCGCTCGATTCCCTCCACCTCACCCAGTGCGCGCAACAGATCCGCAAAGAGCGGACGGCGCCCGGTGATATCGCGGCCGTAGGAGTTGACGTTCTGGCCGAGCACCGTGATCTCGCTCACGCCGCGCGCCGCCAGCATGCGCGCCTCTTCTAGAAGGTCCTCAAAGGGTCGGCTGATCTCGGGTCCGCGCACGCTCGGCACGATGCAGTAGGCGCACGTGTTGTCACAGCCGGTTTGGATGGTCATCCACGCGGCGAAGCCCAACTCGCGCACCGCGTAGAGCGCGGGCGCCATGTCGCGGCTCGTGACCGGGTCGGGACTGTCGAGGACCTCGACCACGGGCCCTTCTACAACGGCGCGTCGTAGTAGTTCGGGCGCCGCGTGCAGGTTGTGCGTGCCAAAGACCACGTCGACCCAGCCCGCGCGCTCCAAGATGGCGCCACGATCCTTTTGGGCCATGCAGCCGCCCACAGCGATCTGCATGCCCGGGCGCGCCTCTTTGAGCGCCTTGAGGTGCCCGAGCGCGCTGTAGAGCTTGAGGTCCGCGTTCTCGCGGATCGTGCAGGTATTAAAGACGATGACGTCGGCCTCGGCGTCGGAGGGCGCGGGCACCAGGCCGTCGGCGACGAGCAGTCCGGCCAGTCGCTCGGAGTCGTGCTCGTTCATCTGGCAGCCGAAGGTGCGGATGGCAAACGTACGGGCTTTTGACACGGATCAAGCCTAATGGCGGCCCTTCGCCGCGCCCGTGGCGCTAGGAGAGGACTCCGCCTTCGGCGACGCGCGAGCCGTAGGTCACCGCGACCCCGGCCACCACGACGCAGGCCAGGCCGAGAAAGTCCCACGCGCTCACTCGTTGGTGCAACAAGACCCAGCCGCTCACGAAAGCAACGGCCGGGTCAAAGGCCAGCAGCACGCCCGCGATCGAGGAGTGCACGCGGCGCAGTCCCTGCATGTCGAAGGCGAAACTCAGCACAATGGCCATGACCGCCACCAGAGTGAGCCGACCCAGCGTGCCCGGGTGCGCAACGAGCCGACCGGTCTCGGGCAGCGAGAACGGAAGCGTGACCAAGGCGGCGATGGACATCGAAACCGCCAGGCCCCCAAAGCCGCGGGTGAGACCGCCTACGCGCGCCGCCGCCAAGACGTACAGCGCCCAGCCGAGCCCCGAGCCCAGGGCGAGCATCACGCCCACCAGCGTCAATCCATTACCCGGATGGGTCAGAGCCACCACGCCGAGTCCGGCCAGCAGCACGAAGGCAAAGTGGCGCAGCGTGCGCCGTCCCAACGCGGCGACGCACAGCGGGCCGAGAAACTCAATCGCTACCGCGCCGCCGAGAGGTATTCGGGCCAGTGCCTCGTAGAAGCACTCGTTCATGAAGGCCGTCGAAATCCCCAGCGCCGCGGCGCCCAGCCACTGGGCGCGCGACCACGTGCGCACCTGAGGGCGGGTCAGCGTAACGAGGATCGCGGCGCCGATGAAGAATCGCCAGCCACTGGTCGCCGACGCGCCGAGTACGGGAAAGACGGGGACGACCAGGGCGGCGCTCCACTGCACGAGCACGACGCCCGCTAAGAGAAAACCCGCACCGCCAAGGGTGCGGGCGTCGATTCGCGGGCCAGCCGAGCTCAACGCGTGACCAGACCCGACCGATCGGCGTCGAGGGTGAAGACCTCGCCCGGTAGCGAGCGCGCGTGCAGAAAATTCGTCGCCGCGTTCGCGACGTGTTCTGCACTCTCGTTCGTCACGAGGGCCAGCATCGACGAACCCGCGCCCGACCAGCACGACCCCGGTGCTCCGGCGTCTCCCAACACGCTCAACAGGTCCGCCGCGAAGCCCAGCAGCTCATTGCGATAGGGCTGGTGGAGTCGATCGTCCATCGCCTCGCGCACGAAGGCCCGATGGTCGTTTAGTCCCGCGATCAAGAGACCGAGGGCGCTCAGGTTGTGGACGGCGTCGGCGAAGGGCACGCTCGCGGGCAGGGCCCGGCGCGCGTCACGAGTGCTCAACTCTTGTTCGGGCACCACGACCACGAATCGCCAGACGGGGTCCAGCCCCAGGGAACGCGACGTAACCACGCCGTCCTCGACGCGCGCCACCACGAGCCCTCCGCTCACTGACGCGGCGGCGTTTTCGGCGTGACCGTCCACGCCCGCTCCAATCGAGAGGGGATCGGCCGCTCCCGCCGCGGCCGCCGCGGCCACGGCCAACGCAGCCGAGGAACCGAGCCCCCGCGACAGCGGGATGTCTGAGTTCACGTGAATCGAAAAACGGGAGTGACCAAGTACTTGGGCTACGACCCGCGCGCCGAGGTGGCGCTCGTCGTCATAGAGCCCGGCGCCACAACCTTGGCTCGATATTTCAAACTCGTCGGACAACTCCACGCTGACCTCGACGTAGAGACCCAGCGCCACCGCGAGCGCGTCAAAACCCGGTCCTAGGTTGGCCGAAGAGGCCGGGGCGCGCGAAATCATGGGCTCAGCGTAGGCGCTGGAGCAGCGTGGGCGCGTTGAGCGAACCCAGCGCGCGCAACTTCAAGACGGCGTGAATGGGACCGCCCACGATCAAGTGGCCCACGACCTCACCGCGACGCACGTTGCGCGTGATGCGCTTGAGAGTCACGCGTTCACTCACATGACCTTGAGCGGGCCACCACCAGAACTCGTGCGTCGACGTCAAGCCAAAGCCGACCCGGCGCCCGTCGTAGACGATCTCTCCGAAGGCTCGCCCCGCGGGAAAGGTGTAGTGGACTCGACTCGCGACCGCCGAGTTGTCCAACGCCAGCGCGGCGTCGCCCGCGGGGATCAGCAAGTTGCCGCCTTGTTGTCCCAGCACCACGGCGTAGGCGACCCGGGTCCTGTCCCCGTCCACAAACGTCATCGCCATCACGTCGCATCCTCCGGCGGCCGCGGTGCGCCCCGACTTGACGCCGATCACGTTGTCGACGCCCACGTCGGGGGTATAGGAGTCCTCCACTCCCCCGACCGGCAGGGTGACGCTCGTTTGAATCACGATCGAACGCACGAGAGGCGACTTCATCAACAAGACCGCGAGTCGCGCCTGGTTGGTCGCCGTCGAGACGTCCAGCGACGACAGGCCGGTTACGTCGACGTACGTCGTCTGTCCCAGGCCGAGCGTTTCGGCTTCGTTGTTCATCAACTCCACGAAGTCGCTCATCGAGTCCGAGACCATGTCGGCCAGCATCACGGCGTAGTTGGCCGCGGAGTGAACGAGCACACCTTCGAGCAGCTCGTTCTCACAGAGGTCTTCTCCCACCTCAACGGGCACGCTGGACGCGTCGAGTCCGACGAGTTCGTTGTAGGTCTCAACGTCTCCGGCGCTCACGACGTGGCACGGACCGGTCTCGTCGCTGCCGAGCGGCAGCGACTGTAAAGCGACGTAGGCGGTCATCATCTTGGTGAGACTCGCGATGGGCACCACCGCCTGGTGGTATCCGGTGAGGACGCCCAACGAGGGAATGTCGAGGGCGGCGGAGCCCACGCTCGGCCACACCAGTTGCGCGCTGGTGCTCGTAGCGACCTCGCTCGGCAAGGACGCGTAGGTGTGCGCCGGGCGATGCAGCAGGGGCAACTGCAGGGAGACCACGATGGCGGCCGCGATCACGGCGCCGGCCACGAGACCGAGGAAGCGCGTGAACAGACCGCGTCGACGCGGGTGCGGTGAAGCCGAGTGACGAGCCAAAACTACAGAGAGGTCTGTTCGTCGTACTCTTCAAGCGAGACGAGGACTTTGCGAGCCTTCGAGCCGTCCCCGGGGGCGACGACTCCTTCGATCTCCAACTGGTCCATGATGCGCCCGGCGCGCGCAAACCCCACGCGCAGCTTGCGCTGCAGCATCGAGGTCGATCCTGATTGGGTGCGGATGACAATGTCGCGCGCCTGGCGCAGGATCTCATCATCGTCGTCGCCCGAGCCCGAGCCCGAGGACCCGCCGCGCGACGAGGGTACATCGAGGGCCACCACCGTCTCGCGCCGGCCGCCCTGGCGGCGCCAGCCCTCCACCACTCGGCGCACTTCCTCCTCCGACACCCAGGGAGACTGCAGCCGCCGGGCGATATTGCTCGAGGCGGTGACGAGCAGCATGTCGCCCTTGCCGATGAGGCGCTCAGCGCCGGCCTGGTCGAGGATGACCCGGCTGTCGGCCAAGGAGGAGACGGCAAAGGCCATGCGGCTCGGGACGTTGGCTTTAATGACGCCGGTGATGACGTCCACGCTCGGGCGCTGGGTGGCGAGCACCAGGTGAATGCCGACCGCGCGCGCCATCTGGGCGATACGCACCACCGATTCTTCGACGTCGCGGGCCGCCACCATCATCAGGTCGTTGAGCTCGTCGACCAAGATCACGATGTAGGGCAGCTCTTCGGGACCGGGCGCCGCCGCGTCCGGAGCCAGTCCGGTCGCGCGTTCGAAGGCGTCCGCCACCAGCTCGTGGGAGGAAGGAGCAAAGTCGAGCTCGCCGCGAGCCAACATCTGCTGATAGCTCGTGATGTCGCGCGCCCCGCTCTCGGCGAGGAGGTCGTAGCGTCGCTCCATCTCCTTTACCGCCCAGTGCAGCGCACCCGCGGCCTTTTTGGGGTCCACGACAACGGGGGCGAGCAGGTGCGGCAGGTCGTTGTACTGGCCCATCTCGACGCGCTTGGGGTCGATGAGGAGCAGGTGCAACTGATCGGGCGTGGCGCGCATCACCAGACTGGTGATGAGAGAGTTCATGGCCGAGCTCTTGCCCGCACCCGTCGCGCCCGAGATGAGGACGTGGGGCATTTCGCCAAGATTGACGATGACCGTGCGCCCGGCGATATCGCGACCGAGGGGTACGTCGAGGGGGTGCGTGGCCGCCTGCGCCTCGTCCGAGGTGAGCAGATCACCCAGGGCCACCAACGCGCGCTGGCGGTTGGGCACCTCCACGCCGATCGCCGAGCGCCCGGGGATCGGAGCGAGAATGCGAACGTCGGGCGAGGCCATCGCGTAGGCGATGTCCTTATTGAGAGAGGTCACGCGTGCCACCTTGACGCCGGGTCCGAGCTCCAGCTCGAATCGCGTCACCGTGGGGCCGACGGTGTATCCCACCAGCACGGTTTCGACCCCGTGGGCGCTCAGCGCGTCGACGAGCTCCTTGCCGGCGGCGTCGGTGAGCGCACGGTCTAACTTCTGGTCTCGCGTGCGCTGTAAAAGGCTAAGGGGCGGCAACTCCCACTCACTCGGGCTGCTGAGGTAGATCGGTCGAGCGGTCTCGGTCTCTTCTTCAACGTCCTCGTCCTCGTACTCCTCGTCGTACTCGTCGCTGTCGTCCTCTTCCTCCTCTTCCTCGTCGGAGGCCTCTTCCTCTTCGTACTCGTCGTATTCGAAGTCGGCCTCGGGTTCGGGCTCGGGTTCGACCAGACGCAAACGCGCCCGCCGGACGGGAACGACCTCGGCGGGCTCTTCTTCGTAACGCTCCTCGCTTCGCGGGCGCACGCTCCACCACCGCGCGAGGAGTCGGCCGAGAGCCGCGAATACCGATCCCAGCGCTACGACCAGACCGCGCAGTCCCACGCCGGTCACCACGATCACGGCCACGACGAAGAGCGCGAGCAGAATGATCGTCGCGCCCGCCACGCCGATCCAACTGCCCAGCGCGCCACCGGTGCCGATACCGAGCCATCCGCCCGACTGACCCAGAACGTGAGCGCTGGCGTGTACGCCGGGTCGCCCGCCGGCGAGGTCCGCCAAACCACTCACCGTCACCAGGGCGAAGACGCCGCCCCAGATGACGCGGGTGGGCTCGAAGTCGACCTTGCCCGACACCAGTACCACGCCCAACGCGATCAGAATGATCGCCAAGCCGTAACGGCCCACCCCGAGGGCGTCGGACAGCCCTCGCGATATCTGGCGACCGACCGGACCGAGGGCGTGCACGTCGGCGAGCCCCACGAAGATGCCCACCACGAAAAGGGCCACGATCGAGAAGTCCCGCTGGTGGCGCTCCCAGAGCGTGGGCTCCGCGCTCGCTTTTTTCGTGCGCGATGCCGTCTTCTTGACCGGTTTCTTCTGATGTCGCGCGGGTGTCACAACTATCTAATTTACTAACGATTGCGCGTTTCTTGAACCACTCAGAGGAAGTATCCAAAGTCGCCATCGCGCGTGACCAGGCGATATCAGCCTCGTCACGCGATAGCAACCAAGTCCGTTCTACGCGTGGCGCCAGGCGAGCGCGCCGCGCCGATTCTGCGACTCCCCCAGCTCGCCACGACAAAAGGTCCCAACGTGCACCGCGCCAGTTACCGGACTCCAACACCTAGGCTCTCTCCGCGTGAACGCTGAACCCGATGCCACCAGTATTCGACTCGCCGAGCGCACCGGCGCGCGCGCCGCGCGCTGCGCAGTCGCCGCTAACGAACGCCTCAGCCCGTCGGTGCGACAGATTGTCCTGACCCGAGGCGCGGCCGCCCTCGCGGGCGAGCCGGGAAACGACGTGATGATCCGCCTGCACGACGCGGCGGACCGGCTCGTCTCGCGCCGCTACAGCGTGCGCGCGGTCGATGAGTCCCGAGACGAACTGACCTTGTGGATCACCACGGATCACGTCGGACCGGGCAGCACCTGGGTCGAGGAGGCCCAGCCCGGCGACGAGATCGACCTCATCGGACCGCGCGGCAAGATCCCTCTGGACCCCGCGGCCGACTGGCATCTGTTCGTGGGCGACGTCAGTGCGCTCGCGGCGGCCTATCGCATGGCCGACAGCATCGAGCCGCCGGGGCGAGCGATCTTCATTATTGAGGTCGACGACATCGCCGACGCAATACCGGCCACCTTCGACGAGGGACTGGGCGTGACGGGAATATTTGTCGAGCGGCGCGGGCGCGAGTTGCACGACCCCGCGGGTCTTCTGGGGGGACTGGCCGCCTTCGCACTGCCGCCCGATCTCGGCCACGTCTATCTCTTCGGCGAATTTCACGTCATTCGCGCGCTGCTCGTCGCGGTGCAGGATCGCGGGATCGACCCCGTGCAGATCAGCCATAAGCCCTACTGGCGCCACGGCCTGTCCAACGCCGAGCACGGAGAGCCCGACAAGTCCTGAGTTCTCGAGCCCTTTAGAGGACGATGACCGCCGAGAGAATGACGGGTTGTCGGCGGTAGCGCTGGCCCAGAAGGCGCCCCGCGGAGCGTTGGGCGAGCTTGGACAGCGAATCGGCATCGAGGTTGCCTTCTTCGAGGGCCTCGTGGAGGGTGGTGCGCACCGATTCGGTCACGTGGGCTAGTAATTCGGTGTCGCTGGCGCCCTCGAACCACCCCCGCGCGCTCACCGTGACCGCCTGGGCGATCTTTTTTTGCTCGCGGTCCACGCCCGCCGATATCAAGAGCACGCCGTACTCGGCCAGCATGCGCCGCTCTTCGAGGGGGCGTTCGTCGAAGTCGCCCGCGCTGCCGTCGATGTAGTGAAAGCCCGCCGGCACCGTGCCGACGCGACGGATCCCCTTCTCGCTGACCTCGATCTGGTCGCCGTCCTCACAGATCAGCACGTGGCGGGCGCCCAAGCCCATGGAACGAGCCAGCTCGGCGTGGTGCACGAGGTGGCGGTACTCGCCGTGCACCGGAACGAAGTTCTTGGGCCGCAGCACCTGGTGGTAGCTGCGCAGCTCGCCCTGGCGGGCGTGTCCCGAGGCGTGGACCGGCTCCCTGCTCGAATCGATGACCTCGGTGCCCTCGCGGTGCAGGTCGTCGATCACCCGCCCCACCGACCACTCATTTCCCGGGATGGGGTGCGAACTCAGGATGATCGTGTCATCGGGCCCGACTTTGAAGTTGCGCGCGTCCCCGCGCGAGAGTCGCGAGAGTACCGCCAAGGGCTCCCCCTGGGAGCCGGTGCACACGATGCAGACGTCCCCGGGGCCATAGCGGCTTACGTTCTCCACGTCGATGATGTTGGCGGCGTCGATGCGCAGCAGGTGCAGCTTGCGCGCTAACTTCACGTTCGCCTCCATCGAGCGACCCATGAAGGCGATCTTGCGACCCGTCTCGTGGGCGATGTCGGCGATCTGTTGAATGCGGTGGATGTGGCTGGCAAAGCACGCCACCACCATCCGCCGCGCGGGCCGCTCGAGAAAGAGACGTCGCAGCGCGGTACCCACGCTGGACTCCGAGGGCGTGAATCCCGGCTCCTCGGCGTTGGTCGAATCCGCCAGCAGCAGCGTCACCCCTTCGTCGCCCAGGGCGGCGAGGCGATTCACGTCGGTGCGCCGCCCGTCGATGGGCATCAGGTCCAACTTAAAGTCGCCCGAGTGCACGATCACCCCGACTTTGGTGTGGAACGCGAGCGCGTGCGCGCTCGGCACCGAGTGGGTGACTGGAATGAACTCCACCTCGAAGGGCCCGATGCGGCGCCGCTCGCCGTCGGCGACCTCGATGAAGGTGAGGTCCTGGGCCACCTTGGCCTCGCTCAAACGGTGTCGCGCGAAGCCGAGAGTGAGGGCCGAGCCGTAGATGGGGACGTTGACGTCCTTGACGAGGTAGCGCAGGGAACCGGTGTGGTCCTCGTGTCCGTGGGTGAGCACGATGGCGTCGACCTTGTCGCGCCGATCGATCAACCAGCGAAAGTCGGGCAGGATGATGTCGACCCCGTACATGGTGGGCTCGGGGAACATCAGGCCCGCGTCCACCACCACGATGCGCCCGTCCTGCTCGATCGCCGCGCAGTTTCGACCGATCTCGCCCAGTCCCCCTAAGAAGGTGACGCGAACGCTGTCAGCCACGAGTGGCCTGAAGGGCGGCCACGACGCGATGCGCCTCGGCGTCGAGCGCCGCGTCACTGGGCCCGTGAGGAAGTCGGCACTCCCCCACCGCGAGGCCCAGCGCGCGCAGGGCGGCCTTGGTGGGCATCGGATTGGGATACGCGTCGGAATTCTCAAAGGCGAAGCTCTCTCGCGCGCGCTCGTTAAAGCGCCGCGCGAGCGGCCAGTCGCCGGCCGCGGCGGCGTGGACCAGCGCGGCCACTTCGGGTCCGGCCCAGTGGGCGGCCACCGAGACAATGCCCACCGCGCCCACGCCCATGAAGGGCAAAATCACCCCGTCGTCGCCGCTGTAGAGGTCGAAGCCCTCGGATAGCACCAGCTTGGTGTGCGCGGCCGAGGCGGTGTCGCCCGAGGCGTCCTTCATCGCGACGATGTTCTTGTGCGTGCGAACGAGATCAATGGTCGTGGCCGAGGCGATCTTGCGCCCGGTGCGCGAGGGGACGTCGTAGAGCATGACCTCGAGGGGCGTGCTGTCGGCGATCGCGCCTAGGTGGCCGGCGATGCCGGCCTGATTGGGTCGCGCGTAGGCGGGGGTGGTCGCGAGCACGCCCGCCACGCCGGTCGCCTTGACCTGGGTGGTAAGGGCCACCGAGGACTGCGTGTTGGCAAAGGTGCTGCCGGCCAGCACGGGCACGGTCGTTGCTTCGGCGACGCAGGCGAAGAGGTCCAGTTTCTCATCGTCGCTGAGCGACGAGCCCTCTCCGGTGGAGCCGGCCACCACCAGTCCCTCGCTGCCCTGGGCCACCAAGAACTGCGCCAGTTCCCGCGCGGCGTCGAAGTTGAGCGATCCGTCCTCGAAAAAGGGCGTGGCCATGGCGGTGAGAACGCGACCGAAGCGGGGCTCACTCATGCTACGAAGTTACCAGTCGTCTTTAGACCAGTAACGATGAGATCCCTTCGATCAGCCCGGGTGTGGGGCCGACCGCGTCCAGGGCCAGCGCGACCCCGTGGACGAAACTCTGCCGGTCAAAGGAGTCGTGGCGAATGGTGAGACCCTCGCCCGGAGCTCCTAAGTGAATCTCTTCGTGCGCGACTAACCCGGGCAGGCGTACCGAGTGAATCGCCACGCCGCCCTCGCCACTGGCGCCGCGCGATCCTTCCAGGGTGAAGCGCGAGGTCGCATCGACCAGGTCGTCGCACCCCGCGGCGCGGCGCGCGCGCGCTATCGCCGCGGCCGCGGCGATCGAGGTGCCTGAGGGCGCGTCTTCCTTCTTGTCGTGGTGCAGTTCGATGATTTCTGCGCTATCGAAGTAGGGAGCCGCCAGTGCCGCGAAGCGCTCGGCGAGGACCGCACCAATGGAGAAGTTGGCGGCCGCCACGACGCCCACGCGCGCGGCGGCGTCGCGCAGCGCGTCGTGTTGGGCCGCGCTCAGGCCGGTCGCGCCCACCACGAGGGCCACGCGATTCTGCGCACACCAGGCGGCCGACGCCGCCACTCCTTCGGGAGAGGAAAAGTCCACCACCGCGTCGATCGCGCTCGCCTCGACGTCAGCCAACGAGCGCTCCCAGCGCGCGCCAAAGAGATCGCGCGGTTCGTGCTCGTCAATCAGGGCCGCGATGACGAAACGCTCGTGCACGCCCAGGCCCTCGCCGAGCGCCTGGCCCATGCGTCCCGCGCCGCCGACGATCGCGAGCCTCTTCACGACAAAACCCTAGCGGCGCGCTTTCGCCGCGTGGAGAGGATCAGAGCCGCGAGCGACGCGAGCCAGAGCGCCAGCGTCACCGCGCTGGCCACGAGTCCGACCTCGACGTAGGGCGCGCGGTAGTGGAAGTGGACGATCCACGACCCCTGAGGTACCTCCACGCGTTGAATGATGTCAGAGCGATGCACGACCAGGTTGACGACGCGACTGGTGGACTCATTGACGGCGCTCGCCTGCCAACCGGGCAGATAGGCCTCGCTGCGATCAAGCGCGCTCTTGGTATTGAGGGTCACGCTCACCCATGCGTCTCCCCACGCCGAGGTGCGAATTTTCGTCACGCGTCCCGCTGCGGGCGTGCTCAGCCACGCGCGCGGCTTCAGGTGGGTAGCGACGAGTACCGCAAAGGACCCGTCGGTCGAGCGCAGCCGCCAGTTCGAAGTCGCCAGCGCCACCTGGAAGTGCGAGTCGAGCCGATACGTCAGCGACGAACCCGCAAAGGTGGCCAGCGCATCGGCGACGCGCGCACCCGCAGGCGCCTCCAGCGCGAATCCGGCGGCTTTCACGTCGCCGGCCAGGTGCAGCGTGACGCTCGACGAGTCTTGGGAAACGGCGTAGCTGGGACCGGGGAGCACCGCGCCGCTAGCCGAGAGCAGCTGGAGTTTCATTGCTCCACTCGAGATCGGTGCCGCGTTGAGCCCGCTCAGCGTGATCGTCGTCGGAGCCAGCATTCGTCCGAAGTATCGCCGCACGGTCGTTTCGGGCGTAAGGGGGCTGCACCGCGTGGGAATCGAAGAGTGTTGCGACACCGGCGCCATCAACTCCTCGGAGGTGATGGCCACCACCTTGAGACGTAGTGGGGCGAAGTCGCCCTCGCCCAGGTGACAGGCGTTGAGCCACGCTTG
Organism: Acidimicrobiales bacterium; assembly: GCA_036489715.1. Taxonomy (GTDB): domain Bacteria; phylum Actinomycetota; class Acidimicrobiia; order Acidimicrobiales; family RAAP-2; genus RAAP-2. Next base: position 56,136 of record DASXFG010000034.1, on the reverse strand, counting down.
GGGATGGGTGCCCGTGGCGTTGTCGTAGAGCGCAGAGATGAGCGAGCCGTATCCCTGGATACTCGCCAGATGCGTGAAGACGTTCATGTTCGGCTGACCGAGGGTGCGAAAGATCCCGGTGTGCACGCCCGCCTTGTCCACCAGGGCGAAACGACCGTTCGATCCGATCACGCTCTGGGCGTAGGAGGGCGATGCCTCGCGGGGGCCCGCCCCTCCGATGAGCCCGGTGGAGGCGAAGAGTAAAAAGACCACCAGGTCGAGGGCCAACACCGCCATCAGCACGCCCATCAGTTGACGGGCGCGCCGCACGAGGGCGATCAGCGCGAGGGCCACGACGAGGGCGAGAACCAAGTGGATCGCATTCGACTCGCGCAGCCCCGACTCCAACATGGGATTGCCCTTGCCCACGCCGATCCAGTTGATGACGCTCGGGCCCCAGCCCAGCAGGGCCGCCGAGAGCGCCACGACGAGTACCGCGGGCGCGATCGTCATCCAGCGCGCGTAGCGACCCAAGCCCGCTTCTCTCGTGCGCCGGGCCCCGACGTGCTCGAACCACCAGCCGAGGAGAACCGCCGCGGGAAAGTCCACCAAGATGACATTGCGACTCGGCAGTCGCGTCGAGCCGTAGAGCGGGATCGCGTGGAACAGATGCCCGAGCGGCGTAAAGCTGCCCCACGTCGCAAAGAGTCCCACCACGCCGATCACGACGTAGATCGCGTAGTCGCGTTCAGACCCCCGCCATCCGCGCCAGGTCAGACGGGTCAGGAAGGCCGCGCTCGCCACCAGCGCCAACAGTCCGGCGTACCCGGTCACCTCGGCCAAGTTGTAGTTGGCAAAGAACGACGGTTGTCCGAACGCACCATTGCCGCCGAGCAGGGTGGGGGTGAAGAGGAGCGACGTCCAGCGCAACGCCAGCGAACCGGCGCCAAAGAACTGGTAGTTGACCTGGGAACGCTCGGAGTAGTTGATAAAGGACCAACCCGGCAGCATCTGGACCAGGCCAATACCGAGCCCCCAGGCGAAGCCGACCAGGAGCGTCGCGAGGTAGGAAACCCGTGATCGCCACGTGAAGAGCCAGTACGAGCTGCGCAGGATCAGCACGCAGGGGACGACCACGATGGTGAGCAGTTCGATGGTGGCGATGGCGCGGGGCTCTCCCGAAAGGAAGGTGAGCGCCCATACGGCCGCTTCGGCGAGCGCCCAGGGAAGCGCGATGCGCGAAAGGCGCGCCACACTCGTGCCCTCGGGCACTTCTCGTAGGCGCCGCGACAGTGCGAGCATGACGAGCATCGCCCAAGGGATGAACGAGTAGCCCTGAACCACGCCGAGGTGCACCATCTGGCCCACCATCGCTCCGCCCCAGGCGTAGCTGAACGCGGCCACCACGCTCGCGAGCGGACGCGAGCCGTGCCAGCGCAAGAGTGCGAACATCCCGACCCCGGCCGAGACGTAGATCGCGACCATGTTGATGGTCCACGCCACCAGCGCCGGCAGGAACGCGAAGAGCAGCGTGAGGGGGTACAGCGCGCCGGCGTTCATGCCTCCGAGCAGCGGCGTGCCCGAGTTCGCCAGCGGATTGAGCAGTGGCAGGTGACCGCTGGCGATCTGGCGACCCGCCAGAACCCGCAGCGGGTAGTTCTGTATCAAGTTGTCGGCGTCAATGGCCGGGTGACCACAGAGCGCGGGCACGATGAACACCAGGGCCGGTACCGCAACCAAGAACCACAGAGCACGACGATCCGCTCTGGCGAGCGGACGCCACCACGGTCCCGGGGTCGCTACCAGATCGCTGCTCATCGGATCCACGCTAGGAAAACCAAAGGGCCGCGTCGCGAATCTCTACGCGACACGGCCCCGGGTTAGTTAGCGTCGACGGGGCCGCGGGCTGCGGCGGCTGCCACCATCTCCGTCACGAAGGCTCGGACCGCCGGGACCGAGGTCACCAATCTCGCCGGCTAGCTCCGCTTCAAAACTGTCCTCAAAGGAGCTGTTCGAAGAGCTCGATCGCGATGACTCGCTCGAACGCTCCGACCTCTCGGGGCGCTCAGAGCGCTCGGGGCGACTAGAACGCTCGGGGCGCTCAGAGCGACTGGAGCGCTCGGGACGCTCTCGGCGCGGCTCGTCGACCACGTCGGGGAAGTCCCCCACGAGTGAGAGCGACACTTTGCCCTGAGGATCGATGTCGTCGACCTTGACCTCGAGGGCTTGGCCGAGCTCGAGGACGTCTTCGACTTGGCCGATGCGCTTTCCCCCGTTGAGCGGTGACAGCTTAGAAATGTGCAGCAGCCCGTCGCGTCCCGGCAGAATGTTGATGAAAGCGCCGAACTTGGCGATCGACACGACCCGGCCTTGGTAGACCGCGCCGACGTCGGCCGAAGGTGGGTCCAAGATGAGCGAGATGCGCCGGCGCGCCTCTTCGACCGCGCGTCCGTCCTTGGCGCCGATGGTCACCGTGCCCACGACGCCGTCGTCGTCGACCGCGATGTCCGCACCGGTCTCCTGTTGAAGGGTGTTGATGACCTTGCCCTTGGGTCCGATGACCTCGCCGATCTTGTCGATCGGGATCTCCATACTCACGATCTTGGGCGCGACTTCGGCCACTTCGCTGCGCGGCTCAGGGATCGTGTCGGTGAGGACCTTCAGAATCGTGAGGCGTGCGTCCTTGGCCTGGTGCAGCGCCTTAGCCAAGACGTCGGCCGGTAGGCCGTCGATCTTGGTGTCGAGCTGCAGGGCGGTCACCGCGTCCGCGGTGCCGGCCACCTTAAAGTCCATGTCGCCGAACGCGTCTTCGGCGCCCAGGATGTCGGTAAGGGTGACGTAGTCGCCGCCCTCGTAGACCAGACCCATCGCGATGCCCGCGACGGGAGCCTTAATCGGAACGCCGGCCGCCATGAGCGACAGCGTCGATCCGCAGACCGAGCCCATGGACGTCGAACCGTTCGACTGCATGATGTCCGAGACCACGCGAATCGTGTAGGCGAAGTCCTCTTGGCTCGGCAGCACTGGCACCAGTGCGCGCTCGGCGAGGGCGCCGTGTCCGACTTCGCGGCGCTTGGGGGCGCCCACGCGGCCGGTCTCGCCCGTCGAGTACGGCGGGAAGTTGTAGTGGTGCATGTAGCGGCGGAACTCATCGGGTGAGATCGTGTCGAGCTGTTGGCGCATGCGGGGCATGCCCAGAGTCGTCACATTGACCACTTGGGTCTCGCCGCGCTGGAACAGCGCCGAGCCGTGGGTCATCGGAAAGAGGTCCACCTCGGCCGAGAGGGGGCGGATGTCCGCGAGACCCCGACCGTCGATGCGCACGCCGTCGGCGACGATGCGCTCGCGCACCAACTTCTTGGTCAGTGAACGAACGGCCGCCTTGATCTCGCTCGCGCGGCCCTCAAACTCGGCGCCGATCTGCTCGTTGATCGACTTGGTGGCGGCGGCGAGGGCCTCGTTGCGTGCCGCCTTGGTCGTGATCTGGTTCGCCTGGCTGAGGGCCTGCTTGCCGACCGTTTCGACGCGCGCGTAGACGTCGTCTTCGTAGTCGGCGAAGGTCTCGTACTCGAAGACGGGGAGCGGGCCGCGGTCGGCGATGAAGTCGCGCACCAGCGAGCGCTGGAGGTTGATCGACTCGCGGATCCACAGCTTGGACGCTTCGAGTCCGGCGGCGAGAACCTCTTCGCTCACCTTGGGCGCGCCGTCGGCGTACTTCTCGAAGGAGCCCTCGGTGCCACCGGCCTCGACCATCATGATGGCGATGTCGGCTTCGGAGGAGTCCGAAAGCGCGCGACCGGCCACGACGAGTTCGAAGGTCGCGGCGTCGCCCTCTTGGTACGTCGGGTGCGGCGCCCACTCACCGTCGGTGGTGTAGGCCATGCGCACCGCTCCGATAGGGCCGTCAAAGGGGATGCCCGAGATCATCAGCGCGGCCGAGGCGGCGTTGATGGCCAAAATGTCGTGCGGGTTTTCCTGGTCGGCCGAGAAGATAGTGCCGACGACCTGGACTTCGTTGCGAAATCCCTTGGGGAATGAGGGGCGCAGCGGTCGGTCGATCAGCCGGCAGATCAAGATGGCCTGGTCGGACAGTTTGCCCTCGCGGCGAAAGAACGCCCCGGGAATCTTGCCCGCCGCGTAGGCGCGCTCTTCGATGTCGATGGTGAGCGGAAAGAAGTCCATCCCCTCGCGCGCGGTCTTGGCCGCGGCCACGGTCGCGAGCAGCATGGTGTCGCCGATGCGCGCGAGAACCGCGCCGTCGGCCAGTTGGGCCAGATGACCGGCTTCGAAACTCATTGTCTTGTCGGTGCCCGTTATGGGGCTACTTACGCGAATCGCGTTCGTCATGGATATTGCTCCTTATGTAGCAGCATCCGCCCGAAACCCAGTGAGCGACCTTCGCGGGTGCGACGATCCTCCACTGGCGTTCGGGGACTCGAATGCTGAACACGTCGACGGCGTCGACGTGGTGGTGCGGCTAGCGACGAATGCCGAGTCGACCGATCAACGCGCGATAACGCTCTACGTCGCCTTTTTGCACGTAGTCCAGCAGTCGACGGCGCTGACCGATGAGCTTCATGAGTCCGCGGCGGGTGTGGTGATCACCCTTGTGGACCTTGAGGTGCTCGGTGAGATGCGCGATCCGGTCGGTCAAGAGCGCGACTTGGACCTCGGGCGAGCCGGTGTCGGTGTCGTGGGCTCGAAAGTCCTCGATGATCTGTTGCTTCTCGGTCATAACCTGTTGCCTTAGTTGATTCGGGGGGTCCCGGTGCGAGCCGCCACCTGACGACCCACGTGATCAGCGTCGCTGACCGACTATTTAGCCTAGCAGTTTCATGTCTTGGGGCGCCGTGGAGGTAAAAACCTCGCGCGATTGGGCAACGTCGCGCGCTATCTGGTCGACCAATTCCTGCTCGGAGTCAAAGGTGCTCTGCTCTCGCAGGCGCGCCAAGAACGCGACGTCGAGCTGCTGGCCGTAGAGTGAGCCCTCGAAGTCGAGGACGTAGACCTCGACGAGTAACTCTCCGTTTTCGTAGAACTGGGGACGCGTTCCCACCGAGATCGCCGCGGCCCACCAAGTGCCACTCACCTTGGCCGCGCCCGCGTAGACCCCCGAGGCGGGAAGAGCCTGTTCGTCCGTGACGCCCAGGTTGGCGGTGGGGAAACCCAACTCTTCGCCTCGGCGGTCGCCGTGCTCGACGACGCCCGATACGACAAAGGGCCGACCGAGCACCCGACGGGCCTCGTCGACGTCGCCCGCCGCCAGAGCGTTGCGCACCGCACTCGAGCTGAAGCGAACGCCGTCGCCGTGGGTGGGAGCCACCACCACGTCAAAGCCGAGACGCGCACCTTGGGCGCGCAACACGCCGACCGTTCCCTCGCGGTTATGGCCGAAGTGGAAGTCCTCGCCCACCAGTACGCAGGTCGCGTGCAGGTCGCCGACCAGGACGCGTTCGATGAACTCGGTCGCGGTCTCACTGGAGAGCGCCTTAGAAAAGGTCAGTACGCGCACTCTCTGCACGCCCAGCGCTTCGAGTCCGCACAGGCGCTGATCGATCGTGGCGATCTGGCGCGGCGCGTCATCGGGCGCGAGCACGCTCGCCGGTGAGGGGTCGAAGGTCACGACGCTGGGCGCGGCGCGGTACTCGCGCGCCAGCTCTCGCAGTTGAGAAATCACCGCTTGGTGTCCACGGTGCAGGCCGTCGAACACGCCGATGGCCACCACCGAAGGATCCTCGCTCGTCGCATCACCATCTCGCCAGACCATCACGACAGGCACCCTAGACGGACGAGTGGGGAACGAAGGGCAGCACCACCGCGGGCTGCCACGCGGCTCCTCGACGCGCGAGCACCGCGACCAGGTGGCCGCGCTGATTGAGCGCCGCGATCTCGTCGCCCACGCACTCGCGAAGCGTGAGACGCTGGCCCATGCGCAGACGACGCTCTTCGTCCTCGCTCACGCTCACCGAGGGCAGGTGTTCGACGAAGGCCCGCGGGGGCAGGAGAACCGGGGCGTCCTCGCTGATACGAGTGTCGAGATCGAAGTACGTAAGGGCGTCCTTCACGTCGTGACTGCCACTCGAGATCCGACGCAGGGCGCTCAGGTGGCCAATTGTTCCCAGGCGCTCGGCGATGTCGCTCATCAGCACCCGCACGTATGTCCCCACCGAGCACGTGACGTCGAATTTCCAACGCGCTCCCCCGGCGTGAGCGAGAAAAAGCTGGTGAATCGTGACGGTGCGGGGGGATCGTTCCACCTGCACGCCTCGGCGCGCGAGGGCGTGCAGGCGCTGCCCGTCCACCTTGATCGCCGAGACCATGGGGGGAACCTGCTCCTGGTCTCCGAGGAAGCCCTCTATGACGCGTTTGAGGAGATCGTCGTCGATCACGGGCACGGGCGCCTCGCGAAGTACGGCCCCGTCGGCGTCGAGTGAGTCGGTAGCCACACCCAGCGTGAGCTCTCCCTCGTAGCGCTTGATCTCGCTCTGGGCAAAACGCAACAAGCGTGTGGCGGGGCCCACGCCCAGGATTAGCAGCCCGGTGGCCATCGGATCGAGCGTGCCCGCGTGTCCGACGCGGCGCTCGCTGAGCACGCGGCGCACGTGGGCCACCACGTCGTGGCTCGTAACCCCCGGGGGCTTGTCGATCAGCAGCAGGCCGTTATTCGTCGTCATGGTGTTGACGGCGCAGCAACTCTTCGACAGTGTTGCCGCTCGCGACCGCGGGATCGGCCGCGAAGCTGAGCTTAGGGGTGCGCTTGAGTCGCGTTTGGACGTTCACCGACGCCTGAATCTGAGCGCGGCGCTCGCTGAGCGCTTCTTTGGCCGACTCCGAGAGCGAGTCGAAGTAGACCTGCGCCTGGCGCAGGTCGGGCGAGGTCTCCACGCCGGTCACCGTGAGCAGACCGAGGCGCTCGTCGGTGTCCGAGAGGCGCAGCAGTTCATCGGAAATGACCTCGCGCAGAATCTGGTTCACGCGTGCGGTGCGCGGATAGGGGTGGTGGGAGCCCGAAGATCGCGCCATGGCTTACGCCGTGCGCGGAATCTCGCGCTCTTCGAAGGTCTCGATGACGTCGCCGGACTTGAGATCCTGATAGTCCGAGAGACCGATGCCGCACTCGAAGCCCGAGGCCACCTCACGCGCGTCGTCCTTGAAACGACGCAACGAGGTGATCGAACCCTTCCAGATGATCGTGCCCTCGCGCAAGAAGCGAACCTTCGAGCCGCGCGTGATGACACCCTCGCGCACGAAGCAGCCCGCGATCGCGCCCACGCGCGGAATGCGGAAGACCTCGCGCACCTCGGCCTCGCCCGTGACCACCTCTTCGAAGACCGGAGTGAGCAGGCCGAGCATGGCGGCCTCGATCTCTTCGATCAGCTTGTAGATGATCTCGTAGGTGCGAATCTGCACGCCCTCACTGGCCGCCAGTTCACGGCTGCGCTTGTCGGGGCGCACGTTAAAGCCGATGATCGTTGCGTTCGACGCCTTGGCGAACTGCACGTCGTTCTCGGTGATGCCGCCCACTCCGCGGTGCACGATGACGAGCTTGACGTCGTCGCGCTCCAGTTTGCGCAGCGACTCGGTGCAGGCCTCGAGCGATCCCTGAACGTCGGCCTTCAGGACGATGTTGAGCGTGGCCGTCTCGCCGCGCTGGATCTGCTCGAAGAGGTCCTCGAGGCGCGCTCCGCTCGAAGAGGCCACGGGCTGTTGTCCCACGAGGCGACTGCGCTGAGCGCGCGCTTCGGCCAGCGAGCGGGCGTGGGCCAAGTCGCGGGCCACGCGCATCTCGTCGCCGGCGAAGGGCGGCTCGCTGAAGCCGAGGATCTGGACCGGGGTGGACGGTCCCGCCGACTTCACCTGCTTGCCCTGGTCGTTGATGAGTGCTTTTACCTTGCCGTACGCCGGACCGGCCACGACGGGGTCGCCCACCTGGAGGAGTCCCTTTTGGACAATGACCGTCGCCACGGGACCGCGTCCCACTTCGAGGTTCGCCTCGAGCACCGCTCCCGCCGCGCGACCGCTCGGTCGAGCGGTCAGCTCGCCGATCTCGGCCACGAGCAAGACCTGCTCGAGCAAATCGTCGATGCCCGTGCCCTGCAGCGCGGAAATCTCGACGACGATGGTGTCGCCGCCCCACTTCTCGGGCACCAGCGCGTGCTCGCTGAGCTGCTGGAGAATCCGGTCGGGGTTGGCGTCGGCGCGGTCCATCTTGTTGATCGCCACGATGATCGGCACGGAGGCGACCTTGGCGTGGTTAATCGCCTCGACTGTTTGGGGCATGACGCCGTCGTCGGCGGCCACCACCAAGATGATGACGTCGGTGACCTTGGCGCCGCGCGCACGCATGGCGGTGAAGGCCTCGTGGCCCGGGGTGTCGAGGAACGTGATCGCCCGGTCGTGCCAGCTGACCTGGTACGCCCCGATGTGCTGGGTGATGCCGCCCGCTTCACCGGCTACGACGTTGGACTTGCGGATCTTGTCGAGCAACAGAGTCTTGCCGTGGTCGACGTGACCCATCACCGTCACCACCGGAGGGCGCGAGACCGAGGCGATCTGGTCGTCCTCGTCGTCCTCATCAAAGAACTTGGCCAGGAGCTCGGCTTCCCTCTGCTCGCCGGGATCCACCATGTGGATCTCGGCGCCCACTTCGGCCGCGTAGAGCTCGATCATGTCGTCGCTCAAGCTCTGCACGGCGGTGACGATCTCGCCCTGGAGGAACAAGAACCGGATGATGTCGGCCGCGCTGCGATTCAGCTTGGGACCGACGTCCTTGGCGGTCGAGCCGCGCTCGATGATGATCTCGCCTTCGGGCACCGGAGCGTTGCTCGGCTGCCAGGTCGTCATCTGGGTCGGTTCGAGCTCTTCGACGTTGCGCCGGCGCCGGCGCGTTACTTTGCGCTGGGATCCACGGGGTCCTCCCCCGCCTCGGGCCGGACCGCCGCTGCGACTCGCCCCCGCGGCGGGCGCGCCGGTTCCGGTACCTCCCGGTCGCGAGGTGGAGAATCCACCCGCACCGGGACGCGAAGGTCCGCCGCTGCGCGGCGGGCCGCTGCTCGGTCGCGCGGACATCGGTCGACCGGCGCCTGGTCCTCGTCCCGCACCCGTGCTGGGCATCGGGCGGCGCACGCCGGGCGGTGGCGGAATCGGACGACCGCTCGGGCTCAAAGGACGTCCCGGGGGCGGCGGAATCGGACGACCGCTCGAAGAGAGCGGCGCGCGCGACGCTCCCTCGCCCGTTCCACGAGGCGTGGGGCGAATCGTGGTGGGGCCGTCGGGAGAAGGGTTGCGCGAGGGGGCCGGCTTAGGCGGCACGACGCGCGAGCGCACCACTTGGGCGCGGGCCGGTTCGGGGGTGGGCGCCGCGGGGGTCGGGGCGGGAGCGCTGGGCGCGTGTTCGACGCTGGTTCGCACGGGCGGCGTGCTCGCCGGTGCCGCCGGCGCGGGTGCGGGACTCGCGAGCGGCGCCGGAGCGACCTCAGGTTCCCCCGCGGGGCTGGCGGCTTTGGTGGCTTTCAGCGCCTTGGTCGCCTTCTGCGCTTTCGCGTCGTCGGCCACGTCACGGCGCAGTCCATCCTGATCGGCGCGGCGTCGTATGCGGTCAGCCTGGGCGTCTTCAATGGACGCCGACGGGCTCGACGCGCCGATGCCCAGTTTTACGGCGAGTGCGAGCAACTCTTTGCTCGTCATTCCGAGTTCCTTCGAGAGCTCGTGCACCCGGATCTTCTTTGGAGCCAAAACGTTCCCTTATTTCACGTCCCCGCACGTTCGGCGGGCACAGTTTCCTATTCTTTCACAACTACGGCCTTTTACTGGCCGCAAGCTCGCGCACCTTAGCGGCGTCGTCGGCCTCAAAGCTCCGCCGATGGACCCGGGCAAGGTGCGAAACCTGCACGTGGCTCGCGCAGTCCTCGGGGCACAGCCACGCGCCGCGGCCCTCGCCCCGGCCCCGGTACCACTCCCCGTGACTGTCGCGGCCGACGCGCACCATCTCGTGGTCGAGTCGGCGGCGTCGGCAGACGACGCAGGTACGAAATCGACTTATTGTCCGTCCTCCGCGACCGTTTCGACCACTACGACCTCTTCGATGTCGCCCTGAGAGTCGGTGATCACCGTGTCGGAGACCACGGCCTCGACCTCGCCACTCTCGTCGCTCACCACCGCTACGGTTTCATCGACCACGACGTCGCCGTCGGTCCACACCTCTTCGACGACTTCTTCGATCCCCTCGTTCTCGGAGCGAATATCGATGCGCCATCCCGTCAGGCGCGCCGCGAGGCGCGCGTTCTGGCCCTCTTTGCCGATGGCCAGCGATAGCTGCTGATCGTGCACGATGACCGTGGCGATTCCCTCGACCTCGTCCAATCGCACCTCGCGCACGCGCGCGGGCTGCAGGGCGGACTGGATGAACGCAATGGGATCGTCGCTGTAGGGCACCACGTCGATGCGCTCACTGCGCAGCTCGTTGGTGATGTTGCGCACGCGCGAACCGCGCGCGCCCACGCACGCCCCCACCGGGTCGATCATCTGATCGTTCGAAGCGACGGCGATCTTGGAGCGGTGGCCGGGTTCGCGCGCGAGCGCCTTGATCTCGACGATGCCACTGGCGATCTCGGGAACCTCGATCTCGAAGAGCTTGGCCACTAGCGCGGGATGGGTGCGGCTCACCACGATCTGGGGCCCCTTGTTGGTCTTGCGCACTTCAACGATGTAGACCTTGATCCGCGCGCCGTGCTCGTAGCGCTCGAAGGCGATCTGCTCGGCCTGGGGCAAGAGCGCCTCCACCCGTCCGAGGTCGAGCAGCGTGTAGCGGTTGTCGTTCTGCTGCACGGTGCCCGAGACGATGTCGCCCTCGCGGTTGGCGAACTCTTCGTACATCTGGCGGCGCTGGATGTCGCGGATCAGCTGCATCAGAACCTGCTTGGCCGTCTGGGCGGCGATGCGCCCGAAGTCCTCGGGCGTGGCGTCCCACTCGCGCGTCACGTTGCCCTCAAGGTCGAGTTCGAGCCCCCAGACCTTGATCTCGCCGGTCTCGGGGTTGATCTCCACTTCGGCGTCTTCGGCGGAGTCGGGGCGACGCTTATACGCAGCGAGGAGGGCGTTGGCCAACGCGATGAGCAGTTCGCCTTCGTCGATGTTCTGGTCGCGCGCAATCTGACCGAGGGCCTCGAGAAATTCGAAGTTCGCCATGTCTAGCCTTTCTTGCTCGAAGAGGACGCGCGGGCGCCCTTTTTCGGGGTCTGAGACTTCTTGGTGCGAGCCGGGGTGGGCGCTTGGGCTCCCCAGTGAAAGACCGTGCGGGCGCGTTCGACCGCATCCAAAGAGATCGTGAGCGCACCGAGTTGCGCGTCCTCGATGGTGAGCGTGCTCTCATTCGAGGCCACGAGCACCCCCTCGAGGCGGCGGGTGGCGTCGCCCTCGCGCTTTTCTCGCAACGTCACCACTTCGCCCACCGCGCTCAAAAAGTGCGCGGGCGTGCGCAGCTTGCGCTCGAGCCCGGGGCTCGAGACGTCCAGCGTGAAGCGCCCGGCGATGGGGTCGTGAGCGTCCAGCCACTGAGAAATCGTGCGGTTGGCGCTGGCGAGGGCCTCGACGTCCACCCCGCCCGGCCTCGTGACCACGACGTCCAGGGTGCCTGTGGAAAACTCCACGTCGTACAGTTCCAGTCCCAGCGGCTCAACGAGTGGTCGGAGCGTGGCGTCCCAGTCCATATCCCGTCTCCTTTCGCTGTCGCTCAGGGACGTACGGACATTAAAAAAGCGCGGGCCCGAGGCCCGCGCTTAACGAGTCCATACGTCCTGAGCGGACTGTAAGCATCAATTGTAGCAGTGAAAATCAGGTCTTACAACGAGAAACACCCGAAGTAAAACTCACCGTAGTGCAATAAACCTCAGAATAAAACTTGGCTAATAACTCTTCGCGACGAGCGCGATCAGCCCTGCTTCGTCCTCGCTCTCGGGCATCGAGCCGTCCTGGCGCTGCAGGCACCGCACGCTCACGGCCTGGGCGTTGAGTTCGGCCTCGCCCGCACCCGCCACCTGATCCCAGGCGAGGCGCGCGAAGCCGTCCTGGGCCGCCTCGATCGCCTCGGCGAGTGAGCTCACGTTGCGCGTTCGCGCGTCGCGATGGGCAACCGCACGCGCCAGTAGGTCGCTTTGGATCCGCTCAAGAAGTGCGGGCACCTCGGCGACCAGCGCGCCCAAAGCGAGGGGGGTCTTGTCGCCGGTGTCGCGGCGCACCAGGGTCACGAGACCCTGGGCGAGATCGCGCGGACCTACTTCGAGTCGCAGCGGCACACCCTTGATCTCCCAGTCGGTGACCCGACGGCCGAAGCTTCCGCGTCCGCGATCGATCTCGACGCGCACCCCGGCTTCGCTCAACTCGAGCGCCACGCGCTCGCAGGCTTCGTTCACCTCGGCGTCGTCGCGCACCGCGACCACCACGAGTTGAGTGGGGGCGAGGCGAGGCGGCACGATGAGCCCCCGGTCGTCGCCGTGGGCCATGATGAGCCCTCCCACCAGGCGCGTGGACGCCCCCCAGGAGGTCGTGAAGCACAGATTCGCCTCGCCCTCTTCGCTCTGGAAGTAGATGTCGAAGGCGCGCGCGAAGTTGCGACCGAGTTCGTGGGTGGTCATCATCTGCAGGGCCTTGCCGTCGCGCATCACCCCCTCGCCGGTCATGGAGTTAATCGCGCCGGGGAATCGCTCGCTCGCCGGCTTGATGCCCAGGTAGCTGGGCACCGCGAGCACGTCGAGGAGAAAGTCGTTGTACACCTCGTAGTGGATCGTGCGCGCGTAAGCACTCGCGTCTTCGTACGTCGCGTGAGCGGTGTGACCCTCTTGCCAGAGGAACTCGGTGCTGCGCAGGAACAGGCGCGGACGCAGCTCCCAGCGCACGACGTTGGCCCACTGGTTGAGCAGGAGGGGCAGGTCGCGGTAGCTCTGGATCCACTTGGCCATGAACTCACCGATCACGGTCTCGGAGGTCGGACGCACCACGACCGGCTCGGCGAGGTCTTCTCCTCCGGCGTGGGTCACCACGGCCAGCTCGGGGCTGAAGCCTTCGACGTGCTCGGCCTCGCGCGAGAAGTAGCTCTCGGGGATGAAGAGGGGAAAGTACGCGTTCTTCGCGCCGGTTGCCTTAATGCGCGCGTCCATCTCGGCCTGCATGCGCTCCCAGATGGCGTATCCGTAGGGGCGAATCACCATCGTGCCGCGCACGGGTCCGTTGTCGGCCATCTCGGCCTTGGCGACCACGTCTTGGTACCAGCGCGGGAAGTCCTGGTCCTGAGGGGTGAGGGCACTCGGTGTCGCCACGGGTCTCCTTAGAGAGTTCGGAACACCCTACAGCCCGAGTTACTTCTCAGCGTGACGGCGAATCTGGTCGATCTTCACTTGTGCGTTGTTGACGTCGGCGCCTTTGTCGTCGAGCAGCGCGGCGCGGTCGGCCTCGGCCTCTTTTTCCGCGCTGGCGTCGCGCGCGGCGAGGCGGGCCTCGAGTCCCTCTTCGACGATCTTGGTGGCCTCATCGACGAGGGCGGCGACCATCTCGTCTTCGGGCACGACGCGGATGATCTGGCCCTGGATAAAGAGGTGTCCGCGGTGCTTGCCCGCGGCGATGCCGAGGTCCGCGTGGCGCGCTTCGCCCGGACCGTTGACCACACAGCCCATCACCGCCACCTGAAGGGGGATGTTGCGATCGCGCAGCGCATCCTGGGCCTCGTTGGCGACCTTGATGACGTCGATCTCCGCGCGCCCGCAGCTCGGACAGGCGATGAGGTCCAGGCCCTTACGCTCGCGCAGGCCGAGCGACTCGAGCAGGGTGCGCCCCGCGCGGGCCTCCTCCACCGGGTCGGCGGTCAGTGAGTAGCGCAGCGTGTCGCCGATGCCCTCGGCGAGCAGGGTCCCGATGCCGGCCGTGCCCTTGAGCAGTCCCCACGGAAGAGGACCGGCTTCGGTCACGCCGAGGTGCAAGGGGTGATCGAAGGTCTCTGAGGCGAGGCGATACGAGGCGATCATGAGGGCGACGGAGGAGGCCTTCACCGAGATCTTGACGTCGCTGAATCCGACTTCTTCGAAGTAGGCGAGTTCGATGCGCGCCGACTCCACCAACGCCTCGGGGGTCGCGCCGCCGAAACGCTCGTAGATGTCGGGGTGCAAGGATCCGGCGTTCACGCCGATGCGAATGGGCACGCCGCGGTCCTTGGCCTCGCTCGCCACCAGTTTGATCTCCTCGGGCTTGCGCAGGTTGCCGGGGTTGAGGCGCAGGCCGTTCACGCCGGCTTCGAGGGCAGCCAGGGCCATCTCGACGTGGAAGTGGATGTCGGCCACGATGGGAACCGGCGAGCGCGGGACGATCTGGGCGAGGCCCTCGGCGGCCGCGCGCTCGTTACACGTACAGCGCACGATGTCCGCGCCGTTAGCGGCCAGGGCGTAGATCTGCTGAAGGGTGCCTTCGACGTCGGCGGTCTTGGTCGTGGTCATGGACTGAACCGAGATGGGCGCGTCACCGCCGACCTTGACCGAGCCCACCGAGATCTGGCGGGTGGGACGACGCGGCGTGATCAAACTGCTGGAGACTTCCATGTCCCTAGTCTGCCTCGTGCGAGAGGGCCGCCAAGCACCCCACTTAGAAGGGGTTGGGGATCGGGTGGGCGATATCGAGGTACAGGGTGCAGGCAAAGAGCACCAGCAGCGCGCTCATAAAGGCGTAGACGAACGGGGCGAGCTTGTTGACGTCCGCGCGGTAACGCACCCCGCGGCGCGAGCGAAGCCGCTCGTAGGTGGCGATTGCCACGTACCCGCCGTCCAGGGGCAGCATCGGCAGCATATTGAGCACCCCGATGAAGACGTTGACGAGCGCCAGGATCGCGATGAGCGGCAGCGCTCCGGCGTTGGCGGCTTGATCAGCGAAGCGCGTGATCCCCACGATCGAGGACGGGCGATACTCCTCGTTCGTGGGATTCTCGGCCGCCTTGGCGCTGGCCACCTGGTGAAAGAGGCTCGGGAACTCACCGGGGAGCCTGCCAATGGCCACGAAGGCGTCGCCCACGTAGTGCACGACCTGGGTGAAGGAGTCCGGAATGGCGGCCAGCGGAGAGGTGCGCACCGTCAACTCGGTCACGCTGATACCGATGTAGCCGTGATTGGCGAGATGCTTGCCACCGGACTTCACGCTCTTGCCATTCACCGGAGTCACGTGCAAGGTGAGGTCCGAACCGTGGCGCGCGACGACCACCGTAAGGCGTTGACCCGAGGCCGTACTGAGCAGGTGAATTAACTGGCTCTCGCTCGTGACCTGGTGGCCGTCGATGCTCACGAACCGGTCGCCGGAGTGAAAGCCGGCGCGCTGGGCGGGGGTTTGAGCGTATCCCTGCCACTGGCTGAAGTCTTGAATGCCCACGTGCGACGGGGAGGGATTGCCAATGAAGGTGAGGGCGACCCAGGCCAGCGCGAGAGCCATGATGACGTGCATGATCGAGCCCGCCGAGGCGAAGAGGACTTTCTTGGGATAGGAAGCGGCGCGGTAGGTTCGCGCCTCTTCGTTCTCGGGCACCTTGGCGTCCCAGGTCATCCCCGGTACCTTGACGTAGCCGCCTAGGGGAAGGGCCCGGATGCCGTAGCGGGTCTCGCCGCGCTGGGTCGACCACAGCACCGGTCCAAACCCCACGAAGAAGTCGCTCACCAAGAGCCCGGCGCGCTTGGCGGTGATGAAGTGGCCGAACTCGTGGGCCATCACCATGAACAAGATCAGCAGGATCACCACCGGCAACGCCCAGCCGACTTGCCACGTGAGGAGTCCAATGAAGGCGACAATGCCGACAAACAACGCCCAGGGGGACTGGCGCACCGACGATGTCGTGGGGTCCATGGCTACTTTTTGAGGCTAGCGTGCGCCCATCGTCGTGCGGTCTCGTCGTTCTCTAATAACCCGCTAAGAGTCTCTAGCTCTTGGGATTCATAGCGATCCATGGTGGCCGCCACCACCGCAATGATGTCGCACCAGTTGATCTCGTCCTTTAAGAACGCCTCCACGGCCACCTCGTTGGCCGCGCTCAGCCAGGCCGGCGCCGCTCCCCCGGCGCGCGCCGCGTCGTAGGCCAGCTGGATCGCGGGGAAGGCATCGTGGTCGGGAGTTTCGAACGTGAGCTCGAGTCCCCGGGTGAAGTCGAGTTGGCCATAGGCGTGGTCGAGCCGGTCCGGCGCGCCCAGGCAGTACGCGATGGGCAGGCGCATGTCGGGGTTCGAGAGTTGGGCCAGAACCGAGCCGTCCACGTACTCGACCATCGAGTGCACGATCGACTGAGGGTGTACGACCACCTCGACTCGATCGACTTCGATGCCGAAGAACGCGGTCGCCTCCATCACTTCGAGGCCCTTGTTCATCAAGGTCGACGAGTCGATGGTGATCTTGGCTCCCATCGACCACGTCGGATGGTGCAAGGCCTCGTCCTTGGTCGCACCCTTGAGCTGGTCCTGCGACCAGCCGCGAAACGGGCCGCCCGAGGCGGTGATGAGAAGGCGGCGCACGTCGGGGTACCCCAGACCGTAGGGAGAACTCGCCAGGCACTGGTGAATGGCGCAGTGCTCAGAATCGATCGGCAGCAACTCTGCTCCGGGGGTCGCGCGCACCGCGGCCACCAGCGGCGCGGCCGCGATGAGCGACTCCTTGTTGGCCAGGGCCAGTCGCTTGCCCGCCGCGAGCGCGCCGAGGGTTACGGGAAGCCCCGCAAATCCCATGACCGCATTGACCACGACGTCCGCGCTGCGCGCCAGATCCTCGAGGCCCTGGTCGCCCACGACGATCTCGACGTCGCCTCCCACCAGATCAGCGAGGGTCGCGCGATGCGCGTCGCTCTTCACCCCGATGCGAGCCACGTGGAACTCCCGCGCGATCGCCGCGAGTTCGCTCAACTGCTCTCCGCCCGCGATGGCGATCAATTCGAAGCGCTCGCGCTCACTGCGCAGCACGTCGAGAGTTTGGACGCCGATCGATCCCGTCGCCCCGAGCAACGCCACGCGTGAGCGCCCGGTCATCTTCGCTACTTCAGCTTGATGACGTGCAAGAGGTAGTACATCGTGGGCAAGGCAAAGAGAAGTCCGTCGACTCGATCGAGCAGTCCGCCGTGCCCGGGCAGCAGGCGTCCGAAGTCCTTGACGCCCAGCGTGCGCTTCACCATCGATTCAAAGAGGTCGCCCAGGGGCACCACGACGCACATCGCCACCGCGGCCTCGAGGCCGTGCGCGACGGTCCACGGGCTGATGAGCGGCAACAACAAGGCGCCGGCCACCAGCGTGACGACCGTGCCGCCGATCGTGCCCTCGATGGTCTTGTTCGGGGACAGCGCTTTGTTGAGGGGATGACGCCCGAGCCAACGCCCGGTAAAGAGCGCGGCCGCGTCGTTACAGATCGTCAGGGCCAGCGCGCCAAAGACGAAGGCCATGCCGTTGCGATTCGGGTACGTGTTGGGCGCGAGCATCACGATGGCGTAGCTGCCCAGGATGCCGACCCATGCGTAGACGAAAATTGTCGCGCCCAGACCGTCCAGGACGTCGATCTTGGTGGGGGCGCTCATGTACCAGATAAAGCCGAAGATCACGAGCAGCACCGAGACGGCGCCCACGACGACGAGTCCCTTGTTGTAGACCGCGATGCCCAAGGTGAGCACGGCCACGATCCCCAAGATGGTGGCCGGGTGCGCTCCGACGCTGCGGAATCCGGCAAAGGCTTCGGCGGCCGCCAGGGCCAGGGCGATGAGCACGAGCACACTCAGAGCGAGCGGGCCAATCGCAAAGACGCCAAATACCACGATCGCCAGGCCCACCCCGGTGAGGGTGGCGGTCGAGACGCTGCTCGAGGTCTGGCGCACGGCGCGTCCGGCCAGCGGATTTTGGGTGGCGCTGCGTCGGGTGCGCTGGGTGCGCAAGGGCTCGGGGCGGGGGGCTTCGAAGGCGGGCTCGTCGTCTTCGACGACCGGCGTCTCTAAGTCGAACTCCCAGGGGCGCGAGTCGTCCACTTTGGTCTCGCCAGCCAGGAAGGACACCTCGAACTGGTCTTCGTGGGCGACCCAGTCGGCCTCGCCCTCGCGCCAGGCCGGCGCGGGCACCGCCGACCAGGGATCGTCGTCCTTGGCACTCTCGCGCGCCACCACGATGGGCACCTGACCCGTGGGAGCGTCGGTCCAGTGAGGCAACAACGTTTCGGGGTCGAGGACGGGCGCGTCGTCGACGACTTCAGAGGCGATCTCGGCACCGGTGATCGTGACGCGAGGGTCGCTGGTGCTCGCCACCGGAAACTGGCCAGTGGGCTCGTCGTCGAGCGTGCCGTCGTCGTCAGACTTCAAGAAGTTCCTGCTCCTTGTGCGCGAGTAGCTCATCGACCACGGCGACTTCGTCGTGGGTCATCTTGTCGAGAACTTTCTCGAGGCGTTCGATCTCGTCGCTGGAGAGACCTTCTTCCTTCTCTAAGTTCTCCAACTCCTGGCGCGCGTGACGGCGCACGCCACGCAACGCGACGCGGCCCTCTTCGGCCTTGGTCTTGACGACTTTGACGAAGTCGCGGCGGCGCTCTTCGGTGAGCGCGGGAAAGTTAAGTCGAATGATCTGGCCGTCGCTCGAGGGCGTGAGACCGAGGTTGGCGTTGCCGATCGCTTTCTCGATGGCCGGAATCGAACCCTTATCGAAGGGAGAAACGACCAGCAGGCGCGGCTCGGGCACCGAGAAGTTGGCCAACTGCTTGAGCGGAGTCTCGGTGCCGTAGTAGTCGATCAACAGGCCCTCGACCAGTGAAGATGAGGCCCGACCGGTGCGCACGGTGGCGAACTCGCCCTTGACGTGATCGATGGCGCGGGCCATCTTGTCGCGCGTGTCATCCATGACGAGATCGACGAGTTCGTTCTCCATTACCTCACCAGCGTACCGACGGGCGCTCCGTCGAGGGCGCGACCGAGGTTCCCCTCAGCCATCAGGTCGAAAACGCGGATGGGCAGGTGATTGTCCTTGCAGAAGGTGATCGCGGTCATGTCCATCACGCGCAGGTCTTTGGCGATCACGTCGTCAAAGGAGATCTCCTCGAACTTCTTCGCCTGCGGATTCACGTTGGGGTCCTGGTCGTAGACGCCGTCCACGCCCCCGTGGGTACCCTTCAAGACGATCTCGGCCTCCACTTCGGCCGCACGCTGGGCGGCCGGGGTGTCGGTGGTGAAGTACGGGTTGCCCATGCCGGCCGCGAAGATCACCACGCGACCCTTTTCGAGGTGTCGAACCGCGCGCCGACGAATGTAGGGCTCGGCCACTTGGTCCATGTTGATGGCCGACATCACCCGCGTGGCGCGACCGTGGTTCTCGATGGAGTCTTGGAGGGCGAGTGCGTTGATCACGGTGCCGAGCATGCCCATGTGATCGGAGTTGGCTCGGTTCATGCCCGCGAGTTCACCGGTCGCCCCGCGCCAAATGTTCCCGCCGCCCACGACCACGGCGAGCTCGAGTCCACCGCGCTCCATAGCCGCCGCGATCTCGATCGCCAGAAAGTCAACGGTCGCTGCGTCAATGGTTTCGTCGCTGGCGGCCGAAGCTAGGGCTTCACCCGAGAGTTTGAGCACCACTCGACGCACGACGACGACCTATCCCCCGATGACTACTTGAGCGTACGCGCTAATCGACGCACCCTTCAAGAACTGCGCCACCGTTTCTTTGTCGTCCTGCACGTACGGCTGATCCAAGAGGACCCGCTCCTTGTACCAGCCATTCAGCCGGCCCTCGAGAATCTTGGGGATCGCGGCCTCGGGCTTGCCCTCGTTGCGCGTGATCTCCTCGATGGTCTTACGCTCGGCCTCCACCGCCGCGGCGGGGACGTCCTCGCGGCGCAGGTACTCCGGGCGAGCAAAAGCGATGTGCAGCGTCAGCTCGTGGGCGACGTCCTCGCTCCCGTCCTTCACCACCACGATCACCGCGTTCACGCCACGATCCGCTTGAATGTGCAGATAGGTGTCGATGACCTCGCCGGGGCCGGCCTCGAGCCGATAGACGCGACCGATGGAGATGTTCTCCTTCAAGGTGGTGAGCATGGTCTCAATGTTCTCCTTGAAGTGCTCGACCGACTGCTCGTCCTCCGCCACCACTTTGGCGGCGATCTCGTCGGCCAGGGCCACGAACTCTTGGGACTTGGCCACGAAGTCGGTCTCGCAGCGCAGTTCGACGATGGCCGCGACGTTGCCGTCACGCACGACCGCGACTGCGCCTTCGCTGGCTTCACGGTCCGCGCGCTTAGCGGCCGAGGCGAGTCCCTGCACGCGCAGCCACTGCACGGCCGCTTCCATGTCGCCGTCGTTCGCCTCGAGGGCGCGCTTGGCGTCCATCATCCCCACCCCGGTCGCCTGGCGCAGGTTCTGTACGTCTTTGGCGGTGAAGCTCACCTTGATGTCTCTCTTTCGATCTCGTAGTTCGTCTTAGGCGCTCGCCGCGCTCGTCGGCGCCACCGTCACCGCGGGGCGGTTCTGGCGGATGTAGCGGCCCTCGCTGACGGCGTCGGCGATGAGGCGGCACAAAAGGGATCCCGCGCGGATCGCGTCGTCGTTGCCCGGGATGACGTAGTCGATCACGTCGGGGTCGCAGTTCGTGTCTACGACCGCCACCACCGGCAGGCCGAGCTTCTTGGCTTCGGTGACCGCGATGTGCTCTTTTTTCGTGTCGATCACGAAGATCGCGTCGGGCACGTGATCAAGATTGGCGATGCCGCTGAGGTTGCGGTCCAGTTTCTCGAGCTCGCGGCTGTGGCGCAGGGCCTCGCGCTTGGGCATGTTGTTAAAGTCGCCGGCGCGCTCCATGGCGCGCAGTTCGATGAGCCGCTTCACGCGGCCCGCGACCGTGGAGAAGTTGGTGAGCATGCCGCCGAGCCAGCGTTGGTTCACGAAGGGCATGCCGCAGGCCTTGGCGTAGTCCTCGATGGGGCCCTGAGTCTGCTTCTTGGTACCCACGAAGAGGATCACGCCGCCACCGGCCACGAGGTCGCGCACGTAGGCGTAGCTCGTTTCGATGCCGGCCAGGGTCTTGCGCAGATCGATCAGGTAGATCCCATTGCGCTCGCCGAGAATGAAGCGGCGCATCTTGGGGTTCCAACGTCGGGTCTGGTGCCCGAAGTGCACGCCCGAATCCAACAGTTCCTGCAGAGTGACGAGTGCCACGATCAATAGTCCTTTCGTATGGTTGCTTCAACCCCGCAGAGCACCGAAATCGGCGACCGTACGAAACTGCGGGGACAACTCAGTCGCTCTCCCGCGGTGAGAGAGCCGGACCAGTCTAACCGACGGGCGTGTTCAGCCCCTCGGGTGGGTCGCGCGGTGCACGTTCTGCAGACGCGACTTTGAGACGTGGGTGTAAATCTGGGTCGTGCGCAGGTTCTCGTGTCCGAGCAACTCTTGGACCACGCGCAGGTCCGCTCCGCCCTCGAGCAGGTGGGTGGCGTAGGTGTGGCGCAGCGCGTGGGGATGGACGTGGCCCTGATCGAGGCGATGATCGAGTATCCGGCGCACGTCGCGCGGACCGAGGCGACGCCCGCGGTGGTTGAAAAAGAGCGCTTCGCGCGGGGAGTCGTCCTTGGCCACGTCCTCGCGCGCGTCGTCGACCCAGAGCCGGATCGACTCCAGCGCCTTGTGGTGCACGGGCACCAGGCGCTCCTTGCGGCCCTTGCCGAGCACGCGCAGTAGTCCGCGCGTGTAGTCCACGCTCTCCAGGTCCAGACCGCACAGCTCCGACACGCGCAGGCCCGCGCCGTATAGGACTTCGCATACCGCGCGATCGAGCACCGCCCATTCGTCCTCGCCCCAGTCGTCGTCCAAGAGAGTCTCGAGCTGCTCGCGCGAGACGATGGTGGGCAAACGGTGCGTCGCCTTGGGCGCGAGTAGCCGGGCGGCCGGATTAGCCGCGACGTGTCCACGCTCGAAGAGCCAGGCGAAGTAGCCCCGCAAGGACGCGCGCCGGCGCAGCACCGAGCTGCGCTCGTCGCCGCGATTCGTCATGAACACCATGTAGTCGCGCAGATCCCTCGTCGAAATCGCCGCGGGCTCGAGGCGATCGCGGCCGTCGGCCCAGGCCACGAAGGCGCGCACGTCCGAGAGGTAGCTGCGCTCGGTCGCCGGCGAGCGATCCTTGGCCCGCAGAGTTTGGGCGTATTCGCTCAGCATCCAGCGCGCTGCGGTTCGTTCGCTCACCTGCACTTCCGACACGTCACCAGGCTAGTAAGGGGGGTGAGTCGGGTGCGTTCACTAATCTTGGGCGAGTCCGAAGGAGTGGGGATGCCTCGAATCTTGATTGTGGAAGACGACGACCACATTCGCACCGCGTTGAAGCTGATGTTTGAAGGCGAAGGCTTCAGCGTCGACGACGCCCCCACGGGCGAACTCGGGGTCGCGATGTTCTCGCGCATGACCTCCGACGTGGCCATCGTGGACGTCATGCTGCCGGGCATGACCGGATTCCAAACGTGTGAGGCGCTGCGTTCGACCAGCGACGTGCCCATCGTGATCGTCTCGGCGCGCGACGAGACCGCCGACGTGGTGCTGGGCCTGGAGTCGGGTGCCGATGACTACGTCACCAAGCCCTTCGTGCCCGAAGAGCTCTTGGCCCGGGTTCGCGCGCACCTTCGCCGCCGTCCCGACAAGAGTACCCACGCCTTCCAACTGGGCGAACTGTCGGTGATCCCCGACGAAGGGGTGGTTCGCCACCGCGACGGCACCGAGCTGCACCTCACCTCCACCGAGTTTCGGCTGCTCACCGACTTAGCGGCCGCGAACGGCAAAGTTCTCTCGCGCGAAGATCTGCTTGAGCACGTGTGGGGATACGACTACTTCGGCGATAGCCGGCTGGTGGACGTGCACATACGGCGCCTGCGTATGAAGATCGAGCCCGACCCGGCCAGCCCCACCTACCTCGTCACAGTCCGCGGAACGGGCTACAAGCTGGTCATCTAATGCGCCAGCGGAGTCTGCGTCTTCGACTCCTCATTACCTTCGGCTTAGGGGCCGTCGTCCTGTCCGCACTCTTCGCCACCCTCACCTACGAGGGCGTGCACCACGAACTCGTCCACGACCTCCAGCACACGGACCTACATGAGAGCTACGAGAGCGCCGAACTGGTCCGCTCCACCCTCTACACCTCGGCCCCCGACCTCGACCGGATTCTGAACTCCATCGAGCACGCCACCGACTCGGGCGCGTTGGTCAAGACCTTCCACCAGTGGCTCTCTCGCTCACAGGGCTCGTCCACCCACGATGTGCCCAGCGGCATCCAAATTGACGTGGCCGACGGTCACGCCGCATCCCAGATCCTGGAAGTGAATGGTCAACTCGAGTTCGTGGTCGGCATACCGATCCCGGCGGTCGAGACCCAGTTCTACGAAGTCTTTCCCATGGCCTCGCTCCAGCGTTCGCTCAACACGCTGTTGCACAACCTGCTGCTGGGGGCCATCGCGACCTCCCTGCTCGGCATCGCGGGGGGCCTGTGGGTCGCGCGCCGCGCGGTACAACCCCTCGCGCGCGTGTCGCGCGCGGCGGCCGCGATCGCCGAAGGCACCTTGTCCACGCGCCTCGAAGTGACCCGGGCGGACCGCGAGGTCCAACAGCTCACCGAGTCCTTCAACGCCATGGTGAGCCAGCTGGTCGATCGCATCGAGCGCGACGCGCGCTTTGCGAGCGACGTGAGCCACGAACTGCGCTCTCCCCTCACGACTCTGGCCACCACCTCTTCGGTCCTTCAACAGCACCGAGGCGAACTCTCCCCCGCCGGCCAAGAGAGTCTGGATCTGCTGAGCGCGGACCTGTCGATATTCCAGTCGCTGGTGGAGGACCTACTCGAGATGGCGCGCAGCGACGCCGGCGCCGTTCCCCTGGTCATTGAGACCGTGAACGCGGTGGAGTTGGTGCGTCAGTCGGTGCGTTCCTCGGCGCGACGCCACGGCCTCGACGAGCCGCCGGTGATCATCGACGACGCCATCGGCGACGCCCTCGTCACGGTGGACCGTCGGCGCTTCGAGCGCGTGATGGCCAATCTGATCGATAACGCCCACTACTACGCGGGGGGGACGAGTGCGGTGCGCGTGGGGGCCGAGTCCGACCTGCTCGCCATCAACGTGGACGACGCGGGCTTGGGCGTCCCCAAAGAGGAGCGCGAGAGCGTCTTTGAGCGATTCTTTCGCGGTCGCGCCGCCCACGACCGCGGCATCGCGCGCGGCACGGGGCTCGGTCTCGCGCTGGTTCGCGATCACGTACGCGCCTTTAACGGCTCGATCAGCGTGCTCGAGAGCCCCGAAGGGGGCGCCCGATTCCAGATTCTCCTGCCCTACGAAGACGAGGAGCGCGAATGAGGCTGCGCGTTCCACTCGTGCTAGTCACGAGCGCGCTCGCGCTGGCGAGCTGCTCGCTCGTGACCCCGAATCGCGCCGCGGTGCGCATCTCACCCAAGCGCGTGCCCTTCGAGCTATTGGCGCCCACGATCCCGGGAACCAACCACGCCCGGGTGCGCTTCATCACCCAGCCGGTCTACATCGTCGACGCGTCGGGACACCTCTCGCCGGCGAGTCGCATCGTGCCCTCGCCCCCCGCCCTCGCCACCGTGGTGGAGCAACTGCTGCTCGGACCCACCACCATCGAAAAGTCGGCCGGATTCGCTTCGGCGCTACCCACCTCGCTCGTGGTGATCTCGGCCGAGGTGGTTAAAACGACCGGTTACATCAACTTCGCCACGTCGCTGTCGTCTCTGCCGCGCCAACAACAGATCCTCGCCGTCGGCCAGCTGGTCCTCACCGCCGACGTCGTAGGTGCCACCAAGGGTCTCGAGATCCGCGTGGCGGGACAACCCCAGGAGCTTTTGTTGCCCAATGGCAGGCGAACGTTGCTCGCCACCCCGACGGACTTTGAGAGCCTCTTAAACAGTTAGGACGCGGGCGCGGGACGCAGCGCCGGGGCCGCGTTCCAAAGATGCTCTAAGTCGTAGTAGTCGCGACTGCTCTCGTCAAAGACGTGCACGATGACGTCGCCGTAATCGAGGGCCACCCACTGCGCGTCCGAGAGCCCTTCAACGTGAGCGGGCTTGACGTGCAGAGCCCTCTCCACGAGACGCTCCACCTCTTCGGCGATTGCGCGCACCTGACGATCGTTGCGACCTGACGTGATGACCAGCGCGTCAAAGGAGTCGACGAACTCGCGCAGATCCAAGATGACGGTATCGATGCCGATCTTTTCTTCGGCGGCCACCACCGTGGCGTTCACCAGAGTGTTCACGTACGCGGAGTAGGAGCCGGGTGACTCGCCGCTCCTCAACGCGTCACTCAGTGGGAGGTCCCAAGAAGCACAAGAGCGGCAATGAACGGTACGGCGGTCGCCGTAATGCCGAGGATGGCGTAGCGCTGTCGCGTGCGACGAACGTGCTGACGGCGGGGCGCTGCTTCGAGGGCCTCGAGTCGTATCGACTGCTCGTCCGTCAGATCGAATAATCGAACTGCCATTGCTTCGACTTTAGCCTCGCGCCTTCACGTAGAGCGGAATAACGCTCTCCGGCAAGAAGCTGTGTAGATCCGTGTCGCTCAGTGACATGTCACGTATGAACGTACTCGATAGATCCACCGGTTGCATAGCGATCTCGTAGTGGCGCCATCCAATCGGCGGGGTGATACTAGATCCGGGGCGCGGTACTACACCCACTTCCACGAGGGCTTTTAGCGCATCGGCTTCGTGCCAGGCGTCGAGTTGGGCGGCCAGGTCAGCCCCCACGATGAGGTCGAGGGCGCGGGCGCCCGCCTCGAGTTCGCGAACGGTGTCGATCGTGTAACTCGGCCCCGAGCGGCGAATCTCCATGTCCGATACGTCCACGAGGGGGATCTGGTCGAACGCGGCGTGGGCCATAGCTAGCCGAACCGCCGCATCAAGAACCCTCGGTCCCTTCTGATAAGGCTCGCCCGCGACAGTCACCACGATGCGAGTAAATCGCCCGCTCGATGAGGCCGCTTTCAGTGCGGCGACGTGTCCGAGGTGCGGCGGATCGAAGGTGCCCCCGAAGAGCCCGAGATGACCGTCTTCCACTGACGAATACTACGTGCGAATGATGGCCTCTTCGAAGAGCCCTTAGGCTTGGGCGATGGACGTGTCGACACCGGAGTGGACGCCACGAGGTTGGCGCGCATTTCCGGTCGCCCAAAGTCCCACCTGGCCCGACGCCGCGCATCTCGCTCGCGTCGAGGCCCAACTCGCGACCAAACCCCCTCTGGTCTTTGCCGGCGAAGCGCGCCGCCTCCAGGATCAGTTGGGTCAAGTCGCTGACGGTAAGGCGTTTTTGCTCCAAGCGGGCGACTGCGCAGAGTCCTTTCACGAAAGTTCCGCCGACGCCATCCGCGACAAATTGAAGGTCATCTTGCAGATGGCGGTGGCTCTGACCTACGCCTCGGGCGTGCCCGTTATCAAAGTCGGTCGTATCGCCGGTCAGTTCGCCAAACCGCGCAGCGACGAGTTCGAAGAGCGATCGGGCGTGTCGCTGCCGGCTTTTCGCGGCCACATCGTCAACTCCGAAGAGTTCAGCGCCGACGGGCGCCGAGCGGACCCTGAGCGGCTGCTGGCCGCCTACCACCAAAGCGTCTCGACCCTAAACTTGCTGCGCGCTTTTACCACCGGAGGTTTCGCCGCCCTGTCGCGCGTGCACGCGTGGAACCAGCAGTTCGTGGCGAACTCCCTGGAGGGCAAACGCTATGAGGTGATCGCCGACGAGATTGATCGGGCCCTCGCTTTCATGAAGGCCTGCGGCATCGATCTCGTCGACGACCAGGCGCTCCAGGCCGTGGACTTCTACACCAGCCACGAAGCGCTCATCTTGCCCTACGAGCAGGCGCTCACCCGGCGCGACTCGCTCAGCGGAGACTGGTACGACTGCTCGGCGCACCTGTTGTGGATCGGAGACCGCACCCGCCAGCTCAACGGCGCGCACGTGAACTTCCTTAAGGGCGTCTCGAACCCGCTCGGCCTCAAGGTCGGACCCAGCATGGAAGTCGACGAACTGCGCCGCTTAGTGGACGCGCTCAATCCCGAAAACATTCCGGGTCGGCTCACGCTTATCTCGCGCATGGGCCACGCACGCATCAGCGAACTGCTCCCGCCGCTCATCGACGCGCTGCGCCAAGACGGACGACGCGAGCTGTGGACCTGTGATCCGATGCACGGCAACACCTTCGTCGCCTCGGGCGGCCAAAAGACGCGGCACTTCGACGACGTGCTGAGCGAGACCTCGCAGTTTTTCTTAGTGCACCAAGCACTCGGCACGTGGCCCGGTGGGCTGCACGTCGAGTTAACCGGCGACGACGTGACCGAGTGTTTAGGGGGCGGTTCGCGCCTCAACGAAACCGACCTCGACGCGAACTACACCACGATCTGCGATCCTCGACTAAACGCGACCCAGAGTCTCGACATGGCGTTTCACGTGGCGGAGTACCTCCAGCGCTACTCGACCCCGATGGGCGAGAGGTCGTTGTAGCGCAGCAGTCGCAGCGCACCCTCGTGAAACTCGATCTCGGTCATCGAAAGGTGTTCGATGCGAGGGCGCAAGCGCGTGGCGGCCTCCAGTCCCTGGTAGATCTTCATCGCCTGTTCGATCACGCCGCCGTGGGTGACAATGACCACCAGTTCATCGGGGTGGCGAGCGACGACTCGTTCGATGGCCGCGCGAGCCCGGTAGAAGAACTCGACCAGCGACTCACCGCCCGGGACGTTGCGTCGACTCGCATCCACGTTCCAGTCGGGAAGTTCGAAGCGTTCCTTCACCTCGGGCCAGGTCAGTCCGTCGGCCACGCCCACGCGCAGCTCGCCCAGGTCCTCGTCGCGACGCGGCACCAGGTCGGGGTTGATCGCGGCGAACACGATCTCGCCCGTCTCTATCGCGCGCGGCAGCATCGAGGTGTAGAAGGCGCCCGCGCCCTTCAGTTCTCCGGTCACCGTCACTCGACGCGCGAGGGCGTGGGCCTGGGCGCGCCCGAGGTCGGTCAGCCCGCCGTCTCCTATCGGACCGCCGGCGAGTCCGCGCTCGTTGGCCACGCACTCGCCGTGTCGAATGAGCACCAGGCGCGTGCCCGAGGGCACGGGTCCGCGCTGGCGGAAACCTTCGGGCGGAAGAAGCTCCTCGCTCACCCCAGTTCACCCACGAAGGCTTCGAGTTGGCGCAGGGTGCGACACTCGATCACCCGGTCGCAGTACGGCGCGTACTGGGCGACGATCGAGTCCCCGCTGTTCCAATAGTTCGCGGGCTCGGGGTTCAGCCAGTAGACGGCCTTGGCGCGGTAGTGCAGGTCGGCCAGGACTTCGGGATTCGCCTGGTGGTAGTTGTTGCGCGCGTCGCCCAAGATGAGCACCGTCGATCGCTTGGTGAGCGAGCGCGCGAAGCGATCGTGGAAACTGAGCAGGGCGCGTCCGTAGTCGGAGTGTCCGTCAAAGGCGATCACGTCGGCTTCCGCGTTGATCTTGGCCACGGCGTCGGCGGGATCCTCCACCCCCTCAAAGAGGTGCGTGACCTCGTCGAGCCCGTCTACGAAGACGAAACTGCGCACTTTGGAGAACTGCGAAGAGATGGCGTGGACCAGGTGGAGCGTGAAGCGCGCGAAGGACGCCACCGAACCCGAGACGTCGGCGATAACGAAAATCTCGGGCTTGGCGGGTCGCGGCGGTTTAAAGCGCAGGTCGAGCGGCACGCCCCCGGTAGAGAGGCTGCGGCGCACGGTGTGGCGTAGATCGACGGGGCCGCGACGACGTCGGCGCCGCTTGCGCGCCAGACGTACCGCGAGTTTGCGACTGAGCGGTCGAAG
This sequence comes from Acidimicrobiales bacterium, assembly GCA_036489715.1. Classification (GTDB taxonomy): domain Bacteria; phylum Actinomycetota; class Acidimicrobiia; order Acidimicrobiales; family RAAP-2; genus RAAP-2. Next base: position 27,330 of record DASXFG010000034.1, on the reverse strand, counting down.
GGCCCGCTCGAGTTGGGCCATCTCGTCGCGATTCGCGTGCATGACATCTAAATCCTCGGGCAGGGGTTTGCGCACCGACTTGGCCAGCGCCTCGGCGCCGCGGTCCTCGACTAAGCGCTCTCGGATCTCTCGTTCGATCTCGGCCTTTAACTGATTAATGCGCGCTCGCGCCTCGTCGCGCGCCAGTCTCTGGGCCAGTTCGTCGCCGGCTGCATCGCCGCGAAGGCGCTCTTCGAGCTGTTCGAGTTCCAGATTGCGCAGCGTGCGATACAGGTAGTACGTGCCGCCCACGGGTCGACCCGGCTCCATGCCGGCGTAGCGCGAGACCGCCTCGCTCGCCCCTTCGCGCAGGGCGGACTGATCCCCGTCGCGCAGGGCCCGAAAGAGCATCTCGGACAGCTCGGCCGCGCTCATCGATCCCCCCGCTCCCCCGCCCGCGCGCGGGCCGTCGGCGCCCGTGCCCTGGGTCCCCTCGGCGTCACCTGGGGCCCCCAGCTCCTCGCCGAGCAGGTCCTCGGCCGCGTCCCAAGAACGCAGGGAAAAGTAGACGTCGAAGGCGCCGTGAAAGACCGGCAGGTGGTCGCCGTCTTTGACCAGGGTCGCGGCCAGCGTGGCGCGCAGCAAAGAGCGATCACCCAGGTCGATCACCTCGACCGCGCGGGCGGCGTCGACGTGCTCGCTCATGGACACCGGTATGCCCGCGGCGCGAAGTTCGCCGATGAAGTCGCCGAGCAGGTTAAGCAACGGGCCTCGAACGGCCGAGCAACTCCTTGGTGGCCCGCTCGATGTCCGACTGGTACTTCAAAAGAATGTGCAGCGTGGACGCGGCGTCTTCGTCGCCGATCTCCTCGCGCCCGAGCACCACCAGCGTGCGCGCCCAGTCCAGGGTCTCTGAGACCGAGGGCGCCTTCTTCAAGTCCAGGGTGCGTAGTGACCGCACCACCTGGGCGATCTGTTCGGCCAAGGTCTTGGTGATGCCCGGCACGCGCGAGACGATGATGTCGCGCTCGCGCTCCACGCTCGGGTATCCCACGTAGAGATACAGACAGCGCCGCTTGAGGGCTTCGGAGAGTTCGCGCGTGTTGTTGGACGTGAGAAAGACCATCGGGATCTGCTGGGCGCGCACCGTGCCCAGTTCGGGAATCGAGACCTGATACTCAGAGAGGATCTCGAGCAGGAGCGCTTCGGTCTCGAGTTCGACCCGGTCCACCTCGTCGATCAGCAGCACCACCGGATCGGTTGCCGAGATCGCCTCTAGGAGGGGGCGAGTCAGCATGAACTCCTCGGCGAAGATGTCTTCTTCGAGGTCGTGCCACTCTTCGGCGGCTGCGCCCTCGGGGCGTCCCGCCTGGATGCGCAGCAACTGCTTGCGATAGTTCCACTCGTACAGTGCCTTGGACTCATCGAGACCCTCGTAGCACTGCAGGCGTATGAGGCGCGCGCCCGTCGCGTCGGCCACCGCCTTGGCGAGGGCGGTTTTTCCCGTGCCCGCGGGTCCTTCGACGAGGACCGGCTTGGCGAGTCGGTCGGCCAGGAACGTGACCGAGGAGATCGCCTCGTCCGAGAGATAGTCGTGCGCCGCCAACAACTGCAGGACCTCGGCGGGTGAGTCGAAGCGCGGCGGTGGCACACTCGCCAATCCGAGGCGCTGGGCGAGTTCTTCTCTCGGGTCGAGTGCGCTCATCGAATCTGTCCCTCTCCGCGTACGACCCACTTCAAACAGGTCAGCTCTCGCACGCCCATGGGCCCGCGAGCGTGCAGCTTCTGGGTCGAGATGCCCACCTCGGCGCCCAAACCAAGCTCCCCGCCGTCGACGAAGCGCGTGGAGGCGTTCACGAGCACGGCGGCCGCATCGACGCGCCGGACCCAGGTGTCGGCGTGGGCGTCGTCCTGAGTGAGAATCGCCTCGCTGTGTCCGGTGCCGTAGCGCGTGACGTGATCGATCGCTTCCTCGAGCGAGGCCACCACCTTCACCGCCAAGATCAGGTCGAGGAACTCGCGTGCGAAGTCGTCCTCGCTCGCGGGGGTCGCTCCGGGCAGGAGAGCCAACGCGCGCTCGTCGGCGCGCAGTTCCACTTCGCCCAGCGCGCCGGGCAGTTGAGCGAGAAACGTCTCGGCGATGGCCTGATGCACGAGCAGCGTCTCGGCCGCGTTGCACACTCCGGGCCGCGAGGTCTTGGCGTTACGCACGATCTCGAGCGCCTGATCCAGTTGCGCGCTCTCGTCGACGAAGATGTGGCAGTTGCCGTCGCCGTCGAGCACGTAGGGCACGCGCGCGTTCTCGCGCATGGCCGCGATCAGGCTCGGGCCGCCGCGAGGGATCAGGCAGTCGAGCACCTCGCTCAATTGCATGAAGGCAACCGCGCTCTCGTGCGAGGGGTCGTGAACCAACGAGACCCCCGCGCCGGGAAGTCCGGCCTTTTCTAGGGCCTCGCTCCACAGTCCGACCAAGAATTCGTTGGTGCGCTGGGCCGAGCGCGAACCGCGCAGGTACGCGGCGTTGCCGCTACGCACGCACAGTCCGGCCACGTCGGTGGTGACGTTGGGACGGTTTTCGTAGACCACCCCGATCACGCCTAAGGGGACGCGCAGGCGCTCCACCTTAAGGCCGTTGGCCAGGGTTCGCGCATCCTCGCTCTGATAGAGCGGGTCGGGACCGCGGGCGATCGCACGCAGCGCGTCGGCCATGGAGGCAACGCGCGTACTGGTCAGGCTGAGTCGATCGCGCCCGGGGCCGGGTTCGTCGTAGTCCTCTAGATCGGCCTCGTTTATCCCGAGCAGTTCGGATTCGTTGTTGAGCAGGCGCTCGGCCACGTCCACGAGCACCGCCTGTCGAGTCTCGTCGGGGGCCTGAGACAACTCTCGAGCGGCCAGTTTGACGTGGGCACCTTGTTCTTCCAGTGCGCTCGTCGTCATCATCTCAGCGTAATGGCCCCGCTAACGAGCTCGAAGAAGCACCAGGTCGTCTCGGTGGATGACCACGTCTTCTCCCTCGTCGAAGTTTTGCGCCGATACCCGCACCAGGCCCTTGGCCACGGTGTCGCCGCCGAGATCTTTCACGTCCACCGCGTCGCCGTCGACGAAGTCGCCCGCGAAGGACGCCACGCCCACGCGCAGCAGACTTCGCCCGTCGTTCTCGAGCGCGGCGCGGGCCCCCTCGTTGATCACCAGCGTTCCCCGACTCGCGACCGCAAAGGCGATCCAGGACTTTCTCGCTGACAGGCGCTGGGGCCGCGGTCGAAAGGTGGTGCCAAAACCCGGGGAGTCAGAGATCGCCAGGCGCAGCGCGTGCTCGGCGCGCGCGGGCGCGATGACCGTCGTCACGCCCGACCAGGCGGCCATGTGCGCGGCCGCCAGTTTTGACGCCATGCCGCCCGAGCCGACGCTCGAGCGAGAGGTCCCAGCCGCCGCCACGAGGTCGGCATCAAAGGCGGTGACCTCTTCGATCAGCGTGGCGCTCTCGTCGACGCGCGGATCGGCCGTCAACAAACCGGCGGTGTCGGTGAGCAGCACGAGACGCGAGGCCCCCACCAAGTTGGCGACCAGAGCGGCCAGGCGGTCGTTGTCGCCGAAGCGGATCTCCTCGTCAGCGACGGCGTCGTTCTCGTTAATGATCGCTACCACGCCCAGCTCCTCGAGTGCCTTGATCGTGCCGCGCGCGTGCAGGTACTGACCGCGGTGCGAGAAGTCCAGCGGGGCCAGCAGCACCTGGCCCACGCGCGCATCGTGTTGGCCAAAGGCGTCGCGCCACGCGTGCATCAACAGCGGCTGACCCACGGCCGAGACCGCCTGGAGCGTGGCCGCGTCGCGCGGGCGCGCGCGACCTTCCCCCACGTCGGCCCACCCCGCGGTAATCGCACCCGAGGTCACCACCACCACGGACCAGCCGTCGCGGCGCACGCCCACCACGTCACCGGCAATGTCGGCGAGCACCCGGGCGTCCACGCCGCCGTGATCGTCGGTCACCGAGGACGTGCCGACCTTGACGACGACGCTAGGACTCATCGTCGTCTTCGTCCTGGAGTCGGCCGCTACGCGCCAGTCGTTCGCGGCGCGTCGCGCGGTGGTGTTCGACGCGGCCAAGGCCGATGTCCACCTCGTCACGCCACCACTCAAAAGAGAGATCCCCCACGCTCACCACGTCCCCATCGCGCACGCCCGATCGCGTGAGCAAACGGTCGACCCCGAGCTCGCGCAGTCGCCGCACCACTTCGGCCAGCGCCGCGTCGTCGGTTAAGTCCGAGAAGCGCGCGGCCCGACGCGCGGCCCGACCCTCTACGCGCCACGCGCGCTCGTTCTCGCGCACGACCGTGATCTCCTCCGAGACCGGGCGGTGTATAACGACTTCGCGCTCCTCGGCCGTCGTCTCGTCTCGTCGCGCCGCCGTGACCAGGAGAGCGAGTTGAGCGACCAGGGCATCTACTCCTTCGCCGGTCACCGCCGAAATGGTCTCTACTCCGGGCATCTCGTAGGCGGCGACGTCGCCCTTGGACCCCACGACTACCCGCGGGCGCTCGAGCAGATCGCTCTGATAGTCGCCCAGCTCACGCAGGAGTATTTCTAATTGCGCGCCCGGAGGAATTGGGGCCAACTCCGAAAGATCCAACAGCACGCACAGAACCCTTGCGCGCTCCACGTGGCGCAAGAAGTCGTGACCGAGTCCCTTGCCCTGCGCCGCCCCTTCAATCAGACCCGGAATATCGGCCACTACGAACTCGGTGGTATCCCCGGGACGAGAGGCGCGAGCGCCCACGCGCACCACCCCCAAGTTCGGCACCAGCGTGGTAAAGGGGTAGTCGGCGATCTTGGGTCGCGCGGCCGAGATCCGCGAGATGAGAGTGGACTTTCCCACGTTGGGAAACCCGATCAAGGCGACGTCGGCCTGCAGCTTGAGTTCTAAGTCGAACCACTTCTCTTCCCCGAACTCGCCCTGCTCGGCGAACGCCGGCGCGCGGCGCTGGTTGGACAAGAAGCGCGCATTGCCAAAACCGCCCAAGCCGCCTTCGGCGGCCAACCACCGGTCCCCCGAGTTCACCAGGTCGATCAACAACTCGCCCTCGGGGTCGTAGACCATCGTGCCCACGGGCACACTCACCACCACGTCCTTGCCCCGCGCACCGTGAGCACGCTTGGAAGTGCCGTGTTTGCCGTCCGTGGCGCGCCGAAACGGATGGTCTTTAAATCCCAAGAGCGAGGCCTGATTGTGGTCGGCCTCTAGCCACACGTCGCCCCCGTTGCCCCCGTCTCCCCCGTCGGGGCCGCCCTTGGCCACGTGGGCCTCGCGGCGAAAACTCACACATCCCGCCCCGCCGTTTCCCGCCTTGGCGTGTAGTTGGGCGCGATCAACGAAGCTAGACACCCCTACATCCTACGAAGCCGTATTTTCACGGGCTTTTCTGGGTTCGAGGACGGCTTCTCTTAGGCCCCCCTCCGGTCCGCCACCGCGGCCCGCGACCCACTTCCGGGCCGTTTTTGCGACGCGAACCGGCCCACCAGAGCAAATCTTCGGACGCGGGCACTTTGCGAATAGCGCCTTTACCAGGATATATAGAAACGCTTCGCAGCGTTAACGGCCAATTATTAACCCGATATCCGCAGAATTTCCCTTTTTTCCGGTAAAACTGACGGTGGCTGCTGGGAGGACCCAGTTCCGTTCCATTCAAAGAGTAAGGAGTCGACCGGTGAACAAGGCCGAGTTGGTAGAAGCAATTGTCGCGGAAAGTGGCGCCTCGAAGAACACCGTGGCCGAGGTTCTCAAGGCCTTTGAAGACGTCGTTGTCGGCAACGTGTCCAAGGGCGAGAAGATCGTGCTGTCGGGGTTCTTGTCGTTCGAGCGCGTAGAGCGCAAAGCTCGCACCGCGCGCAACCCCCAGACCGGAGAGGCAATCCAGGTCAAGGCGTCGCGCGCACCGAAGGTCTCCATTGGCTCGACCTTTAAGAAGGCCGTCAAGGGTAGCTAGTTTCGCGACTAACTAAGAAACCCCCGGGCTTTGGCCCGGGGGTTTCTTAGTTTTAGGAGGAAAACTCAGTTGACGAGAACGTCCACCAGTTTTCTGCCGCCCCGGTACCCGAATTTCACGGTTCCCTCAGCGAGCGCAAACAGCGTGTCGTCCTTGCCGATGCCGACGTTGCGGCCCGGGTGAAAGGTAGTGCCACGCTGGCGAACGATGATGCTGCCCGACTTAACGAGCGTGCCGTCAAACTCCTTGACGCCCAAGCGCTGGGCGTTGGAGTCGCGGCCGTTGCGGGTAGATCCGCCACCTTTAGTTTTGGACATGAACTCTCCTTAGGCCTTGGCCGAGATCTTGGTGATCTCCACGCTCGTGTAGTGCTGGCGGTGTCCCCAGCGCCGGCGCTGAATCGCCTTGGGCTTATAGGTCAATGCCCGGATCTTGGGACCCTTTTCCTCGCCGAGTATCGTGGCGCTGACCGTAGCGCCCTTGAGAGCCGGACCGGCCACCACGGTGTCGCCGTCAACCAGTAAAACCGGCTGAAAATCAATACTGGCGCCCACTTCTTCAGCGCGCAGGTCGACCCGGACCACTTGGCCCTCGGTGACGCGCTCCTGGGATGTTCCTACACGGATGACTGCGTACATAAGGGTTCCATAGTAGCCGAAGGGCCCCGGGTCGCGTCCGCGACCGGCCTAGGTTACGAGGGAGAGCGCGAAACCGGCACAAGGGGTGAGTATGAGCATCGCGGGTGAGTTGATAAGCGAGACCTTCGGATTCGACGGCGGTCGAGCGGTGACCGCCTACCTCCCGAGTGAAGCGCCCGTCGCAGTGGTCTACGCCGGGGACGGCCAATTGATCTCCCAGTGGGGGGCCGCGCTCGAGGCCGCGGGCTCGGTGCCCACGATGATCGTGGGAGCGCATCGCGTTGAGGATGAAGAAGCGCGACTCTTCGAATACTCGCCGTCCTTTGACCCCGAGCGCTTCGCCGCCCACGAGGCGTTCCTCGTAGGGGACGTGCGCGACTGGGTGCGCTCGCGTTTCGGGTTCGATCCGCCCGTCGCGCGCACCGCGATGCTGGGCGTCTCGGCCGGGGGCGAACTGGCCCTGGCCCTGGGGCTTCGCCATCCCGAGATCTACGGTGCGATCCTGTGCGCCTCACCGGGCGGGGGCTATCGGCCGCCTACATCTTTGACCGGCGCGCTGCCGCGCACCTACTTGGTGGCGGGCACCGAGGAGCCGTTCTTCTTGGCGAACGCGGCGCGCTGGGACGTGGCCCTGCGCGAAGCAGGGGGCGAGGTCGTGATGTTCGAACGCGCGGGCTCGCACGGCGGCGCGTTCTGGCAAGAGGAGTTTCCCCTCATGGTGGCGTGGGCGTTCGACCAGTAACGCTCGCTCGCCGAGCGGCGGCGCGTCTAGAGACCGGTATTGACGATGAAGCCGCGACCGTCACATACGCCGCACACGACACTGAGCGACTCGAGCAGGCCCTCGTTGACGCGCTTTCGCGTCATCTCGACGAGACCCAACTCCGAGATGTCAAAGACCTGAGTGCGGGTCTTGTCGCGCGAGAGCGCTTGGCGCAGCGCCGAGGCGACGGCGTCGCGGTTGGACTTGGCTTCCATGTCGATGAAGTCGATCACGATGATGCCGCCGATGTCGCGCAATCGCAACTGGCGGGCCACTTCTTCGGCCGCCTCGAGGTTGTTGCGAAACACCGTCTCTTCGAGGTTGTTGGTGCCGACGTTCTTGCCGGTGTTCACGTCGATCACGGTGAGCGCCTCGGTGCGCTCGATGATGAGCGAACCGCCCGAGGGCAAAAAGACCTTGCGGTCGAGCGAGCGGTGTAACTGCTCGTGGACGAAGTAGCGCTCAAAGAGCGGTAGCTCTTCGACGTCGCGGTTGTAGAACTCAATACGGTCGGCCAATTCGGGATTGACCGCCATCACGTAGTCGCGAACTTTTTCGTACAGGGTGAGGTCGTCGATGAGCACCGCACGGTACTCCTCGTTCAACTCCTCGCGCAGTACGCGCACGGCGAGGTCGAGGTCGCGGTAGACGAGACGGGGTTGGTTGGACTTGGCCACTTCGCTCTCGATGGCCGACCACTTCTCGACCAGCGAGGTGACGTCGCGCGCGAGGTCGTCGGCGGTGACGCCTTCGGCGGCGGTACGAATGATGATGCCGTGCTGGGCGGGCTTGACGTCTTCGACGATCTTGCGCAACCGGCGCCGCTCTCCGTCGGGCAGTCTCTTGGAGATGCCGATCGTCGAGGAGTTGGGCACCAGAACTGCGAAGCGACCCGGCAGCGAGACCTCTTGGGTGAGGCGCGCGCCCTTGGCGCCGATGGCGTTTTTGGTGACCTGGCAGAGCACCGTCTGGCCCGCGCGAATCATCTCTTCGATGCGCTTGTTGTTCTGGGGGGCGCCGTCCACGTCCTCGGCGTCGAAGGAGACGTCGCCCTTATAGAGGACGGCGTTCTTGGGGATTCCGATGTCCACGAACGCGAGTTCCATGCCCGGCAGCACGTTTTGAATGCGACCCACGTAGATGTTCCCGTCGATCTGATTGGTCTCGTCGGCGTTCTTGGCCACCGTGTACTCCACCATCGAGCGGCCCTCGAGCGTGGCGATGTGCGTGGCGTCACCCGTAGTGTGCACCGCCATGAGGTAGCGGCCCTGAGCCCGGGTGCGGCGCTCTCCCCCGCGTCGGCGCCGGGTGCGACCACGAGCGTTGGACTCCGCCGCTTCGGGCGCCGAGGCCTCTACGGGCGCTTCGACGGGTCGGCGCGGCGCAGATTGGGTGTTGGCGTCGCGGTTCTCGCGATTGCCCTGGCCCGAACGGCCGCGGCCGCCACGACGTCGACGCCCCTGACCGGAGGCCGAGGTGGTGCCGGGCGCACTCGAAGCGGGCGCGCGGCCCCCTGGTCGAGTGTCTCCTATTTGAGGGGCCGGGCGGGTGTCTCCAATTCTCGGACTAGACGATGAGGGGAGGGGTTCGGTGGATTCGTCGCTCACGACGGGTACTCCTTGCGTACGTAAATTGGCGGACGCGGCGCTCTAGGACGCGCGAGGACGCGCGCGGCGAAATACCGGCGTCCACCAGGTGAAAAAAGCGAAAGGCTTGTTGGAAGAGGACGGGCAGGACGACGAGGGTTCCTATCAGCTCTACCGCACTGGCGATGGCCACGTTATGTCCTCACTGCTGTGCGCCACCGGAGAATAATCTGCGTTTGCGCGACGTTCTTTTGCGACCGACACCCCGTGTGCCGATTCGCCCAACCCCTTCAGGCTACCGCACCACCCCGTGATCTCGGCCCATTTAGGGGGTCGTGGTGGTGGTGGTCGACTTCGAGTGAGAGTTGGGAGTGGAGAGGGCGGGCTTTAACTGCACGCTCGGTATCTGGTGGGCGACCAAGTAATTAAAGGTCTTTGCCACGACGGGCGCCGAGGCGTCGGCGCCATATCCGCCCTCGCCGATCACGCACAACACCACGTACTGGGGGTGTCCCACGGGCCCAAAACCGACGAACCAGGAGTTCGGCTCCTCTTTGGGACCGTTGCTGGCCGTTCCCGTTTTGCCAGCGATCGCGTAGGAGGAGAGGCTGAAGTTGACGTTCTGGTGAAAGGGTAGGTATCCCGTTCCCGAGGGATCGTTCACCACGCCTTCGAGGCCCTGGAGGATCGGGTTGCGCACGCTGGCGGGAAGGTTGACGTGTCCAAGTACGCGCGGAGTGTAGCGGACCACCACCTGTCCGTGGGGGTTAACGACCGCCGCGGCGACCTCGGGCGCGTAGCGGGTGCCGCCGTTGGCGAAGGTGGCGTAGGCGTTGGCGAGCGCGATGGGCGTCAGAGCGGTCAGGCCCTGGCCGAAGGCCATCTCGATGTTGTCACCGGCGTACCAGGTCTCGCGAGGAAAGGCCGCCGGCGCCTCTTTATGTAGCTCTTGTCGAACCTCGGGTGAGTCCACGCGGCTCGACACTTCATCGGGCAGGTCGACGTTGGTCGGGCTGTTGAGCCCGTAATCAGTAGCTACGTTCTGAATAGGGGTCTGACCGTAGCGCGCGGACTGGGACCAGAAGAGATAACCCAAGTTGTAGAAGTAGTAGTCCGAGGAGACGGTAAGGGCCGTGGGCAGATCGATGCGGCCCGCCGCGGAGTTGTCGTCGTCGTGGAACGAGCACAGACTCCCGGCGACCGACTTACAGTCGGGCACCTTGAACACTCCGGTGTCGTCCACGTCCTCGAAGGCCGGGAAGATGCCGGTCTGCAACTCCGCCGTCGAGGTGACCAACTTAAAGGTGCTGCCCGGCGTGTAGAGGCCCTGGATGGCGAAGTTGTTAAAGGCCCCTTCTTTGATCAGGGTCGAGTACTCGGTATCGGTGAGCCCCTTGACGAACGACTCCAGGTTGTAGGAGGGGTAGCTCGCCATGGCGAGCACCTGGCCGTTATTTACGTTCATTACCACCGCGGCGCCGTTCACCGCCTCGGGGACTTTGTGCGAGACCGGGTCGATGGAGTGCCGGTCAGCGAGGATCTCGGCCTGGAGATTGTTCTCGAGATCCTTCTGCAGCCCGGTGTCGATGTTGAGGACGATGGAGTCTCCCACCGTAGGAGACGTCGAGTTCAGCGTGGCCAGAACCTGCCCGCTCGGATTCACCTCGAGGGTCTGCTTGCCCTCCTTGCCGCGCAGGTACTGCTCGTAGTACGCCTCGATGCCGGTCTTGCCGATCGTGGAGTCGGTTTGATAGCCCGCGCCGGGGTTCTCGTTGATCTCTTGTTGGGTGATCGGTCCGACGTAGCCCAGAATCTGGGCGCCCACCCCCCCGCCGTTGGGATAGTCGCGCTGGGAGACGGCCAGGGTCTTCACGCCGGGAAACTCTCCGGGGTGCAGCTTGATGAACTGCACGTCGCGCGCCGGCGCGTTCTGCATGATCGGCACCGGCTCGTAGGGGCTGTACTGGACGTTCTTGAGGTCCGCGTCGATCTGCTTGACGCTGATGCCGGTGAGCGACGAGAGCGAGCCCTTCACACTGGGATAGAGGACGGCGTATTCGCGCGAGAGCTGAATCTCGGTGGTCGTGGTGTTGGTGACCAGGGGGCGACCCTCGCGGTCCAGAATGTCCCCGCGGGTCGCGGGAACCGTCACCGTCTCTTCAGAGTTCAGGTTCACCGAGGAGATCGAGGACTTGTAGTCCACCACCTGAAGAAAAAAGAGCCGCACCACCAGCGCGGCAAAGAGGACGACGAAGAATCCTCCGATCACCAGCCAGCGCCTCGCCGGTCGCACCTCGACGTGCTCGGGGCCGGCGATGAGGTCGCGGATACCCACGGTCTTGGGCTCGTTGATGTTAAGCCCGCGCCCGCGAAAGGGATGTAGCGACACCCAGGGTCGCCACATCCGCGACCACCACGATCCGGTGGGACGGTTACGCCATGATCGGTTCATCGACGAGACCCGCCCGCGTTCGCAGACCAGCGAGCCAGTCGCGCCATCGGACGAGCCAGGAGGAAGAAGGCGATCGCATTCACGACCATGGCCGAGGCGAGGCTGTCGCGCCAGAGCGAGAAGTTCAGAGTGAAGAAGCTCGCCCCGACAAAGAGGGCGGGGGCGAGAAAACCGGCCGCCGCCGCGATAAGTGGGGTTACCCACCACGCCGCGGAGTCCAAGTCGCCGATGCCTTCTTTGCCGAGGCGCGAGGCGCCGTAGGCGAGCAGGAGCGCGATCAGCGCGGTGAGACCAAAGGGAGTAACCGTGTGGGTGTCGAAGAACACACCCGCCAACACCGCGCACCACAGCGAGATTGAGCTGAATCCCACCAGGCCCATCGCGAGGGGCCAGAGCCACACGATCATCACCACCGCGCCGCCGAAGCGCAGGCTCGAGAACACCGAGAGCTGGATCGCCACGACGACGAGCGTGACGAGGGTCACGGGCACGAGGACGCGCCTCACGCCGCCGGCTCCCAGAGCACCACGTCGAGGTAGGCGAGGTGGCGCAGATCAGCGGCCGGTTTGAGGTTGAGGTTGTAGGTGGAGGCGCCGGGCGTCAGGGTGATCTGCTTGACCGTGGCCACGGGCAGGCCCGCGGGAAAGAGACCGCCATTCAGTCCGTCGGTCGAGAGCCGGGTGCCCTGCTCGACCCCGGAGTCGGTGGGCACCGAGGTGGCCGCGAGCCCGTTGTTCGTGCCCCGGCCCGACACCACCAGGTCGGTCGCACCGGTCCCGAAGGTCACCCCTACCAGGGAGTGCGTGTCGCTCAAGAGCTGCACGGTGGCGCCGTGGCTGGTGGTGGCGATCACCCGACCCACCAGTCCTCCGCTCGCTACGACCGGCATGCCCACCAGGATCCCGCTGGTGCGTCCCTTAGAGATCCCCACCGTGGCCGAGAAATTCGTGGGCGAGTCGGTGGTGACCTGAGCGGAGACCGTGGGCAGGGAACTGACGAAGCGCAGATTGAGGGTGGTCGAGATCTGTTGGATCTCTCGTTGGTACGCCCACTGTTCGTTGAGCTTCTCGTCGGCCTTGGCTAGTTGGTAGCGCAGCTTCTCGTTCTGGGAGACCACGTCGCTGTAGTCGACGGCCCCGGAGAACATGTGACCAAGGGGACGGGCGATGGAGTTGACCGCCCAGCTAAAGGGGGTGAGAACGATATTGGCGCCGCCCTTGAGACCCGACGAGACGCCCGTAGTCAGATAGAGGATCAGCAGGGTAATGACGATGGCCACGCTGAAGGTCCACGTGCGTCGCCGCGAACGATCCGTCGCCACGGGTTTAGCGCGACGGACTGGTCTTTAACATGCGCGCGAAGACGTCAATCTCCTCGAGGCACATGCCACTACCGAGCGCCACGCAGTTCAAGGGGTCATTCGCCACAATGATCGGCATGTTGGTCTCGTACTCCAGGCGCGCGGCGAGTCCCGCCAGCAGCGCGCCGCCGCCGGTGAGCACGATCCCCTGCTCCATAAGGTCGGAGGAGAGCTCGGGCGGCGTGCGGTCCAGGGTGACCTTGACCGCATCCACGATCGCCTGGACCGGTTCAGAGATCGCTTCGCGGATCTGCTCGGTCGAGATGATCACGGTCTTGGGCAGACCGGTGACGAGGTCGCGACCGCGGATCTCGGCGCGCAACTCCTCTTGAAGGGGAAAGGCCGAACCCAACTGGATCTTGATCTCTTCGGCCGTGCGCTCACCCAGCGCCAACTGGAACTCTTTTTTCACGTACGCCACGAGCGCTTCGTCCAGTTCGTCACCGCCGACGCGAATCGACTGGCTCGTCACGATGCCGCCGAGTGAGATGACCGCCACTTCGGACGTGCCGCCACCGATGTCGACGACCATGTTGCCCGTCGGCTCATGAATCGGCAAACCCGCGCCGATGCCCGCGGCCATCGGCTCTTCGATGATGTACGCCTTGCGCGCGCCCGCGAACTCCGCGGCTTCCATCACCGCGCGTTGCTCCACGCCGGTGATGCCCGAGGGAACACAGATCACCATGCGCGGCTTCGCGAAGCGGCGCTGGTGCACCCGATGGATGAAGTAGCGCAGCATCTTTTCGCAGATCTCAAAGTCTGCGATGACGCCGTCTTTGAGGGGGCGAATGGCCTGGATGTTGCTGGGCGTGCGACCGATCATTCTCTTGGCCTCGGCCCCGACCGCGAGCGGCTTGCCGTCCTTGACGTCCACGGCCACCACCGAGGGCTCATTGAGCACGATGCCGCGACCGCGAACGTAGACCAAAGTGTTAGCGGTGCCCAGGTCCACCGCCATATCACGACCTAATAGTGAGAACCGACCTTCAACCATAAAATTCCTTTAGAGGCGCGACCCCGTGGGTGTTCCTACAAGGCTAGGCCATTCGCGCAGCCCTCAACCAGTAGCGAGCGTTATTTCAGGTCAGGAAAGAAGATCGCGATTTCGCGGATCGCCGAATCGACCGAATCGGAACCGTGTATCAAGTTTTCGCTCGTCACGGTGGCGAGGTCGCCGCGGATCGTGCCCGGCGCGGCCTCGGCGGGATTGGTCGCACCCATCAGCGTGCGCACGATTCGCCAGGTGTCCTCGGGCCCCTCGAACACCATGACCAGAGACGGCGAGCGAGTGATGAAGGCGACGAGCGAGTCGAAGTAGGCCCGGCCTTCGTGCTCGGCGTAATGGAGACGGGCGGTCTCGGCGTCGATGGCGCGCAAGTCGGCGGCCACCAGTCGCAGTTGCTTAGCCTCCAAGCGCGCCACGATCTCGCCCGCCAGTCCCCGCTCGACCGCGTCGGGCTTGGCGATTACCAGGGTTCTCATCACGCCAGGCAATTTAACAGCGTTAGCCCAAGTGCCGAGAAGGGACCTGTAATACTTCGCCGCGCACCTCGGCCACCAGATACAGACTGCCCGTGACAATAATCAGATCGTCGTCGTTGGATCGTTCCTTGGCGTGGGCGAGGGCCGCGCGCGAGTGAGGATGCTCGTACGCCGTCGCCCCCAGGCGCTGCAGGGCGCGAACGACTTCGCCCGCGGGCACCGCGCGCGGTGAGTGGGGGGCGCAGCAGTAGAACTCGCTGAAGCCCGCCCCGACGAGCGGCTCGATCATGTCCGCCAACTCGCGACCGGCCAGCATGCCCAGCACGCATCGTCGCGCCCCGTGCACGTCAAAGGCGCCGTCGAGGGTGGCCACGAGCGCACGAATGCCCGCGGGATTGTGCGCACCGTCTACCACCAGCAGCGGATTGCGCGCGACGACCTCCATGCGGCCCGGCATGCGCGCGCTGCCCAGGCCGGTTCTCACGACCTCATCTCCGAGCGCCCGCCCGAGCAGCGCCTCGGCCGCCACGATCGCGCCAGCGGCGTTGACGCCCTGATGAATACCGTGAAGCGACACGAAGACATCGTCGTAGTGCGCGTAGGGGGTGGAGAGCGTGATCGCCCGACCGCCGAGTGCCAGTTCGTTCTCGGTGAGGTCGAAGTCGATCCCCAGGCGCCACAAGGGTGCTCCGAGTTCGTCGGCGCGGCGCTGTGCGATCTCGACCACGATGGCGTTCGTCGTCGCCACCACGTTGATCGCGCCGCTGCGAAAGATTCCCACTTTGTCCGAGGCGATCGCGCTCACGGTGGGACCCAGGACCGCGGTGTGGTCGAGGTCGACGTTGGTAAGAACGGCCACCTCGGAGTCGATGACGTTGGTCGAGTCCCACGTGCCGCCGAGACCCACCTCAATGACCCCCACGTCCACCCCTTCGTCGGAGAAGTGCAAGAACGCGCCCACCGTCAGTAGTTCGAAGCGCGTGAGCTTGATGCCGCTCACCTCTTCGCCGTCCGAGAGACGGCCCATTAGCGCGACGAAGGCGGCATCGTCGATCGCTTCGGCGTTGACGGCGATGCGTTCGTTCACCGCGTGTAGATCGGGACTGGTAAAAGTACCCACCCGCAGGCCGCTCTCTCGCAAGAGGGCGCTGGTCAGCGTGGTCGTGGTGCCCTTGCCGTTGGTTCCGGTGATGTGGATGCTCGGAAAGTCGTTCTGAGGATCGGCGAAGAGGGCGAGCGTGTTGCGCACCGGATCGAGGCTCGGAACGAGCTGGTGATTGGGCGCGAGTCGCTCGAAATCAACGTGGGACTCGAGCCAACGAAGCGCGTCGTCGTACGTCGAAAAGCGCACGCGCTAGCTCGCGCGACGGGTTCGCGTCGCCTTTCGAACTTCGTACGTAGGAACTTCCTGTTGACGCACCGCCGCGGCGCTTACCACACACTTCACGACATCGCTGCGCCCGGGCACGTCGTACATGGGCTCGAGCAGCACGTGCTCAAGGATCGAGCGCAGTCCGCGCGCCCCGGTGGCTCGCTCGAGTGCCAAGTCGGCAATCGCCTCTAGGGCCTCGTCTTCGATCACCAGCTCCACGCCATCCATGGCTAAAACCTGCTGGAACTGCTTGACCAGCGAGTTCTTCGGTTCGGTCAGCACGCGGATCAACATGTCGCGATCGAGCTGCTGGACCGCACCGACGATCGGGAGTCGTCCAATGAACTCAGGAATGAGTCCGAACTTCACCATATCCTCGGGCAGCACGTGGCGGAACATCTCAATGTCGCCCCCGCGTTTGGTCTGGAGGGGCTGATTGAATCCCATCGACTTCTTGCCCAATCGCCGTTCGATGATCTCTTCGAGGCCCGCGAACGCGCCGCCGCAGATGAACAAGATGTTGGCAGTGTCGATGTTGATGAACTCTTGGTGCGGATGCTTGCGACCTCCCTGGGGCGGCACGCTGGCGACCGTGCCTTCCAGAATTTTGAGGAGGGCCTGCTGGACGCCTTCGCCCGAGACGTCGCGGGTGATCGAAGGGTTCTCCGCCTTGCGCGCGATCTTGTCGATCTCGTCGATGTAGATGATGCCTCGCTCGGCGCGCTTCACGTCGAAGTCGGCCGCGGCCAGAAGTTTCAAAAGGATGTTCTCGACGTCCTCACCCACGTAGCCCGCTTCGGTGAGCGCGGTGGCGTCAGCGATCGCGAAGGGCACGTTGAGCATTCGCGCGAGCGTCTGGGCGAGGAAGGTTTTGCCGCAGCCCGTGGGGCCGAGCAGCAGGACGTTGGACTTAGCGACCTCTACGTCGTCGTCGTGCAGCGGTCCGGTCTGGATTCTCTTGTAGTGGTTGTAGACCGCCACCGCCAGGATCTTCTTCGCGTCGATCTGGCCGATTACGAACTCGTCTAAGAAGGCGGAGATCTCGCGCGGCGTCGGCAGCTCGTCGAGTACGAACTCGGGACGGTCTCCGAACTCGTCGGCGATGATGTCGTTACAGAGGTCGATGCACTCGTCGCAGATATAGACGCTCGGCCCGGCGATCAGTTTCTTGACTTGCTTTTGGCCCTTGGCGCAGAAACTGCACTTAATAAGGTCGTTGCCTTCACCGAACTTCGCCACGAACACCCCCCGACAGGTCCGCAAACTCGATCTCGAGGATGTCGGTGCACAGACCCACGCACTCGTCGCAGATGTAGACGCTCGGTCCGGCGATCAGTTTTTTGACGTCCGCGGCCCGCTTCGCGCAGAAACTGCACTGCGCCGCGTCGCCACCTTCACCGAAATTTGACACGAGTGCCCTCCGACAGACCGACTAACCGTCGTCCCATCCTACGATCCTGGCGCCCGAAAACCGGGTACCTAGGGCCGCGCCGAGATGACTTCGTCAATTAGGCCGTATTCCACGGCCTCTTCGGCGCTGACGATGAAGTCCCGATCCGTGTCCTTATTTACCCGCTCGACGGACTGGCCCGTGTCGGAAGCGAGCATCGCGTTCAACATGTCCTTCATCCGCAGAATCTCGCGAGCCTGAATCTCGATGTCGGACGCCTGACCGCCTACCCCGCCCCAGGGCTGGTGCAGCAACACGCGCGCGTGCGGCAAGGCGTAGCGCTTGCCCTTCGATCCCGCCCCGAGCAGCACCGCCGCGGCCGACGCCGCCTGGCCGAAGCAAAAGGTCGACACGTCGGGCTTGATGTACTTCATGGTGTCGTAGATCGCGAGCAGCCCCGTGATGTCGCCGCCGGGCGAGTTGATGTAGAGGTTGATGTCCTTTTCGGGATCCTCGGACTCCAGGAACAACATCTGCGCGCAGACCAGGTTGGCAATCGTGTCATCGATCGCCGTGCCTAAGAAAATGATGCGTTCGCGTAGGAGCCGGCTGTAGAGGTCGTAGGCGCGCTCGCCACGATTGGACGACTCGACCACGGTGGGCACGAGATAGTTCTGGGCGCGAAAGTTGTCGTTCACGGATCTACCTTAGGCGTCGACGTCTTCGGTTTCGACGGTTGAGAGCAGGGTGCGATCGATCTCGACCCCCTCGGGGTCAACGTAGGTGACGTGCTCGTTGAGCCAGCGCGAGGCTTTGAGCTTGGCGACTTCGGCGCGGAAAGCGACGGTGCGCCCGCTGTTGCGCAGATTCGCGCGCAGCTGCTCGGGCGTCGCACCCATGGCTTCGGCGGTGGTGGTCAATTCCTCTTCCACCTCGTCCTCGCTCGGCTCGAGATCCTCTTCGCGCGCGAGTGCGCGCAGCGCCAAGTCGATGCGCACCGCACGGGTGGCGTCGACCTTGAGCGCGTCGAGCAACTGGTCGGGAGATTGATTGGTCACTTGTAGGAAGGTCTCGAGAGTCAGCTTTTGCTGCTCGAGGCGATGACCGAGGTCGTGCAGGCGTTCGTTGGTCTCTTCTTGGACGAGAACCTCGGGAACGAGGTCTTCGCTCACCAGTTCGCCCAAGGCCACCAGCACCGAGTCGCGCTGGGCGCGCTGGGCTTCGGCGACGCGCAGGCGCTGCATCTGTGAGGCGATCGCGTCGTGCATCTCGGCCACGCTCTGCCACTCGGTGTTCTCCTGGACCCAGTCATCGCTGAGTTCGGGTAGTTCACGCTCCTGGACCTTCTTCAGCGTCAACTCATACGTGGCCACCGCCCCGCTGCCGGCGTTGCCGTTGACCTTGAGCTCCTCGCCCGCCTTCATGCCCAGGATCAGCTCATCGACGCCCTCGGTAATTGAACCCGACCCCACGGTGTACATGAAATCGGGCACGTCAACCGGCTCGTCCTCGCTCGCGACCTGCTCTACGTGCACATCCATGGTCACTAGGTCGCCACTCACGATCGGGCGATCGACGTCGTTGAGGACTGCGTCGGTCTCGCGGTAGCGATCGACCTGTGCGCCCACCTCATCGTCGGTCACCACCGGTGAGGGAATCGTCACGCGCAGTTCGTTCTGCCCCGAGATCACGACCTCGGGTCGCACCTCCACTTCGGCCTCGAAGACGAGTACGCCGTCATCCTCGCCGGCGGTGATGTTGATGTCGGGCTGGGCGATGGGGTCCACGAGCGCGTCGGAGATGGCGTGTGCGTAGAAGTCGGGAATCGAGTCGCGGATCGCCTCGCCGCGCAGCGCGCCCGCCCCGCCCAGGTGGGCCACCAGCACGCTCTTGGGGACCTTGCCCTTTCGAAATCCCTTGATGTTGACCTGCTGGGCGAGCTTGGCCGCCGCCGCGTCGATGGCCTCGGCCATCTCGGGTTCGTCGACTTCGACGACCAACTTGACGCGGTTGTTGTCCAAAACAGTGGTGGTGGCGTGCATAAGAGACGCCAGCCTACCGCCGCGCTCAAGGCCCGCGTCCGCTGTGACCTAGTGAACGCGGCTGAGAAAGACCCTCGTCGCCTCTTCGCGCGGCGCGCTAAATATCTGCTCGGGCGGACCCTTTTCGACGAGGACCCCCTTGTCGAGATAGGCCACCTCATGGGCGACCTCGCGGGCGAACGCCATCTCGTGGGTGGCGATCAACATGGTCATCCCCTGGTGGGCTAGTTCGGCCAGCAGGTCCAGCACCTCGCCCACCAGCGTGGGGTCGAGCGCGCTCGTGACCTCGTCGAGCAGCAAGATCGCCGGGTGCATGGCGAGGGATCGCACGATGGCCACGCGTTGTTGCTGGCCGCCCGAGAGGCGCTCGGGAAACTCGTGGGCGCGCTCCTTGAGCCCGATGCGCTCGAGCAGCGCCAGCGCCTCTTCGCGCGCCTCTTCGCGATCGAGCTTCTGCGCGCGCACCGGGCCCAGGATCACGTTGTCGAGAACGCTCAAGTGGGGAAAGAGGTTGTAGGACTGAAAGACGATGCCGACCTGACGCCGCACCAGTTTGGGATCGACCCGCACGTCGCCCAAGCTCTGTCCGAACAGCGTGATATCTCCCCCGTCGATTCGCTCGAGCAGGTTGATGCAACGAAGGAGCGTGGACTTGCCCGAACCCGACGCCCCGATGAGACAGACCACCTCGTGCGTGCGCAATTCGAGCGACACCCCGCGCAGCACCTCATTGTCGCCGAAGCGCTTCACGACCGAATCAATCTCGAGAACGACATCGCTCACGAGGCGATCACCAGGCGTCGGCCCCGATCCTTGGCGATCAATCGATCGGTGAAGCGCGTCATCGGGATCGTGAGCACGAGGAAGAAGAGCGCCGCGACCGTTAAGCCGCTCTCGTTGAAAACAGTCGACGCGTAGATCTGGGCCGCCCGGGTCGCCTCCACGGCGCCCAGCACCGAGACGAGCGCGGTGTCTTTTTGGAGCGAGATGAAGTCGTTGAGCAGCGGGGGGATCACGTTGCGCACCGCCTGGGGCAGGATGACTCGCCGCATTGTCGAAGCGTTCGACAGCCCCAGGGACTGGGCCGCGTGAGTTTGGCTACTCGGGATCGAATAGATCCCGGCGCGGAACACCTCCGAGACGTACGCCGTGTAACTCAAAGTGAGTGCGATCACTCCATAGACGTCGAGCGACTGGCTGGACAAGACGCCGAACTCCAGGGCCGGCAGCCCGTAGCCCACTAAGAGCACCACCAGCAGAACCGGCACTCCGCGAAACACATCGGTATAGGCCGTGGCCAACACCCGGAACGGGAAGAGCACCGGAGACGTCGTGATGCGACACCACGCCACCATGAGTCCAAGAAAGAGCACCAGGACTTCGGAGAGCAAGAACATCCAGATGTTGGCCACGATGCCGTCGCGAATCGCTTCAATGCCCTTGGTCGGATCTCCCTGCCAGGCCTGCCACATGTCGTGGAGATTGAAGTACGTAAAGCGCACCGTCGCACCGCCGGGCGCGACGTATAACAGCGCGACGATGGCGCCGAGAATCACGATCGAGGAGATTGCGCTCGCCGCGACACCGCGCTTGCCCGTGAAGAGCTGGCTACGTCGCGAGGCCAGCAGATTGGGCACGCCGCGCGTCACCGGCGCCGTCGGGTCGTCGCGTCCCCTGTTGCCGAGGAACGTCACCCGCTACGGCTTGATCGACGCCACGCTGGTGTAGATTCCCAGCCACTTCTGCTGGAGGGCGGCGAGCGTGCCGTTCGCCTTGAGCGCAGTGATGGCCACGTTCACGCATCCCACCAGGGGATCGCCCTTGGCGAAGAGCAGCCCGTAGTGCTCCCCCGTCGAAGGAAATTGTCCGACCTGGGTAGCGATCGACTTCTTGTTCTTGAGAATCTGGTCGGCGGCCATGTATTGCCCGGTCGGCGTATCAATCACCAGGGCGTCGATCTGGTGGGTCTCTAAGGCGAGCACCGCTTCGTCCAGGGTGGAGTACACGCGAGTGGACTTGGTGGGCTTGATCTGGTTGTCAATGAAGGCCAGACCGGTGGTGCCAATCTGGTCGCCGTACTGGTAGGTCTTTAGTTCACCGGGCGCGTGCTTCTTCACAATGGCGTCGGTCTTCAGCGCGACGATCGACTGCTTTACGTCGTAGTAGCTCACCGAGAACGTCACGGCCGTAGCTCGCTCGGCGGTGTACGAGATTTCGTTGATGTCAAAGTCGAACTTCTTGGGGCCCGCGAGGTAACTCGAGTCGAAGGGCTCGACCACCCAGTTCACATCGCTCTTCTTTACCCCGAGTTCTGCGGCAATGGCGTACGCCACGGCCGACTCGTAGCCCTTGCCGTTAGACGGCTTGTTATTTACGAACCACGGGGTATACGCCGGCGTGTCCGTAGCCACGGTCAGGGTCCCTTTGGTGACTTCTTGGGAGAGGATCTTTGTTTTGCACGTGCTCAGCGCGGTGGAACTGGCCGCCTGGGCGCTGAGTGCTCCCACGAGCGACACTCCGGCCAGCACCGAGGCCCCGAGCGCTCCGGCCAGAGCCAGTCGGATGGTACGCATACTTATTCCCTTCATCACGGTCTCGTGGCAGTGAGAAGTGTACTTCGACGCTGCGAATACATCTAAATCATGACGACCAGTGACTCCGCGAGTCGACGCGCGAGATCGCGGTCGCCGCGCACGTCCGTGGCCGACGCACCCAGGAACGCCTCGGCAGAGATGCGGCCCGCGGCCCGACGCCAGAACAGTGCCACCGGAGTGGTCAGTTCCAGGTCGGGCGTCTGCGCGCTCGACTCCAGAGTCTGTGCCCGCCCGTCAGTAACCGCCAGAAGGATGGAGCGGGCCAGGCGCCCGCTCAAGTTGATGCGCACCACTGTTCCCTCGGGCGCCGCCACCCTCTTGCCGAGCACGAAGGGCAGGGAGCCCTCGAAGCGATTGAGCACGATCTCCTCACCTGGACCGTGATCGTCGGACGGCTCGAGAAGCGCGTCGCGGATGTCTTGAAGGTGGATCCAGCTGTCCAGAACGCGGGTCTCCATAAAGCGGTGATACGGGCGATCGCCCTCGGGGCTCCAACCGACTTTGTCCCAGTCCTCCTCGCTCAGCGCTCGAAGCCGCTCAACCGATTCGCGCGCGGTGCGTCGAAAGATCTCCAGCACTTCCACCCCGGGGGCGTCGCGATACGCGTCGACCCAGGCTTCGTTGAACTCACCGATGGGATTTTTCACGTGCGAGGGCCATTCGCCGTCATGAGTGGGCACCGGCACGCCGCGCAGCATTAACTCAAAGCCAAAGAGATGACTGAGGACGTCGCGCACGCTCCAGCCGGGGCACGGCGTCGCGAGGGCGTAGACCTCTTCCTCGCGACCCTGCAGCGTTCGCTCCACGCTCGACCAGGTCTCTTCGAGCGCGTCGGTGATCCAGTCGTACGCCACGTCGTACCTCCGCGACCAGCCTAGGCAGGAGCGAGACGCCGACAAGGGCCGAGTAGCGTCGTTGCCAGCAGTGACGAGGTACGCGGGGCGTAGCGCAGCTTGGTTAGCGCGCCTGCTTTGGGAGCAGGAGGTCCCGGGTTCGAATCCCGGCGCCCCGACCAACCCCCGCATGCAAAACCATTGCCACCTCACCGCCCCTTTGCCAGAAGCGACAACCCTCGTTACACTCCGAATCATCGCAACAACATGCCGCTGACCGATCGGTCGGCAAAGGGAGGAATGAGAATGCGACGTTCAACGGTGCGCCTGCGCACGGGAATTGCAATCAGTGCGCTGGCCTTAGCGCTATCTCCAGTACTCGCCCTCCAGGCGAGCGCCAGTGGCGGAGGTTGGGCCCCGGTGGGTGAGGGAACTGTTCCCGCCAACCTGCCCGGAGTCGTGGCCTTTGGCACCACGCCATCGAGCACCCCCGAGCAGGTCTCGTTCATCCTTGATGAGCAAAATAAGTCTCAACTCGAAGCGGGGGTCGAGAACGGAACCATCTCGGGACTTTCGGTCTCGCAGTTCGCCCACGAGTTCGGCCAGAGCCAGAGCAACATCAAAGCGCTCACGACCTATCTCGCGAAGTTTGGCATTCAGTCGACTCCGTACCTCGACGGGGTGGACGTCGCCACGACCGGGACGGCCGGCGACTACGACGCCGCGCTCTCGGTCTCCCAGGACCAGTACCGCGTCCCGGGGCATCCGGGTCACCACGGAAGTTTCGGCGAACCCGCTCAGACGGTGCACGGCCCCACGACCGCACCCCAGTTACCGACCCAGCTCGCGTCCTTTGTGCTGGCCGTGCTCGGACTTTCTAACTACGCGACCTTCCAGAGCCAGTCGGTGCACTCCAATAACAACGTGGCCGCACCCCAGCCCAAGAGCACCAACGCGTGCGTCGCCCTCACCGGCCTGCCCGACGCCTGTAATACGCCGAGCAACTTCGAGCAGAACTACGGACTGAACTCACTAGAGAGCAGCCACGCGGGTGCGGGACAGACCATCGGCATTGTGACGCTCGCCCCCCTCGACCAGGGCGCTCCGGAGGACTACTGGTCGAACACGTTGGGAATGAAGACGTATCCGAACGTGTCCATCCAACTGGTCGACAACGGACCCGTCCCCGCCACGCCGACCTTTGCCGCGGGATCGAGTGAGACCGACCTTGACGTCGAGCAGTCCGGGGCGATCGCTCCGGGATCGAACATCATCGTCTACACCGCTCCCAATACCGACCCCGGATTCGCCGACGCGTTCTTTACCGCCGCGTCGCAGAACACCGCGGCAAGCGTCTCGGCCAGCTGGGGTGAGTCCGAAACGGTCCTCGCCGCGGCCACCGCCCAGGGCGCCGAAACCTCGGAGTACATTCCCTCCTTCGACGAAGCATTCCTCGAACTCGCCGCGCAAAGTCAAGCCACCTTCGTGTCGGCCGGTGACGACGCCGCCTACGACGCTCAAGGAGACGCCGGAACGACGAACTTGAGCGTCGACGCCCCCGGAGACAGTCCCTACGTCACGAGCTCGGGAGGCACGACGATGCCCTGGAGCGCGACGCTCAGCGGCACCACGTCGAGTGGCGCAACGGTGACCGCACCCGTCAACGTGACCCAGCAGCGTGCGTGGGGCTGGGACTACCTGTGGCAGCCGGTGGCCGCGGTCACCGGACTACCGGAGTCCGAGGTCGCCACGG
Source organism: Acidimicrobiales bacterium (assembly GCA_036489715.1). Taxonomy (GTDB): domain Bacteria; phylum Actinomycetota; class Acidimicrobiia; order Acidimicrobiales; family RAAP-2; genus RAAP-2. The sequence continues at coordinate 3,102 of DASXFG010000034.1, read as the reverse complement.
ATCCCAATGTCGTGGGAGTCGCCGGATCGGGAGGCGGATTCAGCCAAGTCGAATCGACGCCCTCCTATCAGCAAGGCGTACCCGGAGTGGGCTCCTACAGTGCCGTCCAGTACCTGACCCCCACCTCGTACAACAACTCTGAGGGCATCGAACTGCCGACCTCGTGGAACTTCAATCCCACCCCGTCCGTCCAGCACGGTTACGGAAGCGGTCGCGAAGAGCCGGACCTGGCCGCCGACGCCGACCCGTACTCGGGCTACCTCGAGTACTCGCCCGCCTTCTCGGGTGAGAACGGCGACCCGGGAGACGGCAACCCCGACCCGCTCCAGGGCGGCTGGGGCGGCACGAGTTTTGTCGCTCCCCAGTTGAACGGCACCACCGCGGTCATCGACGCCACGTTGGGACACCGTGTGGGGTTCTGGAACCCGCAGATCTACAAGTTTGCGACGTCCTACAACTCGCCCTTTACGCCCTTGGACCAATCGGGCACGTCCAACGACAACATCTTCTACACGGGCACCCCGGGCACGCTGTACAACCCGGCAACGGGACTCGGCACGCCCAACTTTGCAACCCTGGCCCGAGACTTCGGACAAAACCGAGGATACGGTCAGGGTCGATAGGCCGATTGAAATTGATGCGGCTCTCTCTTCACGAGAGAGCCGCATCGTTTTCAAGTGTGCCCCCGGCAGGAGTCGAACCCGCAACCTGACGGGTAGAAACCGTCTGCTCTATCCAGTTGAGCTACAGGGGCGCGAAGAAAAGCGTACTGAACCTTCGGGCCGCATTTGGTGACGCGTCAATTCGCTGTGACATACTTGTACTGCCTTGGTGGGCGTAGCTCAGTTGGTTAGAGCGCCAGGTTGTGGTCCTGGAGGCCGCGGGTTCGACCCCCGTCGCTCACCCCACGATTGTGGACGCACCTGTGCGCCGTCGGCGATTCTCACTGCGACGTGTAGATTTCGCTGGAGCGTCCATCCCGGGCCGTTCAGGAGGTTGCCATGACCATCGTTCGCGACTCGTTTTACATCAACGGCGAGTGGGTGCGCGCCAGCTCGCCCGAGACGCTCGAGGTAACCAGTTCCGGTACCGGAGAGCTGTTCGCGACGGTGCCCGCGGGCACCGTCGAGGAGGCCAATCTCGCCGTAGAGGCCGCCGCGGCCGCTTTTGAGGGATGGTCGAACACCAGTCCGAAGGAGCGCGGCGAGTTCTTGATGCGGATCTCAGAAAAGCTCGCCGAGCGCAGCGACGAGATCGCCCTGGTGATCGCCAACGAGGTAGGTATGCCCCTGATGCTCGCCAAGGGTATCCAGGTGGGGCTACCCACGATGACCTTCGCCGACAACGCGCAGCGCGCCATGGACTTCGTCTGGGAAGAAGAGGAGGGCAATTCAACCCTGGTGCGCGAGCCGGTTGGCGTCGTGGCGGCGATCACGCCCTGGAACTACCCCCTCCACCAGATCGCCAACAAAGTCGCCGCCTCGCTCGCGGCGGGCTGCACCGTCGTCCTCAAGCCCAGCGAAGTCGCCCCCGTCAATGCGTTCCTCTTTGCCGACATCGTCCACGACATCGGCCTGCCGCGCGGCGTCTTTAACTTGGTGTCCGGCGTCGGTCCCGTGGTCGGCGAAGCAATCGTGGCTCACCCCAAGACCGACATGGTTTCCTTCACCGGCTCGACGAGGGCGGGCAAAAGGGTCATGCAACTCGCCGCCGACATGGTCAAGCGCGTGTCGCTCGAACTCGGAGGAAAGTCCGCCAACATCATCTTGGAGGGCGCTGACATTCCCGCAGCCGTACGTGACGGGGTCTTCCAGTGCTACCTCAACTCGGGCCAAACGTGCTCCGCGCTGACGCGCATGGTGGTGCCGCGTTCTCGCCTGAGCGAGATCGAGGACCTCGCCGTTGAGTCGGCGGCCGGACTAATGCCCGAGGACCCCATCACGGGCTCGAGTCTGCTGGGTCCACTAGTCAGCGCCGCGCAGCAGCAGCGCGTGCGCGACTACATCACCAAGGGAATCAACGAGGGGGCTCGCATCATCACGGGCGGCGTCACGCCGCCCGAAGGTCTCGAGTCGGGCTACTACGTTGCTCCCACGATCTTCTCTGACGTGCGAAATGACATGACCATCGCCCAGGAAGAAATCTTTGGGCCGGTGCTCAGCATCATTCCCTACGACACCGAAGACGAAGCGATCGCCATCGCTAACGATTCGAACTACGGACTCGCGGGCGGGGTGTGGGCGTCGAGCGACGAAAAGGCGTTCGAAGTGGCGCGCAAGATTCGCACCGGACAGGTCTCCATCAACGGAGGAGCGTTCAACGTCGTCGCTCCCTTCGGCGGGTATCGCCAGTCGGGTATCGGTCGCGAACTCGGCAAGTACGGCTTCGAAGAGTTCCTCGAGGTAAAGGCCATCCAACACGGCTAGTCGAAAGTGCTCGCCGACGCGACTCGTATAGACTCGATCCGCGCCGGTAGCTCAATTGGCAGAGCATTTGACTCTTAATCAACAGGTTCCGGGTTCAAGTCCCGGCCGGCGCACCAGTATTAATAAGGGCTTTAGTGGAAAATGGGAAGTGTTGTGTCTCAACTATCCCACACAAATCCCACATAGCCCTCATTTCTCGTTACCATTTGTGGGATGAGCGGTGGGATGCGACAACGTAGCCCCGGGGTTTGGGAAGTGCGACTCGAGGCTGGGCGCGACCCACTGACGGGACGACGTCTACAAGTGAGTCGGTCGATTAGGGGTAGCAAGCGCGACGCTCAACGCGCTCTTAACGAGCTCGCCGCTGAGGCGGATAGGGGCCGGTATTCCGGAACCGATGCGACCTTCGATCAACTCGCTGCGCAGTGGCTCGCGTTCGTCGGCAACGACCTCAGCCCGACAACTTTGCGAACCTATCGGAACCTACTCAGCAAGCGAATTCTGCCATCAATCGGAACGAAGCCAATCAAGAGTATTCAGGCATCCGACCTCGATGGCCTCTACAACGGTCTACTTCAACGGGTGGGCTTGTCTCCTAAGTCGATCCGACAGATTCATGCAATTATCCGTCGCGCGTTCCGCCAGGCAGTTCTCTGGGGCTGGATCAGTACGAACC
>DASXFG010000052.1:0-10148 GCA_036489715.1 Acidimicrobiales bacterium | reverse complement strand
GCGCGCGACGTGCACATGTTCATCAGCTCTCTGTGTTTTTTCCGCGTGAACAATCGCTTCACCTTCAAGGCCAACTTCTCGCGCGATCTAATGTCGGCGAAATTGCGCGCGCGCTATCGCAACATGGTGGGTGACGCCGTAGTGGCGCTTCTCTCTTCGGAGGCGGAGGACTAGACCCCGCGAAGGGCCGCTTCGTCGAGTTGATCCTGGAGTTGGTTCAGGACTTCGTAGCAACTCAAGACCTGGCTCACTGATGAGTTGGGTTCGCGATCTTCGCGGATGGAACTCACGAACTCTCGGTCCTGGAGCTCGATGCCGTTGGTCGAAACGTCCACCGCGCTCACGTCGACGGGCTCCTCGTCGCCGGTCACCAGATCGTCGTAGCGCGCGATATACGTACCGCGGTCGCAGATGTAGCGAAAGAAGGTGCCGAGGGGGCCGTCGTTGTTAAAGCTCAGTGACAACGTGCACAAGGCGCCTGTCGCGGCCTTGAGTTGAATCGACAGGTCCAGGGGGATGCCCAGCTCCGGATGTACCGGGCCTGCGAGGCAGTGGGCCGCGACGATCGGGGACTGGGTCTGGTAGCCGAAGAGATCAACGGTGTGGGCGGCGTGGTGCCAGAGGAGATTGTCGGTCCAACTGCGCGGTTGGCCGAGGGCGTTGGTGTTGGTGCGGCGGAAGAAGTACGTCTGGACGTCCATCTGCTGGACGGCGAGATCGCCGTTCGCGATCCGATGGTGGATCCACTGGTGCGAGGGGTTGAAGCGGCGCGTGTGACCAACCATGCATACACGTGCAGTTGACGCAGCGAGATCAGCCACGGCCTGAGCGTCAGCCCAGTTGTCGGCGAGAGGGATCTCCACCTGGACGTGCTTGCCGGCCTTCATCACCGCTATCGCCTGCTCGGCGTGAAGCTGCGTGGGGGTGCAGAGTATGACGGCGTCGACGTCGCTGCCCAGCACGTCGTCGAGCGAGTCGGTAGCGAGCGGCGCGCCATAAGTGGCAGCAACCTCCTCCGCCTGATCGAGTCGTCGGCTCATCACCGCGGTGATCTGGACGCCGTCGATCTCGCGAAGCGCGTCGAGGTGCTTGATGCCAAATGCACCGGCCCCCGCCACCGCGATGCGCACGACCTACGCTCCCGACGTGGAGAGGGGCTCGACCACCAGGTGGCCCACGGCGGTGTTGGAAGCGGGCACGTGGTAGAAGCGGTGCAGTTCGTTTACCTCATCTCCCATAGCCCCGCGCATGATGAGCCACATGACGAGCTCGATGCCCTCGGACCCCGCTTCGCGCAAATACTCCAAGTGCGGGACGTCGGCCAGTTCGTCGGGCTTCTCGACGATTCGGTCCAGGTAGTCGTGGTCGAAAGGGGTGTTTATGAACCCCGCGCGCGGACCCTGGAGTTGGTGGCTCATCCCACCCGTTCCCCATACCTGGACAGAGAGGTCCTCGTCGTAGGACTCGATCGCGCGGCGCAGAGCCTTTCCCAGATTGAAACAGCGTCGTCCGGTGGGTGGGGGATACTGCACCACGTTGACCGCCAACGGGATGACTTTGACCGGCCACTCATTGACCTCGCCGAAGAGCAGGGACAAGGGAACGGTGAGGCCGTGGTCAACCTCTAATCGATTCATAACCGTGATGTCGAACTCATCCAGGATGAGCGACTGGGCGAGATGACAGGCAAGGTCGGCGTGGCCCGGCACGCGCGGAACGGGGCGCGGACCGAAGCCTTCGTCGGCCACTTCGTAGTAGTCGGCACAACCCAAGGCGAACGTGGGGATCATTTCTAGAGAAAACGCCGACGCGTGATCGTTGTAGACGAGCACCACCACGTCGGGGGTGTTCTCCTTCATCCACTCCTGGCTCCACTGGTATCCGCCAAAGACGGGCTGCCAGTAGGGCTCCTCGGTGCGGTGCGCGTCGAGGGCGTAGCCGATGGCCGGTATGTGGCTGGTGGTGACGCCGGCAGTGACTCTGGCCACGATTACTCTCCCGTCGACTTCGAACGCTGTCCGTTGGGGGAGCGACCCCCCGCGAGCATCATGGCTGCGTAGTCGTCTTTGGACATGCCGGTCATCGAGGCCGCCGCCTCTTGGTAGCTGATGCCGTCCGAGCCAAAGATCTTGGCGAGGAAATACACGTTGCCGCCGAGCTGGAGCATCACGTTGTAGTTGCGCGCGAGTACTGCGAGCTTCTGCTCTTCACTCATGGGCCACTCGTCGAGGTAGGCGCGCTCGTTCGCACGAAATCGCTCGCGATTGGCCGGCTTCATGAGACTCATGCAGAACTGGTTGAGCGCAAAGCCTTTTCTCGATTGGACCGCGGTGAAGACGATTGTGCCGGGTATGTCGTCGAATTCAGGGTTGTCGTTCACGGGACCTCCCTCCAATACAGCGTAAGTGGGTTCTCAACTAGAAGTTGTCGCTGGAGCTGCGGCGTGGGGGCCACGCGCCCCATGTAGTCAACCAGCGCGCCGTCGTCGGGCATGTGGGACCTCAAGTTTGGGTGGGGCCAATCGGTGCCGGTGAGGACCCGATCGGGATAGCGCTCGACGAGGGCGCGCGCGAAAGGCGCTGCGTCGTCATAGGGAGGCCCCGCCACGCTCAGTCGATCGGGGCAGCTGACCTTGGACCAGACGTTGTCGTTGTCGTCCATGAAGCGCAGGAAGTGCGCGAACTCTGGTCCGTCGGGACTTTTGGTGACGTCGGGCCGCCCCATATGGTCGACCACCACCGTCGTCTCGAGTCGCGAAAAGAAATCCCAGCGCTCCAGCAGGTCACTCGCCTCAAAGTAGACCACGACGTGCCAGCCCATGGGCGCAATCTTCTCGACGATCCTGAGGTAGTAGTCGTCGGGTTGGACATCTCCGAGTCGGCGTACGTAGTTAAAGCGGACCGCCCGCACCCCGGCGTCGTCGAGCAGCTGGAGTTCTTCGCCGCTGACTTCGGGCGTTACCGTCGCGACCCCGCGCGCTCGACCCTTGGCGGCGAGCAATGCGTCCATCAGGGCCGCATTGTCGCTGCCGTGGCACGTGGCCTGGACTATGACGTTGCGCTCGAATCCCAGAAAGTCCCGCAGGGCAAACAGTTGTTCTTTGCTGGCGTCGGTGGGGGTGTAGCGCCGCTCTGAAGCAAAGGGGAACAAATGGGATGGCCCGAATACGTGGCAGTGGGCATCCACAGCTCCCGCCGGGAGCGCAAATCTGGGAGGAGAAGGGTGGTGGTCCCAGTCCAACCAGTCAGCGTCGGGCAGAAAAGTGGTCATCGGCCCTGACTCGTCAGCAGGTGGTCGAGTCGGGGATAGACCTGACGGACGTTGTCTTCGTAGATCGCGGTTCGCTCGCTCGCGGTGAGCGGCGCGGCATCGACGTAGCGCTTGGTGTCGTCGAAATATGATCCCGTTTCAGGGTCGACGCCGCGCACCGCGCCGAGCATCTCAGAGCCGAAGAGGATGTTCTTGGTGTCGATCACCTCGACGAGCAGGTCGATGCCGGGTTGGTGGTACACGCAGGTGTCGAAGTACACATTGTTCATGACGTGGGTGGCCAACGGTGGCTTGTCGAGCATGTCCGCCAGTCCCCGGTAGCGGCCCCAGTGATAGGGGACGGCTCCGCCACCGTGGGGAATGACAAAACGCAACGTCGGAAAATCGCCGAAGAGGTCGCCCTGGATGAGTTGCATGAAGGCCGTGGTGTCGGCGTTGATGTAGTGCGCCCCGGTCGCGTGAAAATTGTCGTTGCAGCTACTCGAGACGTGAATCATCGCGGGAACGTCCAGTTCCACCATGCGCTCGTAGAGCGGGTACCAACTCCGGTCAGTTAGTGGCGGTCCGCTCCAGTGGCCCCCGCTCGGATCGGGATTCAAATTCACGCCTACGAAGCCGAGTTCGAGAACGCAGCGATCGAGCTCGTCAATCGAACGGTCAATCGGTACGCCGGGCGACTGCGGCAACTGGCCCACGCCGGCAAAGTTGCGAGGAAAGAGCGCCGTCACCCGTGCGATCAAATCGTTGCACGCCCGGGTCCAGGCCCGCGATATCGACTCGTCTCCCACGTGGTGCTCCATCGCGGAAGCGCGCGGCGAGAAGAGAGTTAGATCGGCGCCGCGGTCTCGAACGAGTCGCAGCTGGTTATCTTCGATGCTCTCAATGATGAGGTCATCGGGAATCTCGGGATACAGGGGAGCGGCCCCGCCCGACTCAAAGGCGGCGACCTGGCCTAGCCGCCACGAGTTGTGGGGTTGTGGGGCCGTCGTGTAGTGGCCGTGACAGTCGATAATCATCGACCGGACCATACCGAGTGGGGAACGTAAACCTCGCCGCGCATCAATAGTCGCGCCGTACGGAGGAGCGCACAGCGGCGAATCGAGACATCACCGTTCTCAAGGTCGAGATCGAGGCTCACGCTGAAGTATCCGCTGGGGTGCTCAATGTCGAGTGAGTGGGAGGTGTTGTATCCAGAAACGTCGGCGAGATCGTGGGCCACCGTGCCCGGGATCATGCAGGCCGTGGCCACGGAGACGGCGCCGAGCACTCCGATGGCCTCATGAACGCGCGAGGGAATGAACGTACGAGTGTTGAGCGCGCCGCCGTTCGCGCCACGCGAGACGAGACTTACTTTGGGAACCGTCTTGCTGGACACGTCGCCCAAGTTCATCATTGAACCGGCCGCTACTCGGATCTCCTCGACCCGCGCGCACACTTCGGCATTCGCCTCAATCTCTGCGGGCGACTCATTGCCGGCGAGTCCAACGTCGCTCGCCGCTACGCACACCACCGGCATGCCGTTGTCGATACAGGTGACGTCAACTCCTTCGACGCGATCACGAACGTTGCCGGTGGGCAGCAGCGATCCACAACTCGAGCCCGCGGTGTCGAGAAACTCAATCGGTATCGGAGCGTGGGAACCGGGCACGCCATCAATGCGCGCACTGCCTTCGTACTCGACGCATCCGTCGGGGGTCTCGATACTCGCAACCGCGAGGCTGTCGGTGTTCTCCATCCAGATCCGCACCATCGTTTGGTCGCCCGCGGGCTTGACTAACGCTTCTTCGAGAGCGAAGGGACCGACGCCCGCGAGGAGATTCCCGCAGTTTTGGTTATCGGCAACCTCAGCGCGATCGGGCCACACCTGCAAGAACAGGTAGTCCACGTCCGCATCCGCTCGCTGAGAAGGGGTGACGATGGCCACCTTCGAGGTGAGCGGATGTGCGCCTCCCATCCCGTCAATCTCACGCACGTCCGGAGATCCCATCGCGGCGAGGAGAACGGCATCGCGCACTTGGCGATCGAGGGGGAGGTCGTCGGCGTGGAAGTACAGGCCCTTGGACGTCCCCCCGCGAATGACCGAGCAGCGAATGGCGGTCTGTCTCACTCGCCCTCCCACTCGACGTAGGTCAACCCCTTGTCCGAAAGTCGCGGGCGCATCTGATACATGTCGAGGCCGAGTTCTCCCGTCGCGAGTCGCACACGTTTGTCATCTTCGTTTTGCGTCCTCTCGCGCGAAGCGGCTAAAACAGTCGCCGCCTCGCCGCGGCGAACGACCACCACCCCATCGTCGTCGGCGACGATGACGTCGCCGGGAGAGATCAACTGGTTCGCGCACACGATCGGGGTCTGAACGTCGCCGGGAGTCTCTTTGACGGTTCCCTGGGCGCAAATCACTTTGGACCACACCGGAAAGCCCATCTGCGTGAGTTCGTCCGCGTCTCTCACGCCCGCGTCGATGACCAGTGCTCGCACGCCATGGGCGCGAAAACTCGTGGCGAGAAGTTCTCCGAAGTAGCCGTCGTCGCACGGGCTCGTGGGTGTCGCCACCACGATGTCCCCGGGACGCGCCTGCTCCACGGCTACGTGCAGAGACCAGTTATCTCCCGGCGCAAGTTCGCAGGTCAGGGCAGTGCCCGCGACTCTCACCGGTCGGTAGATGGGGCGCAGGCGCGGCGCCAGCAGCCCGCGCCGACCCTGGGCCTCGTGAATGGTGGCGACGCCAAAGTTCGCGAGTTCATCAACGATGGCGAGATCGGTCCTCGGTGTTCCGCGAACCACGACGGCCATCAGGTCCTCCCGCGACAGGCCGTCAACGTGTCGGTGACCGGCGCTTCATAGAGGCGAGGATACACTAAAAAGTTAATTAGCGTGACCTGGCAGTTCGGTCAGATAGGGGAGTAGTGGTCGCCGTTCGCACGACTCAGGTCGTCATTGTGGGCGCGGGCCCCGCGGGCTTGCTGCTGGGTCATCTCTTGACGCTGGACGGAATTGACAACGTGGTTCTCGAGCGCCGCAGCCGCGAACACGTCGAGTCGCGCGTACGCGCGGGCGTGATCGAACACGGCATGGCGCAGATGCTGCGCGACGTCGGCGCCGGGGAACGGATGGCCCGTGAGGGCATGGTCCACCATGGCGTGCAGATGTGGTTCGACGGTCAGCGTCATCGGATTCCCTTGAGTGAACTGACCGACGGAGGGACCATCACCGTCTACGGTCAGCAAGAAGTGGTGAAGGACCTGATCGCGCTGCGTCAAGCGCCGATTGAATTCGAAGCCGAAGTCACGCGCCTTGGTGACCTAGAGAGCAACCACCCCTGGGTGGAGTACGCGAGCGAGGCTGGCCCCGTTCGGGTTCAGGGCGACTTCGTGGCCGGCTGTGACGGAAGCCTGGGGGTCGCGAATCAAGCGCTTGCTCCGAGCACCACGACCCGACTGGAGCGTACCTACCCCTACGCGTGGCTCGGCATCATCGCCGAGGCGGCGCCCGCTCACGACGAACTGGTTTACGCGCGCCACGAGCAGGGTTTTGCCCTCTACTCCATGAGATCGCCCACCATCAGCCGGCTGTACCTGGGCGTCAGCGCTCGTGACTCGCTCGATCTCTGGTCGGACGATCGCATATGGGAGGAGTTGCACACGCGCCTAGCCACCGACGGCGGCCAGATCAACGAAGGGCCGATACTGGAGCGCAGCATCGCCGGATTGCGCAATATCGTGGTGAGTCCCTTGCGCCACGGACGGCTCTTTCTGGCCGGTGACGCCGCGCACATCGTGCCGCCGACGGGCGCCAAGGGCATGAACGCCGCCCTCGGCGACGTGCGCGACCTGCACCGTGCACTTCACGCGACGTACCGAGGGCGCGACACGAGTCTGCTCGACGCGTATTCCGATCTCGCCCTTGAGCGCGCCTGGCGCGCGGAGGAGTTCTCGACGTACATGACTCAGATGTTGCATCCCCACCCTGACGACGCCTTCGAGAGCGCGGTCCAGTTAGCCCGGCTCCGTCAGGTGTTTCGCAACCGCGACGTCGCCCGGGTGCTGGCGCTCAACTACGTGAACCTCAACTCCCTGTAGTTCCTAGAACGGATACTCGGGCAGTTCGCTCTGAGCGGTCACCCACTGAGTCTCGGTGTACGCCTCGAGGTTGGCGAGTCCTCCCATGCGAGAGCCGTTTCCCGAGCTGCCGGTTCCCCCGAAAGGGATGGTCGCCTCGTCGCCCACCGTCTGGTCGTTGATGTGAATCGCGCCGCTCGGTATGCGACTAGCCAGTTCCAGGGCGCGCAGTCCGTCGCCCGAGAGGATGCCCAAGGACAGTCCGTAGGGCGAATCGCTCGCGAGAGCCACGGCTTCGTCGAGCGACGAGTAGGCCACGACTGGAGCGACCGGGCCGAACACCTCCTCGGCGTAGGCGGGCGCCGTGCGCGGCACGTCGGTCAGCACGGTGGGACGGTAGAAGAGTTCCTCGTACGTTCCCCCCGCCGCCAGGGTGGCGCCGGCCGCGACGGTGTCGGTCACCATCTGGTGCACGCGGTCGCGCTGGGTGGCGTCGATGAGCGGTCCGAGGGCCACCTGGCCGGACATGGGATCTCCCACGGGCAGGTGGGCCGCGTGCTCGGCGAGCACTCGCGCATAGTCGTCGGCGATCTTGGCGTCCACGAGATGGCGTCCGGTCGTCATGCAGATCTGTCCCTGGTGCATGAAGGAACCAAACGCTCCCACCGATACGGCCTTGTCGAGGTCGACGTCGTCCATGACGATGAGGGCCGAGTTGCCTCCCAGCTCGAGATGCACGCGCTTGAGATGGTGCGCGCCCAGAGAACCGACCGAGCGCCCCGCGCGCGTCGAGCCGGTAAAGGCGATGACCCTCACTTCGGGATCGACGACGAGCGCTTCGCCGACATCGGCGCCACCGGGCAGTACCGAAAGAACGCCCGCGGGCAGGCCCGCCTCCTCAAAGACCCGAGCCAGTACCACGCCGCCGCTGAAGGCGGTGCGCGGGTCGGGCTTCAAGATGACCGCATTCCCCAGAGCGAGCGCGGGGGCGACGGAGCGGATCGACAGAATGAGAGGAAAGTTGAAGGGTGCAATGACCCCTACGACGCCGACAGGAATGCGCCGAGAAAAGCTGAGGCGCGGCATCTCACTCTGCAGGATTGAACCGGTGGGGTGCGAGGCGAGAGACGCGGCTTCGTAGCACTCTTGGGCGGCGATATGCACTTCGAGACCCGACTTGGGGTTTATCGCCCCGCTCTCTCTCATGTTCCACTCGATGATCTCGTCGGCGTGCTCTTCAAAGAGTTGGCCCGCGCGACGCAGCACGGCGGCGCGTTCGCTGAAAGGGGCACTGGCCCACGCGCTTTGAGAGCTCTTAGCGACCGAGGACGCTCGGGCAACGTCGGAGACGCTGGCGCGCCCGACCTGAGCGAGTACTGCACCGGTGGCGGGCTCGAGAACGTCGGCGCTCCCGGCCCCTCCCTCGCTCCAGGAATCGAGGTGGATCTTTCCGCTCCACGCGGTGCCCAGTAGTGACATTTCTTCCCCTTCGAGACGAGATAGCGTCACCATACATAGCACACCAAATCGTGAATTAAAGGCGAACACCATCGCGCCAAAGGAGAAGTGATGTTGCGAGATCACTGGTACGTGGCGGCTCTGCGCGCTGAACTGTCCACCCTCCCGATCACTCGCCAGATACTGGGTGAGCACGTCGCGCTGTTTCGCACGGAGTCGGGGCGAGTCGCGGCCCTCACCGATCGCTGTTCGCACCGTGGCTACCCGTTATCGCTCGGATCCGTGGTCGGAGAGGAGTTGGTCTGCGGGTACCACGGCTTCACCTTCGACTGTGCGGGTACGTGCGTGGCGGTTCCGGCACAAGACCGGATCCCGAGCCGCGCCGACGTGCGACACTACGAGGTCGTAGAACAGGGCGATTGGGTCTGGATCTGGGCGGGGCGGGGCGCAGCGGACTACGAGGCGCTGCCCCAAGCGCCGTGGATGACGGACACCAATGACTGGGCCAGCGTCACTGGAATGGCCACGATCGACGCACGCTTCGACTTCCTGGTCGATAACCTGCTCGACCTTTCCCACGAGACATATCTGCACCGCGGCTCAATCGGCACGCCAGAAGTTGCAGAAACGCCGATTGAAGTCGAGACGGACGATGAACGCGGCGTAGTTCGGGTGTATCGGCACATGAACGGCGTCGATTGCCCACCGTTTTATTCGCGGACCACCGGTCTCGAGGGAAAGGTCGATCGGTGGCAAGACATCGAATACTTCGCACCCGGTTACTACGTCTTGCACTCGCGCATCGCCCCTGTTGCCCAGCCACCGTCTCCTGACGGCACCGACGATCATGCGTTTCACATGGTTATCCTCTACGGGCTGACTCCGTCTCACGAGGGACAAGTGCACGACTTTTGGTCGGTCTCGAGAGACTTCTGCCTGGACGATCACGACGTCGACGAGTTCTTGGCGAAAATGCAAAGCGGCGTCGTGCAAGAGGACGTGGACGCGCTGAATATCCTTGAGCGACGCGCCGTTAGCGAGGGTGAATTGAGCGAGGTCAGCGTGAAAATCGACAAGGGCGGACTGGCTGCGCGGCGAGTTTTGCGTGCACTGGGTGACCTGATTGACGCCTCAGGTCCGAAGTAGGGTGAAATCAATTAGTGCACCATTTAGTTCAATACTGTGATAGAACAAGTCGAGCAGTCCGTCAGGGGGGACCATGGTTGATGTGAATGAGGGCGAGGCCACGAGTGGCACGGCCAGTTGGAAAGAGTTCGAGTTTGGCCGACGGCTGGGCCTTCAGGCGGCCGGAGCGTTAGCGGCGGGAGTCGGCGCTAGTTCGTTGATCGAGATTTCGAGTGCGGC
>DASXFG010000037.1:0-101541 GCA_036489715.1 Acidimicrobiales bacterium | reverse complement strand
CCCAGGGCGGGCACGACCAACTCTCGAGGACCGGACTCAGGTACGTAGGGAGCGGCGGTAGAGAGAACCGAATGCGGAGCTTGCGACAATATCTCGACGCTAGGTACGCGTGGTCGACTTCCGCCGGCGACGAGCACTCCTATTGCGAGTGCCCCCGCCAGCGCGCACCCGAGCCAGTATGGCCAAACCCGGCGCGGGTGCGCGTTTTTCCTATCGCCATCCATGAGCGTGGCGACGTCGAGCTCCGAGCGCGCCGCAGGCAATCGCGAGGGCCAGAGCACTCAGGGCGAGAAACAGCCGCAGTCCGAGAGTGCCGAGTGGACTACCCTGCCCCGTTTGAGGAGCGCCACTGGGAATGGTCGACCCCGAGGCACTGGCCGTGGAGCCACTCTTACTGTGCGTCGCGCTCGACGTTGAGGACTTGGGATGACCCGTGGTTTTGACACCACCCTTAGGCGTCGAGGTTGACGGGGTGGCCAACCGTGGCGCCAAGTTCGCCGACACCGCGGGCAGCGAGATGTTGGGGAGCAGCGAACTGCCACCGACGGACGGAGTAGTCACGCCGAGCGAAGGTACGCTGACCCCTCCCAATGACAGCGACGGCGTCGTGATGCTAGGGGTCGGCGCCGCACTAGAGGTAGTGCCGCTGGAAGGTGTCCCGCTCCCTAGTGAGGTGACGTCGGGCACCGAAACCGGAAGTGAGACCGAATTCAACGGGATGATTCCGAGCACGCTCGGCACAATCGAACGGGCCTGTGGCACTTCTGCCGCGGGGACCGCGAGGTCGGGAACCGCGATACCCGAAAGAGGAATGAACGGCAAGGAGATTGGAGCTGAGGAGGCGAATCCGGGAACGCTCAGCGCACCGGCGATCCCCGAAGCTTCCGAGAGCGAAGGGCTCAGCGTCGACGTGGCCGCACCGGCGGCCGACGTGACGGCACCAACGCCCGTTTCCGCGACGCCCGCCCTCGACGCGACGCCCGCACTCGACGCGACGGCACCCGCGCTCGACACGGCCGAATTCACCACGCTCGGCAGGACTATCGTCGCCGCGTCGAGATTGACAATGCCCCCCAAAGAAAGGGCACGGCCCAGCAGCGTCGATCCGGCGCCCAACGAGATGCCGTGATCAACGAGTAACGAGCCCACCAGTGAAGAAGAGGGTGCGAGATTCGCCGCTCCGGCCACCCGCCAGAACACGTGGCTCGCCTGTGCACCACCTCGAAGGTTGATCGCCGTGCGGGCGGCACTCGTCAGATCCCCGGGAACCTCGAAGACAAAGTTCGCGTCACGATGTCCGAGCGCATTGAGGGTTATCACTCCGCCCAGGGACAGCGAACCCGGCCACGAGTACACACCGGACTCCAAACTCGCGTTGATGAGTGAACCGGCGCGGAAAGTGTGAGTGGAAGTCAGGTCGCCGAGCCGCTGGTAGGCGCTGGTCGCGGCGGCGATCGCGCCTTCACTCGAGCTAGTCGTCGCTACAGAGTTCGAACCTAGGAGTCCGTTCACGGTTCCGACAACTCCTCCGAGCAACCCCGAAACGAGGGTCGTGGATGTCGCGTCCGGCACCAGGCTCCCGAGGGCGCCATGAATGTGCGAGTCTCCAAGCGTCGTGACTCCCTCCCCGCCCAAGACGGCAAAGGGTGCGGCAAGACCGAGTTGCGGGAACCCCGACGCGGCGCCAGCCGGCGCAGCGCCGAAGGCGCTAAGGCCCAGCAAGGAGAGCGTCGCTGCGCATACGAGGTACGTCGTGCGCTTTGCGACACTTCTGATCGCGGCAACCTTGTTGGAACGCTGATGCACTGTACTGACGGTGTTCATAAGTCCGTCTCCCTACTCGTTCACGAATCCACGGCGAACGAAGCGTGTTGAGATCGACCATACGAACGGCTCGTGCTTTTCGGCACAACGTGATGACAACATTCGCAAACGGGGACTGTTCACAAGCTTCTATGAGACGAAAAAAATGACACGTCATTCACGCGCCGAAGTCGACGCCCTACTTATGAATCAGTTGTCCATATGAATCAGTTGTCCGATTTTGTCCAGCAGAAGATCGGTGCCCACTTCGCGCAATTCGCCCCGTCGTGAAGGTCGAGGAAAACGCCCTGCTGCCGATCGAGTCCTCGATCGTAGGGGTTCTAGATTGGGTTGGCTCGTCGAGCAGGTTGTGAATAGCGGGAGGCGATATGGGTCGGCTGGTACTCGGGATGTTTTTGACGATCGACGGATTCACCCAAAGCGAAAGCGGCGAGATGATCGGACCCGCCTGGTCTAGCGACATGCAGACCTATTGGTCTGAGGCGAACGCCCGCGAAGGCCAGATGCTCCTCTACGGTCGCACCGCGTTCGAATTTAACGCAATATTCTGGCCCGCGATGGCCGACGACGAAAAAGCGCCCGAGGGCTTTCGCTCTTTCGCGACGGTGATGAATCAACTTCCCAAGGTCGTCATCTCACGCACGTTGGCTTCGGCTGAATGGAACGCCACCGTGAAGTCCGCACCACTGGAAGAGACCATCGCGACACTGAAGCAAGAGTTCGATGGGGACATCGTCGCCGTGGGCGGCGTCCAGTTAGCCACCGGACTGTTGGCGAGCGAGCAACTCGACGAATTGAGGCTGTTAGTGGTGCCAAAGATCGCCGGGCGCGGTCGAAGCATATTCGACGGCACCGCCGTGGCGCGGACGTTTAGCTTGCACTCGAATCAGACCCTCGACACCGGAGCAATCGTCCTCACTTATCGGAGCTAACTCTCCCCACGTCCGTCAGCCGTCGTCGCGGCACAGACAAAAGGGATGCCCGGCAGGGTCAATCAGTACGCGAACGTTGTCTTGTGGCTGATGGATCGCCAGCGACGCTCCGAGCGCGATCGCTTCGGCCACCGCCGCGTCAAGGTCTCTGACCTGAAAATCGAAGTGCGCCATCGGGCGCTGGCTGCCCGGTGTCGGCGGCCACACGGGAGGCACGTACCCCGCCGCCTCCTGAAAGACCACGAAGAAGTTCCCCTCGGGCGAGGCGAGGATCACGGTACCCGCCTCTTGAGAACCGATGGGCCATTCAAGAAGGTTGGAGTAGAAGGTCGCTAGGGCAAGGGGATCGGGCGACTCAATCGCTGCTCCCCACCACATGCCCGGGGTGCGTGATTTCATGACTCCATCGTGGCAGACGCGGTGACACTTTGAGCGAGCGCCGCCTCAACGTCGCCTAGAAACAAGAGTGCCGCGCATCGACCGCGAAGTACGCGTCCACTATCTTGGCGAGATGTCACGCGCCCATCAGGTCGCTGCGCCACCCAAGGCGAAGCCCGGCGACAAAATCGCCGTTCTCTCACCCTCCTGGGCGGGGCCGGGAGTCTTTCCTGACGTGCAAGAGATTGCGCTACGTGTGCTGGAAGAAACCTTCGACCTCGTGCCGGTCGAGTACCCGACCACACGTCAGGTGGGCGCCTCGAGCGCGGACCGCGCGAGAGACCTCATGGCGGCATTCGCGGATCCTTCGATCCGAGCCGTCATGGCCAGCATCGGGGGTTCGGACCAGATCACCCTTCTCCCCCAGCTCGACCCCGATGTCTTCCTCGCGGATCCCAAACCATTCTTCGGCTACAGCGACAACACGAACGTGTTGAACTGGCTGTGGAATCTTGGCATCGGCAGCTATCACGGCGGTTCGACTCTTGTGCATCTTGCGAGACCTGGCGGCCCGCATCGCGCCCACGTCGACTCGTTGCGGCGCGCGTTGTTTTATTCAGAGTCCGCCGAGATCGGCCCCCTCGAGTCATTCACGGACCTCCAGGGCGACTGGTCCGACACCTCGACGTTGGACCACGCCCTAGCGACCACCGCTGAACCGGGTTGGTCGTGGCACAACGCCGAGCGCACCGTGACGGGTACGAGTTGGGGTGGAAATCTCGAAATTCTCCACTGGAACCTTGCGGCGAACAGGTGGATACTGCCCGTAGATGAGTACGCCGAGGCGGTACTGCTGTTAGAGACCTCTGAAGAGATGCCGCCGGCCGATGAAGTGTTTCGCATGCTACGCAACTTTGGAGAACGGGGCCTTCTCGAGCAGTTCTCCGCACTAGTGATGGCCAAACCGAAGTCCTGGCATGGTCACATGCCGCTCAGTGAGCCCGAGCGCGCGATCTATCGCCGCGACCAACGCGAGGCCGTCGAGCGTGCTCTCGCTGACTACAACCCGAATGCCCTCGCGGTGTTCGGCCCCGACTTCGGCCACACGGATCCTCAAATCGTGCTTCCCTACGGCGGCCGCTTTACAATTGACGGCCCGAATCGCACGATCACCGCGAGTTACTGAACCATGAACTTTTACATCGCCACGTCAGACGTCGGCAACGACGTCTATTCACGATTCCACTGAACGGAGATAAACCCGTTTCGTGGAGGTGATGGGATTCGAACCCACTGCCTCTACATTGCGAACGTAGCGCTCTACCAATTGAGCTACACCCCCGCGGGGATGATCATTTTAGCCGAAGGCGCGGCGACGCTCCGTATCGTTCTGCCACTCGTCGTAAGGGCCGTTGTCGTCGTACACCGGGGCGAATTCCTCGTCGTAATAGACGTACTGGCCCTCGTCGTAGCGCTCGCCGCCGTCGTCCATCGCCACCCCGGCCCGAGACGACCTGAGCTGGGGTAGGCGCACACTGAAGGACGGCTCGTTCAAGTACCCCTGGCTCACGGCGTAGAGCCCGAGCGCCACGTAGAGCACGACGCTAAACCAGACCAGGGCCGCGAGGTCCACCACAATCGACGAACTCGACATCGCCGCTGCCACCGTCACGAGGGTGGCCAGTGCCACCAGAGACAAGAACACCATGTGACGCTGCTGTCGCATCGTGCGACGACGCAGCGGCGGCTCGTAGGTAGTCGAGTACTCGCGCTCACGCGATTGTGACGAGTACGCGCGCGCATAGTGATTAACCGGTGTAGCCGCCTCGTGGAGTTCGTCGAATGAGTAGTCCTCGGACCACTCATCCCAGTTCGATCGCGCCTCTAGGGTGCCCACCGTGTCGTCGCTGCGCACCACGCGAAGATGCGGACGCCGCTCCACAGGGGGTTCATACAGTTCCTCGTCTTGCACCTCGTCGAGCCGGTGGGCGGGAGCGACGACGTAACTGGGTCGACGCAAAACTTCGTGCTCGGCGTGAAATGACTCAATGGAGCGTTCGCCGCGTCCGTCGCGGAACCACCGTATCGCCACCGGGGCCAACAAGGCGACCCAAAACAGCGCGAGAACTAGGAGAAGCATCCGACGTGCGCGGTGAAACGTCGCTCTAACATTGCGTCAAATTTACAGTGATAGAGCGGTTTTTTGGTGGATATCAGGCCTCGTGCAGGCCGCACTCTTCCTTGTCGAGTCCCACCCAACGACCCGAGCGGCGATCGCCCTCAACTTGGGGCTTCATCGTCATCGCCGCGCAACCGATGGACGCGTAACCCTGCGCCCATAGCGGGTGCTCGGGGAGAGCGTGGCTCTTCAGGTAGTAAGCGACATCGTCGTCGTCCCAGGTGGCGAGGGGATTCACCTTCACCAGATCGAATTTGTCGTCCCACATCAGGATCTTCATGTCCGCGCGAGTGGGCGCGTCGACGCGCTTGACCGAGGTGACCCAGGCGCTTTTGCCCGACAGCGCGCGCCCCAGCGGTTCGACTTTGCGCAGGCTGCAGCACTGCGCCGTGCCACACGGCCAGGCCGCCGCCTCGGGTCCCGGGTGGGTCGTAGTCATGCTCAAAGACCAGTCGCGCTCCACGGCGCCCGCAAAGTCGAGGGTCTCGGGAAAGTGGCCCTCAGTGTCGAGGAAGATGATCTCGGTGTCGGGTCGCAGCTCGTGGACCATGTGCAAAAGGGCCACGTCCTCAAAAGAACAGGCCATCGCCACCTCGTCGCCGAAGCGCTCAAACGTCCAGGCGAGAATCTCTAAAGGGGCCGCGCGCTCGAAGCGAGCGTTGCGCTCGCTTAACTCACTGAGTAGGTCCGCACTGGGGTCAATCGCGGTCAATTCTCAGGCCCCTCTCGGTATATCTAGTGAATTACTAGAATACTGTTGCCTCCTACGAATATGACCACAATCTTGCCCACGCCCCACGCCACCGATCACCTGGACATACTCGAGTCCCACGCGATCTTCATCCTGCGAGAGGTGATTGCCGAGTGCGAGCGACCAGTCCTGCTCTTTTCGGGCGGCAAGGACTCTGCTGTCCTCTTGCATCTGGCGGCCAAGGCGTTCGCCCCCCAGCAACTCCCCTTTCCGGTACTCCACATCGACACCGGTCAAAACTTCGCCGAAGTACTGGCGTTTCGCGACCGCGCGGCCGCGGCCGCCGGAGCGCGCCTGCTCGTCGCGCGCGTCCAAGACTCCATCGACCAGGGCAAAGTCGCCGACCCCGGTCCGCTCGGCTCTCGTAATCGTCTCCAAACCGTCACCCTGCTTGACGCGATTACCGAGCACGCCTTCGACGCCGCCTTCGGCGGAGCGCGACGCGACGAAGACAAGGCCCGCGCCAAAGAGCGAATTTTGAGTTTCCGCGACGCCTTTGGCCAGTGGGATCCTCGCCAGCAGCGACCCGAACTCTGGCAGCTCTACCAGGGCAGGGTCAATCCGGGCGAACACGTGCGCGCCTTCCCGCTCTCGGACTGGACCGAACTCGACGTGTGGCAGTACATCGGACGCGAGAAGATGGACATACCGTCGATCTACTTCGCCCACGAGCGAAAAGTCGTCCAGCGCGACGGCATGTGGCTGGCGGTGGGCGAGTTCGTCGAGCCCGCCGACGGCGAAGAAGTGCTCACCAAAACGGTGCGCTTCCGCACCGTGGGCGACGCCAACTGCACGGGCGCCGTGCTCTCGAATGCCGCCACCTTAGAAGCGATCATCGACGAGGTCGCCGTCGCCAACGTTTCGGAGCGGGGTGCGACGCGAGGCGACGACAAGTTCTCCGAGACCGCGATGGAAGATCGCAAACGTGAGGGCTACTTCTAAGTGGAACTCACCACCAAAGATGTTCTACGCCTCGCGACCATCGGGTCCGTCGATGACGGCAAGTCCACGCTCATCGGACGACTGCTCGTCGACACCCGACAACTCTTCGACGACCAACTTGACGCGGTGGCGGCCGCCTCGGAGAAACGCGGCATCGGCGACCTCGACTTAAGTTTCGTCACCGACGGCCTGCGCGCCGAACGCGAGCAGGGCATCACCATCGACGTGGCCTACCGCTACGCCACCACCCCCACGCGCAAGTTCATCATCGCCGACTGCCCGGGTCACGTGCGCTACACCCGCAACATGGCGACCGGTGCGTCGACGGCCGATTTGGCTCTCGTGGTCGTTGACGTCGCCTCGGGCCTCAAAGAGCAGACCCGCCGGCACCTCTTCATCGCCGCGCTGCTCGGTGTGCGCTCGATCATCGTGGCCGTCAACAAGATGGACACCGTCGCCTGGAGCGAGCCGGCCTTTGCCGGCGTACTCGATGAGATCGAGACCCTCTCGCGCGAACTCGGCTTCTCGTCAGCCCTCGCGATACCGGTGTCGGCCCTACTGGGCGACAACGTCGCCGAAGGATCCGACAACCTTCCCTGGTACCGCGGGCCTTCGGTGCTCGAGGCCCTGGAGGCGTCGGAAGCGGGATCGTGGGAGACGGCCCAAGGGGCGCGCCTGCCGATTCAGTGGGTGCTGCGCCAACCGGGCGGGGGTCGCACCTACGCCGGGATGGTGAGCGGGGAGGCCTTTCGCGTCGGCGACAAGGTCACTCTTCTTCCCCAGGGGATCGAGACCACCATTCGGGCCATCAACCTAGGCGGCGAGCCCCGGCTCGAGGCGTCGGTGGGCGTTGCGGCCGATGTCGACCTCGAAGACGAGACGGACGCGGGTCGCGGCGACCTGATCGCCACTCCTCCGCTCCCTCTTGTGACCAAGGAGTTCGAAGCCACCATCTGTTGGTTCGGTGAGAAGCCCTTTAGCGCTACCGGTCAGCGCCTGCGCCTCAAGCACACGACCAAGTCCACCCCGGTGCGCGTCCAGTCGATCTCGGGGGTCATCAACATTGAGTCGCTCTCCATCGACGAGACCGCGACGCTCGAGACGAACGACATCGGGCTCGCCACCCTGATCACTTCGGACGCGTTGGTCGTTGACGACTACCGCGAGGACCGGGTAACGGGAAGTTTCGTACTGATCGACGAGGTCTCGAACGCCACGGTGGCGGCGGGCATGGTCGGGCACGCCGCGTTTCTCTAAGTCGAAGGCGCTGCTCGAAACGTAGAGTGGCAACGTCGCAGTGCGAAAGTCGAAGGAGACGGCCATGGAGTGGAATGCCCCATCGAGCGAGCGGTCCCCTGAATTCGACGCGATCTCTAACCTCGAGGCGAAGTCGCGGGTCGCTAACGAGGCCGCAGGGCGGCTACGCGACGGTGACGTCGTGGGCGTAGGGAGCGGTTCGACCAGTCTGCTGGCCCTGCACGCGCTGGTCGAACGCTCGCGACAAGAAGGTTCGCGTTTTCGCGCCATCACCACGTCTCTGGAGATCACCATGGCCTGTAACGAGTGGGGTGTCGCTACGACCACGTTGCTCGACGCTCGACCCGACTGGTCCTTTGACGGCGCCGACGAAGTCGACCCCGAAGGAAACATGATCAAAGGACGCGGAGGAGCCATGCTGCGCGAGAAAATTCTCCTGGCGTCCTCTCCCGAGCGCTACATCTTGATTGATGAGTCCAAACGTGTCGACCAACTCGGTGATCATGCCCTCGTTCCCGTCGAGGTCGTTCCCGAAGCAGTTCGCCTCGTCGAGTCGCTGCTCGCCAGTGAACTCGGTGCGCGCGAGGTGGCGTTACGCAGGGCGCTCGCCAAGGACGGACCGGTCATCACCGAGCGCGGCAACGTCATCCTCGAAGTGCGCTTCACCGAGATCACCCGCGACACCAACGCGCGCGTCGACTCACTTCCGGGCGTCGCGGCCAGCGGTCTCTTTTTCGACTTTCACCCCACGGTGCTCTGCGCCTGAGCGAGCGCGATTCAGTCGCCGCTCATGTGCGCCGCGGTGTTGCGCTCGCCGAGTGATCCCTGCTCGTAGTTCGCGCGCACGCTGCGCCGATCGACGTCGGGCCGATTCTGGGAAAGCTTGGCCTTGCCTTCGATGGAAAGGACCTCGATCTCGACTCCGACGATGGCCTTAAGTTGGCTCTCGCGAAAGTGCGAATCGAGATCGTCGGCGCGCCACTCCGGCTCGCGACCTCGTTCAAATTGTGACGTGACGTCGCGAGTCTGGTTGGTCTTCCACTCTGGTTCGTGATGTACGCGCGCTCGACCCTTGACCTCGGCGGCCACGTAGTTCCACGTCGGCACCACGCCGGGGTTCTCGGCTTTGCTCGGGTAGAACGTCGGCGACACGTACGAACTCGCCGTCAAAAACAGCGCGAGAACGTCGCTGCCCTCCTCCACCGACTTCCACCAGGGATTGGCTTTGGCAACGTGGGTGCGAATGGTACGACGGTCCTCGCTGACGATCACGGGTACGTAGACGCTGGCGAGCCCGCTATCGGTCTGGATGACCAGCATGCCCGCCCCGGCCTCGTGGACGATCCGCCACGCCTCGTCATCGTCCAGGCGGAAATGCGCGGGTACGTACACGCTTCTAGTGTTCCACGTAATCGCCGATGCTTAGAGATTCAGCGCCGCGTCGAGGCCGTCGTATCCCGGCGCGGTGCGCGCCCAGGGATGCGCTCGCTCAAAGATGTCGGCGACGTCTAAGAGCGACTCGTCGCGGTAGCGCTCCAGCGTCACCTGCAGACCGAAGGGCAGCCCGGACTCGAAATGACCGAAGGGCAAAGTGAGGGCCGGATGGCCGGTGACGTTTTGGAGGGCGGTTGAGTACACCTCGGGCGCCAGGGCGCGCACCTCTGCTTTTTCGCTCATGCGACCGTCGGCCAGCCAACCCGGGGCCGCCACCGTGGGCGTCAACAGCGCGCCCGCGCCCGCAAGAACCTCATCCATCCGGCGAACGTAGAGGTAACGGCGGCGCCTCGCCGCGAGGTACTCCTCGAGAGAGATCTCCAGTCCCGCCACAAAAAACTCCTGCGCGGCGACGTGGAACTCGTCCATGTGGTCCACGACCCATGATCGGCCCAGCGCCGAGATGTGCTCGGGAGCGGTGACCAAGAACCAGTCCGTGTCCGGGTCGCCGTCGACGAAGAAGTCGCGTTGGTCGATCCACGTGACCGGGAGGCGAAAGACCGAGGCGAAGGCGTCGATCGCGCAGTGAAAGAGCGCCTGCACCGATGCATCTAGCGGACCGAAGGGGGACGTTCGCTCGGCGGCAATGAGGTGGCGCAACGGGAGCGATCGTGGGGAGAGCAACGGCGGTGCGGTCGGGTCCCCCGCGACCGGTCCCGCCATCACGTGATAGAGCAGGCGCAGATCATCGCTGGAGGTGGCAAAGGGTCCGTCGGTCGAATAGTCGATCCAGTCCGGCGCGGGCCAGCGACCCACCGCCCCGTTGGTGGGCTTGATCCCCACGAGGCCGCACAGCGAGGCGGGGATCCGGATGGATCCTCCCCCGTCGGTCGCGGTCGCCACCCCCACCAGGCCGGCCGCGAGCGCGGCCGCCGAACCGCCGCTCGATCCTCCCGTTGAGTAGTCCTGATTCCACGGGTTGCGCGTCACCCCGGTCAAGAGATTCGCGGTGAAACCCTCGATAGCGAACTCGGGCAGCGTGGACTTGCCCACGATCAACGCTCCGGCCTCCAGAAGCCGGCCCGCCACGACTCCATTCGCCCGCGCGGGAGGCGCGTCACGCAAGGCGAGTGAACCCTTGCGCGTGGGATACCCCCGCAGGTCCTCTAAGTCCTTGATCAGCGTGGGAACGCCCAGCATCGCTCCCGGCTCGACGTCTCCTCGATCGATGCGCGCCGCGCCCGCCAGGGCGTCTTCAAACGTGCTGAGGGCCAGAACATTCAGATCAGCCGCGCGTTCCAGCCTCTCAATCGACAGTTCTACGACGTCGCGCGCTCGCACCTTCCTTTCGCGAACCGCTGCAGCAATCGCGCCAACGGGACCGCGTTTCTTCATCACGACCTCGACCCCCTACGCCCTCAACGCAGCCGCAGATACGCTAACGCCACCGCCATCGCCACCCCGAGCCAGCAGAGGACCTTCAGCCCGCGCTCGAGCGGGTACAGAACCGTCCCCACCCGCAAAGGTTCGGTGGTCCCGTCGGCGCGCGTGACGGTTCCTTCCAGCAATACGGTGCGACGACGAAGTTCTCGCGCCGGCGTCGAGAGGGTCCGCTGCAGTTCGGTAGCCAGCGCGCCAAAGCAGGCGGCCGCACACGCCCCCACCCCGAGTGCGCGGTGCTGGGCGAAGTACGCCGTCAGGATCGGGAACGCGCCCCAGGCGAGATCCAGGACCAGGGGGCGGTGAAGCCGGCCCGCGAACAGCTCGAGGTTGTAAGCCAGCGCACAAAACGCTCCCACCACGATGAAAATGGCGAGATAGGGACTTACGACGTACATACCCCACACGCCCCAGCCCACCGCCCCGCCCAGTCCCACCACGGCCGCCGCAATCAGGTGGGACGAGGGAATCGAGGTGTTCAGGGGTCGGCCCTGGAGCTCGTCGAGCGCGTGCGCTCCCACGCCGAGGGCGAGGAAGAATGCGCCCATCGTTTCGAGGTAGCGCGAGACGCTCACCGGACCCACCAGGCACGCGCCGATGGTGATCAGGGCCAAATGCAGCATCGTGTAGGGAGGGTGCAGGAGCGTCCACCACTCCCGGGCCCGTCTCGAGCGCACGAGACGAGGTTGGGCATAAAATGAAGGCGCGT
This sequence comes from Acidimicrobiales bacterium, assembly GCA_036489715.1. GTDB lineage: Bacteria > Actinomycetota > Acidimicrobiia > Acidimicrobiales > RAAP-2 > RAAP-2. The sequence goes on along the minus strand of DASXFG010000037.1, from coordinate 89,695 downwards.
CGGGGACCTCTGCGCTCACGACGAGGCAGCCCGATAGCCCCAGATGACCACGCCGCCTCCCAGGCTCATGACGCGATACTCGACGTGCTCGATCCCCGCCCGGCGCCATGCGTCCAGAGTCCACGCCAACGGGTAGCGCCGGTAGTGCGCCGAGATGCTCGGCCCGAGGAATCTCCCCACGTCCCACCAGGCCCGCCCTCCGCCGAGGTACCCGAGTACCGGCAGGCCGCAGCGGGTGTAGAACCACCACGCTGCGCGCCAGCCGCGTGACGCGGGCACCGCGAACTCCAGGCTCGCGATGCGACCTCCGGGCTTCACCACGCGAGCGAGCTCATTAAGCGCGGCCTGGGGATCGGCCACGTAGCGCAAGAGATACGTAAAGGTGAGGGCGTCAAAGGCCGCGTCCGCGAAGGGCAACTCTTCTCCGCGCGCGCGTACCAGCGACACCCGCTCACCCAGGCCCGCGCCCTGAATTGACGCGGCACCCCGCGAGAGCATCTCCTCACTAAGGTCCAGACCCACGACGTGGGCCGCGGTCTTTTTGGCCAAGCGCCTCGTGACCGCCGCGGGCCCGCAGGCCACGTCCAGGACCAACCCCGGACGACTCGAGACGACGGTATCGACCATCGCCGCGCGCCAGCGCGGATCCTGGGCGAAGGAGAGCAGCGAGGCGAGGCGGTCATAGCGCGCGGGCAGCGCGGCGAAGAGACCTTGGGAGAACTCGTTGGGAACTTCGCGCGACTCGGCGACCCGGCGATTCCTCACTCCGACGGCGTGGCCAGCACCGCGCGCAGGTACCCTTCGAATGTTTCGTAGGACCAGGATTCGTCGTAGCGAACTCCGTTCACGAAGAACGTCGGCGTGCCGTTGGCGCCGGATCGGATCGCCCCTTCTAAGTCCGCCTCCACGCGAGCGCTCGCACGCCCGCTCGACAAGGCGACCTGCACCGCAGCCGGATCGGCGCCCACGTCGCGCACGTAGCCTTCGAGCGCCTCGGTACCTAGCGCACGTTGATGCTGGTAGAGCGTGTCGTGCATCGCCCAGAACTTGTCCTCGCCCTGTTCGCCCACGGCCTCGGCCACCTCGGCCGCGGCCGCGGCGTGGGGATGCACATCGGCGAGGGGCAGGTTGCGAAAGACCAGACGAAGATCCGAGGCGAAGGTGGCGAGCAGCTGTTCGACGATGGGGTACGCCTGCCCGCAGTAGGGGCACTCGTAGTCGCCATATTCGACCAGGGTGATCTTCGCGTCGCTCGCGCCGCGAACGTGATCGTGTTCTCCTACCGGATTCACCAACCGAGCGCTCACGACAGGGCCTCCACTGCGTTCAGGGCGCCGTCAGCGCCGGGGCTCACCCCCACCGGTGAGACGTAACTCCAGGTGATCTGCTTATCGCGATCCACGACGAAGAGCGCGCGCTCGCACAGACCGTTCTTCTCGTCGTAGACCTCGTAGGCCCGCGCCACCGCGCCTTTGGGATTGAAGTCGGCGAGCAAGGGAAACTCAATCTTGTGCTGCTCGCGAAAGGCCGTGTGGCTCCACGCACCGTCCACCGAGATGCCGATCAACTGCGCGCGGTGCTGGGCAAAGAGTTTGCTTGCCGCTTCGAACATCGTAAGTTCGTCGCCGCAGACCGGACTCCAGTCAGCGGGATAGAAGATCAGAACCGCGGGGCCCTCTATCTCAGAGAGGCTGAGCGACTGATCCGGGGTGGCGAGCAGGGTGAAGTCGGGGGCGGGAGTGCCCGCAGCGAGCGCCATCTCGACTCCTCTCGACGCGACGTTTGAGTCGAGGATATACGCAGGCGCACGTCGCGCGTCAGTCCATGTAGGCGCCCCCGTTTACCGAGATCGACTCACCCGTGAGGAACGCGGCCGCGTCCGAGGCCAAGAACGCGACCACCTTGGCGACGTCGTCGGGTGTTTCGAGTCGGCGAAGGGGTGTCGCGTTGATCCACATTTCGCGCACCACCTCTGGTGCGACGCCGCGCAACTCGGCTTCCCAGGCCAGTTCGCGAGTCTGCATGGCGGTGGCGACAAAGCCCGGACAGACGCTGTTCACCCGAATTCCGTACGGCGCAAGCTCATAGGCCATGGCCTGGGTGAGCCCGAGCACCGCGAATTTGCTCGCCACGTAGTCCGAAAGAAAGGGAACTCCGCCCGCTTTGGCGGCCATCGAGGCGGTGTTGATGATGACCCCGGGCGTGCCCAGGGCGATCATCGCGCGCGCGGCCGCCTGGCCGCCGTAAAAGACGCCGAAGGTGTTCACTTCGAAAGTTCTGGCCAAATCGGCGGGCGCCACGTCGACGAAACTCTGCATCTTGGAGATACCCGCGTTCGACACCCACGCGTCCAGGCGGCCGTGGACCGTGACGACCGACTGGGCCAACTCGCTGCAGGCGGTGGGTTCGGTGACGTCAAGAGCGAGCGCTTCGGCGCTCTCAATCGCGCGGGCGGTCTCGATGGCGCTGGCGACGTCCACGTCACTCACCACGACGTGGTATCCGTGGCGGCCCAGTTCATGAGCGATGGCCGCGCCAATGCCCGAACCGCCGCCGGTCACTACCGCTACTGGGGTGCTCACGATGTGCTCCTTGCTATGTCGTGGGAGATCGAGGCGGTCGCCTCGTTCAAGCGCTGAAACTCCTCGAAGCGCTCGTCGTAGAGTGACGCGTGCTGCGCGCGCGGCGCGATGACTTCGCCGACTTCCAGTGCGCCCGACACGTGAGACCAGTCGTCGATCACCCCGACGCCGATCCCGGCAATCACCGCCGCCCCGAAGGCGGCCCCGGGGTGGTCGATCACCGAGAAGAGTTCGCGTTGGAGCACGTCGGCGAGGATCTCTCGCCATAGCCGCGACTTCGAGCCTCCGTTGGTGACGGTGGTCGTGGTAATAGCGAGACCATCCTCGGCAAAAATGTTCATGTGGGACCGGAATCCGAAGGCGATGGCCTCTAAAAAAGATCGGTGGATGTCCCCGCGAGTGGTGGCGAGGTTCAGACCCAGCAACACCCCTCGCAGGTCCGGGTCGTGCAAGGGCGTCTTTTCCCCCAAGAAGTAGGGCAGGGCGAGCAGCGAACCCGGCGCGCTGACTGCCGCTTCGGCGTCTAGGTCGACCAACGGCGCATCGTTGAACATCGACTGCTCCCAGCGCAACAGCGAACCGCTCGTCGCCATGCACCCGTTGGGCAGCCACTTGCCCGGCACCGGATGCTTATCGAGGTAGAGGCGGCGATCCAGCAGGGGTTGATCGCTGACGGCCAGGATGTCGCCCGCGCCGCCCAACTTGACCAGGCACTCGCCTTCGCGCACGAGACCGGCGCCGTAGGCGGAGAGCACGTGATCCGCTCCGCCGACGATGATGGGCGTGCCCGCGCTCAGTCCGCTCGCCGCCGCCGCGCTCTCGCTCACCTCGCCCACGGCGGTGCCGGGCGCACAGACTTCGAGCAGTGGTGGCCAGCGAACTCTGGTCGCCTCGAGGACCTTGGCGATCGGATTCGCCGAGAAATCGTAGAGTCCGCTCTCCAGCGCCCAGTTCTCCTCCACGTGGTCGCGCGCGCCCAGTTGGCGCGCGAGCCAATCGTAGGAACCGCGCACCGAGGCGGTCTCGTCCCACAGGGCGCCTTCGTGAAGAGCAAGCCAGCGCGCGCTCGGGGCAACCGACTGCTGCGAGAGCACCGAGCCCGTGAGAGAAAGGAGGTCAAGGTCGCCGAGCGCCTCGCGAACCTCGTCGATCTCGCGAGCGGCCCGGGCGTCGTTCTGTAACAGCGCCCGGCGCAGCGGGCGCCCCGCCTCGTCGCCCAGCACCACCGCGGGCACCATGCCCGAGACGGCGACGGCGGCCACGTCGCCCGCAGGGGCGTGGACGTCGCTCAACAGGGCGGGCACCAGCGAACACACTGCGCCCCACCACTGCGCCGGATCTGCTTCGGACCAACCGGGGTGGTCGCTGTAGAGCGCGACGTCGACAGAGCGGCTCGCCACGATACCCACGTGGGGGTCCAGAAGAATTGCCTTTACCCCCGAAGAGCCCAGGTCGATGCCCAACAGCAGCGTGGAGTGAGTCCTAGACACTGCGCGCGGCGTCGATGAAGCGCTTCACGCGTTCGGGGTCAACCTGATTCCAGGTGTAGCCGTCTTCTTTGAGATCACTGCCCACAATGCAGCCGTCGGCGAATTTGAGATACTCAGCGATGGTCGCGGCTTTGGCTCCCGTGTTGAGCAGCACGGGCACCGAGGGATCAACGGCGTCGCGCACGCTCGCCAAGGTCTGTACGTCAGGTTCGGCCCCCGCCATCGGCCCCGAGACCAAGATGACGTCGGGCAGACTCGAGACGACCGTCGAACGCGCGATCTGGGCGGGCGTGCGCGCACCGGTGGATGACGCAAACTCGGGAGTGATGTTGGCAAAGATCGCTAGGTCGTCGCGCCCAAAAGTGCGCCGGTTGCGCAGCAGCGTGGCGGCGTCGGGCTCCCACGCGCCCATGTCGGACTCCCACGAGCCCGTGATGACTTCGCGCATGAAGGAGGCGCCGGAGCCGACCGCGATGGCCAGCGCGCACTGGGCATCCCAGAGGAAGTCCACCCCGAAGGGTCGATCGCTGGGCCGACACTCCGTGGCCACGCGGGTCATGACCGCGGAGGCCTCGAGCCCGGCGTGCAGCTGGTAGGGACGATCGCCCTCGTTGCAGAACAGAATCGCGTCGAATCCGCCCGCGAGCAGCAACTCGGTGTCGCGCTTGACGGCGTCGATGAGGCCCTCCACGCCGGCGGCCGCGTCATAGAGCGGGGTGCCAGGAAGCGGCGGCACGTGGGCCATGGCGATCAGCGGCTTATGCACGTGGGGGAAGATGGATTGGAAGCGCGACATTACTCTTTCTCCTGTTCAAAGGGCTCTACGTGAAGCACCTCCACGTCGTGTTCCTTGATCCGGCGAATCGCCGGGTTGTCCGGCGAGGCGTTGGTAATGAGCAGGTCCACCGCGCCGATCGGCGCGAAGGCCACAAAGGCCACTCGCCCGATCTTGGACGCATCGGCCAGCACCACGATGCGCCGTCCCGCGGCTAACGCGCAGGACTTCACGTCGGCGTCATCAAGGTTGTACTCACTCAGACCGCTGACGTCGCTGATACCCGCCACTCCGACAAACGCGGTGTCGCAGTTAAGGTCCGCGTAGGAGCTCTGCGCGCGAGCGCCGATGAGACTCAACTCGCCGTGGCGCACCACGCCGCCGGTGAGGATGGTCTTGACGGAGGTCTTGGTGGCGAGTTCCGTGCCGATCACCAGCGAGTTCGTGATCGCGGTCAGCGTTAGCCCGTCGGGAATCGCCTTGACCATTTCGTGGGTTGTCGTGCCGACGTCAACGATGATCGTCTCGTTTTCGCGCAACAACGCTGCAGCGGCCGCGCCGATGCGTCGCTTCGCCTCGGCGCTGTGAGACGCGCGCTGGAGTATCGGCGGCTCGAAGGACCGGCTCTGCACCGAGATCGCTCCCCCGCGTGCGCGCCGGGCCAGTCCCTCCACTTCAAGAAAGTCAAGGTCGCGACGGATGGTCATCTCTGAGGTTCCAAACTGAACCGCCAGCTCGACGATGGAGGCTTCACCCTCAGCTCGAATCCGCTCCGCGATGGTCGCGCGCCGCGTCTTAGAGTCCATAACTCAACTTTATGTGAATTTTTAACACTTATCAATCCTATTCTGAGTGAATCTCACACAAATGGCGCGACTTTCTGACCAAAAGTTACAGACTCCGCCCTTCACGGGGAAACCCCGTCAAAGTCGAACCACCCCGTTCGAACGTGGAAGTGCTCGCCGCTTCTGAGCAGCGCCACGACAAAGCGCTCGAGCGTGGTGTTCTGGGGCAACTCTTCTAAAGGAGTGTGGGGCAGCCGAAACACGAAGTCCACCACGTCCTCATCGCCGTTGACCCACCCGGGAACCAAAGTGAAGCGCTCTAAGAACAGGACCAGGTTCGAGTCAGGAGCGAGGGCCCCGGCGAGCCGGTCCTCCATCATCCAGCTGCGACAGGTTGCGAGGCGCCGGGTTGCGCCGGGCCAGACTCGCGCGATCACCGCGCGCGCCTCGCGCAGAGTTCTATCGACGGCCGCGGGTGAAAGATCCGCGCCTTGGGGAATGTGTATCCCCATCGAGGAGTCGCCGCGGCGAAAACCGGGAGTCCGAACGAGAGGATCGTCCGTGGAGTACCACTCGGGTGCGAGGGTGCCGACTCCGAGGTTGACGTGGTGGAACTCGAGTGAGCCAATCGAGAGCAACTCTCCGCGCAACACGAGCAGCATCCACCAGCCCGCGTCCACGCCGAGCGTACCGAGCTTGCGCAAGTGGGTCGCGGTGTGTTGGACCAGCACGTTGATGGTCGAGTCGATCACGTTCTCGGGAACGCAGTTCGATCGCCAGAAGATGAGCGTGTCGCTGAAACACAAGGCGAACAGGTAAAAGTAAAACAGCCGGCCGACGTCACCCTCCTCATCCAGGTCGGGCCAGATCGGCAGCGCGGCGTCAACGTTCCCGCGATCGCGCGCGACCACGGTCAATCCAGCGGCGAGGAGAGACGCCCACGAGGCGCTGTCCTGCACACTGCGCCAGTGGGCCACAATCTCGGAAATGTGCTCTCCCTTAAGGCCCATGGCGTCGAGGACCTGGGCGAGTTCGCCGTCCTCGAAGTCCGCCACGCGCTCGAGCGCTTCGGCGCTGGGAGTCGGCCAAAATGTGCGCATCGCTTCGACTTCGGCGCTCACGATGCGTCCAATGGCCGATACCGCACTCCCATTGCGTCGAGGCGCGTGAGATGGTCGACCAGACGCGGGCGAAAGTCTTCGATGTCGGTGGTCGTCCCCCACACCACTTCGCTAAAGGCGCACAAGCGGGGAAAGGCCATGTAGTCCAAGTGGTCGCGCGTGGCGATGTACTCACTCCAGAGCTGGGCCTGAGCGCCGCGAATGAGTGAGCGCTCCTCCCCGATCAATGAGTCGGGTACCACTTCGTATCCGTACACGCGTTCCCACGTCGTGACGTGCGGCGCCGGGGCCAGGGCGACCGGCTCCGCGGGGGCATCGGAGTTCAGCCAATCGAAGTACAGGTACTGCATGGGCGCCATGACGACCTCGTGTCCCCGCCTCGCCGCCTCGACTCCTTGATCCACGCTGCGCCAGGCGGCGATGACGGTGCCCTCGGGCACCTCGGCGTCGAGCACCTCGTCCCAGGCAATCGTCTCGCGCCCCCGATCGCTCAGTACCGCGGCCATGCGCTGGGTGTAGAGGCCCTGTAGCTGGCGCACGTCACGAAATCCGAACTCGTCCATAACGGCCCGCGCGCGTTCGCTCTGCTCCCACTCCTTCGTCGGGCACTCGTCACCCCCGATGTGCACCGGGCTACCGGCAAAGAGGTCGGCGACGCGGCCCACGACGTCCGCCGCGAAGTCCAGCGCGACGTTTCCCACATTTAACACGTGCTCAGAGATGCCCCAGCGAGTCCACACCTCGAGGTGGTCGTCGGTGTTGCCCAACTCGGGGTAGGCCGCGAGCACCGCCTGGGCGTGGCCGGGAAGATCGATCTCGGGAACGATCTGAACGGATCGGCGCTCGGCGTGGCGTAAAAGGACCCCGACGTCCGCTGCGCTGTAAAACCCCCCGTGGGCGACGCCGTCATCGAGCGACTCGCGCTCGTGTCCGATGGGCGAGGAGGAGCGCGTCGCGCCGATCGACGTCAGTCGGGGCCAGCCGGGGATCTCCACGCGCCAGCCCTGATCGTCGTTGAGATGCAGATGCAGGCGATTGAGACGGTGCGCGCTCATCTGATCGATCAGCCGCAGAATAACGTCGAGCCCGAAAAAATGCCGAGAGACGTCCAGATGCACGCCACGCCACACGAACCGAGGCCCGTCTTGAATCACAACGCAGGGAAGCGTGGCTTCGTCGAGTTCCACTTTCGCTTCGGACCACAGCGCGACTGGCCCCAACTGTCGCAGCGTGGTCAACGCGTAGGAGAGACCCGCCGGGTTGCCCGCCTCGAGTGACGTAGTTCTGGCGACGGCGAGCTGGTACTGCTCACCGGTGAGTTCGGGGAGTTTACGCACTTCGATGTCGGCTTCGTCGGCCTCTCCGACGAAGTCGACGCTCCACCCAACACTTCGCGCGAGGTCCTCGGCAAAGGTCTCTACAACACCGCGCCACTCCTCGACGTCGAGACGCACCCGCAGCGGCGATCGCCACGAGACGCTCCCCCCTAACTCGTCGAGAAACGCAGGACGCGGCAGGACGGTGACGCTCACGTCGCCTTTACCGCGAAACAGGCCGCGCGGTGAGTGGCCGACAGCGTCACCATGGTGGGGGTGGTCGTGCGACAGACGTCCATGGCCAGCGGGCAGCGCGGCGCGAAACGACAGCCCGGTCCCGGGTCGATCACCTTTGGCGGCTCTCCGAGGTCTCGCTCCCCCTCGATGTCAGCTAGCGGCAAGCGCGGGTCCGGCGCCGTGGACATCAGCAGCTGGGTATAGGGGTGCTGAGGGTTGCGGATCACCTCGTCGGTGAGGCCCTCTTCGGCGATGCGCCCCGCGTAGAGCACGATCATGCGATTAGCGACGTAGCGCGCGCTGGCCAAGTCGTGGGTGATGTAGAGCAACGAGACGCCTTCGTGGTCGCGAAGGGTCTTCATCACGTTGAGCAGCCCGATGCGAATCGACACGTCGAGCATCGAGACGGGCTCGTCGGCCAGGATGAGCGACGGGTTCGAGGCGAGTGCTTGGGCAAAACCGAGGCGCTGGCGCTGGCCTCCCGAAAGTTGGTGAGGATATCGGCGCAGCGCTTCCTCGCCTGGCGTCAGGCCCACCCGCTCTACCAGGGCGACTGCTTCGCGCTGGCGGCCCTCGCGATCGAGTTCGGGGCGATGCAGCTTGAGCGAGCGCAACAGGCTATGTCCGACGCGCAGTACGGGGTTAATTGAGCCGAAGGGATCCTGGAAGACCATGGGCATTCGACCGCGAACCTTGCGGCTCATCCGGCCCTTCAGGGCTTCGCCCTCGAAGGTGATCGTTCCGTGCGTGGGTTCGTACAGGCCCGCGAGTACACGGGCGATGGTCGACTTGCCCGACCCCGACTCGCCGACCAGCGCCACAATCTCACCCGCAGCGACCTCGAAACTCACGTCATCGAGCGCGTGCAGCTGGCCGTGGGAACGAAGCCCCCCCACCCGAAAGTACCGAGACAGGTCGTGGACGTGAAGGACCGCGTCGCTCATGATCGCTCCGGCGGATTGACGAGGTGACAGCGCACCGCGCGCGTCCCTTTCGTAATGAGTTCTGGTCGCAGCTCGCGACAGACGTCCATGACGTGGGTGCAGCGAGCGGCGAACAGGCATCCTGGAGGAGGATTGACCAGGGCGGGCGGCGTGCCGGGAATGCCGGTGAGTGCACGGGCGTCGCCGAGCAGCGACGGGAAGGCGTCCATGAGGCCCTGGGAATAGGGGTGCTGAGGGTGGTCGAACACCTCACGAGTGGTGTCGAGCTCGACGACTTCGCCGGCGTACATGACCGCCAGCCGATCCGAGAAGTGCGAGACCACGCTCATATCGTGGGTGACAAAGAGCACCGAAAAGCCCAGCTCTTTGCGCAGGGCTTCTACTTGGCGCATGAGCGAACGCTGGGCTACGACGTCGAGAGCCGAGGTGGGCTCGTCCATGATGACCAACTTGGGCTCCAGCAAGAGCGCCATCGCGATCATCGCGCGCTGGCGCATCCCGCCCGAGAGCTGAAAGGGATAACTCTTTAGGTGCACTTTGTCAATGGAGACCATCGAGAGCACCTCTTCGGATCGCTGCGCGACGCGCTTGTCGTCCCAGTCGGTGTGCGCGCGACAGGCATCGGCCAACTGGGCGCCGACGGACAGCGTCGGGTTGAGCGCGTTCATAGCGCTCTGCATCACCACCGAGATGTCGCGCCAACGGTACTGGCGCAACTCCTCTTCTTTGAGCGACTGCAGGTCCACGCCGTTGAAGGTGATCGAGCCACCCACCACGCTGGCGGGATAGGTCAACAGTTGGGCAATGGCGAAGAGCAGCGTCGACTTTCCACATCCCGACTCACCGACAATGGCCAGGAACTCGCCCTGAGCGAGATCGAGGTTCACGCCGTGCACGGCCTGAGCGGGACCCGTTGGCGTCGCGTACTCGACCATGAGATCGCGCACCTGGAGTATGGGCCCGCTCACGCCGACGCCCCGAGCTTCCTCATGCGCTTTTTCATCTTCTTCACCGATACTGGTCGCAGAGCGGGATTCGCAACCTCGTCGAAGGCGTAGTTGAGCAGCGCGAGCGCCGAACCAAGCAGCGCGATCGCGAGACCCGGGGCTAGCGCCCACAGGGGCAGGCCCGTTTGGAGCGCTTCGTTGTTCTCGGCCCAGTAGAGCATGGTGCCCCACGACTCGGTATTGATATTGCCCAGTCCAATGAACTGCAGCGCCGAGGCCGCCAGCACCGCGTAGAGAGCGGCCGAGAGGAAGTTCGCCACGATGAGAGAGGTCATCGGCGGAATGAGCTCAACGGTGATGACGTACCAACTCGACTCACCGCGCGCCCGCGCGGCCAGCAGATAGTCGCGGTTACGCAGGGAGAGCGCCTGCACGCGCAACTGGCGCGCGCCGTAGGACCAACCGGTAAAGACCAAGACTGCGACGAGCAGCCAGAAGCTGGCGCTCTTCACATACGCGGTGATCACGATGATGAGGGGAAAGGTAGGAATGACGAGCACGACGTCGGTGACGAGTGAGAGCGTGTCGTCGATGAGTCCGCCCGAGTAAGCGGCGGTGATACCGACCGCCACCGAGACGACGGTGCAAAAGGCGCCCACAATAAGGGCGATAAAGACCGACTGGCGGGCTCCGTAGATGAGTTGGGAATAGACGTCCTGGCCAAAGGACGTCGTACCCAGTAGATGGTGCCAGGACAGACCCGCACCCGGCGTATAGATCTCGGCCGCGGGGTTGTCGTGCGCGAACCAACTCGGAAAAGTGGCGACAACCAGCAGCACGAGCAAGATGATCGAACCCACCAGCGCCTTCTTGTCACGGCGCAAGAACCGCCAGGCTCCGAGAAGGGCGCGAGTAAGAGGGCGTAACCGGCTCACGCGCGCACCCTGGTTCGCGGGTCCAGTATCGCCGTCACAATGTCCGAGACGAAGATGGCGAGCAACACCGCGACGGTGATGAGTAAGAACAGCGCCTGCATCAGCGGGTAGTCCTCGGTCTGGACGGCCTGGAGCAGCATGAAGCCGAGGCCCGGATAGTTAAAGACGTACTCGACGAGTATCGCTCCGGAAATGACGAAGCCCAGCGACATCGCAAAGCCGGTCAAGCTCGGCAGCATGGCGTTGCGACCGGCGTACTGCCACAAGATGCGCTGGTTCTTGAGCCCCTTGGCCCGGGCCATCTTCACGTAGTCCTCAGCCACCACCGTGATCATGTTGTTGCGCATAGTCAAGATCCACCCGCCAATGGAGGTGATGACAATGGTGAAAGCCGGCAGGATCGCGTGGGTCAATACGTCGCCCGCAAAGGGCCAACTCCACTGTTCGACCGCGGTCTCGCTATAGCCACCCAATATTGGAAACCAGTTGAGAGTGACGGCAAAGAGCCAGATCGCGAGCAATCCAACCCAGAAGTAGGGAAAAGCCGAGATGACGATAAACGTGGGGGGCAGAACCGAGTCCATCTTGCCCCCGCGACGCCAGGCCGCGATCGCCCCCACCGCGGTGCCGATGAGAAACCCGACCACGGTCGAGAGCCCGACCAGACCCAGCGACCACGGCAGCGCCTTCAAGATCACGCTGGTCACCGAGAGAGGAAAGTAACTCGTTGAGATACCCAAGTTTCCGCGCAGCGTGTTTCCGAGATACTCGAAATACGCGGTGACCAGACTCTGGTGTCCCCCGATGCCAAAGGCGACTTCCAAGGCGTGCAACGCCGCCGGATTCACGTGGCCGCGGAATCGAGCCATCATCGACTCGGCGGGGTTGCCGGGCATGAGCCGGGGGATGAAGAAGTTCAGCGTGAGGGCTGCCCACAGTGCGACGAGCAGGAAGCCCAAACGCCGAACTAGAAATCTCATCTCCCCGACTCAGTCCGGCGAAGTGTTGGCTACGACACCGGCTTTATGTTGTCCAAGACGTATCCCCAGTCGGGCTCGTTGTAGAGGCCGGGCTGGGCGTACGGGTTCGACGCCGAGGGATAGCCGGTGAAGTCCTTGGAGTTGAACTGGAACCAGTCCACTTCCTCGAGCACCGGGATTACCGGGAACTGGGTCACCATGACGTTCTCCAGCTGGCTCACGATCGAGTGCTGGGTGGCGGCGCTGGTGGTCGAGCCGTAGGAGTTGAGCAGGGTGTCTACCGCCGGGCTTGAGAAGCGCTCCCAGTTCGTCGCCGCGGCCTTGCCTTCGGGCGCCGAGTTCTTCGAGAAGAGCCACTGGCGCATCTCGTAGTACGGAGTGGGCCCGCCGCTCTCCACGTCGTAGGCCAACTGATAGTTGCCGGTGTAGACGTCAGAGGCGAACGTCGTCGCCGAGGGGGTCTCGGGGTTCGCGTCGATGCCGACCTTGCCGAGCTCCTGGGCCATCACTTGCTCGGTGGCCACCCAGTCGGAGTAGCCGCCGTTGGTGATGATGGAGAGTTTCAGCTCTTTGCCGTTCTTGGAGAAGAAGCCGTTGCTGCCCATCTTGTAACCGTCGGCTTCCAGCACGGACTTAGCCTTGGACGGGTTGTAGCCCGTGCCGAGCTTGGAAACCGCCGCGCTGCTCGCCCACGACGAGAAGGTCGGCGAGACGACGCCGTCCTGGCTGGCCGGCGGCTCGTATCCGTACTCACCCTTGGTAGAAATGGTCGAGCGGTTCAGCGCGTAGCTGATCGCCTCGCGCACCGCGACGTCGTTGAGCGGCGCCACCTTGAGATTCGGGAAGAGGGTGACGTTCGCCACCGGTGGGAACCAGTAGGAGTTGCCCGCCTTCTTCGCGACGTAGTAGCTCTTGATGTTCGGGATGAACTGCGAGCCCCACTGCGACTGACCCGTGGCGAGATACTCATTGCACGTGTTGTTCGACAAAAACGCCGGCATGTTGACCGTCTGGACGACAGCCTTGCCCTTTTGCCAGTAGCTCTTGTTCGACGTCCACTGGATGTTCTGCGGCGTGCAGTGGCTCATCACGTATCCTCCGGTACCGACCGGAGCGCTGTCCACGTAGGTCACGGGATTCTTGATCGACTTCCAGATGTGTTCGGGAACGATCGGCACCTGACCGGCCACGTAGTAGAAGTACGGAACCGCCGAGGTCGAGAAGTTCATCACGACCTGGTTCGAGCCCTTGGCCGTCACGCTCGACAGCACAGACCACACCGCGTTGGTGTCGAGGGCCGTGTCCTTCTTCAACAGATTGAAGGTGTAGACCACGTCGGCAGCCGAAAATGCCTTGCCGTCGGACCACTTCACCCCAGGGCGAATGGTGAAGGTCAGCGTCTTATTCGAGTTGCTCCACGCGTAACCGGTGGCCAGCCACGGCGTGACCTTTCCGCTCTGGAGAGAGTCGACGAAGTCCAACGTCTCGTAGGTCAGACCCACCGAATACGGGCTCGACGTCGGTACGAATGGATTGAATGCGCACGACCACAGCTCGCCTTGTTCGTTGGCGAGATTGAGCGGCACCTGCGTGGCCGCACCCGCAGAGGACACCGAAACGACTGAAGGGATCGCTATCGCACTCGTACTCGCCACGAAGACGAACGCTGCGGCAAGCAGACCCCCCTTGAACTTTTTCCTCACTGAAAACCCCTCCCTCGGAAGGACACACGTCCTTCACTTCTTGATATCAACTGCGCACTGCTCGCCGCTGCGCACAACCGCCTCGGCGCTCTACTTTTCAAATCTGGAGTCACAATATGTGAATTTTTAACACTCATCAACCGCAAACTGAGAATATTTAACAATTTGAGCTTGAACTGCGAAAAAAACTCGCACCAGACCCTGGTCACCGTCCCCGTATCTTTCCATATTCCAATATTGGAATATATTGAATGCATGCCCGATCCCGCGAGCAATGTCTTTGCAGCACTCGCCGACGCCCCCCGACGCGACATCCTCTCGGCGCTACTCGACGGCGAGAGATCCGTGGGGAGTCTCGTCGACGTACTGTCCATCTCCCAGCCTCAAGTCTCCAAACATCTTCGGGTGCTGCGAGAAGCCCAACTGGTGCGCTGTCGCGCACAAGGTCGGCGGCGCCTCTACCGCTTAGAACCCGAGTCGCTGCGATCGCTGCGCGACTGGCTGACCCAATACGAACGCGCCATGATCGAACGTTTCGATCGGATGGACGATTACTTAAGAGTTCTTCAACAGCCCCAAGGAGAGAAATAGTGACCACGCATCGTCGCCATAAGGGAATCGTGAGTTATCCGAGCGAACTCGACATTGCGGTGACGCGCCATTTTGACGCGCCACTCCAACTCGTCTACGACGTCCTCACCAAACCTGAACTACTCACGCGAACCCTCGCCCCCTTTGATACGTCGTTGACCGAGTGGGAGTTCGACGTGCGTATAGGGGGCGACTACCGCTACACCTTTCAGACTCCCGAAGGGGTGAACTGCTCGTTTCGGGGCAGATACCTAGAGATTGATCCGCCCACTCATACCGCCGCCACGTGGATCTTTGAAGGGTGGCCCGGGGTGGAAGCGATCGAAACATTCGACCTCAGTGAGGAGAACGGGGTGACCGCAATGGTCTGGAAGCTCGCATTTGCGAGCGTCGCCGATCGGGCGCACATGTCTAAGACCGACGGTCTCGAAGACAACATGGATCAGATCGAAGACCTGATCTGGGAGCTCCTCGACCAGCAGCCCACCAACAGGTAGCTGGTCGTCGCCTACGCGGTCAGTGTTACCTTGCTCAGGCCCGGGGATGTGTCGATGGGGCGTCCGCGTCGCTCGCCCACGCGCAACGCCAGTACCTGACCCACCACGACCTGAGCGAGAGCCAGGCACCAGTTCGGTTCCGTGCTGTCAAGCACGATCTCGGCGTCACTGGAAAAACTCGCGCGCTGCTTCGAACGCAGCACCACGGTGCGCATCGAAAATCTCTGGCACTCCTCCACCAGAGTGCGGGCCACCTCGTCGGTGAGCTCGTCGGTAACCACCAACAACAACGTCGAGTTGTCGCCGTCCGCGCCCACGGGCCCGTGCAGAAAGTCCGCCGCCGAGTACGCCTCCGCGCGAATACCGGTGACTTCGCGAACCTTGAGTGCGATCTCGGCGGACACCGCCTGGCCGACGCCGCGCCCCACGATCGTGAGGCCTCGCTCCGCGTCCAACAGCTCGGCGGGCAGAGTAGCTGAGAGAGCCCAGCGCGCCGTAGAGTCCACCAGGTCCGGGAGGGTCGCGAGGCCCTCGAGAGGCGATCCATCGAGGGCCTCGACAAGTTGTGCGAGCGCGTGCCAGGTGGTCGTAAATGTCTTGGTGGCGGCCAGAGCTCTCTCGTCTCCCGCGCGCAACTCAATGCACGTCGACGTTGCCGCACCGAGGGGCGATTCGGGCCGATTGGTAATAACCGCGCAGGGACGATCCTGGGACTGCGCCGCTTCGATCACTTCGACCAGTCCCGGCGTGCGTCCGGATTGGGAGATTGCGAGTACTCCCGCCCCCCCAAGACCAATGTGGCGTCCGGATTCGTACAGCGATGGTGTGGCCAGGGCAACGAGCCGACCCAATCTCTGGCCGGCAAAGTATTGGAAGAAGACTGCTGCGTTGTCCGAGGACCCGCGAGCGGCCACGAGAAAATAGTCGGCCACACTCAGCACTCGGGCGGCCGCCACCGCTTCCTCGCGCCCCCCAGCAGTGCGCCGTCGCAGGATCTCACCCTGGGAGAGAATCTCGTCTTCGTAGACAGTGGTCATCAAACCTCCTGACTTGACGGTACCGTCTCGCCATCGAAAAGCTTCGCGGCCCCGCTCAGGGTCGTGTCGTTGTCGGTCACTACGACTGGGGCACCGACTTCGCTCATCGCGGCGACATTGATGCGGCGCGAGTTTCCGCCACCGAGGTGCACGAGCGTGGCGGCGAACTCCTCCACGAACCTCGCGGTGGCGCGCACGAGTCGCTCATTCCATCGCTCGACGTCTCGCGCACACGCGTAGTCGCCCAGCGCCTCGTCGTAGGTCTCACCCTCGTCGCACAGTTCGGCTCCCACGTCGCGTATCGCCACGGACCGGCCCTCCACGACGAGAGCAATCCCAAAGCCGGTGCCTAAGGTCAGGACGAGTTCTCGCCCTTCACCCACCGTGCAACCCAGGGCCGCCAAGGTGGCGTCGTTCACTACGCGCACCCGCACCCGGGTCGCGCGGCACAGCTCCTCTTCGAGGTCTACGGAGATCCAAGCTCGGTGCAGTTCGGGGTCGATCGGTGAGGTGAAGCCACCGGGCCGGGAGAGATTGCCCGGTTCGAGTACCCGTCCGTCGAGCATGGCGCCGGGAAAGCCGACGCCCACGCGCGCGCTGGCGCTCGCACGCACGTACTTCGCGACGAGGGTGATGAGCGCGGAGGGGGTGCACGGATACGGCGTCGCCACTCGCTCGACTTCCTCGAGGTGCTCCCCCCGCTCTCCAACGTGACAAAACTTGATCGACGAAGCCCCGATGTCGACGGCCAGTACCGCCTCGCGCTCGCAACGTCGAGAAACCATGTTGAGCGAGTGTAGTGAGGCGCGTCG
Organism: Acidimicrobiales bacterium; assembly: GCA_036489715.1. GTDB lineage: Bacteria > Actinomycetota > Acidimicrobiia > Acidimicrobiales > RAAP-2 > RAAP-2. The sequence continues at coordinate 72,943 of DASXFG010000037.1, read as the reverse complement.
ACACGTCAGAAAAAAGGCGCACCCTAGGATGAGCAACGCCGTGAACACCGATCGCTCCCTCCCTCCTAACGGCGCCGACGGTGACGTCTCCTTTCCCCCCTTCGCGTTCGCCAGCGCGACGGGGGTATATATCCTCATGGGAGCGGTGACGTCCCTCTTCGGTCCTCTGCTCGAGAGTTTCGCGCACCGTTTCCATCTGTCGCTCGCGAGTGCCGGACTCGCCCTGTCGGTGTACTTCGTAGGGGCGTCCTTGGGCGTGCTACCCGGCTGGCTGGGACTCAAGCGAGTGGACGGTCGACTCGTGCTGGGCGTATCACTCATCTCCATCGCTCTAGGTGCGGCGGGGGCGTCGCTTTCGCACTGGTGGCCGCTCTTTCTCACCAGCGTTTTCATTGTGGGACTGGGATTCGGTGCGCTCGACCTCGCCCTCAACACGTTGATGACGCGCACGAACCTACAGGGGCGCGCGCACCGCTTGAGCGTAGGGAACGCCGGCTACGGAGTGGGCGCGGTCATCTGTCCGATCATTATCGTCGGAATCGGTCCCCACAACTTCCCCACGCTCTTCGCGGGTCTGGGCGTGCTCGCGCTGTTGCTTTCGGTGACCAACCGTGGCCTCGTCGCCCCACCACAGCGTTCGGCGCCCAATATTGAGCTGCCCGCGGTCCGCGCTCATCGGCGCCAGGTTCTGGCCACGTTCATATTTGCCTTCATCTTCTACACCGCGCTCGAAACCGGCTCCTCGGGCTGGATGGCCACTCAGATCCACGGCGTGGGCTATTCGGAGTCGATCGGCAGCCTGGTGACCGCCGGTTTTTGGACGGGCATGGCACTGGGCCGTTCGCTCGGCGGACCGCTACATCGGCGCTTCGCGGAAGAAAAACTTGTGCTCGGCGGACTCGTCACCGCGGCCGTGCTCTGCCTACTCGCCTTTGCCGATCCTCTGGCCCCTTTTGCGTACCCGCTCCTGGGCCTCATCATTGCTTCGATCTTCCCGATGGGCCTGCTGTGGTACACCACGCTATGCCCCGGTGACAGCGACGGACTTTCGTGGCTCTTGTTCTTTACGATGTTCGGCGGCGTGGCTGGTCCGGGTATCGCGAGCTTTATGGTCTCGCACTTTCATATTCACGTAGTTCCCGGAGTCCTTGCCTGCTACGCCGTGATCGATCTGGCGATCTTTTACAGCGCGCGACGATTCCGCCCGCTCAGCGACGCGGATCTCTCGGCGGCGCGCGTGATCTGACTTAGTGGATGACGCGCACCAGCGCGCCCGTCGCGGCCTTGATGACCGTGATGGAATTGCCGGCGCCGTTCGCCACCCAGATGTCCCCGCCCACCGCCACCAGCGCGATCGGGTTGTTGAAGCCGTACGCCTTTGCCGACACCACGCGTACCAGCGCGCCCGTCGCCGGGTTGAGTTCGGTGAGCGTATTGCCGTTGGCGTTGACCACCCACAGGTTGGCGTGATCAATGATCATGTTCCAGGGAGCGTTGAACTTGAACTGCGCGTCGCTGATCGATCGCACAATGGCGCCCGAATCGGGGTCCGTCTCTACGAGGGCGTTGCCGCTGGCCGCGCTCACCCAGAGGTCCCCCGCGTTAAAGACGAGACCGATTGGTCCGACGTACGCGTTGGTACCTTCCACGTAGCGAATCAGCGTCCCGTCGGACGCGCGAATCTCCGTGAGCGCATTGCCCGCCTCGTTGGACACCCATACGGTATTTCCCTTGACCGCCACGCTCACCGGATTGTCGAAATGGCCCACGCCCGGCTTCACCACGCGGACTCTGACGCCGTTGAGCGCGCTCAACTCGCTGAGGCCGCTGGACTCGTTGGCCACCCACAGGTACGGCCCCGAAAAGGCCAGACCGATCGGGTCGTCAAAACCGTAGGACGCTCCGCGCACGAGACGTTCTAGCCGACCGGTCCGGGCGTTGAGTTCGGTCAGCGAATTGCCGCTCTTATTGGCGACCCAGACGTTGGTGCGGTTGGTCGCTATGGCAATGGGTGTATTAAATCCGTCAGCCGCCGACGCGATCGTGCGCACCAAGGTGCCATTGGTGTTGAACTCACTCACACTGTTGCCCGCCGCGTTCGCCACCCACACGTGCGAGCCGCCCACCGCCACGCCGAAGGGATGATCCAGGGCCGGGCGGCCCTGGGCGTCGGCGGGCGAACCCAATGCCGCCAGCCCCGTCGCGGCGAGCAGACTCACGGCCGCGGCCAGACTACGAAGGGGGCGGCGCACACTGATCCTTTCGTCCCCGACGGGCGTCCTCAGGAGCCAGCCTACCGAGCGAGACTTTCTCCGATCGATCACGTATCAGTACTGAATGAGCATCGTGACGAAAGCCACCGCGATGATTGCGAGCAGCACGTCAATTGAGCGAACAAGTTTTGCCGCCATCTCACGGCTGGCGGTGCCCTCACGCGCGATCGACGCGGCCACCCGTCGCTCTTCGGGCAGGGTGCGGGCCTCTAAGTGCCCGGCGGCCGCGAGGTAACAGATGAGTCCCACGATTACCCAAGCGTGAGTAAAGGACACCGAGGGGTCGCCCGTGCCCACCATGATGAAGCCGGTAATCGGCAGCACGTGAAGCGAACGCGCGGCCCAATTGCGGCGCTCGGGAAAGCGCAGCGCCTGACTCGCCGCGTCCGCACCGCGGACCACGCCCAGCGCCGACACGCGCATCGTGACAAAGACGACAATCGTCGCCACGCCCGCCAGGATGTGAATCAACAAGACGATGTCGTAGGCGACGCTGGTCGCGAGCACGCTCTCTCCGGACTCTTACTACGCGCGCGGTTCGTCGAAGCGCTCGACGTTGGCGCCGAGCGCGCGCAGTCGTCCCGCAAAGTCGTCGTAGCCGCGGTCCACGTGCTCGAGGCCGGTCACGGTCGTCTCGCCCTCGGCCACCAGGCCGGCCAGCACCAGAGCGGCCGCGGCGCGAATGTCGCTCGCGCGCACCGTCGTGCCCACCAGGTGGTCGACGCCGCGAATGAGGGCGTGGTGGCCCTCGGTCGTGATATTGGCCCCTAAGCGCACCAACTCGTCCACGTAGCGAAAACGGCCCGCAAAGAGATTCTCGGTCACGACCGACACTCCCTCGGCCGCGCACAGGGTGGTGGTGAGGATCGGCTTGTAGTCGGTCGCCACCCCGGGGTAGGGCAACGTCGAGATGTCCACCGCGCGCAGCGATCCCACGGCCCGCACCGCTACTCCCTCGCCGGTGGTGTCCACGTCGGCGCCAATCGCTTCGAGCTTGCGCAAGAACATGACCATGTGTTCGGCGCGCGCGTCCAGGACGCGCACCGCACCGTTCGTGATGAGACCCGAGGCGAGATAGGTGCCCGAGACGACGCGATCGGTCACGACTTCGTGAGACGCTGCAGATAGTTCCACCACTCCATCGATGGTGAGCAGGGACGTACCGAGCCCTTCGATGCGCGCCCCCATGGCGATCAGCTGGCGTCCCAGGTCCTCCACCTCGGGCTCGCGCGCCGCGTTGTCGATGATCGTGCGACCCTCGGCCAGTACGGCCGCCATCAACAAGTTGTCGGTCGCGGTGTGGCTGGGATACTCGAGGGTGATGCGCGTGGCGTGCAACCTCGTCGAGGTCGCCCAGGCGTGAATCGAGGTGCGGTCGTTGCGGAATCGCGCGCCCATCGCCGAGAGGCCCTCGGTGTGAAAGTTGATGGGGCGCTGGCCGAAGTCGTCCCCGCCGGGCAAGGCCATGTTGGCCTCGCCGCAACGAGCGAGCAATGGCCCCAGCACCACGATCGAGGCGCGCATCGCCTCGAACAGGTGAGCGGGAGCGACGGGATGGATCGCCTCTTTGGGGGGCACGGTGATGAGCAGCTCGTGCTCGTTCTGTGCGCTCACCGAGCAGCCCAGAGCCACGAGCAACTCGCTCATCACCTCGACGTCGCTGATGCGCGGAACGTTGGTCAGATGATGGGTCCCCGAAGCGAGCAGGCACGCGGCCATCTGCTTGAGCACGGCGTTCTTTGCCCCGTAGGCCCGCACCTCGCCCGCAAGGGGGCCGGCGGGCTTCACCACCAGAGAACTCACCCTTTTAGTATTGCCGTTTCGGGCGCGCCGCCAAAATTCAAAAGACGCTCCCAACAGGGCCCCGAGTACGCTGAGCCTGTGCAGCGACAGCTTCGGCCAGACCGCAACCTGGCCCTGGAACTCATCCGCGTCACCGAAGCGGCCGCGATCGCGGCCGCGCGCTGGTCCGGGCGCGGCGATAAGAACGCGGCCGACGGCGCGGCGGTGGACGCCATGCGATTCGTCCTGGGTGCGGTCGCCATGGACGGAGTGGTGGTTATTGGCGAGGGTGAGAAGGACGAAGCGCCGATGCTCTACAACGGCGAGAAGATCGGCGACGGTCGCCCCCCCCTCGTCGACGTGGCCGTCGACCCCGTGGACGGCACGCGGCTCACCGCCCTAGGGCGCAACGGCGCATTGGCCGTAATCGCGTTGAGCGAGCGCGGCACGATGTTCAATCCGGGTCCGTGCTTCTATATGAAGAAGATCGCGGTAGGACCTCGTGGTCGCGGTGCCATCGACGTGAACGCGTCGGCCACCGACAACCTGACCGAACTCTCCAAGCGCCTCTCTAAGCCCGTTCAGGAGATGGGCGTAGTGATTCTGGATCGCCCGCGCCACGACGAGCTCGTGGCCGAAGTACGTGAAGCGGGGGCGCGAGTGATCTCGATCACCGACGGCGACGTGGCCGGCGCGATCGCCACGGGCTGGCCCGACTCGGGCGTCGACGTGCTGTTGGGCATCGGCGGCACGCCCGAAGGCGTCATCGCCGCGGCCGCTCTCAAGGGTCTCGGTGGAGAGATCCAAGGCGTCCTTCACACCGACGACGAGGAGACCCGACGCAGCGCCGAGGACCTGGGGTACAGCTTTTCGCGCGTACTCACCACCGACGACCTCGTCGCGGGCGACAACTGCTTCTTCTCGGCCACCGCCATCACCGACGGCGACTTCTTGCGCGGCGTGCGCTTCTACGACTTTGGAGCGACCACGCAGTCGCTGGTCGTGCGCTCTCGCACCGGAACGATTCGCACGATCGAGACCTTCCACCGCCACGACACGCTCCAGGAGTTCAGCACCTCGGGGTTCTAGTTCGCGCGAAGTGCCTTTTTTCACAAAGTCGACCATTGTGCACGCGGCGTTCACGTTCTATCCTTCGCTACAACCCTGAGGGGGCTGGCGCAAGCCAGAGAGGAGGGCAACGATGAAGGTGTCACGTCTGCTCACGGCCAAGGGCCGCGAGGTATCAACGATCTCCCAGGAGAGAACCGTCAAGGACGCAGTCGCATTGCTGAAGGAACGCGGTATCGGAGCGCTGGTGGTGACCGGAAAGAAGGCGCCTCTAAGCGGCATCCTTTCTGAGCGTGACGTGGTGCGCGCTCTCGCCACCAAGGGCGCAGAGGCGCTGTCACTTCAAGTGTCGGAACTGATGAGCCGCGACGTCGTGACCTGTGGCGAAGAGACGGAGCTCAACGCCCTCATGGTCACGATGACCGAGCATCGAATCCGCCACGTACCCGTGGTGGATGACGATCGCCTGGTGGGGCTCGTGTCCATTGGCGACGTCGTGAAGTCGAGGCTCGACGAACTCGAAAGCGACAAGAAAGAGTTGCTCGACTACGTGTCGGGCCGTTAGCTACTTAGCGGCCGCGCTCAGTCGCAGTTCCGCGCGCACGAGGGCCTCCTGGGCCAGTCGCTCGCTCAGGGGATCATCGGACTTAGCGGCCGCGCTCAGTTGAGTTTCCGCGGCCTCTTTGGCGCGCTGGGCGCGGGCAACGTCGATCTCGGTCGTGCGCTCGGCCACACTGGCCAGCACCGTCGCCAGAGTCGTGTCCGGCTCAAGGTCGTGGCCGACCTGGAAGAATCCAGAGTGAACCGCAAAGGCGATCTCGCCCTCGTCGGCGGTCTGCACCCTCACGACGCTCGCCACCACGTCGCCGACCGTCGCAGTGTGTCCGGCCAGGACCGTAAAATCCCCCTCGGACGAACGCGCGATGAGGGCGGTCGCGCTGCCCGTCCACAGCGGCGCCTCGGGCGATACGATCTCCACTTTGAGCGTCGCCATCAGTTCTTCGCTATCTCCGCGGCCTTCTTCTCCACGTCAGAGGCGCCGCCCACGTTGAGGAACGCCTGCTCGGGATACTGATCCAGGTCGCCGCGCACCAGGCTCTCGAAGGACTCAATCGTCTCTTGGACCGGCACGTTAATGCCGTCAATGCCGGTAAAGACCTTAGAGACGAACATCGGCTGGGACAAGAAGCGCTGGATCTTGCGCGCGCGAGTCACCGTGATGCGGTCCTCTTCAGAGAGTTCGTCCAGGCCCAGAATCGCGATGATGTCCTGAAGTTCCTTATTGCGCTGGAGGATCTGTTGGACCTGGCGCGCCACCGCGTAGTGGCGGTCCCCCACGATCTCGGGCGCGAGGATATTCGACGTCGACGTCAAGGGGTCGACGGCGGGATAGATGCCCAGGGCCGCGATCTGCCGGCTGAGTTCGGTCGTCGCGTCCAAGTGGGTGAACGTGGTGAAGGGCGCGGGATCGGTGTAGTCGTCGGCAGGCACGTAGACGGCCTGGAGCGAGGTAATGGAGTGTCCGCGCGTCGAGGTGATGCGCTCTTGGAGCTCGCCCATCTCGTCGGCCAGCGTGGGCTGGTATCCCACCGCCGAGGGCATGCGACCGAGCAGGGTCGAGACTTCGGAACCGGCCTGGACGAAGCGGAAGATGTTGTCAATGAAGAGCAGCACGTCCTGGTTCTTTACGTCGCGGAAGTACTCCGCCATCGTGAGTGCCGCGAGGGCCACGCGTAGACGCACCCCCGGCGGCTCGTCCATCTGCCCGTAGACCAGCGCGGTCTTTTCGATCACGCCGGACTCGCGCATTTCGAGCAGGAGGTCCGTGCCTTCACGGGTGCGCTCGCCCACGCCCGCAAAGACCGACACGCCGTTGTGCTGTTCGGCGACACGACGGATCATCTCCATGATGAGCACGGTCTTTCCCACGCCGGCTCCGCCGAAAAGGCCGATCTTGCCGCCCTGAACGTAGGGAGCGAGCAGGTCGACGACCTTGATGCCGGTCTCGAACATCGTGGCCCTGGGTTCGAGTTGGTCGAAGGCGGGGGCCGCGCGGTGGATCTCCCAGTGATCCTCGACCTCGCCAATGTCCTCAATGTCGAGCGCCTGGCCCACCACGTTGAACACGTGGCCGAGCACGGCGTCTCCCACGGGCACGCTCACCCCGCGCCCGCTCTGGCGCACCACGGTGCCGCGCACCAGTCCGTCGGTCGGGCGCATGCACACGCAACGCACGCGTCCCTCGCCGATCTGCTGAGCCACTTCGGCGATGACCGAGATGGTCTTGCCCTCGAGTTCGATGTCCATCTCGACGGCGTGGTTGATCTCGGGCAGGGAGTGGGGCGGGAACTCCACGTCCACGACCGGGCCGGCAATGGCGACGACGCGCCCGCTCTCCAGTTCGGTCTTGTCAGGGGCGATGGTCATGTGCTTCTCACTTTCCCGAGCGGAGCGCTTCGGCGCCGCCCACGATTTCCATAATTTCGGTGGTGATCGAGTCCTGGCGGGCTCGGTTCATCACGCGTGTCAAGGTTTGGCCGAGCTCATCGGCGTTGTCGGTCGCGGCGGCCATGGCGCGCTGCTGGCTGGTGTGGAACGAGGCGGCGCCCTCTAAGAGGGCGGTGAAGATCTCGCTCTCGATCGCCTTGGGCATCAGAGTCTCGAGTAGTTTTTCCACCTCGGGCTCGAACTCGGTGTAGCCGTGCAGGCCCTGAGGTTCGCTCAACTCAGGAAGCTCGGGCACCACGAGGGGTAATAGTTGTTCGACCTCGACGCTCTGGGAGCCCGCCGAGACGAACCGCGTCGAAACGAGTAGGACCTGTTGGGTCTCGCCGGCGAGGAACGCTCTCGCCGCGGCCCGGGCGACTTCTTGAGCGTTGGAGTACTCCGGGCGATCGACGAATCCCGCGAAACTCTCGTCCACCTCAAGACCGCGGTAGCGAAAAAACGACGCGGCTTTTTTGCCGACCACGAAGAGCTGGACCTGAGTCCCTTCACCCCTGAGGCGCGCCACCAGGCGTTCGCCGGCGCGCAGCGAGGCGTTGTTGTACGGACCCGAGAGTCCGCGGTCTCCCGTTATGACCACGACGGCTGCGCGCTCGATCTTTTCGGGCAGCGCGAGCAATTTGCGCGCGCCGGCCGGATCACCCAAGGCCGCTTCGAGCACGATGCGCTGCATGCCCGTGCGGTACGGGCGATTCGCGATGATGCGCGCGGTACTGCGAGGAATCTGGGCGGCCGCGATTAACTCCATCGCCTTGGTGATCTTGCGCGTTGAGCGCACGGAGCGGATGCGTTGACGTAGAACGCGTTCCTGTCCACCGGCCATGACTCCTCCTTTCTCGCTCTGCTGGACTCTTAGTTACTGGTGGCGAAGCTCGCGACGAAGAACTTGAGCGCGGCGTCGAGCGCCTCGGTGTCGTTGAGCGCCTTGGTGTCGCGGATTCCCGCCAGGATGTCGGCGTGCTTGGCGCGCAAGTCCGTCAAGAACTCGGCCTCAAAGCGCGTCACGTCCTCTACCGGGATGGTGTCGAGCCACCCGCGCGTACCGGCGTAGATCGCTACCACCTGCTCCTCCACCGGCACGGGCGCGTTCAGGCCCTGCTTTAAGAGTTCGGTCAAGCGGTATCCGCGGTCGAGCTGCTGCTGGGATCCCTTGTCGAGTTCGGATCCGAAGGTCGCAAAGGCCTCGAGGTCGCGGAACTGGGCGAGGTCGATCTTGAGGGTGCCCGCCACCGAGCGCATGGCCTTGATCTGGGCCGCGCCCCCCACGCGCGAGACCGAGTTGCCCACGTCAATGGCGGGGCGCACACCCGAGTAGAACAGGTCGGACTGCAAGAAGACTTGGCCGTCGGTGATCGAAATCACGTTGGTCGGGATGTAGGCCGAGATGTCGCCCGCCTTGGTCTCAATGATTGGCAGAGCGGTCAATGAGCCCCCGCCGAGTTCGTCGCTCAGCTTGGCGGCGCGCTCGAGCAGACGGCTGTGCAGGTAGAACACGTCGCCGGGATACGCCTCGCGACCCGGCGGTCGACGCAGCAGCAGCGAGATCTGGCGATAGGCCTCGGCCTGCTTGGACAGGTCGTCGTAGACGACGAGGGCATGCTCGCCCTTTTCCATCCACTCCTGACCGATCGCGCACCCGGCGTAGGGGGCGAGGTATTTAAAGGGTGCGGGGTCTCCCGCCCCGGCGACCACGACCACCGTGTACTCCAGCGCGCCGAAGTCCTCGAGAGTCTTGACTGTCTGGGCCACCGAGGAGTTCTTCTGTCCGATGGCTACGTAGATGCACTTCACGCCCTGGCCCTTTTGATTCAGGATCGTGTCCACCGCGACGGTGGTTTTGCCCGTCTTGCGGTCGCCGATGATGAGTTCGCGCTGTCCGCGGCCAATGGGCGTCATCGCGTCGATGGCCTTGATGCCGGTCTGGAGCGGCTCGCTCACGGGCTGGCGGCCCGTGATGCCAGGAGCCTGAATCTCCATGCGTCGGGTCTGGGGATTGGCCAAGGGCCCCTTACCGTCGATGGGCTCACCGAGCGCGTTCACCACGCGGCCCAAGAGCGCGTCGCCCACCGGCATGGACAAGATGCGCCCGGTCGAACGCACGATCTGCTCTTCTTCGATGTTGTCGACCGAGCCGAGCACCACCGCACCGATGGTCTCTTCGTCCAGGTTCATCGCCAGGCCCACGGTGCCGTCTTCGAACTCGAGTAGCTCGTTCACCTTCGCCGAGGGCAGGCCCGAGACGCGCGCGATGCCGTCGCCGACTTCCACCACTCGGCCGACCTGCTCGGCCGCCACGGCCGGATTGAAGTCGGTGACGTGCTTGCGCAGTGCGTCGGTGATCTCGCTCGCACTGATAGTGAGCTCAGTCATCACGTTTTCCTTTTCTTAACTGTTTGATTGGAGAGTTGATACGAGGTCGCGGCTCGAGGCGGCAACCGCATCGTGCAGTGCGCCGAGGCGTCCGCGCGTCGACGCGTCCAGGCGCAGGTCGCCGATCTCGACGAGTACCCCACCCAGGAGTGAGGGATCCGCGGCCACCTGGAGTTCGACGTCTTTACCGGTCAGCGAGTGCAGCGACGTGACGAGTTCATCTTGGGTGTCAGCGCTCAGGTTCCGCGCGGTGCGCACGCGCGCCACGCGCCAGTCTCGCGCCTGGGCGACGTAGTTCACGAGGTAGTCGAGCGTGCCCACCACGTCGCGCGGGCGTCCGCCCACCACCACGAATCGCGCCAGGGCCAGCGAGATGGGATCGACCTTGTCCGCGAGCAATTGATCGGTGACGCCGAGGCGCGACGCGAGGGGCGTTTCGCGGTCCAGGAGTAAACGGCGAAGCTGCTCGTTTCCTTCGACGGTGCGCGCCCAGCGAAAGAGGTCGTCTTCGATCGTGGAGAAGTTCTCGGTGTCGACGCGGTCGAGTAACTCATCGGCGTAGCCCGCCACGCGTCGGCGCGCGTCTAATAGCGCCAGGCCCGGATGGTGAAACTCACCGGTCTCGCGCAGCCCGCGGGCCGCGTAGGCCAGTTCGCTAAAGGCGCTGGGTACCTCCTGGGCGGGCACGGCGCCGGCCGCGTACACCGCCAGGCGCGCCGCTTCGTCCGAGATTTTGCCCGCGAGCACCTCGCCGACGATCTGGCCGCGCGACACCGAGCTAATCGAGGTGTCGGTGAGCACCGCGCTGAGGTCGGCGCGAGACTGGATCGTAGAGTCGAAGGCCTCGAGATCGCCGGTCACCCGCGCGAGCGAGGCCGCGTCGAGCGGTCCAAGGACGGCCGCGGCAAAACCTTCGAGCTTGGGCAGCATGGCTAGTTGCTCGTTCCCTTCGCCGCCTCGGCGTGAATGGCGGCTACGGCTTCGCGCACGAGGTCGTCGTGGGTGCTCTGGTCAACTTCTCGCCCGACGATCTTGGACACGAGGTCAAAGACGATCTCGCCAATACGAGCGGAGGCCTCGTCGATGGCGTGCTGTCGGACCGAAGCAACCTCGGTGCTGGCCGTAGCCAGAATTCGCTCGTACTCGCTCTGGGCGCGTCCGGCCGCCTCGGCCTTGAGCTGATCGGAGGTCTCTTGGGCGCCCGCCACGATGGCCCGGGCCTGCTCGCGAGCTTCGGCGAGTACGTGGGCTCGCTCGTCGCCCGCGGCGGCGGCCTCGGCACGGGCGGCGTCGGCCGCCTCCAGCGAGGTGCGGATCTTTTCTTGTCGGTTCTCCAGCATCTGGTTGAGCTTGGGGAAGATGTAGCGCTTCGCGATGAGGAATATCACCACGAAGACGAGCAGTTCGACAAAGAACGTGCCGTTGGGGAGGAGAAAGATTGACGTGGCAATCATCTCGAGAGACCTACTTTCATGGCTTCGCGCCGGCTAGCCCGGTGTCCTACTGCTTCTTAAAGACGTAGACGAAGACGACCATGAACAACAGGTTGATGAAGTACATGGCTTCGACGAGGCCGACGGTCAAGAAGAAGTAGGTGCGGGCCTTGTTTTCAATCTCCGGTTGGCGGGCGATCGCGGCGATCGTCTGACTACCGGCCAGACCGTCACCGACGGCTGCACCGATGGCACCTCCACCGAGGGCGAGACCGCCGCCGACGAGGGCGCCGGCGTTGCGTACCGCATCGGCGATGCTCGATGAGTCTGTTGACATTGTTGATTCCTCCTGGGTTTACTTAGTGAGACGTCTCTAATTGAGAAGTGTGAGCGTCCTCTTCGTCGTGGCTCATGGCAAAGCCGAAGTACAAGACGGTGAGGAGCATGAAGATGAAAGCCTGGATCGTGCCGAGCAGTCCGGTGTCGAAGAACTTCCAGCCGATCTCGAAGGGCCAGGATACATAGACCGGCAGCAGCGTCAGCAGAACGACCACGAAGAGTCCGCCCGAGAAGATGTTGCCGAAGAGACGAAAGGTCATGGTGATGGGCTTGGTGACTTCTTCTATGGCGTTGATCGGCGCCAGCGCTTTGTAGGGCTTGAAGTAGTGCCCGAAGTAGCCCTTGATCCCGCGGGCTCGCAACGACTCGATGTGCACCCAGACAATGACGAAGGCCACCATCGCCAGAGGCAGGTTCACGTCGCCGGTGGGCGCGGGCAGGATCGCGCCCGAGGATCCGGGGTGCATCGCTGTGGGCAGAAAGTCCAACCAGTTACAGATCAAAATGAAGAGGAAGAGGGTCGCGCCCAGAGGCACGAAGCGATAGCCCTGGGGGCCGACCGCGGAGTCGGCGAGGTCGCTGACCTGCTCAACCAACAGCTCCCAGATCAGCTGAAGCTTGCCCGGTACGCCGGGGGTCGCCTTCTTCACCATCCAAAAACCCAGGAAGAGGAAGATGCCGGCCGCCACGACCGTCGACAGCGCGATGTCGTAGTCGATCGTCAGTCCAAAGACGTGCCAGCTGGGGTGGACGCCAACGGGGATGTTCTTGACCGCAGACAGCGTCCTCACTGCACTCCTCCCTGGTTCGCGACGACGCGAAAAACGTTCAACACAAAGACAATCTGGTAAAGCACGAGCCCCGACACAATACCTACTCCCAGGGGCGTGTCCAGCCAGAGCAGAACCAGCACAATGGCCGTGAGCGCGCCCAGGCGCACGATGGTGTTGCTGCCGAGTTGGCGCCGCACCGCTTTAGTGTTCTGCTCACCCTGCATCTCTACTTGGGAAGAACGCCGGGCCAATTGACGAAAGTTCAGCACCGCCAACCCCATGCCGAGCACGAGACCGAGCGCGCCCATCGCAGGAGCGAGAAAGATGGCAACGAGAAAGCCCGCGGCTCCCACCACGACCGCCGACAGGGTAGTTCGCCGCAGCAGCCGTGGCAGAGTGTCGGTGGGTAGGTTTTCTAACACGGCCTGTCAAGTTTAGAGGTAACGCCGAATCAGCTGGATCACGCTGAAGGCCGCCACGACCGTTGCTAACACTATCCCGAGCAGGAGACCCCACGGCTCGGCCCGCCACAGGTGGTCGAGGTAGAGACCGAGCAGGACGCCCAGCGCTTCGATGAGCGCGATGGAGGTGCCCATAGCGGCGAAAGCGCCGAAACTCGGCAGGTCCCGCAGCGGGACTTTTTCCTGGTCGGGGCGGTGAGCACCGTCCGCGTCGCGGGCCTCGCTCACCGGCGCGCGCGTTCGTGCAGGGGCGAGGGGCTCACGCGTCGGCGCTGGAGGCGCCCGCGCAACGGGCTGAACCACGTAAAGAGGGCGATTACCAGCACCGCCACCCCCAGGGGAATGAACACGTTGGCCCGGGTGTCAAAAATCGGCAACAGGACGAATCCGCACAGAATCGCGGTCCAGGACCACAAGATGATGACCGTGCGACGGTGCCCGTGACCCAGGCGCATCAGGCGGTGGTGGACGTGCATCTTGTCGGCGGTTTGGAAGCCCTGGCCCGAGAGGGTCCGGCGTACGAAGGCCCACGTGGCGTCGGCCAGCGGTACACCCAAAATGAAGACGGGAATAAGGAGAGGCGCAAAGAAGAAGAAGGTCACCCCGCTGGTGGGAGGCGTGCGACCCCCGATCACCATGGTCGACGCGCTCATGAGCAGGCCCAGCATGAGCGCCCCAGCGTCTCCCATAAAGAGCTTCGCGGGATGGAAGTTGTCTCGTAGAAAGCCGATGCAGATCCCGCAGGTGAGCGCCGCGATGAGCGGTCCCACGTTCGTCGCCGGCAACAGCCCGAGATTCTCGAGGCGCAGTCCGTATACGCACAACGTCCCTGAGGCGATGGCCACGATGCCCGCCGCGAGGCCGTCGAGACCGTCAATGAGGTTGACGGCGTTCGAAAGGGCGAAGACCCACACGGCGGTGATGATCGGCAGAACCGAGGGCCCGAGCACGATGAAGCCCGCGAAGGGCAGTTTGAGCTGGTACATCGTCGCGCCCGAGAAATAGAGAACCGACGCCGCCAAGATCTGCCCGGCCACTTTGGCCGGCGCGCTCATCTCGCGAAAGTCATCGAGCACGCCCACCACGAAAATCACCCCGGCCGCCAAAAGGACCCCGAGCATCTCGTGCGAGGAGGTGACCACCGCGCGCAGGGTGGGGTCCAACAGGGCCACCATGGCGGCCACGCAGAATCCCACCAACATCGCCGCCCCCCCGCCATAGGGGGTGGAGCGTTCATGCACCTTGCGCTCTCCGGGTTCGGCGATGTATCCGACCTTGAGGGACACGACTCGAGCCAGGGGATCGACGATCAGCGTGACCAGAGCAGCCACCAGGGCGACTACCCCGTAGGCGGCGATGTTGCCCACGGCCTACTTCTGAAAGTTCGCGTAGGGGTCAAAACGCTCGCACAACGCACGCACGTCGTCTCGAACCTGAGCGAGCGTGCCCTCATCGTCTCGCCCCTTGAGCGCACGCGCCATCAAGGAGGCCACCACAGCAAACTCCCCCTCGCGCATCCCCGCTGTCGTCTCGGCGGCAGTGCCCACGCGTAGCCCGGAGGTGACGAATGCGCTACGCGGATCGTCCGGGATGGCGTTGCGATTCGTGGTGATGCCCGCGCGGTCCAGCGTCTCTTGGGCCACCTTGCCGGTGAGGTCCTCGTCATAGTCACGCAGGTCCAGCAACAACATGTGGTTCTCGGTACCGCCCGAAACGAGACGGAATCCCTCGGACGCGAGCGCAGATCCGAAGGCCTTCGCGTTCGCCACGATCTGATGGGCGTAGGTAGAAAAACTCGGCGCACTCGCTTCCTTGAAGGACACGGCCTTGGCGGCGATCACGTGCTCGAGGGGACCGCCTTGTTGGCCCGGAAACACCGAGGAGTCAATCTTCTTGGCGTGCTCCTCACGACACAGAATCGCCCCGCCGCGCGGCCCGCGCAGGGTCTTGTGGGTGGTAAAGGTCACCACGTCGGCCACGGGCACCGGACTCGGATGCGCGCCCCCGGCAACCAGACCGGCCACGTGAGCCATATCGACCATCAGCATCGCCCCTACTTCGTCGGCGATTTCGCGGAACGCGACGAAGTCGATGATTCGGGGATAGGCCGTCGCACCGGCCACGATCAGTTTCGGACGATGCTCTCGAGCAAGGGCCCGCACGTTGTCAAAGTCGATGAACTCTCCCGGAGACTCGGGGTCGTCGTTTCGAGGGGTCACGCCGTAAGAAACAAACGACCAGAACTTCGACGTGAGCGAGGCGGGAGAACCGTGCGTGAGGTGGCCACCCTGGTCGAGGCGCATCGCCAGGATCGTGTCACCGGGATCGAGCAGAGCTTGGTAGACGGCCACGTTCGCGTTGGCGCCGCTGTGCGGTTGAACGTTGGCGTGCTCGGCACCGAAGAGGGCGACCAGACGCGCTCGCGCCACGTTCTCGACCTCATCAACGATGTAGTTCCCCCCGTAGTAGCGCCGTCCCGGATACCCTTCGGCGTATTTGTTAGTCAGCACCGAACCGGTCGCCGCCAGGACGGAGGGGGATGCGAAATTCTCACTGGCAATGAGCTGCACGGTGGTGGTCTGGCGCTCGTAGTCGCGCGCGAGCAAACCGGCGATCTCCTCATCGTCCGTGATCCAGGCGTCTAGCGGGGAGGGAGCCATCGTAAGCCCTTTCTCGGTCGCCACCCGACCTGGAGTCCTGCGAGTCGGCGGCGAGCGTCGATCACTAGGTTACCGTTCGAATCCGGTTCATCCCTGGAGAGTCGGTGACGATTGGAGAGAGCGCCGCGGTTAAATCCGCAGATGAGGGCCTAACTAGTATCGGCTCGTGACGCACGTTGCGCTGGCTCCTTGTCTCCTCTCGACTCTCAACGTCCATTCCGACGAGTTCGAAAAGAACCGAGCCGACATGCTCGAACAGATCGCCGCCATCGACGAGCTGCTGGATCAAGCCGAGGCCGGCGGCGGCGAGGCCGCCATGGCCCGCATGCGCTCGCGACACAAGCTGCCCGTGCGCGAGCGCATCGCCGCCGTTATCGACCCCGACTCTCCGTTTCTGGAGATCTCGGCCCTGGCGGGATACGACTCGAACTACACCGTCGGAGGGGGCATGGTGGTGGGGATTGGGGTCATTGCGGGCACCGAGTGCGTCATCATGGGCAACGACCCCTCGGTGCTCGGTGGCGCACTAACCCTGTACTCCGCCAAGAAATGGATGCGCGCACTAGAGATTGCGCGCGACAACCAGATGCCCTACGTGAGTTTCGTAGAGTCGGCCGGCGCCGACCTACGCGTCGGCCAAGGCGGCGGCGGTCGAATGCAGACCGCCCACTTCGCCGAGAGCGGCCGCTTCTTCTACGACCTCATCGAACTCTCCAAGATGCGTATACCCACGATCAGCGTCGTCTTTGGATCCTCGACTGCGGGGGGCGCCTACCAGCCGGGACTGAGCGATTACAACATCCTGGTCAAGGATCAATCCAAGATCTTCCTCGCGGGCCCACCGCTCGTGAAGATGGCCACCGGGGAAGAGAGCGACGACGAGACCTTGGGTGGCGCGACCATGCACGCCGAAATCTCGGGACTCGGCGACTACCTCGCCGAAGACGAGATGGACGCCATTCGTTTGTGCCGCGAGGTGGTATCTCATCTCAACTGGCGCAAACTTGGCGAGGCGGCGTCTCTACCGTGCGATGAGCCCAAGTACGACGCCGAGGAGTTGTTGGGCATCGTGAGTCGTGACTTGCGCCAGAGCGTCGACGTGCGCGACGTACTCGCGCGGGTCCTTGACGGATCGCGCTTCGAAGAGTTCAAGGCGCGATACGGCGCGACGCTCGTGTGCGGATGGGCCAGCATTCACGGTTATCCCGTGGGGATCCTCGCCAACAATGGCGTGATACATCCCCAGGCCGCCGAGAAGGCGGGCCAATTCATCCAGTTGTGCAACCAGATCGATGTTCCTCTCATCTTCATCCAAAACATCACCGGCTACATGGTCGGCAAGGACGCCGAAGCCGACGGCATCATCAAAAAGGGTTCGCAGATGCTTAACGCGGTGACCAACTCCACGGTGCCCCACCTCACGCTGGTGATCGGTTCGTCCTACGGGGCAGGCACCTACGGCATGTCGGGACGCGCGTTTAACAATCGCTTTACCTTTCTCTGGCCGACCGCCAAGATCGCGGTGATGGGGCCCAAGCAGATCGCCGGAGTGATGTCCCAGGTTCGACGCGCCCAGGCGCAGCGTCACGGCGAGGAGTTCGACGAAGAAGAAGACGCCAAGATCGTCGCCATGGTCGAAGAAGCCCAGGAGAAGGGCTCTCTCGCTTTAGCCGCCACCGGCGCGGTGAGCGACGACGGCATCATTGACCCTCGCGATACGCGTACCGTGCTGGGCCTGTGTCTTTCGGTCGTGCGCCGTACGCCCATTGAAGGTTCTCGCAGTTACGGGGTCTTTCGGCTATGAGATTCACTTCGGTGTTGGTGGCCAATCGTGGCGAGATCGCCCGACGCATTCTGCGCGCCGCGAGACAGAGCGGCCTCTCGACGGTCGCGGTGTACGTAGCGGCGGACGCCGACGCGCCATTCGTCAGCGAAGCCGACGAGGCGGTGTTGTTGCCGACGAGCTACCTCGACGGCGACGCGGTTCTAACTGCCGCCCGCCACACCCGCGTTCAAGCCCTGCACCCGGGGTACGGGTTCCTCTCGGAGAACGCGGAGTTTGCGAGCGCGGTCGTCGCCGACGGGCTCGTCTGGGTCGGCCCCTCCCCCGCCGTGGTGGGTCAGGTCGGCGACAAACTCGCCGCCAAGGAGATCGCCCGAGCCGCGGGCGTGCCGATTCTCGAATCCAGCGAGGACGAGAGCGACGCAGAACGCGTGGGCTATCCACTCATGATTAAAGCGGCCGCCGGCGGAGGCGGAAAGGGCATGCGTGTCGTACGTTCACCGCGTGAACTCGACGACTCGCTCGCCGCCGCGCGTCGCGAGGCACTCGCGGGCTTCTCCGACGACCGCGTGTTCCTGGAACGCTACGTCGCGAGCGCACGTCACGTGGAGGTTCAGATCCTCGGAGACGAGCACGGGAACCTCGTTCATCTCGGCGAGCGGGACTGCTCCATTCAGCGACGGCACCAGAAACTAATTGAAGAGTCGCCCTCCCCCGCAATCGATGACGCGTCGCGTCGCGCCATATGCGACGCCGCTCTCGCCGTGGCGCGAGAAATCGGGTACCAGTCAGCGGGCACCGTCGAGTTCTTGGTCGACGATGAGTCCAAGGAGTTCTTCTTCCTCGAAGTCAACGCACGCCTGCAGGTGGAGCATCCGGTGAGCGAACTCGTCAGCGGCGTCGACATCGTGCGCGAACAGTTCCGAATCGCTCAGGGCGAAGTGCTGGGCTACGACCAGGACGACATTCGCTTTCGGGGTCACGCCATTGAGGTGCGTCTGTGCGCGGAGGATCCCGAAAGCGGATTCCTTCCCGCGACGGGAACCCTGTGCGCCTTTGAAGCGCCGATCGTGCCAGCACTGCGTTGGGAAAGTGGCGTAAAGGCCGGCTCGCGAGTCACGGTTGACTTCGATCCCCTCCTCGCCAAGGTCATCTCGCACGCGCCGCAGCGCCGCGAAGCGGCGGCCAGCCTCGCTTTGGGCCTCGAGCGACTCCATCTTGGCGGGGTCACCACCAATCGAGACTTTCTCGTCAACGTGCTGCGCAGCCAAGAGTTCTTAGAGGGCGATGCGACGACCGATTTCGTGGATCGCGTAGACCTGTCGCGCACGCTCGAACTTCCCGACGATGAGTTCGAGCGCGCCGCCGCGGCGGGGGCACTCTGGCTCCAGGGTCTCCATCGCCGCGACGCCCAAGTGCTGAGTGCCGTACCGTCGGGATGGCGCAACGCGCGACTTCCCCGCCAGAGTGCGACGTTGATCGCCGACGAACCGGTGACGCTTTCCTATCAGCGTCGCCGCGATGGCACCTTCGACCTCGGAGACCTCGGTAGCGCGCGAATCCACGAGTGGTCGCCCGCACATATCGACATCGAGATCAACGCGCGGCGGCGCAGCGTGCGAATCACTCATGCGAACGGTCATCTCTACGTCCAGTCGCTGCGCGGCACGATTGACTTTTCGATCGCCGAGAAATTCGAAGTCCGGCGAAACAGCACTCCCTCGGGCGGCCTGAGCGCCCCGATGCCGGGCCGAATATTGGCCGTGGCCGTTGAGCCCGGCCAAGAAGTGGTGGCGGGCCAGACCCTCATTGTCATGGAGGCGATGAAGATGGAGCACGTGATCGCCGCGCCGTGCGACGGCGTCGTGAACGAAGTTCTGGTGAGACCGGATCAGCAAGTGGAACGCGGCGCATCGCTGCTCACGCTGCACGAGGAGGGCGAGTGATTCGCATCGCCAACTGTTCGGGCTTCTTCGGAGATCGCATTTCGGCGGCGCGCGAGATGGTTGAGGACGGTCCGATCGACGTTCTCACGGGCGATTGGCTGGCGGAACTCACGATGCTGATATTGGCGCGCACTCAAGCACGCCACCCGGGCCAGGGGTACGCGCGCACCTTTCTCACGCAGATGGAACAGGTCATGGGCAACTGCCTCGACCGCGGAATAAAAGTCGTCTCCAACGCGGGCGGCCTGGACCCCGAGTCGTGCGCCCTGGCCCTCGCTGACGTGGCCGGGCGTCTCGGACTTTCACCGCGCATCGCCTATGTCAACGGCGACAACCTCCTTGCGCGCCTGGACGAACTCGCGACCGCGGGAGCCCTCTCGCACTTCGAGACCGGCGAACCGCTCGGTGACCTGTCACGCTTCGTCACCGCGAATGCGTATCTGGGATGCTTCGGCATCGTCGAGGCGCTGAGCGAGGGCGCCGACATCGTCGTCACCGGGCGGGTGACCGACGCCGCCCTCGTGTGCGGACCGGCCGCCTGGCACTACGACTGGCGCCGCGACAACTTTGACGCCCTGGCCGGAGCGGTGGTGGCGGGTCACGTCATCGAGTGCGGGGCCCAAGTCACGGGTGGCAACTACTCGTTCTTTCGCGAAGTGCCCGGTATGGAGCGCGTCGGATTTCCCTGGGTCGAGATCGCCGAGGACGGCAGCTGCGTAGTGGGGAAACACGATGGCACCGGAGGAGAAGTGTCGGTCGGCACGGTGACCTCACAGCTGCTCTACGAGATCGCCTCGCCGTCGTACTTCGGACCGGACGTCACCGCGCGATTCGACACGATCGAGCTCGAGCAAGTCGAAGCGGATCGCGTACGCATCAGCGGCGTGCGCGGCGAAGCTCCCCCCACGACGCTCAAGGTAGCGATGAACGAACTCGGCGGATACCGCAAAGACTTGAGCGTGGCAATCACGGGACTCGATATTGAAGGCAAGGCCGACTTAGTCGAGCGCGCGTTTTGGGCGGCCTCTCCCCACTCCCGCGACCAGTTCGCCAGTGTCACCTCACGCCTCGTGCGTACCGATAAGTCGGACCCGCTTACTAACGAAGAAGCCGTCGCGACGTGGCGCCTCACCATCAAGGACCCCGACGAGGACAAAATGGGACGCGCCCTCGCCGACTCGGTGGTGGAACTCGCGCTTTCGACAATTCCGGGCTTCTTTATTCCCGGTGCGAGCCCCTCGCCGGGCTCGCCGTACGGGGTGTACTGCCCCGCCCTGGTGCCGAGCAACCTGGTGCCCCAGTTGGTCAGCGTGCTCGGAGGAGAGCGCACGGTCATCGACTCGGTGGCGCCCGCGATCGCCACCCACGTCAGCGCACACCAGGGGTGGCACGCGACCGCACCCACCGGGGCAACCACCCTCGCCCCGCTCGGCGCACTAGTCGGAGCGCGCTCGGGCGACAAGGGCGGACACGCCAACCTCGGCGTCTTCGCGCGCGGCGACACGGCTTTCGCGTGGCTCGACAGTTTTCTCGATGTCGACCAGCTCAAGCGGCTCCTGCCCGAGACCGAGCCGTTGCGCGTGGAGCGCTACCGCCTCCCGGCCCTTCGCTCCCTCAATTTCGTCATCCACGACCTCCTGGAAGAGGGTGTCGCCGCCTCGACCCGCCAAGACGCCCAGGCCAAGGGCCTGGGCGAGTGGCTGCGCAGCCGGTACGTCGAGATACCGGACTCGCTACTGCTATGAGTACCCTGGGCGAACTGCGCGATGACTTGAGTGACGAACAGGGGTCCCTAGATGACCTCGTCGCGGACCTCACGTCCGAGCAGTGGCGGCGCGCGACGGCCAGTCCGGGCTGGAGCGTGTTCGATCAAATCGCGCACCTGGCCTACTTTGACGAGCGCGCGAGCCTCGCGATCTCAGATCCCGAACGCTTTGGTCGAGCGCGCGAGGAACTGGTGGCGCGCATGGGCACCGAGTCCCTCGACGACATCACCTTGGGACCGTTTCGATCGCTGAGCGCCGAGGCGCTTTTGGATCGCTGGCGCACCGCGCGCCAGGACCTTCTTCGCCGCGCCGCCACGTTGGTCGAAGGTGCGCGCGTCGAGTGGTACGGGCCGTCCATGAGCGCCAAGTCGTTCCTCACGGCCCGTCTGATGGAAACGTGGGCGCACGGGATCGACGTCGGCGACGCCCTTGACGTGACCCGGGAGCCGAGTGATCGACTTTCCCACGTGGTGCGCCTCGGTCTGTCGACGCGCGCCTGGTCGTACCAGGTCCGCGCCATGGCCGTCCCCGAAGGTACCGTGCGGCTCGAACTCAAGAGTCCTCGCGGCGAGACGTGGCTCTTAGGTGAGGAGCGCGCCGACGACGTCGTCACCGGCTCGGCCGAAGATTTCTGCCTGGTAGTCACCCAGCGGCGCCACCTGGACGATACCGGCCTCGCCACCGGAGACCTGGGTCGCGACTGGCTCCTGCACGCCCAGGCCTTCGCGGGCGCGGCGAGTGACGGTCCCGCTCCCCGAGGCGCACGATGAGTCTGGTCGAGCGCCACCACCGCGGTCCGGTCATGACGATCACGTTGGCCGACGAAGAGCGGCGCAACGCCCTCAGCGACGAGCTGCTCGCCGACCTGCTGAGCGCGATCGAAGAAGCGAACTCGTCGGAGTCGACCCGCGTCGTTGTAGTAACGAATCGCGGATCAGTCTTTAGCGCGGGAGCGAACCTACGCGAGCGCTCTTCGCACGATGCCCCGGTGCTTCGCCTGAGTGATCTGTTTCTCGCCATCCGTCACTCTGAGAAGATCTTCGTTGGACGAATCAACGGACACTGCGTAGCGGGTGGCGTAGGTCTCGCCGCCGTTCTGGACATCTCCCTCGCCAGCCAGACGGCCACCTTCGGTTTCAGCGAAGTGCGCCTCGGGCTCGCTCCGGCCATTATCTCGGTCGTCTGTCTTCCCAAGATGCGACTCGCGGCGGCTCAGAGCGCTTTTCTTCGCGGACACCGCTTTAGCGCGAGCGAGGCGGCCGAACTGGGGCTGATCACGGCGTGCGCCGCGCCCGAGTCGCTCGACGCCGCGCTCGAAGAGACCATTTCAGATCTTCTCGCGGGAGAGCCGCACGCCCTCGCGGTGACCAAGGAACTCCTGCGGACCGTTCCCACCCTCTCCCTCGAGGACGCGTTCACCTGGACTAGCGAGATTTCGAAGTCTCTATTCGCGAGCGAGCGAGCGCGCGAAGGAATGAACTCCTTCTTTGAAAAGCGAGATGCTCCATGGGTGGCTCATCTCGAGGAGAGCGAGTAACTAGCCCAGCAGCTCGGCGATGCGCTCGGTGCCGATTGCTCCCTCGCGTTCCACGCGCCAGATGCCCTCTCCCACCACCACGACGCTCGACACGTCACCGCGCCGCTCACCGTCGTCCAGCACTCCCGCGAGCAGGCCCTCGCCGAAGGCGTCCCTCACTTCGGCGGCGCTGCGACAAGGGGGCAGACCGTGGGAGTTCGCGCTCGAGACGCACAGCGGTCCCGTATCACGCAAGATCGATAGCAGCAGGTCGTCGTTAGGAACGCGCACTCCGACGCTGTCCTTGTCCGCGCCGACTCGCCGCGCCAGATCCCTCGAGGCGGGGACCACGATGGTGAGAGGGCCCGGCCAAAACTCATCGGCCAGTCGCTCGGCGTACTCTCCCCACTCCACGTCAATCTCCTGGATCGGATTGAGGGTGTGGACAAGGATCGGCAGCGGCACGTGAGCCGGACGAGCCTTGGCGCGAAAGAGCGCGGCCAGCGCATCCTCGCTCCAAAGCGACGCCGCCACACCGTAGACGGTGTCGGTGGGCAGAGCCACGACACCACCATCGATCAAGCGTCGCACCGCCTCGTCGCGATCGACGTACTCGCTCATCGCCTCGCCACCAAAACCCTCGGTCGCCCCGCCGCGTCGTCCAGATCCGCTATCTCGCGGTAACCGGCCACGCGGGCGGCGCCCAGCACCGCCTCTCGCTGGACGTCGCCGTGTTCGCACACCAGCACCCCGTCTTCGACAAGCCACTCGATCGATTCGCCGATCACGATCTCGAGGTCGCCGAACCCTCCGATACCGTGTGCGCTCTCGGCGACCAGCGCCCCTCGAGGTTCGTAGTGCAGCACTGGATCAAGATTAAAGAACTCCGCGTCGTCCACGTAGGGCGGATTCGCCACGATGAGGTCGACGCGCCCTCGCAGGGAGGAGTCGAGTGAGCCAAACCACGACGAGTGCAGAAACGACGCAGTGAGGGCCCCATGCTTGCGCGCGTTCTGGCGAGCGAGGGCGAGGGCGTCCTCGGACTCATCGAGCCCAATCACGTTCGCCGTAATGCCCCGTGCGTCCAATTCGCACAGCAGCGACAGTCCGATCGCGCCCGAGCCGGTGCCCAGATCCACGACCAGCGGATTAAGCGGCGCGCGCCGGGCGAGCTCACGCAAGGCGACATCGACCAGCTCTTCGGTCTCGGGTCGGGGTATGAGGGCGCGGTCGTCGACGTCGAGGTCCAGGGTGCGAAACGGCCAATGCCCGATGATGTACTGCAGCGGCTCGCCCCTGCGCCGTCGCTCGGCCGCAACCAAGAGCGCCGCGTTCGCCGCGCAGTCCCCCTCGGGGACAAACTCCTCAACCAGCCATCGGGCCTCGCGCCCCTCCAGTCCCGTCGAGACGAGTTCGGCGATCAACGTCGACTTAGCGTCCGTCACTCTCGGCCAACTGACGAGCGCGCTTGTCTTTTAACAGCGCGTCCACGTACGGATCGAGGTCGCCGGCCAGAACCGCGTCGAGCGAGTAGTTCGTCAGATTGATCCGATGATCGGTAACCCGACTTTCCTTGAAGTTGTACGTGCGAATCTTCTCACTGCGCCCGCCACTGCCGAGCTGGGAGCGCTTTAGGTCGCCGAGTTCACTCGCCTGAGCGTCCTGGGCCGCTTTGAGCAGGCGCGAACGCAGCACGATGAGAGCCTTCGCCCGGTTCTGGATCTGACTCTTCTCGTCCTGCATCGAAACCACGATCCCCGTGGGCAGGTGCGTGATGCGAACGGCCGAGTCCGTGGTGTTCACGCTTTGCCCCCCGGGGCCCGAGGAGCGATAGACGTCAATCTTGAGCTCGGTGGGGTCGATCACGACGTCGACGTCCTCGGCTTCGGGCAGGACCGAGACGGTGGCCGAGGAGGTGTGCACGCGACCCTTGGCCTCGGTGACCGGGACTCGTTGGACGCGATGCACCCCGGCTTCAAACTCCATGCGGCTCCAGGCGTCGTCGCCCTTCATGAGGTAGGTGGCCTCGTCCAAGCCGCCCTGATCGGACTCGCGCTCTTCGATGATCTCGAATTTCCAGCCGCGCAACGCCGCATAACGCTTGTACATGTCGGCGAGATCGGCGGCGAACAAGTTCGCCTCTTCGCCGCCTTCGGCACCGCGAATCTCCAAAATCACGTTGCGACCCTCGTTGGGGTCGTGAGGCAGCAGCAGAGTTTCGAGTTTCTCTCCGAAATCGACCACACGCGTCTCGGCCGCATTCACTTCCTCGCGCCAGAGTTCGCGATCCTCTCCGTCGGTCTCGTTGAACATCTCCTTGGCGGTGGTCAGGTCGGCTTTGGCCCCTTGAAGGTCCACCCAGGCGACGTTGATGTCGTTGAGTTCCTTATAGCGCCGAGACAGGTCGCGCAGACGGGTGAGGTCCTGGGCGACGTCAGGTTCAGCGAGTTGAGCTTCAACGACGCGCAACTCATCCTGTAGAGCCGCGAGGGTCTCGTCCAGTGAGCGCACGAAAGTGGCGAGCCGCCCGAGGACCTAAGCCTTGGGCGTGCGCGCCTTGGTCTTTTGCGCGTAGCGGCGCTGGAAGCGCTCGACGCGACCACCCGTGTCGACGAGCTTCTGCTTGCCCGTAAAGAAGGGATGGCACTCATTGCAGAGCTCGACGCGCAACTGGGGCTTGGTGGATTCGGTCACGAAGGTGTTGCCGCACGAGCAATTCACGGTCGCTTCGCCGTACTTGGGGTGAATGTCTTGCTTCATGATGCTCCTTATGTGCGAATGACGAGTGTAGCGGGAAATCAGCTCGTCGGTGCCGGGCCCCGACCGATCTCGGCCAGGAACTCGTCGTTGGATTTCGTGGTGCGCAACTTGTCGATGAGCAGTTCCAGGCCGGCCGCGTCGCGTCCCTCGGCGGCCAGGCCGTTGAGCACGCGGCGCAACTTCCAGACCTGAGCCAGGGCGTCGCGCGAGAAGAGAAGTTCTTCGTGGCGGGTCGAGGAGGCATTCACGTCGATGGCCGGATACAAGCGACGTTCGGCCAGGCGCCGATCGAGGCGCAGCTCCATGTTCCCCGTTCCCTTGAACTCCTCGAAGATGACTTCGTCCATCTTGGAGCCGGTCTCAACGAGTGCGCTCGCCAGAATGGTGAGCGAGCCGCCCTCTTCGATATTGCGCGCGGCGCCAAAGAACTTCTTGGGCGGATAGAGCGCACCCGAGTCCACGCCACCGGACATGATGCGCCCGGTCGCCGGAGCGGCCAGGTTGTACGCGCGGGCTAGACGAGTGATGCCGTCCAGGATGATCACGACGTCGCGGCCCTGTTCGACCAGTCGCTTGGCGCGTTCGATACAGAGCTCGGCCACGTGGGTGTGCTCTTCGGCCGGACGGTCAAAAGTCGACGAGATGACCTCTCCGCGCACGCTGCGACGAATGTCGGTCACCTCTTCGGGGCGCTCGTCGACGAGCAGGACCATCAAGTGCACCTCGGGGTTGTTGGTCTCGATCGACTGGGCGATCTGCTTCATGATCGTTGTCTTGCCGGCCTTGGGCGGCGAGACGATGAGGCCGCGCTGACCCTTGCCGATCGGTGAGAGCAGGTCGACGATGCGCGGGGTGAGGTCTAGTTTGCCTCCCTCGTTGATCTCCAGATTCAACTTCTCGTCGGGAAAGAGCGGAGTCAGATCCTCGAACTTCGGACGCAACTTGGCGACCTCGGGATCGACACCCGCCACGGTGTCCACGCGCAGCAGGGCGGGATACTTTTCGTTCGAGGCGGCGGGACGAAAGCCGCCGGCAATGGTGTCGCCCTTGCGTAGGTGAAAGCGGCGCACCTGGTTGATCGAGACATAGACGTCATTGGGTGAAGAGTGGTACCCCTTGGCGCGCAAGAAGCCGTATCCGTCATCTCTGAGGTCCAAGAGCCCTTCGACGTCAACGAGTTCACCCGAGTAGGGCTGGTCCGCGTTGGGCATCGAATCGCCGCCGAAACGTTCGCGGCCGTTGCGATTGCGACGGTTGCGACGAGAGCGGCTGTTGGAATCGCCGTTGAAGTCTCGCGGTTGACGTTCAGGACGCGCCTGAGTGAACTGGCGCGACGAGGAACGATCCGAGGGATTCACCTCGCCGGTCTCGTTCGCCTCCGACGAAGCAACGCGGGACGCAGACTCTGGCGCCCCCTCGGACTTGGCCGCGGGGGCTTCGGCGACGAACTCGCCCAATAAGTCGTCGAAGTCGTCGACCGGGGTGGCGACGGTGCGGCGCGAACGCACCGCCCGCGACGCGCCGGCGGCGTCGCTCGGCGCTGCTCCATTGGCGTTGGCGTTACTACCGGGCTCGGACATGATGGCCTCGATCAGGGTGGCTTTGGTGGCCCGGGCGGCGGTTTCGACGCCCATGACCTTGGCGATCGTTTGCAGGTCCTCGCGAGATTTGGTTTCGAGATCCGAACGGTCTGGGGAAGGCTTGATAGCCATGCAATAAATCCTTTCTCGCCGCTCGTGTGGATATGACGGAGCGGAGAAGAAAAACAAGAAATGTCGTCTCGGAAGAACTTCCTTACGTCAGCGTTACCAACGGACGACAAAATCCATTATAGCGGCTAAATACTGAATGGCAACTACTCCAACTCGCTGAGAAGGGCTTTCAGCGTGGCGTCCACCACGTCGGGCGAAGCGCTAGAACTCACCGCGGTGTCGGGGTCCTTTAAGCCATTGCCCGTCAGCACGCACACCACCTTCGAGCCTTCGGGAACGCCGAACTTCAACAATCCCGCGACCGAGGCCGCGGACGCGGGCTCGCAGAACACCGATTCGTATCGAGCCAGATAGTGATACGCGTCGAGGATCTCGGCGTCGCTCACCGCGCGGATATCGCCGAGCGACTCGTGAATCACTTCGAGCGCGGGCACCCAACTCGCGGGATTGCCGATTCTGATAGCGGTGGCGATCGTCTCGGGGTTGGCGACCGGATGCCCCAGGACGATCGGGGCTGCGCCCTCGGCCTGGAAGCCCCACATCTTGGGGAGCGTCGTACAGCGCTGCGCAAAGTGGTACTGCGTGAATCCGCGCCAGTAGGCCGTGATGTTGCCCGCGTTGCCCACGGGAATGGAAAGGATGTCGGGGGCGTTGCCGAGTACGTCGACGATTTCGAATGCACCCGTCTTTTGCCCTTCGATGCGGTCGGGATTGATGGAGTTCACGATCGTGATGGGCAGGTACTGGGTCAGCTCCCGGGCCAGGTTGAGCGCCTGGTCGAAGTTGCCGCGAATCTGAAGGACCGTTGCCCCGTAGACCATCGCTTGGGCGAGTTTGCCGATGGCGATCTTGCCTTCGGGCACCAGCACCACACACTCCATATCGGCCTTGGCGGCGTACGCGGCGGCGGCGGCCGACGTGTTACCGGTCGAGCCGCAGATCACTTTGCTCGCACCCAGCGACTTCGCCTTGGTGATGGCCATGGTCATGCCACGGTCCTTGAAGGAGCCTGAGGGGTTCAGGCCCTCGTACTTGAGCCAGATGTCCGCCTGGAGCCGCTGGGAAAGTTTGTCGGCGTACAGCAGAGGAGTGTTTCCTTCTTGGAGGGTGACGACATCGCTCACGCCCTCAAGATCGAGCCAGTCGGCGTACTCCACGAGGAGCCCGCGCCAACCGCTCACGACACCACCTCGTCGATCACGCGAATACACGCTCCGACTCGTTGGACCGAATCCAGCGCCGTCAGTTCGAGGACGGTCGCCTCAACGTCGGCGTTGAGGACCACGTGAGTAAAGAACGCCAGTCGCGCCTCGTCGCCAAAACCTGACTGGTCCATCGACTGGATGGAGACGTCGTGGCGGCCAAAGACGCCCGCCACCTCGGCCAGTACGCCGGGTTGGTCCCTGACGTCCACACTCAGATAGAACCGGCTCGACATCTCTTCAGACGGCACGAACTGCAGCGTAAAGTCGCCGCTAAAGGGCACGTCGTGGCGCTCGCTCACACGATTGCGCGCCGCGTCAAGGACGTCTCCGAGAACGGCCGTCGCGGTCTGCTCTCCCCCGGCACCCTGACCCAGCCACATCAGGGGTCCGCTTCGCTCCCCGTCGACAAAGACGGCGTTCATCGCGCCGTTCACCGACGCCAGCGGATGGCTCGCCGGAACCATGGCCGGGTGCACGCGCCGCGACACGCCCGACTCGCCCACGCGCTCAGCGACGCCGATCAACTTGATCACGTAACCCATTCGCCGCGCGACCTCGACGTCCACGCTGCGCACTCCAGAAATACCTTCGCGAGAAATCTCTTCGCGGCCGAGGCGCGTGCCAAAGGCCAGGGTCGAGAGAATCTGCACTTTCGCCGCCGCATCAAAACCCTCCACGTCGGCCGAGGGATCCGTTTGCTCGGCGTAACCGAGCGCTTGGGCTTCGGCGAGTGACTCGGCGTACTCCGAGCCCTCGGTGGTCATCTTGGTCAAGATGAAGTTGGTCGTTCCGTTAACGATGCCCATTACTCGCGAGATCCGCTCGCCGGCGAGCGAGGTGCGCAGTGCGCGCAAGATGGGGATCGCGCCCCCCACCGCGGCCTCGTAAAAGAAGTCCACGGCGTTCTCGTGCGCGAGGGCGGCGAGCTGGGGACCGCACTCCGCGACCAGGGCCTTATTGCCCGTCACCACCGAAACGCCCTGCTTGAGCGCGGTTTCGATATAGGACTTGGCGGGCTCGATGCCGCCCATCACCTCAACGAGCACGTCGAGGTCCGCTCCGATCAGGGACTCGACATCGTCGGTCAAGAGGGCGTCGTCGATGCCCGGACGCGATTTGCCCAGATCACGCACCGCCACGCCGACCAGGTGCACCTCGGCCGTGGCCGCGTCCCTCAGCGCTTCGGCCCGCGAGGAGTCCGAGAGGAGTTGGGCGAGGGCGCCCCCGACGAAGCCACCACCCACGACGCCGACCCGTACAACCCCGTCTTTCATTGAAATAAGGCTAATCGACCCGTCCCGCGACCTAGAGACCGACTTCGAGGCGCGCGAGATCGTCGAAGGTCTCTCGTCGCAACACCTCGCGCGCCGATCCGTCGTTGACAAAGACCACCGCGGGACGCGGTACGCGGTTGTAGTTAGAAGCCATCGAGTAGCCATAGGCGCCCGTGACCGGCGTAGCTATCAGACTGTCGACACGCGTGGAGGCGGGAAGGTAGGCCTCGTCCACGAGCACGTCCCCGCTCTCGCAGTGCTTGCCGACCAATCGAACCTGTTGGGGTCGCTGCGCGAGCGGTTGATCGACGTCAAACGCTTCGTAGCCCGAGCCGTAGAGAACCGGACGGGGGTTGTCGCTCATCCCGCCGTCCACCGCCATATACGTGCGCTGAGTCACCGGCTTCACCACGCCGACCCGGTAGATGGTGAGCCCGGCTTGGGCCACAATCGAACGGCCCGGTTCGCTCAATATTCGCACGTCCGAACTAAGACCGCTATCGAGAGCGGCCGCGCGCAGCGCGCCTCCCCACTCGCTAATGCTCGGCGCGCTCTCTCCGGTGACGTAGGGAACGCCCAGACCACCACCCACGCAGAGCTCGTCGAAGTCGTCACCTCGGGTGAAGTCGACCAGAACGTTCATCGACTCCTTGAATCCGCCGACCTCAAAGATCTGCGAGCCGATATGGGCGTGCACCCCGTGAAGGGTCAAACCGTCGATGGGCAAGAGCATCTCGATCGCTCGACGCGCGTCGCCGTTCGCGACCGAGAATCCGAACTTGGTGTCTTCTTGGCCGGTGCGCACGTACTCGTGGGTGTGCGCTTCGACTCCCGGCGTTACCCGAACGAGAACGTCGAGCGGGGTGTGGGGACTGACCGAATCCTTCAGGCGTTCGATTTCAGCAAAATTATCCACCACCAGGCGGTGGACCCTCGCGGAGATCGCTTGATCGATCTCTTGACGAGACTTGTTGTTGCCGTGGACGATCACGCGAGCAGCAGGCACGCCGGCGCGCAGCACGATATCGAGCTCTCCACCCGTGGCGACGTCGACACACAGTCCTTCGTCGTAGGCCAGCCGAGCCATTGCCCCGCACAGAAACGACTTCGAGGCGAACGCTACGCCGTCATCAAAGGCTCTTGCCGCTTCGCCACAGCGCTCGCGCAGCGTGACTTCGTCGTAGACGAACAAGGGCGTGCCGAAAGTTTCGGCCAGGGCGCGTAGGTCCACGCCACCGACGCTCACTCCGTTTTCGTGCAGTCGCGCGCTCAGCGGGAAGAGAAAAGCCGGAACCGGCTCGACACCCATGGGTCAACACTAGAAGTTGGCGCTCTCGAACCAGATCCTCACTTCGGGCGCCGCAGGACACACCGGTAGACTTTGTACGCGCCCTCGTAGCTCAGCGGATAGAGCATTGGCCTCCGAAGCCATGTGCGCAGGTTCGACTCCTGTCGAGGGCACCGACGATTTATTTGCGCTGCTACGCCCCTCAGCGCCTAACGCCACTGAGTGATAGGGGAAACTTTGTCGCAATACCCCCGCAACCGTGACGAATGTCAGTCGCTGACGTTAATTACGCTGGGGGTATGCGTTGGCAGCCCGATGGTCGCGGGCGACTCGAACTCGCCGCACTAGAGCTCTATCTCGAGCAGGGCTTCGAAAGCACGACGGTCGCCGAGATCGCCGAGCGCGCGGGTCTCAGCGAGCGGACCTTCTTTCGTCACTTTGCGGATAAGCGCGAGGTCCTCTTTCCCGGTGGCGACACGTTCGAAAACCTCATCGCCGAAGCTGCGCTCGCCGCTCCGGTGGAGTTCGGTCCCCTAGACGCGGCCTTTGCTGGATTGGAGGCCGTCGGAGTGTTCTTAAAGGAACGCCGCTCCTTTGCCCAGAAGCGCCAGCGGATCATCTCAGCGACGCCCGAGCTTCAGGAACGAGAGTTAATCAAACTCCAGTCGGTGGCCACCAAACTCCAGGAGTCTCTCCTCGAGCGAGGATCGAGTGCCCCCGTGGCCGGGCTCGTGGCTGAAGTCGCGGTCGCGGTCTTTAAGACGTCATTTGAGACGTGGATTCGCGCCAAGAACACGTCTGATCTCACCACGGTCCTGCGCTCTTCGCTACAGGAGTTACGCGAGGCGACGGCTCTCTCGCAATAAGGCGAACTTTTCGTTACGCCGAGGGTGCGGCCACGAAAGTGCCCTGGGCGGTGGCGTCGACGAAGCGGTAGACCACTCCTTCCAGTGTCCACTGCGCACGAAGAGTGGTGCGCTGCTCGATGCGGCGAAGGGAGTAAAAAAGGTCACGATTTGCCGTTTCGGCGTCCTCGGCCTCCACGGTGCCCTCGACGTGAAATCCATTCGAGGTAGCACTCACGGTGCCACTCACCAGGTTCGACAGCGCGGCGCGGGTCGCCCCCGGCTGAGCTGAGTTGACGTCGGCCGAAATCTCTATAGTTGCCATGTCCCCAGCGTAGAGAGAATCTCGATTTTCTGTCTACTTATCGTCCAGAAGTTGTTCTACGGAATGATGATCATGCGCACCGTGTCGGTGACCGCGCCGCGGTTCGCCGAGGATCCG
The DNA here is from genome assembly GCA_036489715.1 of Acidimicrobiales bacterium. Taxonomy (GTDB): domain Bacteria; phylum Actinomycetota; class Acidimicrobiia; order Acidimicrobiales; family RAAP-2; genus RAAP-2. The sequence continues at coordinate 40,742 of DASXFG010000037.1, read as the reverse complement.
GCCATCACCACGATGGGATCGCCCGACTTGGCGAATCCGGTCTCTTTTAACTGCGTCACCGCGAAGTCACAGAGGCCGTCAATATCCTGAAGGGGCGTCACGAAGGTCTCTTGAATTCCCCAGGAACTGCGCAGCTGCAAACCCGTTGAGACGTTGGGCGTGAGTACGACGATCGGCATCGGCGGACGGAATCGAGCGATCGCCCGCGCCGTCAGCCCCGAACGAGTGCAGGCCACGATGGCCACGGCGTTCTCGTCCATCGCCGCGCGCCAGGCGGCTCCGGTGATCGCGGCGGTCACGCGCTGCGCCTGGGTGCTGGACGCCAAATCTTGAATACCGAGGCCCGCGCCCCACTCGGCGTAAGGGAACGACTTTTCGGCGCGGCGCACGATGCGATCCATCGTGACCACGGTGCCCACCGGATCCTCGCCGATGGCGGTTTCGCCCGAGAGCATGACCGCGCTCGCCCCGTCCAACACGGCGTTAGCGACGTCGGTCACCTCCGCGCGCGTGGGCACCTGGGCGTGCGTCATCGACTCGAGCATCTGCGTGGCCACCACGACCGGGCGCGCGTACCGAATACCCAGGCGCACGATCTCTTTTTGCAGATGCGGAACTTCTTCAATGGGCAAGCGCACGCCCAGGTCCCCACGGGCGACCATCAACGAGTCAGAGTGCTCAATAATCTCGTGAAGGTTCTCGATACCCTCGCCCGTCTCGATCTTGGACATGATCATGATGTCGGGACGCGACAGCACCGCGCGCACACTTTCAACGTCGAAACCCGAGCGCACGAAAGAGACGGCCAAGATCTCAAACTCTTCGTCACGCAACGCCTCGAGGCGGCGGCGATCCTCGTCAGTGGGCAGCCGATCATCCATCACCGAGGAGGGCAGCGAAAGGCCGGGCTTTCCCATGACCGCACCGCCAGAGGTGACCCGTGCCTCCACCCGTGAGCCAGACCCGGTCACAATCAGCGAGACGCCACCGTCGCCGATGTGCACCCGGTCCCCCACCTTGAGTTGGGCAAGCACTCGATCTCGCTCCACCGTGATGCGCGTCGCCGTCGACTCCTCGCCGATGGCTTCGATCAACTCGGTGTCGTCACCGCTGTTGAGCAGGACCGGGGACGTTCCAAAGGACCCCGCGCGAATCTTGGGCCCGGGGATGTCGACCATAATGGCCACCTCCGGGGCAACCCGGCGAACCCTGCGAAGTCTCTCTATGCCCGAAGGAATGTCCCCGTGGGCAAAGGAGAGGCGAAAGACATCCACGCCGGCCGCCGCGAGCTCTCTTAGTTGGTCATCGGTCTCCGACGCCGGGCCAATTGTCGCTACGATTCGCGTGCGTCGCACCAGATTCCCTTCGCTCTTTGGGAAAGTCTACGAGATGCGATGTCGAACCTCTCGCGGCTGGGCTACTGGAAAGTAAGTGACGCACGTCCGCTCGTTCGCGAACGCGCTCGCATCAGCAACGAAGGAACTTCTTCGCCCGCGCGTGCGAAAAGTGAAACCACGATCGGCCCCGACCACGTGCGCGAGGTCTCGCTCACGCGGACGTCACGGGGGCATCGCGCTCCGTCGCGGGCTCTTTAGAACGCACGAACTGCACGACTACCATTGCCGCATCGGTGTGCAAAGGCGGAGGATGAGTGCTTCAGTGACGGGTCGTTTGACCCAAAAAGAGTTGGTGAATCACATCGAACGCGGCGATATCGACACCGTCATCGTCGCAATCACCGACATGCAGGGGCGCCTGCAAGGCAAGAGACTCGACGCCGATTTCTTTGTCAATGACGTACTCGCGGGGGCCGTGGAGGGGTGCGGCTACATCCTCGCTTCGGACGTTGAAATGAACACCGTGGACGGCTTCGCCCTCACCTCGTGGGAGAGCGGGTACGGCGATATGGTCTTCGCTCCTGATCTCACGACGATTCGCTGCGTACCCTGGCATGAGAAGACCGCCATCGTCTTCGCCGACGTGCAAACCGTCCACGCCGAGCCGGTCGCCGTGTCGCCGCGACAGGTTCTCCAAAACCAGGTTGGCATTCTCGCTGCGCGAGGCTGGACCGGACTTACCGGCACCGAACTCGAGTTCATGATGTTCACCGATACCTATGAAGAGGCGTGGAACGCCGGCTACCGAGAACTCACCCCCGTCAACCAGTACAACGTCGACTATTCAATCCTGGGCACGTCGCGCGTGGAGCCGGTCCTGGGCCGGTTGCGCCGCGCCATGCGCGACGCGGGCATGGTCGTCGAATCGCTCAAGGGCGAGTGCAACTTCGGACAACACGAACTGGCCTTTAAGTACTCTGAGCTCGTCGACAAGTGCGATGAGCACACCCTCTTCAAGCTCGGCACCAAAGAGATCGCCGCCCAGGAGAACTGCTCGATCACCTTCATGGCCAAGTTCAACGAGCGTGAGGGCAATTCCTGTCATATTCATCTGTCGCTGCGCGACGAGGACAACGAAGCCGTCTTCGCCGGTGATCGGGATCACGGTTTCTCCGCGGTCTTCGAGCACTTTCTCGCGGGACAGGTCGCCTACGCGCGCGAGCTCTCCCTCTTCCTGGCTCCCAACATCAACAGCTACAAGCGCTTTGTCAAAGACTCCTTCGCGCCCACGGCCATGCTCTGGGGGCTGGATAATCGCACCTGCGCGTTTCGCGTGGTGGGACACGGTCCATCCCTGCGCGTTGAGTGCCGCATTCCGGGAGGAGACGTCAATCCCTATCTGGCCGTTTCGGCCCTGGTCGCAGCGGGCCTGCGGGGCGTCGATGAGTCGCTGCCCTTGGCGCCCGCGTTCACGGGCAGCGCGTACGTCTCCGAGGCGCCGCGGGTTCCCGCCTCGCTGAGCGACGCGGCCGACCTCTTTGCGCGCAGCGCGGTGGCGCGCGACGCCTTTGGCGATGAGGTCGTCGATCACTACACGCACGCCGCCCGGGTTGAAGTGGACGTCTTTAACGCCGCCGTAACGGACTGGGAGCGCTATCGAGGATTCGAACGACTATGAGCACCGTGGGCATCATCAACCCCGCCACCGAAGAAGAGGTCTGCCGCATTGAACTAGCGGGGCTCGAAGAGACCGACGCCGCGATCGACCGGGCCGCGCGAGCGGCACCCGCGTGGAAGAACGTAACGCCGGCCGCTCGAGCCACACTGCTGCGGCGTTTCGCCGAGGTGGTTGATTCCCATAATGAAGAACTGGCTCTGCTCGAAGTCGCTAACTCCGGTCACACCATCTCGAACGCGCGGTGGGAGGCCGGCAACGTCCGCGACGTTCTCCACTACTACTCAGGCTCGCCTGAGCGCCACGCGGGCAAGCAGATCCCGGTCGCGGGCGGAATTGACCTCACGTTCTACGAACCACTCGGCGTGGTGGGCATCATCGTGCCCTGGAACTTTCCCATGCCGATCGCCGCGTGGGGATTCGGACCGGCCCTCGCCGCCGGCAATGTCGTGGTGCTCAAACCCGCGAACCTCACGCCACTCACCGCCCTTCGCCTGGGCGAACTCGCGCTCGAAGCCGGCATCCCCGAAGGGGTATTTCAGGTGGTCGCCGGGGACGGAACGACGGTGGGCACTCGATTCGTGACGCACCCCGCGGTGCGCAAGGTCTGCTTTACCGGGTCCAACGCCGTGGGGCGCCGCATCATGGAGGGCTGTGCCGCCCAGGTCAAGCGCGTGACCCTCGAGCTCGGTGGCAAGAGCGCCAACATCGTCTTTGGCGACGCGGACCTCGAGAGGGCGGCCGCCAGCGCTCCCTATGCGGTCTTTGACAACGCGGGACAGGACTGCTGCGCTCGCTCACGCCTGCTCGTTCAAGAGTCGGCGTACGAACGATTCATGGAGTACTTCGAGCCGGCGGTCAAGGGTGTCAAGGTGCTGGATCCAACCAGAGCCGAGAGCGAAATGGGTCCTCTGATCACCTCCGCCCAGCGAGAGAGTGTTCGCGCCTACGTGCGCGAGTCCTCGGTGGCCTTCACCGGCAGCGTCCCGCAAGGTCCGGGCTTTTGGATGGCCCCCACCGTTCTCGAGGAAAGCGATCTCACTTCTCGAACATTCCACGAAGAGATCTTTGGACCAGTGGTGTCGGTGGTGCGCTTTAAGGACGAAGACGAGGCCATCGCCATTGCCAACGACACCGCGTACGGTCTCTCGGGATCGATCTGGAGTCGGGATATCGCCAAAGCGCTGCGGGTGGCTCGCGGCGTGGAGGCCGGCGCGCTCAGCGTCAACTCCAACTCGTCGGTGCGCTACTCCACGCCCTTTGGCGGCTTTAAGCACTCGGGGCTCGGACGAGAGCTTGGGCCCGACGCGTTGCGCAGCTTCAGTGAAGAAAAGAATGTATTCATCTCAACGGAGGACAACTAAATGGGGCGCCTGGATGACAAGGTGACGATTATCACGGGCGCGGCGAGCGGCATTGGCCGCGCTACGGCGCTGAGATTTGGGCTCGAGGGCGCCAAGGTCGTCGTCGCGGACCTCAACCAAGAGACGGGCGTGGCGCTGGCGACCGAGATCGGCGGCACGTTCGTATCGGTCGACGTGGCCAACGAAAATAGCGTCAAGGCGATGTTCGACCAGGTGATCGAGGTGTACGGGGGCGTAGACGTTCTCTTTAATAATGCAGGCATCTCTCCGGCCGACGACGACTCGATACTCTCCACCGAGCTCGATGCGTGGCGCCGGGTCCAGGACGTCAACCTGACGTCGGTCTTTCTGTGCTGCAAGTACGGCATTCCGCACTTGCTCGCGCGCGGCGGCGGCTCCATCATCAACACCGCCTCGTTCGTCGCGGTCATGGGCTCCGCCACGAGCCAGGTGTCCTATACCGCCTCTAAGGGCGGCGTGCTATCCCTGTCGCGCGAACTCGGCGTGCAGTTCGCCCGTGAGGGCATCCGCGTCAATGCCCTGTGCCCGGGACCCGTGAACACCCCGCTGCTTCAAGAACTCTTCGCCAAGGACCCCGAGCGCGCGGCGCGGCGATTAGTGCACATCCCGGCCGGGCGATTTGCCGAGCCCGACGAGATCGCGGGCGCGGTGCTGTTCCTCGCGAGCGACGATTCGACCTTCGTGAACGCCTCGACCTTCCTCGTCGACGGCGGTATTCACGGCGCCTACGTCACCCCGCTGTGATCGAGGAGTTCGAAAGAGATTCGGGGATGAAGTATTCGGTGAGGTACTTCTCTCCCTCGTCGCAGAGAATGGTCACGACCGTCGATGACTCGCCGAGCTCTTTGCGGATCTGGCGCGCGAGGACCATGTTCGCACCCGAGCTCGGGCCCACCAAGAGACCATGATCGCGCGCGAGCCGACGCATTTCGGCGACTGCGTCGTCGCTGTGCACGCCAACCACACGATCAATCATCGCTTGGTGACGGCGATAGATCGTGGGGATGAATCCGTCGGCGATGCCCTCAATCTGGTGCAGGCCGGTGTCCCCACACTGAATGGTGCACGACTCGCTGGGCTCGAGGGCCACCAGCATCACTGAGGGATTCAGTTCGCGAAAGGCCTGACCCACACCGATCAGCGTGCCGCCGGTGCCCACTCCCATCACGAACGCGTCGGGCAAGAGGTCCGCGGGCAGCTGTCCAAGTATTTCGGGTCCGAGCCAGGTGCGGTTCTCTTCAACGTTCCACTCCGACTCGAACTGGTGAGGCGCGAAGAATCCGGGCAGGTCCCCGAGCCGACTCGCTTCGTCGAGGGCGTCGTTCACGTGAAAGTTGCCGACCACGCGCATCTCGGCTCCGAAGGCCAGTGAGATCGCTGCTCGCTCGGGACTGAGACCTTCGGGCATCACGACCAGCATCTTGTAGCCGAGCACGGCGGCCACCATGCTCATGGCGTTGCCGGTGTTACCGCTGGAGGCCTCGACGATGGTGTCGCCGGGATGCAGGAGGCCCTCGCGCTCGGCGCGCTCGATGATATAGCGAGCCATGCGAGCCTTCACTGAACCCGAGGGATTGAGGTACTCGAGCTTCACGAAGATGCCGTCGACCTGGATTAACGGCGTTGAGCCGATGGCCTCGAGCACCGTTGCTCCCGGGCGATAGTTAGCAGCCATATCGCCTCCCTTTGAAACTCCCCCGCTCACCATAGGTCGGGCCTTGAGCGGTTCTGGGTCGCCTCGGTCGCGAAGGCTCCCGGCGAATTACGAAACGGTCATCCCTCCGTCGACGGCGACGTCAGCGCCGGTGAGCGCCGACGCACCCTCTGAACACAGCCACACGATCGCGGCGGCCACTTCGCTCGGCTCCAGTAGGCGACCGATCGGCTGCTGGGCCGCGAACTCCTCCACGCTGGCCAGGCCATAGACCGCGGCCGACGCGTCGAGAATCGCACTACGAGTAGAACCCGGGCTGACCGCGTTCGCCGTGACGCCGAAGGGCGCGAGATCCATCGCAACGCCGCGGATCAGTCCCACCACCGCGTGCTTGGCCGCGCCGTAGGGTGCGAGGTGAAATAGGCCGGTGCGTCCCGCGGCCGAGGCGACCGCAACGATGCGCGAGTTCGCGTCGACCCCGTTGGCGATCAGCACCGGAGCGGCGGCCTCAATGAGTCGGCGCGTGCCCAGCACGTTCACGCTCCACACGGCGTCCCAGAGAGCGTCGCTCACCTCCCATAGCGGCGCGCCCGCACCGAGAACGCCCGCACACGCCACGGCGGCGTCGAGGCGCCCGAAGTGCCGGGTCGCGGTCTCTACGGCGAGTTGCATGTCGGTGGCGCTGCGCACGTCGCCGACGAGTCCGAGAACCGAGTCGCCGTGGCGAGCTACTACCGCGTCGAGGTCCGCCTTGGTCGCCATCGGGTACGGAACGTCGGCGACGTCCCGGCACCGATCCACCGCGACCACCCGGTAGTTCTCATTCACCAGCGCGTCGACCGTCGCCGCACCAATACCCCGTGCAGCTCCGGTGACGATCGCGACGCGGCCCATTAGCCGAGCCTGCGAAAGAAATCGGCCGGGGCCAGCACGTCGGTACGGTCGAGCTCGTGCACCGATGTCTTGCCCAGCGCCAGCAGCGTCGAATCGACGCCCCCGCGCAGCACGTCGAGCACGTTCTCCACGCCCTCTTGCCCGTTGACCGCCAATCCCCACAAGTAGGCGCGGCCGATCATGACCGCTTTCGCACCCAGAGCCAGGGCTTTGACGACGTCGCCTCCTCGTCGCACGCCGCCGTCTAAGAGCACCTCGATCTGATCGCCCACCGCGTCGGCGATCGCGGGCAGCGAACGCAGCGGTGCGGGCGTACCGTCGAGGTTGTTCCCGCCGTGATTCGACACCGAGAGCGCCGACGCCCCTAGATCCACAACCCGCTTGGCGTCATCGACGCGACTCACGCCCTTAACCATGAAGGGTCCGTCCCACTGTGCGCGCAGCCACGCCACGTCGTCCCAGCTCGGCAGAGCGCTCTGCATCCATTCGTGGTAGGCCCCAAAGAACGTCGGGGGCCGCTCACCCGGTGCGGCCATGTTGGGCGTCGTGAGGTCTGGCAAATGGCCAGCGCGCACAAAGGACCACAGCCACCCCGGGCGGCGCAGCGCCTCGGGTGCGAAGCGAAGGGCCGCTTTCACGTCGATCTTCTCGGGAATCCACGGGCTCCCCCAGTCGCGCCCGTTGGCGAAGGACCAGTCCAGCGTGAGGATGATGCCCTTGGTGCCGGCGGCTTTGGCGCGCTCGAGGCGCTGGGTCATGGTGTCGCGGTCTCCGGACCAGTACATCTGAAAGAGCACCTGATCACATGCGCCACAGACGTCTTCGAGCGACATGCTCGCAAACGAACTCAGTCCCATCGCGACGCCCCTGGCAGCGGCGGCGCGGGCGACGGCGACCTCGCCCTCGGGGTGCACCGCTTGGACGCCCGTAGGAGAGATGAGCACGGGCATCGATACCGCGAGTCCCATAATCGTCGTGGCCAACGATCGCTCGTTCGCGTTGCCCGCGATGTGGGGAGCGAAGCCGAGCTGGTCAAAACTGGCGAGGTTGTCCTGGTAGGTGAGCCCCTTTTCGGAGCCGGCGAGAAGTGCGCCGTAGACCGAGCGGGGTAGGCGCTTCTCGGCCCGCCGTTGTGCGACGGCCACCGTCTCAAACCAGCTATTGGCCATCTCTCTCCTTGTCCCCTGGCGAGATTACCCGGGCAGTTTCGCGGCCACATGTGGCGGCGACAGCGATACCGCGACGCGACGCGTGTGGTCGGGCGACGAGTGGGGACGACGCGTGTTCTCCTTGGCCGCCAATGCGAGCTCTCCGTGGCCGAACACGCACTCGGGATCCGGTTCGCTCATCTCCAGCCCGGTAAAGAACTTGGCGGCCATGCATCCGCCCCGGCACGCGTCAAAGGAACCGCACGACGCGCACGCTCCCGGGTTCTGCGGCTCGCGCAACGACGTAAACAATTCGCTCTCGCGCCACACCCGAGCGAAGCCCGCGTCGCGAACGTTGCCCGCCAGGAACTCGTCATGGATCACGAACGGGCACGCGTACACGTTGCCCACGGGATCAATCAGACAGACCACCCGACCCGCGCCGCACAGGTTGAGGCCGTCTAAGGGTGCACCGAGGGCGGACAGGTGAAAGAACGAGTCGCCGGTGAGCACGTTCGGCCGGTCGCTCAGCCATCGATACAGAGCACGGCCTTGTTCGAGTGTGGGATGAAGATCGTTCCAAACATCCGCTCCTCGGCCCGAAGGGCGTAAGCGAGTAAGGCGCAGTTGTGCGCCATAATCGCGCGCCAGAGCCGCGAAGTCGTCGAGCTGTTCCACGTTCTCTCGGGTCATCACCACCGAGATCTTGAACTCCCCGAACTGCGCCGCCTGGAGGTTGTCCATCGCCCGGCGTGCAGCCGCGTAACTGCCCGATCCACGCACACGATCATTGGTATGGGCGTCTGCGCCATCGATGGAGACCTGCACGTCGAGATAGTCGATGTTCGCGAGTCGCCGCGCCGCCGCCGCATCAATTCGGGTGCCGTTGGTGGAAAACTTCACCCCCACGCGTCGCAAGACGGCGTGCTCGACGATCTCAAAAAAGTCGCGGCGCACCATCGGTTCGCCGCCTCCCACGTTGATGTAGAAGATCTTCATCGAAGAGATCTCATCGATGAGAGCAAGCGCCTCGCTGGTGGTGAGTTCGCGCGGGTCGCGGCGCCCCGATGAAGAGAGGCAGTGAGAGCACGACAAGTTGCAGGCGTAGGTGAGTTCCCACGTGAGACAGATGGGCGACGCGAGTCCCCGCTCGAGACGATCACGTAGCGTCGCCTCAGGCACTGATCAGCCCCGACACGCACAGCGACGACAACGCCGCGAGGTACAGGTCCCGCTCCGGCTCCTCGACGAGTGCGCTGATGGCGTCACTGGCGCTGGCGTAGTCGTCGAGTTGACGAACGAGTTCAACGAGCGCTCGCGACTTGAGAAACATCAGTCGCCGCGTGTCGTGGTGATAGGCCAGCGCTCCAAAGCTTTCGTCGCGCAGCGACGCGTGGTCGCTGAGACGCCAGTGGCGAGTTGCGTCAAAGGTCGGCGGCTCGCTCGAACTCACTCCTAGTAGACGCCGCAGAGGCCGTCGATCGAGACCTCTTCGACCAGAATCTCCACGCCCGCGTCCAGCTCGTTCGCTTCATCGGTCATCACAGTGTTCGTCGCCACGTTGCCTCCTCCATTCCATTCTGCCAGTCCGAGGAGTAGCGATCGCCCAAGCGTGAAAGACTCGCCCGGTGAGCGAAACTGGTCCGCTACTCCCCAGCGCGCCGAGCGCACCCTTCCCCCCGGGGACCGCAGTGCGCGTCAGCGACAACGCCACCTTTATCGACCGTGATCTGCTCAGCGGCGGGAGCCCCTGGCGGCTCCTTCGCCTACGCGGATCCTCCCGCGACACGCTGGAGCGGTGGCGCCAGGGCGGAGTGGTAGAGCCCGGGGAAGAGCGCCTCGCGCGCACCCTCGTTGAGCAAGGTTTCCTCGACCCGCGCTTCGACACTCCCCTTTCGCGCCACTCCATTGACGTCGTCATCCCGCTGTACGGCGACGTGGCCAATCTGTCGACGTTGCTGCGCCAGTTAGAGGGTTACCACGTCACATTGGTCGACGACGGGTCGAGCGACCCCGACGCAATTGAAGAGAGCGCGCGTCACTACGCAGCGACCCTCGAACGCGTCAGGGTCAACCAAGGTCCCGGGCACGCGCGCAACGTTGGCGCGGCGGCCACTCGGCGTGAGTTCCTCTGGTTCGTCGACGTCGACGTGTCCATCGACGACGCCGACCGAGTGGCCCGACACCTACACAGCGCGTTCGAGGACCCCCGCGTGGCCGCGGTGGCGCCGCGCGTGCGCGGTCGTGACGGCACCACGTGGCGGAGTCACTTCGAGCATCGATTCGGCCCGCTCGACATGGGATCGCGCAGCGCGCTCGTGGTCCCGGGAGGCGCGGTGAGCTACGTGCCCAGCGCGTGCGTGATGGTGCGTCGCGACGCCTTCGGGGAAGGCTTCGACGAGACGATGCGGGTGGGAGAAGACGTGGATTTCGTCTGGCGTCTACACGATCGAAGCTGGCTCGTTCGCTACGACGCCACCGTGTACGTCGACCATCCCATGCGCACGACGATGACCGAGTGGTGGCGCCAGCGTCATCGCTACGGAGCCTCCGGCGCGGCGCTGGCTGAACGCCACGGCAAGCGACTCGCTCCGTTTCGTAGCGATCCGTGGACGCTCATCGCGTGGACCTCGGTGCTGGGAGGCAAGCCGGCGCTCGGTGCGCGCATCGTGGCCGGCGCGCGTCGACACGCTCGATCGACGTTCTTTCGCGATGAAGATAATCCCGTCTCCACCGCGGACCGGGTCGTCACGCGAAACATGGTGCGCGCAGGCGGGCCGCTCGCGCGCGCGATCGTGCGCACCTTCGGCTTGGCGCTCCTGCTCGCCGCGCTACACCCTCGACTGCGCGCTCGAGCCGCGGCTCTCTTCGTGCTGGGAACGGCGTGGCGGTGGCGGCACGACCAATTTCACCCTACCGACGTGCCATTCGCGGTGGTGGACGATCTGGCTTACGGCACCGGAGTTTTTCGCGGAGCGCTGCGGGCTCGATCCCTGCGCGCACTCACTCCCGATGTCACTAAGTCGAGCCTGGGATTACGCGATGTCCTCGGACTTCCCGGCTCGAGCCAATAGCGCTGTCAGTCGCTCGCGCACGCCCGGCCACTCGTCATTGGTAATCGAGTACATGGCCGAGTCGCGCAGTTGACTCTCTTCCCCGGGTACCTGAGAGGGCTGCCAGTGGCGCAGCACGCCGTCGAGACGCGCGCCGAGCCGCTCGATAGCTGCGCGGGAGCGGGTATTGCGCGCATCAGTTTTTAAATCGACGCGTCCGACCTTGAAAACATCGAAGGCGTACTCCAGCAGCAGCAACTTCGCGTTCGTGTTGATGGCGGTTCGTTGCGCCGACGCGCTGAGCCAGGTTCCCCCAATTTCTACCGCGTAGGGAACGCTGGCCTGGTCGCGTCGGCGAATCGAGAGGAACCGTGTCGCCCCCACAATGCGACCCGAGGCGGCGTCAATCTGTACGAAGGGCATCGCTTCACCGGCGCGCCACATGGAGAGCATTGACTCGATATATCGCTCGACGTCGTCACGCGATTGAGGAACGATCGACAACGAGTACGTTTCGCGGTCTTCGTTGGCGGCGTCACACAGCGCAGGTGCGTGATCGGGGCGCAGGGGCTCAAGTCGTACGTGGGCGCCGACCAATACCGGGATGTCAAAGCTCATACCTAATCTTTTCACGACCTTCGCTCACAGGCAGTTGGTTCAGGGCTCCCTCAGATCTGTAAGGCGATTACCAAGGCGATCGCTGCGCGTTCGCGGTACGTTGCGACTATGCAACGACATCGCGTGCTGGCGCGAAATCTCATATTGATCGGCTTCGCCGGTGCGGCGTCGGCCAACCTCCTGAACCTCATCGCCATTTGGCTGATCTTGCGGATCGGCCGTAGCTTCTGGTGGGAGGAGGTTCGAGTGACTCTCGGATCTCTCGGTGCGTTCGTCATCTACGGGGCGCTGTGTTGCGTCGCCATCATTCTCGCCCGCGGCGTGGTGCACCAGATCTGGGCCCGGCGCGCGGCAGTGATATTTGCAGTCGCGTACGCACTTACCGCGATCTACGAGTACTGGAATGCCGCACAGTTGCCGCTTGGTACCGGAGTCCAAGGGACCCTTTATCAAATATCATTCTGGTGCTTCGGCGTGGGAGCGACGCTGGCCGCGCTCGGCTTCGTGCTGTTGGCGACGACTTATGGTGTCGATTCCCCACTTCCCGACGAAAGTGCGGGGTGAGTCTTCGTGCCTGACTAGAAGCGAACAACTCCCCGTACGTTCTGTCCCGACTCGAGATCGTCGTATCCCTGTTGGACTTCGCCCAGGCTGTACTCCTGGGTGATGAGATCATCAACGTGCAGCTTGCCTTCGTGATGCAAGCGAAGAAGGCGGGGAATCTGCACGCGGGGGCTTTCGGATCCAAAGATCGTCCCGCGCAGCTCCTGGTTCTGCATCGCAAACATGAAGAGATTTAGCTCGACCGAGGTCTGACTCATCGGCGCAATCGACGTCACCACCACCACGCCACCTTTGGCGGTAATCGAGCGCGCCTGCTCGATGAGCTCACCCGTCAGCACGCCGACCGTGATGACGACGACATCACAGTTTTTGCCCATCGTGAGTTCTGGAAGTATGCCAAAGGCTGCGTCCAACGTCGTCGCGCATCCGTGAGTGGCACCGATCTTGAGCGCTCGGTCGATTTTGGACTGATTGGTGTCGATGGCGAGAACGGCTCGCGCGCCCGCATGGACCGCACCCTGGATAGCGCCCGATCCGACGCCGCCACATCCGATCACCGCCACGGTGTCGCCGGGCTTGACGCCACCGCGGCTCGCCGCTGCGCCAAATCCCGTCGAGAGGCCACACGAGATCAGCGCCGCGGCCCGCAGGTCGTACCACGGTTCGATGCGCACCACCGACGCCTCGTGCACCACGATGTATTCCGAGAAGGTCCCGAGCTGGCACATGCGATTGAGGTCCAGATCGCCCAGGTGGTGACGCCACGTGCCGTCCGAGATCATGGGACCCATGAGCGTGTGGGCGCCCAGGTCGCACAGGTACTGGCGCCCCGAGGCGCAGTACTCGCAACGCCCACACGACGGTACGAAAGAGACCGCCACGTGATCGCCGGGCGCGACGCTCGTCACGTTCTCACCCACGGACTCCACGACGCCCGAGCCCTCATGTCCGCCGATCACGGGAAACATCGAGTCGTGCCCCGTGAGCAGGGACACCAGGTCGGCCGGCGGCACCATGTCGCCGGTGCGCAGATGCTCGTCGGAGTGACACATTCCCGCAAAGCTCATCTTCACCTTGACTTCGAAGGGATGGGGCTCGTCGATCTCGATGATCTCGGTGTGCCAGGGTCCGTGTAGCTCGCTCACGATGGCAGCTCGTACGTCCATGTTCTCTTCCCTTCTCTTCGCGCCGACGAACTGACTCTAGTGAGGCGTGCCCCGCCTACATCTGCTCGGGCGCGTCGATACCCAGCACTCCGAGCCCCAACTTGAGAGTCCGTGCGGTGAGGTCGCACAGTGCCAGGCGCTCCTCGCGTATCGCTCCCTTAGAGGCGAGCACCGGACAGCGGTCGTAGAACGCGGTGAAGCGCTGCGCCAGATCGAAGAGATACGTGCACAGCCGGTGCGGTTGAAGAGTCGACAGCGACGACACGAAGGCTTCGGGAAGAGCCAGGAGACCGAGGGCTAAATCTCTCTCGGCGGATTCGGCGAGGGAGAAGGTGCTGGCGCGCGATGCGACCTCGCCCGCACGGCGAAAGATCGAGCGGACCCGGGCGTGCGCGTACTGCAGGTACGGGCCGGTGTCGCCTTCAAAGGCCACCATGCGATCGAGGTCGAATACGTAGTCGTGCTGACGCTCGGTGGAGAGGTCCGCGTACTTGATGGCAGCTCGGGCAATCTGCTCGGCCAGCGCCAACTTGGCGTCCCCATCAAGGTCCGTACCGCGCTCGTCGAGGGTCAGGTAGGCGCGTTCGATGGCTTCATTGATGAGGGTCACGAGCTTCACGCTTTCACCCGAGCGCGACTTGAACATCTTGTGATCGGGCCCGAGCACGTTGCCAAAGACCGCTTGCTCACAGCGCACCGTCTCGGGCAACCAGCCCGCCATTCGCGCCACCGCCCAGACCATCTCGAGGTGCTGCACCTGGGGGGCGCCCACCACGTAGATCATCTCGTCGGCGCCCAGACGATCTACCCGGTCGCGAACCGCGGCCAGGTCGGTCGCGGCGTACCCGAAACCCTCGTCGCTCTTTTGCACGATGAGCGGCAGGGGCTCCCCGTCGCGATTGGTGAATCCCGGCGCAAAAACGCACAGCGCACCGTTGCTCTCAACGAGTAACCCCATCGCCGCGAGGTCGTCGACGACGCCCTGGAGACGTTCGTTGTAGTACGACTCACCCACCACGTCCTCGGGCGTGAGGGTCACGTCCAATTTGGCGTACACCTCACTGAAGTAGGCGATCGACTCGTGCACGAGGACGTGCCAGAGTCGCAGCGTCTCGGGATCGCCGCCCTGTAGGGCCACGACGCGAGCGCGACTGCGGTCCTTAAAGTCGTCACTGTCGTTGAAGGTCGCGCGGGCGTCCTTGTAGAAGCCATCCAGGTCGCCGATCGACAAGGCGGCGATCGCTTGGTCTTCGCCCAAGTCGACGAGATGCTCGATCAGCATTCCAAAAGGGGTGCCCCAATCTCCCACGTGGTTGCGCGCCACGACCTCGCAACCGGCAAAGCGGTACATGCGCGCGAGCGCGTCGCCAATCACGGTCGAGCGCAGGTGACCCACGTGCATCTCCTTGGCGACGTTGGGCGCCGAGTAGTCGAGCACGACGCGGCGCGTCGTCACTCGCTCCACACCGAGTCGCTCGTCACTGTGAAGAGTGCGTAAGCGCTCGTCGAGAAACGGCGTCGTCAGCACGATGTTCAAGAATCCCGGTCCGGCGACGCTGACGTCGGCCAAACCTTCTAGGTCCAAGGCGGCCACCACGTCCTGGGCCACGTCGCGCGGGGCGCGTCCCAGCCGCTTGGCCAGGGCCATTACCCCATTCGCCTGGTAGTCGGCGTGCTCGGACACCCGCAGCACGGGATCCGCGCCCACCTCGAGTACGTCGAAGGCGCGCTCAAAGCGCGAACGCACTATTTCGTAGGTGGTGGCCACGGAAATCATTCTCTCACCCGGCGCGCGCAGCCCCCCGGAGCCGAGACCGTCGCGGGGAAAACACGGCAGAATGGAGCCATGACCTCCTCACTGAATTCGTTTGACGCCAAGAGCACCCTCAGCGTCTCGGGCCGCTCACTCAGCTTCTACTCGCTCCAGAGCGAGGGCTTGGCCAAATGGGGCGTCGACCGGCTGCCCTTTTCCATCAAGATCCTCTTAGAGAACCTCCTGCGAAATGAAGACGGGGTCAAGGTGAGCGCGCAAGACATTGAAGCACTCGCCCGGTGGGCCGAGACGCCCTCGTCGCACGGAGAAGCGGCCGGCGAGGAGGCCCGCGAAATTGCCTTCACACCCGCACGCGTACTCATGCAGGACTTGACCGGCGTGCCCGCAGTCGTGGACTTGGCCGCGATGCGCGACGCCATCGTCGCCCTGGGCAGCGACGCCAAGAAGATCAACCCTCTGGTGCCCGTGGAACTCGTCATCGACCACTCGGTCATCGTTGAGCGAAACGGCACCCCGCAGAGTTACGACGAGAACGTCGAGATCGAGTACCAGCGCAACGCCGAGCGTTACACCTTTCTCAAGTGGGCGCAGAACTCCTTCGAGCAGTTTCGCGTCGTTCCTCCAGGGATGGGAATCTGCCACCAGGTGAACCTCGAGAATCTCGCCAAGGTCGTCTTCGATCTCGAGGGCGTCGCCTACTTCGACACCCTGGTGGGCACCGATTCGCACACCACCATGGTCAACGGCTTAGGGGTTCTCGGCTGGGGCGTCGGCGGCATCGAAGCCGAGGCCAACATGCTCGGTCAACCGTCCTCGATGCTGATCCCGCCCGTGGTGGGGCTGCGCATCGTCGGCGCACCGCGCGAAGGAGTGACCGCGACGGACGTGGTGCTGACGATCACGCAACTGCTTCGCCAACAAGGCGTCGTGGGCAAGTTCGTCGAGGCCTACGGGCCGGGCGTGAAGGCGCTCTCGCTCGAGACCCGCGCCACCATCGGCAACATGTCACCGGAGTACGGGGCCACCTGCACCATCTTTCCGATCGACCAGGTCACCTTGGACTACCTGGCTTTTACCGGTCGCAGTCCCGAGCAACTCGCGCTCGTCGAGGCGTACGCCAAGGCCCAGGGGGTGTGGCACCACGAACACGCGATCGAGCCCGTCTTCTCGGAGTACGTGGAACTGGACCTGGCCACGGTGGAACCGAGTTTGGCCGGGCCCAAGCGACCTCAGGACCGAGTATCGCTCGCGGGCGCGCGCGTAGCGTTTCGTCACGCGCTCGGACGAGAGCCCTTAGACGTGCGCGGAGTCGAAGCCGCCGAACATCTGCGCGACGGCGCGGTCGTAGTGGCCGCCATCACCTCCTGCACCAACACCTCGAATCCCTCGGTATTGGTCGCCGCCGGACTCGTGGCGAAGAACGCCGTCGCGCGCGGGCTGAAGCCCCAGCCTTGGGTCAAGACCTCCCTCGCCCCCGGCAGCCGCGTGGTCACCGACTACCTGGAGCGCGCAAATCTCCTCGGGCCGCTCGACGACCTCGGCTTCTACCTGGCCGGATACGGATGCACCACCTGCATCGGCAATACCGGTCCATTGCTCGACGGCGTTTCGGACGCCGTCAACGAGCACGATCTCTCGGTCGTCTCGGTGCTGTCGGGCAATCGCAACTTCGAGGGCCGCATTCACCCTGACGTGAAACAGAACTTTCTCGCGAGCCCCCCTCTCGTGGTCGCCTACGCGCTGGCGGGGACGATCGACATCGACCTCTCGAGTGAGCCCCTGGGCACTGACGCACAAGGTGGCGACGTCTTCCTGGCCGACCTGTGGCCGAGTGACGCCGACGTCGCAGCCGCGGTGCGAGCGTCGATCACACCCGAGATGTTCGACCGGCGCTACTCGAGCATCTTCAGCGGTGACGAGCGCTGGCGCGCGGTTCCCACCACTCAGGAGCTCACCTACAACTGGGAGCAGAAGTCGACCTACGTGAAGCTGCCCCCGTTCTTTGACGGCCTCACCATGACACCGGGCGTGGTGAGCGACCTGATTGACGCGCGCGTGCTGGCCAAGCTCGGCGACTCGGTCACGACCGACCACATCTCGCCCGCGGGCAACATTCGCGAAAGCAGTCCGGCGGGCAAGTATCTCGTCGACGCCGGGGTGAGCCCGAGCGACTTCAACAGCTACGGCACGCGACGCGGGAACTACCAGGTCATGGTGCGCGGCACCTTCGCCAACATTCGGATCCGCAACTTCATGGCGCCGGGCACCGAAGGCGGCGTCACCGTGAAACTGCCCGAGGACACCCCGATGTCGATCTTCGACGCCGCGATGGCCTACGCCGAGGAGGGCACGCCGTTGGTGATCATCGCGGGCAAGGAGTACGGCACGGGATCGAGTCGCGACTGGGCGGCCAAGGGCACCAAGCTGCTCGGGGTGCGCGCTGTTCTGGTCGAGAGCTATGAGCGCATTCACCGTTCCAACCTGGTGGGCATGGGCGTGCTCCCCCTGCAGTTCCAGGCGGGCGAGAGCGCCGAGACCTACGGGTTGATTGGCACCGAAGTCATCTCCGTGACGGGCCTCGACCCGCTCAATCGAGGAGAGACCGTGCCACGCGTCAGCGTCCACGTCACGCGCGACACGGGCGAGACCTTCAACTTCGAAGCGCGCCTGCGCATCGACACGCCCACCGAAGCCGAGTACTTCCGCCACGGCGGGGTCCTCAACTTCGTGCTGCGCCAGCTCGCGGCCAACTAAGCCCTCGAGGTCGCCTGCACGGCGGCGTCCACACTCTCATAGAGCGCGATCGCGCGAATCAGCGGGTCAAAGGACGTCGACAGCGACTTCTTCAGTCCTGCGCTAACGCGCGCGAAAACGACTGACGTTCCGTCTTTGGTGAGGTCGTGGACCACTTGGGAGAGAATCGTCATGCCCGTAAAGTCGATCTCACCAACGGCCACGGCGTCCAGAACGAGATGCTCTGACGTCGAATACCTTGCGAGCAACTGGTGGAGCTCTCGGCGGAAAACTCCCGCGTTAGCGAAGAAGAGGTCGTTGTCGAATAAGACGACCAGGGTGTGATCGACCATTGTCACGTGCGGTTCAGTGATCGGTTCCCAGCTCGTGGTTCCTTCGTGCCGCCCGAGGACCACCATGTGGGGACGCGCCGAGCGCCACGTTTGATCGAGTACCGCCAGTCCGACCGCAATGGCGATGCCCTGCTCGACGCCAACGAAGATCACCCCCAGCGCTGACACGGTCGCAAAGAGAAACTCGATTCGATTCGCCTTCCAGATCCGGCGCAGCAGCGTCACCTTGATGAGGCGAGACGCCACGAAGAACAAGACTCCGGCCAGGGCGGCCAGAGGGATCATGTGGGCGTAGGTGCCCAGAGGTGACAGTACGATCGCGATCGCCGCCGCGGTCAGACCGACGAGTTTGGTGGATCCGCCCGCGAGCCCGGTCACGGTCGTGCGCGCCGGAGAGGCGTTGACCGGAAACGTGCCCGCGAGCCCGGCCACCACGTTGGCCACGCCCACGCCGACGAAGTCTCGGCTGACGTTCGCTTCGACGCCCAACTCGTCGGCCGCCGTGCGGGTGGTGGCCGCCGTTTGGGAAAGGATCACGATGATCAGGGTGACCGAGGTGGTAAGCACCAGTCCCCACTGCCCCGAGCTCAACCAGCGCAGGCGCCACGACGGTAGACCCACCACGACGGTCCCGAGTTCGACGACGCCGCGGCCCTCGAGGGCCAACGTGGCGCACAAAATCGTGGCCACCACGATTCCCACCAGAGCCCAGGGCAGGCGGCTGTCGAGGTGTTCGCCGACCAGCATGACCACGAGCGTGCCCAGCGCCAGCGCGATCGACCACCCGCTCGCCGAGGAGAGATGGTGTGCGATCCCGTCAACGCGTTGGACGACCGAGCCGCCGCCGTGCGCGATGCCCAGGGCGCTCGGCAGCTGGTGAACGAAGATGATCACACCGATCCCGCCAAGGAACCCGGTCACGATTGGCAGCGACAAAAAGTCGGCGATCCAGCCCAGTTTCATCAGGCCCACCGCCATTACTGCCAGGCCAGTTACCACGGCGGTGACGGCCACCATCTCGAGATAGAGGGTTGACGACATCGGGGCCAGCCGCAATAACACCGCCGCGAACAGGGGGGCGATCGTCGAATCGGCGCCGACCGAGACGATGGGGTTAGAGCCCACTACGACGAAAACCAACGTGGCGGTGATGAAGGCGATGAGCGCCACGAAGGCCGGAACCCCGGCCAGCTGCGAGGTCGCGAGCTGTTCGGGTATCGCAATGGCCACCAGCGTCACTCCCGCCAGGATCTGTCCGGCGTAGTTCGCGCGGGTCACCCCGCGAAAGATGTCCCGCACCCCTCCCCAGGGACGCCTGAGTCCGATGGGAGTGCGCGAAGAAGACGGTACCGCGAGCTTCGCCATCTGCTCACCCTACGACGGGGCTCGTGCGCGACTAGCCAGTGACGACGATGCGAAAGCCTTCGGCGAGTCGGCCCTCGCTCATGCCCGCGCTCTGCGCCGTGGCGGCTGACCATCCGCGCAGCATCTTCTTTAGACCCTTGCGGTTGCCGATCTGCGAGACGTGCTTGGACAGGGCGTCGAACTTCTGGTCGAAGGTCTTGGTGATGTCGACGACCATGGTGGGCGCGGCCCCGCCAATCCACACTTGAGAGACGGTGTGGGGCTCAAAGCCCTCGCGCACCAGTTCAGGAAATGCGTGGGGGTTGCGCGCGTCGGGGTACACCGCACGCAGCGTCGCCTCCCCGGTGGCCATGTGGTCGGGGTGGCTGGAAAAGATGCGCTCGTAGTTGCGCTCGGGATTTTGGGTAATGACGAGCTCGGGGCGGACCGTGCGGATGACCCGGGCAATCTCGCGCCGCAACGCCATGGTCGTCTCCACGCGCCCATCGGGCCAGTGCAGGAACGTCAAGTTCGTGACTCCCACTTCCTTGGCCGCGGCCGTCTGCTCGGTCTCACGCACCGCCATGCGCTCTTCGCGCGTGTCGGTGGAGTCGTCGCCGCCGGCGTCGCCCGAGGTCACGAGGCAGTACGACACGTCCACGCCTCGATTGGTGAGGTAGGCAATGGTTCCGGCCGTGCCGAAGTCGACGTCGTCGGGGTGGGCCACGACCACCAGAGCGCGCTTGAGCCACGGCTCGTGCTTAAAGACCGGAACTTTCTTACTCACGACAGAGAGTCTTGCATCGTCGGGTCCCAGTTCGCGAGATCGTTCAGACGGGGGTCGTTCGAGAATACCTCGATGATCGGGCGTTTGAGGTTGAGGCGTCGCATGATTACCTCGGCCTCGATCACCTGATTCCAGAGCAGCAGCGAGACGACCACGCCGGTCGAACCCGCTCGGGCGGTGCGTCCCGAACGGTGCAGGTACGCCTTTTGATCTTCGGGCGGGTCGAAGTGAATCACGCAGTCCACGCCGTCGATGTGCAGTCCTCGCGCCGCCACGTCGGTCGCCACCAGCACGGGAAGTTTTTCGCTTTGGAAGTCCGAGAGCGCCTTTTCTCTTTGGGACTGGCGCAGGTCACCGTGGATGGCCGCCGCGTTCACATCCTCTTTTTGCAGTTGCTCGACGAGACGATCGGCTCCACGCTTGGTGCGACAGAAGATGATGGTCTTGTCGTAGGTACGACAGATGGTGGCCACGACCTTGATCCGGTCCATCTGGTGGACCTGTAAGAAGTGGTGGACCATGAGCGACACGGTCTGGGTGTCGCTCGCGACCTCGTGAAAGACCGGGTCGCTTAGGTAACGAGAAACCAGGCGATCGACCGCTCCGTCGAGGGTGGCCGAAAAGAGCAGCGTCTGGTGGGGTTTGTTTGCGATGCGCCGCAGCACCCACTCGACCTGGGGCATGAAGCCCATGTCCGCCATGCGGTCGGCTTCGTCGAGCACTAAGACGTCGAGACTCTCCACGTTGACCTCGCCGCGATCTCCCAGATCGATGAGCCGGCCGGGCGTGGCGATAATAAGGTCACAGCCTTTGGCCAGCGACTTAATCTGACGTTCGATGTCCGCTCCGCCGTAGACCGCGACGACGCGCATGCCCAGGGCCTCGCTCAGCGGCTTAATGACTTCGTAGACCTGAACGGCGAGTTCGCGCGTCGGCAACAAGACCAGCCCGCGCGGCTTGGCCGGACGCGAGGGCGCGGCCGGCTCCCCCGAGGCCGCGAGGCGCTGGAGCATGGGCAAGCCGAATCCGAGCGTCTTGCCCGATCCGGTCTTGGCCTTGCCGCAGACGTCGCGGCCAGCCAGCGCGTCGGCGATGGTCATGGCCTGGATGGGAAAGGCGGTCGTGATGCCCTGAGCGTGCAGGACGGCGACCAGCTCGGGCGAGACACCCAAGCCCTCGAAGGTCTGGTTGGTGGCGTACGAGTCGCCGGCGTTCGCCAGCGACCCAACTGTTTCACTACTCACGTACGGAATCGTTTCTACGGTTGGACCCGTAACCGTCCTACGTGCGAAGTGGGTCCCAGCTCATGTCTTCGAGCTCGGATCTATCCTACCTGGGAACGCCCGGCCCCGATCATCGAAAGGAAAGTCCATGTCCCGACTCCTCGAGGGCAGCCGTGCTCCCGGCTTTACCCTGAAGGATCACAGCGGAGCAGCCGTCTCTCTCAAGGACTTCGCCGGCGAGCGCTTCGTGGTCTACTTCTACCCCGCCGACGACACCCCGGGCTGTACCAAAGAGGCCTGCCAGTTCAACGACGAACTCGCGAGCTTCCGCGATCTCGGCGTCAGCGTCGTGGGCATCTCGCCCGACGGTGCGGATGCGCACCACGACTTTCGCGCCAAGTACGGATTGAACTTCACGCTACTGAGCGATCCCTCCAAAAAAGTGATGGAAAAGTACGGAGCCTTCGGCGAGAAGATGCTGTACGGAAAAAAGGTGCTCGGAGTCATCCGCTCGACCTTCGTGATCGGCCCCACCGGCAAGATCGAGCGTGCGTTCTACGCGGTGCGCGCCGACGGTCACGCGGCCAAGGTGCTGGCGTCGCTGCGCTAGTCAGCGCTGGTGCACCGAGCACCAGTACGTCGTGCGACCGCCGATCGTCGCGATCAGCATCGCCCCACCGTCTTTGGCGCAGAGCCCCCCGGGGAAACGCGCGTCCATGTGGTCTCCCGTGTGCGAACCGCCCCGGCGCAGCAGCGTATTCATGGTCCCGCGCACGGCGCGAAAGAGGCGGCTTCGTTCATCGGCGCTCAGCGTCGCGCACGGAGTTCGGGGATCAATGCCGGCGCGATAGAGAATCTCGTCGCCCAGCAGGTTGCCCACGCCCGCGATCTTGGACTGGTCCAAGAGCCGCGCCTTGATAGCGGGTCCCTCTCCCCGGGGTGCCGCGAGCGCCGCGTCGAACTCTTTGCGCGTGAGGGTGAGCGCGTCGGGCCCCATGTGCGTGAGATCCGGACTGATCTCGAAACGTGCGAGACGCCGAGGGTCGTGTAAGACGAGCTTTCTCCCGTCGCGAAACTCGAGCCCGCCGCGGATCCACTTCGCGTCAAAGAGGTGCGGGCCATAGAAGAGGCCCTCGATGCCCGCCTCTCCCTCCAGCAACAGCACGCCGGTCATGCCGAATCGCACGCCCAGGGAGGGACCGGTCGTGTCCACAATGAGCAACTTGCCGCGTCGGCCGGTGGCGGTAATGGTGAGGCCCTTTACCGCCCGCGCCCACGCCGACGGCGAGGTCAGTTTTTGGGCGGCGTACGCGTCGGCCCATCCTCGAGAAATGGTCGCACCGACTAGCTGATCGGCCAGTCGTCGGTACGACTCGACCTCCAGTATTTCGGGCACGGTTGCGAATCTAACGCCGAATGTGACGCAGATCGCCCTTACTAGTGTGGATTTCGTGGCTATCGAGAAACCGCAGTGGCGTGAACTCTTTCGCGAGGTCGTGACCTCGGGGCTGTGCACGGGGTGCGCGGCGTGCGTGATCGCGTGTCCTCACCCCGTACTCGACTACGAAGCCGACAATGGCGTGTACAAGCCTTTTCATCTCGATCTCGACGGCGGTCCCGACGACTGCACGCACGGTCAAAAGGGCTGCACAATGTGCACCCGCGCCTGTCCGCGTTTTCGTAACTGGGAGAGCGAAATCGACGTGCAGCGCTTCGCGCGCGAGCGTCGCGACGACGAAGTGTGGGGGATCGGGGACGTCGTGCTCGTACGCGCCCGCGACGAGACGCTCGTAGAGAACGGCCAAGACGGCGGATTCGTTTCGGCCCTGTTGATCTACGCCCTCGAAAACGACATCATTGACGCCGCTCTCGTGAGTGGCCTCGAAGGTGACGGCTCCACGTGGCGGGCCAAACCCGAAGTCGCGCGGACCAAAGACGACGTAATCAACACCGCCAAGTCGCGCTACACCTACTGCGCCAATCTGCTCGCCTACGACGAGGCCGTCGAGGGCGGCGCGGAGCGCATCGCAATAGTGGGAATGGGTTGCATGGCCTCGGCACCCGGCGCGATGCAGTCGCGCAAAGCGGGTAAGGTCGCGCGCCGTCTCAGCCTCACCATCGGACTTCTGTGTTCCAAGACCTTCGACGACTCGATCTTCGAAGGTCTCTTCGAAGAGAAGTACGGCATCCAGCGAGCCGACATCACCAAAATGAACATCAAGGGCGTCTTTCAGATCTGGACGCGCACGGGCGACTACTACGAGGTCCCACTCAAGGAGGCTCACGCCTACACCCGCGAGGGCTGCACCCACTGCCCGGACTTCGCGGCCGAGCACGCCGACCTCTCGACGGGCGGCATCGGCGCGTTCGGCGACTGGACTTTGGTCATCGTGCGCACCGATCTCGGACGCGAACTCATGAGCGCGATGAAAGAGGCCGAACTTATTGACGTGCGACCGGGAGACGACGATCCCGGCGCGGTAGCTCTCCTGCACAAGCTCGCGCGCGTCTCGCGCAAGCGCTGGCCCGAGTCGGCGTCGCCCGGACCCGGACGACTTCCCGTGACCGCGGGGTAGTCGTGGTTGGGCCCACGACGATCTTGTTCGTTCGACACGGCACCACCTCGACCACCGGATCGGTCCTGCCCGGTCGTGCGCCGGGTCTACACCTCTCCGCGCGGGGCGTGGAGCAGGCCCGGGCACTCGCCGTGCGTCTTTCGGAGTTAGAGCACGCGCCGAGCGCTCTCTATGCGTCCCCGCTCGAGAGAGCCAAGGAAACGGCCGCGCCAATCGCCACCGCGCTGGGCCTCACGCGCCACATCGATCGCGCTCTGAACGAGTGCGACTTTGGCGAGTGGACCGGCAAGAAGCTGAGCGCCCTTACCAAGCGGCCCGAGTGGAAGATCGTCCAGCACGCCCCGAGCGCCTTCCGTTTTCCGGGCGGCGAGTCCTTTAGCGAGATGCAGTCCCGGATGTGGCGCGCCGTGTGTGCGATCGCCCAGCGCCACCCCGGAGAGACCGTCGTCATCGTCAGCCACGCCGATCCAATCAAGGCGGCGGTCAGTTTCGCCCAGGGTGTACCCCTCGACCTCTTTCAGCGGACCGTCATCTCTCCCTGTTCTCTTAGTGCCGTTGCCTTTGGCGCCGGGGCTCCCCTCGTTCTGTGCGTGAACAACACGGGCTCCCTCAACGAGCTGAGGCCGTCGTGAACTACGCCTTTACGAATCCCGATCGAGTGATGGTCGGGGTGCGTGGTGAGGTGGGGAGCCGACTCTTCCTTTTCCAGGTGAGAGAGGGTCGGCGACTGGCCATCGTCAAGTGCGAGAAACTCCAACTGGCCGCCCTGGCGGAGTGGATCGCCCACTTACTGGCCGATCTCGGTCGACCGGGGCATCTGCCCGAGGACTTTGGTCTCGAGCCCGAGTACGAGAGCGACTTCGTAGCGGGGGACATCGCGGTGTCGGTCGACGAAGAGGCCAAGACCATCGATATCAGCATCGAGTCGGTGGAAGAAGACTCCTCACTGACCGTCACCCTGAGTAGAGAGTGGGCGGGCGGACTCGCGATCGCCATCACCCGACTCGTCGAAGCTGGGCGGCCCCTGTGCCCGCTCTGCGGGGGACCCCTCGACGCCCAAGGCCACGACTGTCCGCGCACGAACGGACATCGCGCGCCCATTCGCTGATCGTGACCAGAGACGAGCAACGCGAGATTTTGTCGACGGGCGAGATTCGCGTCGAGGGCCGCGTCACCGGTTCATCGAATAACGCCCTACTGGTGAGCGTGGAACTCGGGGAGGCGACAACTCTGGCCTGCTACAAAGCCGAAGCCGGCGAGCGACCGCTGTGGGACTTTCCCGACGGGCTGTGGCGCCGCGAGGTGGCGGCCTACGAACTCGACGTCCAACTCGGCACCGATCTCGTGCCCACCACGGTCGCCCGCCGAGACGGCCCCTACGGACCCGGCTCCCTGCAGTGGTGGGTCGGCGACAACGGCGAGGACCACTACTTCACCTTGCGCGAGCGCGACGAGTTTCACGACTGGTTCGCCCGCCTCGCGGCCTTTGACGTGGTCGCCAACAACGCGGATCGCAAGGCCGGTCACGTCCTCTACGACGAAGAGCGCCTCTGGGCTATCGATAACGGCCTGTGCTTTCACGAAGAGGACAAGCTGCGCACGGTGATCTGGGAGTACGCCGGATTGAGCGTGGAACCGGGCCTGCTCGAGCGCGTCGATCGCTTCGCCCAAGGAGACGTCGGCGCGGTCGCGACCTGGCTCTCGCCCAGTGAGATCGCCCTCGCCCAACTGCGAGCCCACGGGCTCGTGGAGAACGCTCTCTATCCCGAACCCGACGAAGATGCGGACTGGCCCCCGTACCCCTGGCCGTTGATCTAGCCCGCCCTAGGCGACCGGGGTGAGCTCGTGAGTGCTCTCGGTGGCTCCGGTTTCTAATAGGGCCAGACTGAGCACCGTGCCCAGCGCGAAGAACAGCGCCGCCCACCAAAAGGCGATCGTATAGCCGTGCACGGTCGCCTTGGCCAAGAGCGGCAATCGCGCCGTGTTCGCTTTCGTCGGCCCCGCCGATATCGCGCGCGCAGCGACCGTGACGGCGATGGTGTTGAGCAATGCGGTGCCGATAGATCCGCCAACCTGTTGGCACGTGTTGACGATCGCCGAGGCGGCGCCGGCGTCCTGGGCGAGCACGCCCGAGGTGGCGCTCGCAATGGCCGGGGCGAAGATGAGCCCCATTCCGAGTCCGGTGACGATCAGTCCGGGCAGGACGTGGCCCCAATAGTCCGAGCTCAAGGTGACCCGGGTAAAGAGGATCATCCCCATGGTGCCCAGGGCCATGCCCGTGGGCACCAGGGGGCGCGGGCCGGTGCGTGCGAGGAGTCGTCCGCTGGCAAACGCTCCCGACACGCTGATGGCGACCACCAGGGGCAAGAACGCGATTCCCGTGCGCAACGGGGAAAAGCCGAGCGTCTTTTCGAGGTAGTACGCGAGCAGCAAGAAGACCGCGTAGAGGCTGACTGAGGTGAGCAGCAGCGCGATGAGAGAACCACCGCGCGTGCGATCCCTCACGATGCGAAGCGGGAGCAAAGGATGAGGGCTGCGGCTCTGGGAGTACCCGAACAGCGCCAAGACCCCTGCGCCAACCAGGATCGGCCCCCAGGTGCCGATATTCGACCAGCTCGACATCCAGGCGTGGCTGAATCCGTACACCACGCCAAAGAGCCCCGCGCTGCCCAAGAGCGCCCCGGGCACGTCCAAGCGCGAGACGTGCTCGCCGCGCCCGCCCGGGACGAATATCGCAACCCCCACGACCGCGACCGCCGCGAAGACCAGATTGATCAAGAGACACCAGCGCCACGACGCCCACTCGGTCAAGGCGCCCCCGAGCAGCAGCCCGATGGCCGCTCCCGAGCCGCCAATGATGCCGTTGATGGCAAAGGCCTTGGCTCGCTCTTTGGGTTCGGTAAAGGTCACCGAGAGAGTGGCGAGCGCGGCGGGAGCGAGCAGCGCGCCAAAGAGTCCCTGGACCGCACGCGCGCTCACGAGCATCGCAAAGCTGTTGGCGGCGCCTCCGAGGGCCGAGGCGACCGCGAACCCCGCGAGCCCCACGTAGAGGGTGGTGCGCCGGCCCCACAGATCGCTCAATCGACCGCCCAGCAGCATCAAGGAGCCAAAGGCCAGCGCGTAGGCCGTCACCACCCACTGGCGGTTGCCGGAGGAGAAATGCAACGTCACCTCTGCGCGAGGCAGCGCGATGTTGATCACCGTCGCGTCCAGCAGCACCATGAGCTGTGCCAGACCGAGTACGGAGAGCGTCCACCAACGTCGCGCGTGCGCGTTGTTCTCAGCCATATCCCCCCGCACGTGCGTCGTCCGCGACGAGCACCTCTCTATCTTTGCCCGTCGGGCGGCTCAGCCACGACCTTTTAAGGAGTCGATTAGGGCCGGCAGCACCTTGTGGACGTCGCCCACAATACCCAGGTCAGCGATCTGAAAAATGGGGGCGTCCGGGTCCTTATTGATCGCCACGATGTTCTTGGAACCCTTCATTCCCACCATGTGCTGGGTGGCGCCCGAAATACCGCAGGCGAGGTAGACGAGGGGTTTGACCGTCTTGCCGGTCTGGCCCACCTGGTGTGAGTAGGGCACCCAGCCGGCGTCCACGATGGCCCTGCTCGCGCCCGCGGCTCCCCCCAGGAGTTTGGCAACCTCTTCGATGAGTGCGTAGGACCCCGCGTCTCCCAGGCCCCGGCCTCCCGAGACCACGACACCCGCCTCTTCGAGCTTGGGTCCGGTTCGCTCTTCGACGTGGGAGGTCACGATTCTCGCTCCCGCTCGCGCGCTCGGTACGGGCGCAATCGGGACTGCGCGCGCCGGAGCGCCTCCGGCGGATTCGGCCACGAAGGATTTGGCCCGCACGAGAACGATGCCGGGGCCCTCGGAGGTGAAGCGAGCACTGACGCTCAAGGTGCCGCCGAAAACGGGGTGCTCGGTGACCAGTCCGTTCTCATCGCGCAGACCGACCACGTTGGCCAGTACTGGACGGTCGAGGCGCGCCGAGAGGCGCCCGGCGACGTCGCGCCCGTCGTAGCTGGTGGGGATGAGGATGGCGTCGGGCGCGCCAGCACTTTGGACGAGCGACGCAATGGCGCCCGCCACGGGTTCGCCGGGCAGCGCGCCCGCCAGATCGCCGAGATCGTAGAGGGTCGTGGCGCCGTAGTCGCCGGCCACGTCCGCGAGAGTTGCCTTGCCTCCCCAGGTGATGGCCGACACCTCGGCGCCCAGGGTGCGCGCGTAACTGAGCAGTTCGAGGGTAGTGGTGCTAAAAGAGTCGGCACTCGGCTCAGCGAGGACCCAGATTTGTGCGAGCGGCATGTATCTCCTAGAGAACCTTGATGGATTCGAGGAACGCGATGACCTTCTCGGCCCCGTCACCCTCGTCGACGTACTTCTCCCCCGCCTGGCGACTTTCGGCGGGGGTGATATCGGTGATCTGCTCGCGCGCGCCCGCGGCCCCGACGGGTGAGTCGAGGCCGAGGTCGGCGACGCTCAGGACCTCCAACGGCTTGGACTTGGCGGCCATGATTCCCTTAAAAGACGCGTACCGCGGCTCCACGACGCCCGCGGTCACCGTGACGAGCGCGGGCAGCTCCGCTTCGACCTCGTCGTACCCGGCCTCGGTCTGGCGACTGACGCGCAAACGGGAGCCGTCCACGACGACGGCCTTGGCGAACGTGATCGAGGGTACGTCCAGCAGTTGAGCCAGTTGCACGGGCATCGTTCCGGTGTAGCCGTCCGAAGACTCGGTGGCGGCGAGCACCAGGTCGAAGGGCTCGCGCGCGATGACCTGGGCCAGCACCTTGGCAGTCGTAAGGGCGTCGCTGCCGCGCAGCGCCTCGTCACTCACGATGGCCGCTTTGGCCGCGCCCATGGCTAGAGCGTTACGCAGACCCGCGACGTCCGACGCCGAACCCATCGATACCACGCGGACCTCACCGCCGCCGGCCTTGTCGACCAGCTGCAGCGCCATTTCGACGCCGTAGGTGTCGGCTTCATCGAGAATCAGTTTTCCGGATCGGTTGAGATTGTTCGAGGAGTCGAAGGACTGAGGGGCCGCCGGATCGGGTATCTGCTTGACGCAGACGACGATATTCATAGTTTTCTAATCTAGGCCATGAGCCAACGCCGCAAATCAGCCAGCGTCGTCGCCGACCCTTCGTTCAGGAGACGCAGCGAGGACCTCGAGTGCGAGTTGGGGCTCGTCGGTGATCACGCTCGCGACACCGAGGTTGCCCATCGCGGCGAGATCGCGAGCCTCGTTGACGGTCCAGACATTGAGCGCGAGCCCGAGTTCTTCGGCGCGGCTCTGGGCCGAAGACTTGACCATGGACAGGTGGGGATTGAGCGCATTGAAACCGTGCTCCCGGGCTGTTTCTAGGTCGTCGTCGAGGGTGCCCTTGTAGCTCAGCCACGCCACGTCGATGGAAGAGTCCCCGCGCCGTATCTCGTCACAGGTCGCCAGATCGAAGCACGAGATGACTGCGGATGATCGCGCGTTTCGCACGCACGCCAGGACCTCGCGCACCAGGGTCCCCGATCCGTCGTACCCCGGTTCGTCGGGCGCATTCTTTATCTCTACGTTGACCACGACCGAAGAACACGTTGCCAGCGCCTCTTCCAGGCGGGGTACGTAGCCGGGCAGGTCGCGCGCTGGGCTCTCGGCGATGACCAGGAACTCAGAAACCGCATCGTGGTGCACCACCAGCACCCCGTCCAGGGAGCGCCGCACGTCGAGTTCCACGCCCGCTACGCCCAGCAATACGGCCTCGCCAAGGGCCTCGAGCGTGTTCTCTCGAACGTTCAAGTGCGCTCCGCGATGAGCAAAGACGGCCGTCACGCCCTAAGCATCCCACGTGACCAGGAACTATATCGTTCATTGCTCCCCGCGATCAAGAATATTCCCTTGATATTTAACTGACTGGCCAGTAAAATTCGATCCGCGCAAGCGTGATTTTCCAAAGAAATCACACTTCGTCCCCCCAAGCCACGAAGGATTTTCATGTCGCTAATTTGGAACCGTACCCACGCCTGGGACGACTCGGAGTGGCGCAGCGCCGCCGCCTGCCGCGACACCGAGCCCGAGCTGTTTTTCCCGGTGGGCACGACGGGCATGGCGACCGACCAAATTGAATCCGCCAAGCGCGTCTGCGATCACTGTGACGCCCAGAAGGCGTGCTTGGAGTTCGCCCTGGCGACGAACCAGGAGTCGGGCGTGTGGGGCGGCACGACCGAAGACGAGCGCCGCAAACTGCGCAAGCAGTGGCTGGCCGCGCGCCGACGCGCGAGCAGCACCAACTAACTAGGTCCGTGCCGACAGCGGGACGGACACCCGCACGTAGGTTCCTCCCCCGTCCTTTGCGTCGATGGTCTTCATCTCGATCTCCCCGTAGAGCTGAGTGCGAATAAGGTCGCGCACGATCGACAATCCCAGACTGGTGGGAATCTCGAGTGAAAAGTTGTCGCCGAGCCCCCGACCGTTGTCGCGAATCTCCGCAATCGCCGAGTCCCCGTCCTGATGCAAATTGAGGGTCACGACGCCGACGAAGTCGTCATCGATCTCCTCAAAGTCCGTGAACGCGTGCTCCACGGCGTTCGTCAGCAACTCGGCCAGCGCTACGGCGAGCGGAGTGGCCAGGTCGCTCGAGAGCACCCCCAGCTCACCGTTGACGTTGATCTCTACGGGATGGGGCGCGAGGTTAGTGTCGTCGACCAGTTCCACTAAGGAACGCACGATGTCGTCAAAGATCACCTCTTCTCCGGGCTCGCGCGAGAGCACCTCGTGCACCACGGCGATGGAACGCACGCGGCGCTCCGCCTCGCGCAGCGCGACACGCGTCTCGTCTTGCTCGCTGCGCCGGGCCTGGAGGCTCAAGAGCGAGGAGATTGTTTGGAGGTTGTTCTTTACTCGGTGGTGGACTTCTCGGATCGCCGCTTCCTTGTTAAGCACCATGCGGTTCAGCTGGCGAATGTCCGAGACGTCGCGCACGAGAGTCAATACGCCCGTCACCTGTCCGTCGGCGATCAGCGGCACGCCGTGAAAGAGGATGGCCACGTCGTGGTCGCGGTCGATCTCCTCGAGTGAGGGAATACCAAACTCGAGGGAGCGCTCGATGGCCCGCGCGCGAAGTCCGACCTCCGCGAAGCGCCGTCCCTCCGCCGAGGTGTAGATGCCCAGGCGGTGCAGCGCGTTAAAGGCGTTGGGGGTTGCGAACTCCACGCGCCCGGTGGCGTCGATGAGAATGACCCCGTCGCCCACACGCGGGAGCCCGGGACCCGCCACCACGTCTTCGCGGTAGGGGAAGGTCGAGTCCGCGACCATGTCGCAGAGTCGCTCGAAGACCGACAGGTACGGCTGCTCGAAGAGCGACGCCGATCCGCTCGCGAAACCCTGCAGGCGCACCACCACGCCCACGACTTCTCCGCGAAAACGCACCGGGATGCACCAGACCGGCACCAACACTTTGACGTGGGCGACCGCCAGCTCGCCCACCACGCGGGTTCCGCGCTCGAACGCGTCGCGCACCAACAGCCACTCGTCCAGGCGGTGCACGCTCCCCACCAGGTCGTCCACGAGCAGCGTCGTGCGATTGTTGGGCCGCGTCTGTCCGAGCACGATGAAGTGTTCGTCATTGGGATTGTCGTCGTCCACTTTGGCCATCAACAACATGTCCGAAAACGAAAGGTCCGCCAGCAGCGACCACGAGGCGATGAGGCGATGGAGGTGGTCGATAGTGGGTTCGTCGAGCGTCGTGCGCTCCTCGGCGAGCTCGGCGAGCGTCGCCACTAGGTCCCTCGCAGCGGGATCATCTTGCGCTCGCGCGAGGAGTACGACGCCAGCTCGTGCACGCCACGAGACTCAAGCAGGTCGGCCAGATCTCCGGCACGCTCGCCCACCCGCTCGCGGCGGTGCGCGTCGGAGGCCGTGGTAAAGGTGACGCCGCGACCCACGAGCAGGTCCAAGAACCCTTCGGCCGGATACTGCTCCTGGACGGGCTTGACCCAGCCGGCCGAGGAACACTCCATCGAGATGTCACGTCGCGCCGCCGACTCGGACATCGCCTCCCAGAACTCAGCGGGATTGCTCGCGAGATAGCCCGCCACCTTCACGAGGTCGGGATGGGCGATCACGTCAACCGCGTTCGCCGCGCACAGTTCATCGAGCGCGAGCGTGTAGTCCCTCCAGCACTGTTCCACGTCGCGCACCGTCCATTCACGCATATTGACCGGGTTGTCCACGTCGTCGAATTGCCACGTGCCCAGCCAGTGCACCGAGCCGATCAGGACGTCGAAGGGATATTGGGCGAGCAGAGCCGACACGTCGTCCATCTGATCGCGGTAAAAGTCGACCTCGAGACCGATCTTGACCGGGAGGCCCTCCTGCTGGGCGCGCAGGGCGAGCGCGACGTAGTCCTCAAGGGAGTTGCGCGCGTGAAAGTCCCAATACTCGGCCATGGTGGCGCTGGTGGGTTCGTGCCCCCACTTCGTCCAGAACGGTCCCACCACCGCGGCCACGTCCACGAAGCGGTGCGAGTGTTCGGTCAAGGCCAACTCACTCACCCCATTCGCCCGAGCTTCCTCGCAGTACTGGGCGATCTGGTCAAGTTGGAACCACGCCGATGACTCCGAATGGGGCCATAGGTGCAGGTGGTAGTCGATCACGACCGTTAGGCGGCGCCGAATCCCACGACGCGCTCACTCGCCGGCGTGCCCAACTCGACGTAGGCGATCCGACTTGCGGGCACGCCTACGCGGCGACCTTTGCGATCGGTCAGCCAGAGCACGCCCTCTCCGCTGAGGGCGGCCTCGACATCCTTTCGGATCTCGTCAATCTCGGCGTCCGCGGGGAGTTCGACGTCAATCTCCTTCATTGACTGGACGATACCGATGCGAATATCCATGACGACTCTCCTTGGGACAACTGCACCCATGCTATTGGGGAGCGTCAATACTAGAAGTCGTGAGTGAAGACCCGGTCTCAGAGCGCGCCCGACGCTGGTCGGCCACCATGGCCGGCTACGAGGGCGCGCGTGAGGACGTCCGCGTCGCCCACCGGGACTCCTTCGCCGTGATCGGCGGACCCGAGCCCAGTCGGTTCAGCTTGGCCGGCCCCCGCGAGGAGCGCGAAGGTCAGATGAATGCGCTGCTGATTCCCGGAGCCACCCCGAGCCACGGCGCCGGCAACCGGGCGCACGACGAGGAGCCTGATGAGTTCCGCACGTGCTTTGAGCGCGATCGCGACCGCATCCTGCACTCGAGCGCCTTTCGACGCCTAGCCGGAAAGACCCAGGTCTTCATCTTCCCCGACGACCACCTGCGCACGCGCCTCACCCACGCCCTGGAGGTGGCCCAGGTCGCGATGGGCATTGCGCGTCCCCTGGGACTCAACGTCGAACTCACCGAGGCGATCGCCCTCGGGCACGACTGCGGGCACGGACCCGGCGGACACGCGAGCGAAGAAGCGCTGGATCCCTTCGTGGAGGGAGGCTTCGATCACGCCACCTGGGGATCGGACGTCTCACTCGCCCCTCTCAACCTCTGTCTCGAAACTTTGGACGGCGTTCGCAACCACTCCTGGTCGCGCCCCGCGCCGATGACTCCCGAAGGTGAGGTCGTCTCCTGGGCCGATCGCATCGCCTACGTCTGTCACGACTTCGAAGACGCGGTGTCAGTGGGAATCGTGGACTCCGACGAATTGCCCACGATTGTGCGCGAGCGCTGCGGCGTGCAGCGGCGCCAGCAGTTGGGCTCCTTCATTACCGCGGTCATTCACACCGTGCGCGAGACCGGGGTGATTGGAATGGACGCCCGCCACAGCGAAGCGCTCACCGCGTTTCGATCGTTCAACTACAACGTCATCTATCTGCGCGACGCGTCACGACAACAAGGGTCGTCGGTCGTCGAAATGTTGCGCGCCCTGGTGGAGTTCTACGCGTCGCACCCCGGTTCGATTCCCGACGTCACCGAGGCCGCGCCCGACTCAGAACTCTCGATGCACAGCGCGGTCGCCTACGTGGCGGGTATGACCGATCGCTACGCCTGTCGACAGGCGATGAGCGTGCTGGGATGGCCGGAGAGTCGCTTGCCAAATGGACTGGACAGATAACGCACCTGAGTCGGGGCCGCTACTTAGGGAAGCCCTATATCGATGCAACTGTTAGGGCTCGTGTACCGCATCGGGACTCCGCCAAGTGCGCTTTGCAGGAACAACACGCCGCCACGAATACTGAACTGGAAGTAGTGCGGATCCGTCGGCCACGAGCGTAGATATGGCCCCTGATACTTCTTTGAGAGAAGGTACGCCTCGCTAATCGTTATTCGGGGGTTGACGTCACGGAACGCCTGCATGGCGGTGCCGAGGATGGCGCCGTCGGCCTGACAGTGATTGAGCGCTGCTAGGTCCGCTGGCGTGGCCCAGTTGGTGGGGCGCGACACGCCCGCGGCTACGCAGGAGGCGGGACTGGTATAGAGAACTCGCACCGACCCGAACTTTGCGGATTGGACATGCAGTTTTTTCGAGGACACGCTGTACTGGTAGAAATCGACGTTCGTCGACCACCTCGATATGTACGGTCCTCCGTGCGATTTTTCCAGAAGCGCTGCTTCACTCACCGGTGCACCCGGATTATGCGCGACGTAAGCGGCCAGGGCCGTTTCGATCAGCGAGCCGTCGGTCTCGCACGCCTGAAGAACCTGTGAGGACGTGACCGCGCCGGCACGTAGCACAGCGGGAACGAGAGTCCCAGTGAGGACCAGCGCCAGAGCGACGGCGAGCATTCTTGCCCCTGGTTTTGCGCTCGGCATGGATTCCTCTTCTTTCGGCAGTCGCACTAGGGCTGGGTTGCTCCCATAAGGTCAAAGCGCATCGGTGGGCCGCCGCGCATCCAGTCGAGTCGCAGTTCCGTCGTGCGCACCGCAGATCGCTCGTGGGTAAGTATCCAGAACGCCTTGGCGCGAATTGCCGCCTCAACCGCATCGGCCACCACGCTCGCATCGATCCCCGCGTTCACCGCTTGTGAGGCCATGCCAGCGATGAGTTGGGCCGCGGGTTCGTCGTTGTAGGCCACGAGCTCATCAGGCATATTGCGCGCCGATTCGTGAATCCGGGTGCGCACGAAGCCCGGGCACAGCACCGAGACTCCGACGTTCGAATCCTGGAGAGCGAGCTCGTGGAACAGCGACTCACTCAGACCCACCACCGCGTACTTAGCCGCGCAGTACGGTCCCATCCCGGGAGCTCCCCCGAGCCCCGCCAAGGAGGCGGTGTTAACGATGTGGCCCTCGTTCTGCTCCAAGAGGAGGGGAAGAAACGCGTTGACGCCGTAGATAACCCCGAACAGGTCGACGTCGATGACCCACTGCCAGACTTTGTTGGGCGTGCCGATCGCGGCCCCCGAGGCGACGCCGGCGTTATTAAAGACCAGGTGCACCGCTCCGAACTCGCTCAGCGCGGCGTCGCGCAGCGCGCTGAAATCTGCCTCGCGCGTAACGTCGCTCGGCACCCCGATGACCGTAGCGCCCTCGCTGCGCAAGTTTTCTACGACGCGGGCGAGGGTCTCGCCCTCGATGTCGGCGAGGACGAGTTTCGCACCCGAGGCGGCCAGCTTTTTGGCGGTCGCGAGCCCAATCCCGCTCGCCCCACCGGTGATGACCGCCGTCTTGCCGTCGATCTCCATCGCTCCCCTTTCGCCTACACCAACTTGAGTTCTTGACGATAGACCCGCGAGGGCCCCTGCGCCGCCACGCGGGCAGCGAGCGCGCTAAAGGCGAGAGCCGCCTCCGACTCCGGGCGGGCCACGACCACCGGGTTGCCCTCATCGCCCCCCTCACGGAGTGCCGCCTCGAGAGGAATCCGAGCGAGCAAACTCACCCCGAGCTCGCGGGCGAGCGCCTCGCCGCCGCCGGCGCCGAAGATCTCGTAACGCCGCTGATCGTCACCGGTGAACCAACTCATGTTCTCGATCACTCCGCGCACGGAGAGTTTGAGCTTGCGCGCGGCGTACGCCGAACGCTGGGCGACGCGCTGGGCGGCGGCCTGGGGAGTAGTGACGACGTACATCTCGATGCGCGGAAGAATCTCTGAGAGCGTGAGGGCGACGTCGCCCGTTCCCGGGGGCATGTCGATCAAGAGAAAGTCGGGCTCGTCCCACCAGGCCTCGCTCACCAACTGCTCGATGGCCTTGTGCAGCATGGGGCCGCGCCAGATCACCGGTTGGGCGTCGTCGACGAAGTACCCCATGGAAAGACAGCGCACGCCGTGCACCAACGTCGGGATCACGGTGTCGCCGAGCACAATGGGATCATTGGTGGCGCCCAACATCTTGGGCAACGAGAAGCCGTAGACGTCGGCGTCCAGCACCCCTACCGAGTGCCCGGCCTGGGCGAGAGCGATGGAGAGATTCACGCTCACCGACGACTTGCCCACTCCGCCCTTGCCCGAGGAGATTCCTAATACCCGCGTCTTAGATAGTCGATCCAAAAAACGCGGCGTCGACGCCGCGCCATGGCCGTTGTCCGACTCGCTCGGCGTGTTCATCGCGCCGCGCAGGAAGTTGCGAAGGGCCAGTCGGCCCTCGTCATCCATGGTGCGCACCACGACCTCAGCTCCCGGGGCGATTTCGAGGACTCGCTCGCGCAGCGTCTCCAGGTGCGGCCAGTTGGTGACGGGAAGAACGAGTTGCACGCTCACGCGCCCCTCGGTTGTCGACACTTCGCCCAGAAATCCCAATTCGTCGAGCGAACGTACTAACTGGGGTTCTGCGATGGACGCGAGGCGCCCGCGCAGTTCGGGGTCGAAGGTCACGGTTTTCCTTTGGTAGAGCCCCTTGAGGTTACCGGCAGGCGCTGCGGCCCTCGTCCGTGATGCGCTCGACGCGCCGTCGGGCCTCCGCCGTTGCCACCGGCGGCCAAAAGGTCTCGCGCGTCGCGCATTTCTCGGGGGATCGCGCCAAAATGTGGGGCTTGGTGGCAGACGCATTTTTGCGCGGCGCACCCGTAAACTCACATTCGTGGCCAGCGCCAGCGAAAGCGAACTCGATCCGGCCCTCTTCGCCGCCACGGTAACGAGCCTGACGCACTCCTTTGGCGACTCCACTCGACGCAAGGTCTACTTCTACTTGCGCGAGAATCCCGGAGCAACGGCCGGTGAACTGGCGACCCACTGTGACGTGCACGCGAACGTCGTGCGACACCACCTCGAACGACTCACCGAAGGCGGCTACGTCACTTTTGACAACGTGCGAAAGACCACGGTCGGTCGCCCGGCCAAGGGCTACCGGGTCATCGATGAGACCGTGGTCATGGAGGGTTCGCTGCGCCGCGACGCACTGCTGGTGGCCCTTTTAGAGATGGCCCTAGAACGACTCGGGCCCGACGCCTCAGAACGCATGGCTCACGACGTGGGCGTGGAGTACGGCCGGGTCCTCACCGAGTCCACGAGCGGATCCGCGGAGTGCAACAAAACGGTGAAGAGCGCGATGGCCTCCATTGCCGGGCTACTCACCGCCCACGGATTCAGCGCCCGAGTCGAAGAGTCAGACTCGGGCAGCTCGGTCGTCTCCGATAACTGCCCCTTTGGCACCGCGGCCCAGCACCATCCCGTTCTCTGCGCGGTCGACCGGGGCCTCATCGCCGGCATGCTCGAGGGGCTCGGCGCCGAGCGCACGACGGTGACCCTGACTTCTAAGGCCCTGGGCGACGACACCTGTCGGGTGACCGCCTAGATCAACTGGTGGGCAGACCCAGGGCGAGCAGATCCTTCCTGGCGACCTCGAGTTGGGCCGGCGAGGGGTGCAGCGCCAAGAACACCGTGAACTGTGCTTTCGCGACTTTTTGATTGCCCGGAGTCGAGTCGGCAGCCATGGCGTAGTACAGACGCGCGGCCGCGTTCTTGGGTCCGTAGCGGATGGCGTCGGTGAGGTCCGTCTCGCCGATGGAGACCAGTGACGGATTCACCGCCGAGCTGCCCGCCGAGAAGTCCAGCCACCCGGTTTCGGTCAGGGCCTCCACGTTGGTGGGTGCGAGTTGCAAAACATACTCATAGGCCTGGAGCGCGGCCGACACGTTCGCACTCGCAATGTCTTGTTGCGCCGCCGTCAGGTACTGGGTCACCTCTTGAGACCTCGAGAGAGTGATGCTGCCGGTGTCCTGGGACCCCGCTTGGCGCAACGACAACGAGTGCCACAAGACGATGACGAGCACGGTGAGCAGGCACACCAGCCCCACGACCAGCAGCGAGGTGCGCCGCTGTCGGCCCTGACGCTTCGCACCCGAGCCCGACGCCAGGTCGTCTAACTCACGATGAATGCGCATCAGAGCGAGTTCTTCGCGCGCCTCGATCGTGGCCGCCTGGATGGGCGTCAACTCTCCCGCCTCGAGCTCGCGCCGTGCGTCCTCTAATGAGGCCTGGCGCAGCAACAACTCGTCGCGCAACTGATTTTCGCTCCGCTTCATCGTCGCCGACGCGCCAGTCGAATTGAGCTACCTACGAGCAACACGAGACCCGCAATCGGCACCACCCAGAGGAGAACTCCCAGCCCGGAGGTCGGAGGACTCAGGAGTATCGAGGTGCCATAGACGGTCTCGAGCGAGGTCAAGATCTCGTTGTCGGACTCCCCCGACTTCACTTTGGCCGCGATCTCGTTGCGCACGGCGATTGCCGAGGTCTGATTGCTTTCGGCGACGGACAGGTCGTGACAGGCCGGACAGCGCACCAGGGTCTCGAGGTGGGCAATGCGCGCGGTCGAAGTTGAGGGATGCGGGGTGAACACGAGCGCCACCACCGTCACGGCCACCAGCGCCACACACCATAGTGAGAAGGACTTTAGAACCTTCACGGGCTCGATGTCCGGACCTTCGAAACCGCGTCTTCGAGCTGGGCGGTGCTCACCGGACCGATCAGGGACGCCTCGACCACACCCTTGGCGTTGATAATGAATGTCGTGGGCGGCGAGATGACCCCGTAACGGTTCGCGATCTCGCCCGCCGGATCGATCACCGAGGGATAGAGCGAGCCGTAGTAGCGCGCGAAGGCCTCGGCGTCGCCGATCGGGTCGTCGAAGACGACCCCGATCACGTCCACGTTGTGCTTTCGCTCCTGCCAGGCGAACGTCGAGAGGTTCGGCGCTTCGCTCTTGCACGGCCCACACCACGAGGCCCAAAAGTTCACGACCACAATGTGGCCGAGATCGTGACGCAGATTGATCGAGGTCTCAGCGCCCAGGCGTACCCCCTCAAGACGGGGCGCGGGCTTGCCGAGCAGCGCCGTATTCGCTTCGTCGGCGCCGGTAATCGGATGACGGGTCGCCAGAAAGAGCGATAACGCGAGCACTATCGCGATCGCCACTAGCGACGAGATCATGATGGAGCGCCTCACGCCACTCCCTCGTCGGCGTAGCGGCGTCGAAAGAACGTCATCGCACTGCCCGCACCGATGATCAGCCCCCCTAGCCACAACCACGCCAAGAGCGGCTCGACGGTGATGCCCAGCACCACCGATCCGCTCGGCAGGTCGTTTTGCACCTGCGCGCCCGAGGTGTTGCCGTTGCCGCCCACCGCGTCAAAGGTCACGTAGATGTCGCGGGCCAGGTTCGAGTCGATGGCCGGCGTGCCCACGGTCGTGCCGCTGCGCCCGTTGTAGGTAGTGATCGCGGGCCAGAGATGGTGGCCGTCTACCGCGACCGCGAGCTGAGTCGCGTTCTCGAGCGCGTCCGAGACCGAGTGAAAGCCCGCAAAGGAGACCAGTTGGCCGTCGACCACCGTGCTCTGGCCCGTGGCGAGGGTGACCTCGAAGCGATGCACGTAGGTAGTGGAGGTCACGATGCCCAGCGCGAGGATCACCACCCCGAGATGGACCACCATGCCCCCCGTACTCGGGGCTCGCAGGGCCCCTCGCCACGATCCTTTGCGAATCGCTGCCGTCAAGGATCCGCGCAGCGTGCGCAGCGCCGCGCCGGCCGCCAGGACGGCGAGGAACGCCGCCACGAGTTCGACGGGTTTGCGCACGTCAACCAGCATCAAGACGACCACGAGCCCCAGTGCGCACCACGCGCTGGTACGCAGCCGTTTCCACAGGACTCCGGGGTCCGCGCTGCGCCATCCCACCAGTGGGGCGAGCGTCATGAGTATCAGAAGAACGACGCTCATGGGGGCGGCCACGCTCGCGAAGTAGGGAGAGCCCACGGTGACCTGGGTGCCGTTGATCGCTTGGTACAGGAGGGGAAAGACGGTGCCCAAGAGCACCACGAGGGCGAAACCCACGAAGAGGATGTTGTTGGCGACAAAGAGGCCCTCACGCGAGAGCGGATGGTCAACGCCGAGGGGTGCTCGCAGACGGTCGCCGCGCCAGGCGAGCAGGCCAGCACCCAGGACCACGACGAAGAAGAACAGTCCGATGAGCAGCGGTCCCAAGGTGCTCGAAGAGAACGCGTGCACGCTCACCAGCACTCCAGACCTGGTGAAGAACGT
>DASXFG010000020.1:0-16247 GCA_036489715.1 Acidimicrobiales bacterium | reverse complement strand
GCTCGCCACGCAGTTCCCGTCGCTCGGGCACTGCACCGCCACGACGCCGCCGTTCTGGCCGCTCTGGGTGCCGCTGGGAACTTGCATCTGTGAGGCGGCCTGCCACACGCCGCCCACTTCGTTCTCCAAGAATCCTTGGTAGGCGCCGCGGGTGTCTTGGTACTGGCCACCCACACTGCAGTTGCCCGGTGAGGAGCAGGCGATGCTGTCGAACCCGAAGACGAACACGTGGGGATTGGCGGCCGCGTTGGCGGGCATGCTCAGCGCGCTCGCACTCGACCACACGGCGTTGGTCTCGCTGGCGCTCAGTCCCTCGGTGGCGCCGCTGGTCGTGAGGTAAGTGCCAAAGACGGCGCAACTGCCCCCGGAAAGACACGAAACTTCGCTGGCCGAGGCCCCGGAATACCGGCTCGCATCCTCGGGCACGCCCAGAGCGAGGGCCCGACGCCACGCGCCGTGGACCTCGTCCACCGCGAGGGCCTCGCTCACGTCATTGGCGTTGATGAAGGATCCCACTCCCACGCAGTTCGTGCTCGACGAGCACGCGATCTGCGAGAGGGTGACGAAGGGGTTGAAGTTGCTGGCGGGCAGGAGTACTTCGTGCGCGCGCGACCATACGCCGCGGCGCTCGTTGGCGACGAATCCTTCGCTGCGCGATCCGATCGGGTTGTTGTCCTGGTAGACGCCCACCGCACTGCAGGTATTGGCGGCGCGACAGGACACCGAGCGCAGGTCGGCGTCCTGGCCCTTGACGAGGGCGTTGGCCGGCAGCGATAGCGTTCGCGCCCGTAGCCACCGGCCGCCGCGCTCGTTGTCCACGTAGGCGAGGGTGTCACCCTTGGCGTCGCTATAACTGCCCGCCGCGGAGCAGTTGCCCACCGCGCCACAGGA
This sequence comes from Acidimicrobiales bacterium, assembly GCA_036489715.1. Taxonomy (GTDB): domain Bacteria; phylum Actinomycetota; class Acidimicrobiia; order Acidimicrobiales; family RAAP-2; genus RAAP-2. Next base: position 15,356 of record DASXFG010000020.1, on the reverse strand, counting down.
GACTTGGTAGAGGGTCACCCCAGGATTGGACCCCGCTCCCGCGGGGACGGTGAGGGCCGTGGCGCTCTTCCAGACGCCCATCGAGTCGGTCGCGATCATTCCGAGGACCCGACCTCGGTTGTCGGAGAAGGAGCCCGCAGCCGCACAGTTCGTCGCCGACGCACAACTGAGAGAGGAGAAGAAGCCGTCAGGGATTCCCACCGCGTCTACGGGAAGAGAGAGGGTGCGCGGCGTCGCCCAGGTCGGCGCGCTGAGCGCCGAGGCGGGTAGCGCCGTGGCGAGGCCGAGAACCACGCCAAGGGCGACGACGCGGCGCAAAAAAGTCATCCTTCGTACTGCATTTTCTTGAGCCCCTCCAACACGCTCACAGTGACGAACGCGAGGGCGGCGGGCGGTGTTCGGCGACCAGATTACGGAGAGCATTGGTCAGGTCGTAGGCGGAGTCGTAGTGGATTCGAAGGAGAACTAGGAGTGCGCCCAGACGCCGCCGACGAAGCCTCGCAACGAGACGTCGGTGAGCAGGCGCGAGTCCGTTCGCACTTTGGTGTAGAGCGTGTACCCCTTTCGATCTTGGAGATCCCAGGCCCAGATGGTCACGGGATTCGATCGCCAGGTGCCCGCCACGCAGGTAGGGGTGCAGTCGTTCCACCGCGCCGTTCCCGTGGCGTACGTGGTGGCGTCGCCCCATCCATACCAGTGCAGGTCGGTGAATTCAGAGTTCGCGTCGGCGCAGCTGATAATCAGCGTGGCGGGCTTGACGGCCGGTTTGGAGCAGATGAGGGGCACGGTATCGGAGGCTCCCGAACTTCGCGATTGGGCCACGGAGATGACGGCAAACCCTAGGGCTAGGACGGTCATGACGCCCAAGAAAAGGTGGGGGATCTTTGTTCGCACTACTTCAGTGTAAGACGCGCCTCGAGCTCGCTACGAAGGGATGTCGGCGATGCGACAGGGAATGGGAGAGTTTTCGCCGAGCCAGTAGCTGGCACATATCCGGTGGTATCCGTCGGCCACCACGAGGTCGCGATTTTTGGCGAGCCGGCCCCGTACGAGCAAGATGGGCGACAGTTTTTCACCACGGGCGACCTTGGCAAGATCGGTGCCGACGTGCTGGTTGTCCTTATCGAGAAGGGGTAAGCGACTGGCGCGCAAGAGGTCCTTGGCGGCGTAGGTGAGCGTCGGCGCCCTTTCTAGGTCCTTGATGAGTTTGTCGACGAGCGCCGGTTCGGCGATCAGGCTGAGGTAGGTGCGCGCGGCGGGAAAGTCGTGCTTGTCGGGGCTGCTCTGCCAGTGTTCGGCGTTGACGGGACCACTCATGCGACGAGCCTACTTACGCCCACTTTTTCAACGGCCGCGCGCCCGTGCGAGCGAGAACGCGTCGGTGCGCTGTCTTCGAGTTGCGGTGCGCTGTTACGGTCCAGACGGTGTGATTCTCACTGGCCGCGCGTCATCGAGACGCCGCGGAAAGCCGCAAGGAGTGATCGTTGACGAGTGAGTCGTCCTTGCTGCGCGACGCGCGCGCGGTGTCAGAGCGTTGGTTGCGAGAGCTGAGCGTAGAGACGCTCACGCGCGAACGTCTCGGCGAACTCAGCATCGACGACGGCGCCATCGACATCGTGGCTCTGGGCAAGGCGTCGCGGGAGATGCACGACGCGGCGCGATTGGTGCTCGCGGGTCGCGTCGCTCGCTCGCTCGTGGTGAGCGACACCGGCCATCCTTCCTCGCGGCCGCAAGCCACGGTACTGATCGGAGAACATCCGGTCCCCGGGGCGGCAAGCGCGGCGGCGGGCGACGCGCTGACGGCGTTTTTGGAGGCGGGCGGGCCGGACATCCCCACGCTCTTTTTGATCTCCGGAGGCGCGTCCAGCCTCTGCGTCAAGTTGGCTCCGCCACTCGGAGTCGACGACGCGGGTGAACTGTGGTCCGCGGCCCTTCGCGCGGGCCTTGACATTACGGGTCTGAATCAGATTCGAGCCACGACGTCGCTGATCGGGGGCGGCGCTGTGTTGAGATGGGTTCGTTCATCTCGCTCGGCGTCCTTGATTCTGGTCGACAACGTGACGTCCGGCGCGCGCTGGGTGGCGTCGGCCCTGACCTATGAGTACGCTCCCACGCGCGCTGTCGCTAGCGAACTGTGGAAGTTGCTCGACGTCAGTCGTGCGTTGCGCAGCAAGATGGAAGCCGCCTTTGAGGTCCGCTCGGAGCTCATGGGCAAGCCAGGAGTTGCTGGTCACCGCAACGCGGTGCTGGGCGAGCCCGCGATGATGTTGGACTGGGCGCTTGCCGAAGCGTCGGAGTGCGGGTACCGGGTCGTCGACATGGGGGCGCACGTTGCCGGCGACGTAACGAGCGCAGTACGCGAGTGGGGCGTGGCGGTGCGCGCCGCGGGTCCGAGATCGGCCATTGTCGGCGTGGGCGAGGTAACCGTCGAGATTCACGGCGACGGCGCGGGTGGGCGGTGTCAGGAGTTTGCCTGGCGGGTGGCACAGGAGCTCGAGGGGTTCTCGCGCCCCTGGACGTTTCTCGCGCGTTCCTCCGATGGTCGGGACTACGTCAAGGACGTAGCGGGCGCGTGGGTGAACGACCAGACGATGCGAAGGATTGTGGAGGGTGGTGTGGACTGGGGTGCCGTGGCCCGAGACCACAACACCTTTCCCGCGCTCCGCGATCTGGGGCAGTTGATTGACGGCAGTCACACGGGCTGGAATCTCTGCGACATCTTCGTCGCTATGGTCGGCTAAGTGACGTCAGAGTCGGTGTAGCGCCCGCCGAGGTCTGACCAGGCTCGCTGGCCGTCCTCGAGTTCACTCGCGAAGTCCTCCGCGTCATCCACCGGCCGGTATCCGATGTCGGTCGCTTCGTCCAATGAAACCCGTGCGCGCGTGTTGGCAGATACTCCCCATACCACGCGGAAGCCCGGGCTGGGCACGCTCAGCGCGGCTTCGACGAGTCGCGTGCAGTCTCCGGGAGATAGCCAACTCCACAGGGATCGCTCGTCGCTCGGTCGCTCGCGGTACGAACCAATGCGCAGGCACACCGATTCGAGTCCGTAGCGGTCGTAGTAGAGGGACAGCAGACTCTCGCTGGCGGCTTTGGAGAAGCCGTAGAAGGTGTCGGGCCGCGGGAACTCGTAGTCGCCCACCACGTCGTCCATCGGCAGAGGTGTAAAGCCGACGGCGTGGTTCGAGCTGGCGTAGATCAGGCGCTCGACCCCGGCGGCGCGCGCCGCCTCGGCCAGTAAGTACGTGCCGTGAACGTTGATCTCGAGGTATTCGGGCCACGTAAATCCCGCGTGCGATAGCCCCCCGAGATGAATGATCGCCCGAACGCCTCGACACGCCTCCTCAATCACTCCCGGATCCATGAACGAACCTCGAATGAGCGTCGCGTTCTCGCCGATTTCTAACTCCGCCGGCGCGATCACGTCCAGGAGGCGAAGGTGCCGACCGTCCCGGCGCAGGGTGTGGCGCAGCAACGTTCCAATCGTCCCCTGCGCGCCCGTGATGAGGACAACGTCGTCCATCTTAAAAACGCTTCCGATGCGTCACGACGACCTCCAATAGTCAGCGACCCGTCGCGCCGTAAGAGCGCTCGCGTGGCTGAGCAGTCCTACATGGTAGAGGTGAAGTTCCGTCACGCCAAGTGGCCGGGCGCGCTCCAATACTGATTCGAGTCGCTCCCACTCATAGTCCAGCCGCAAGTACGCCCCGACGTGCTCCGAAAGAGCGGCGAGAGAGTCAAGCTCGCGTTGGCACTCTTCGTTTTCGCCCCAGCAGTTGGCGACGGCCACGTCGACGCGGGCCAGAGTGTCGGCGTCGCTGGCGGCGAAGGATCCGAACGCCCAGGGGGTGGCGCTCGCGTGCAGGACGACCGTGGTGGCGGGATTCTCTGCGCGTAGGGCGACAGTGATCTCGCGCTGGAGGCGCGTGGCTCGACACCGTTGGATCGTGCGCACCGCATCGGCGTAATGCGTGAGTGCGTCATCGAGTGTCGGTGCGCCGGTCTCGAGTGCGTCGCGAACCATCTGGGAGAGTTCGCCAACGTCGACGCCTGATAGTTCGAACTCGTGTCGACAGGCGGCGCAGAAGCAGATCGAAAGAAGATCTCGCGCGACGTCCGTTAGGCGAGCCATCGAAGTCTTGTCGTGGATGCCGGCGTGTTCTACGCCCATCGGGCCGCAGGCTTCGAGTACGAGTCCGGACAGTGGTGCGACGCGAAGAGTTTCGAGACAGAGCGTGCGACAGTATTCGCGCACTTCCTCCTGACTCGGGCAGAGCGCGTAGGAGTACCGATCGCCGAACGCGTTGCGTACGACGAGATCGGGATTGGCCGCTCCGAGTTCGTCGTGGTGAGTGAGAGCCACCCAACCTAAGACGGCCAGATCGCGCTGGGCCAGTTGTTCAGCAGCGCGCTCGAACGCGCCGGGCCCGATCCACCCTTCGGGCGCCGAGGGACGTAGCCGGCGACCCGCCCACACCTCGTCACGAATGGGCGCGTACAGAGCGGAGCGCGAAACGGTCGTGATCTTTCTGGTCGGATGGAGGGGGGTCGCGAGGCGCGCCGCGTGGTACGCCCCCGCCAGAGCGACGGCGTCAAGGTTCAAAGACGACAGGCGGTGCGCGGCGTCATCGTCATCGACGTAGTCCCAGGGATAGGAGTATCCAGTGAGACTCACCACCGCGGCAGTGCGGGGTTGTAGGACGGCTCGAGCGATTGGCGGTAGCGCGTGTCACTGCGGTCGCGCAGCCCGCACGACAGGTACTGCTCGTGCAGTCGGGCCAGGGCGTCGCGATCGAGGTCCACGCCCAGCCCCGGCGCGCGAGGCACGTCGAGCGCGCCGTCGTGAAACGAAAAGGACTGGACGACGACGTCTTCGTCCTTCCAGGGCCAGTGGGTGTCGAGCGCGTAGGTGAGGTTGGGTGTCGCGGCGGCCACGTGGGTCATCGCCGCCAAGCTGATGCCCAGGTGTGAGTTGGAATGCATCGAAAGTCCGAGGCCGAAGGTGTCACAGATCGCAGCCAGGTCGCCGACCTTGGCGAGCCCTCCCCAGTAGTGATGATCCGAGAGGATAACTCCCACGGCGCGACGCTCGATTGCTTCGGGAATCTGGTCGAACCCGACGACGCACATGTTGGTGGCCAGGGGCATCGCGACCTCGCGCGCGACCCTTGCCATCGGCGCGATTCCCGCGGTGGGATCCTCTAAGTACTCGATTACTCCCTCGAGCGCCGCACCGACTTTGACCGAGGTCTCGACGCTCCAGGCGGTGTTGGGATCAAGGCGCAGCCCTACGGAAGGAAACGCTTCGCGAAGTGCCAGGACGGCTTCGATCTCTTGCTCGGGTGAAAAGACGCCCCCCTTGAGTTTGATCGCGCCAAAGCCGTACTCCTCGATCATCCAGGTGGCCTGTTCGACAATTCCCGCGGGATCCAGGGCCTCGCCGAAGCGGTCGGGCTCGCTCCCCGGATGCCCGGCCCACTTATAGAAGAGGTAGGCCGAATAGGGAACCCTGGTGCGCACCGCGCCACCGAGCAGATCCGACACCGGGCGCCCCAGGAGTTTTCCCTGAATGTCGAGGGCCGCGACCTCGAAGGCCGCGTAGGTTCGCCACAGCGTCCCCTGGAGGTTGATCGCACCGGTGAGGCCGTGGGTATCGGAGCCGACGGCCCCGCCCAGCGCGAGCCGGGTGCGCGCAATCATGTCGTTCGCCGCGAAGATGTCCGTTCCGCGCAGGATCTCGGCCACGGACCTCAGTCGCGCGAGATGCCCGGCGTCCCCGTAGGACTCGCCGAGACCGGTAACTCCGTCCTCGGTGTGCATCTCGATGATCGAGCGCAGCGCGAAGGGCTCGTGAACCCCCACGGCATTGAGCAGCGGCGGGTCGCGAAACGCGACGGGCGTAATGGTGACGTCCGCGATGCGCGTTTGATGAACGAGAGTCATGGTGGTAGCGGCCGACGTGTCCTTTGCGGAGGGGCGAGCGTGATGGAAGACTAACGCATGACCTCTAACTGCTCTTTTCAATTACTCGTGATGAGCCTGGTGCAATGACGCTGCGTGACGTCGTGCGATCGGGCCAGTTCACGCGGGGCACGTTCTTGAACCTGGGTTCTACGGGCGCGGCCGAAGTGTGCGCGTTGGCGGGTTTCGATTGGCTGCTCGTTGACCTCGAGCACGGGGCGGGGGGCGAGGAAGGACTCTGGTCCCAGTTGCTGGCGGGTAGCGCCCACGGTGTTCCGGTGCTGACTCGCGTCGAGTCCGCCGAGCGCATTCGCGTGGGCCACGTGCTCGACCTGGGCGCGGCCGGGGTCATGTTTCCGCGCCTCGATACTCCCGAGCAGGTGCAAGAGGCGATCTCTCATCTGTGGTACCCGCCGGCGGGCGACCGCGGCATCGCCGGCTACAACCGCGGGCGATCCTTCGGGGGAGACGGACTGACGAACGGCGAGGTCAACGAGTCGCACCTGGGCGTCGTGCAGATTGAAACCGCCTCGGCGCTGGCGCACGTGCGAGAGATCGCCGCCATCCCCGGCGTGGACGTTCTCTTTGTGGGACCGAGCGACCTCTCGATGTCGCTCGGCGTTCCGGGCCAGTTCGACAGTGAGACGCTTCTTCACGCGTACGACTCGGTGGTGGCCGCGGCCCGCGAGTGCGACAAGGCCGCGGGAATCCTCGCGCTCTCTCCCGGTGACGTGAAAGCGCTTCGCGATCGCGGCTTCACCTTCGTGGGCGTGGGATCGGATCTTTCACTGTTGCGCGACGCCGCGCGAGAGGCCGCCGTCGCCTAAAGCTGCGGGAGTGTCCGCGTTCTGCAACTTCGTCGCTTCTAGAATTGAAGTTGAGAGGGCGAAGGGTAACTATGACCGAACTTCTTTCCAACTCTGCAGGCTCCGGCGTGTCGCCGGTCAGGTCGGTGCGACTTCCCGGAGCGGGGCCGTGCAAGTGCAGTCGCAAGACCTGCTGGCATCAGCAGGGCTGCAGGTCCACGGGCGCCGTCAAAATATTGCGCATGGCCGACATCGAAGAGGAGCGCAAGTACGTGACCCTCTGTCGGGAGTGCGCCGCACCGTCGCGTCGCCAGCGCGTCGCCTAAGAGGCTCCTCTAAGAAGGACGACGGCTCGTGCGGGCACGCCCGGGTACGATTTGCGAGCCGTCGTCGTAGAAAGGGGCTCGCGTGGGCGCGCAGCACTCGGGCACACAACGCCTCGGATTCGTCGGATTGGGAACCATGGGCCAGTTCATGGCGGCCAACCTCGCGCGCGCCGGGCACTCGCTCACGGTATGGAATCGCACGCCCGAGCGCGCGGCGCCCCTCGTCGAGCTCGGTGCGACTCTTGCGTCGTCTCCTCGAGAGGTGGCCCAAGCAAGCGACGTCGTGGTTGCCTGTTTGACCGACTCGCCCCAAGTCGAGCACGTTCTCTTTGGCGAGGAGGGTCTCGCGGGTGGCTTTGCCGCAGGTTCGCTCTTTGTGGACTGTTCGACGATTAGCCCCACCAAGGCTCAAGAGTTCGCCGCGCGCCTCGCTGCAGGCGGCGTCGCCAGTGTGGATGCTCCCGTTACCGGCGGTTCCGAGGGGGCCAAGAACGCCACGCTCTCGATACTGGTGGGAGCCACCGACGACGACTTCGATCGCGTCTCTCCCATCTTGAACGTCATGGGTCGCAGCGTCACGCACCTCGGTCCCGTGGGTGCGGGACAGTGGGCCAAGGCCATTAACCAGGTGATCCTGGCCGGTGTCTATCTGGGGGTCGCCGAAGGGGTGACCCTGGGACTAAAGGCGGGCCTCGACATCGAGCGGGTGTTGGGCGCGCTGCGCGGCGGGGCCGCGGGATCCTGGGTTCTCGAAAACCGCAGCGCTCGCATGATCGAGGACGACTACCCCCTCGGATTCAAGATCTCCCTGCACCGTAAGGACCTGGGCATCGGCCTGGAGCTCGCGCGCGAAGTGGGCGCGGTCCTGCCGGTCAGTGCGCTGGCGGCGACGCTCGAAGACGGGATCATTGCCCAGGGGCACGGTGACGACGACAACTCGGCGCTGGCGCGCCCGATCCGCAGGCTCTCCGGGCTTTAGCCCTTGGGCACGTCGCGGCGATAGACGCGCACGCCCAGGCGCGCGAGCACCACGCTCCAGACGACGATCACGATCCAGGCTTCGCTGGTCCAGACGTGAGCGCCCTCGAGGGCTGACTTACCCGCTTGGACCAGCCAGTACGAGGGTAGGGCTTTGACCACGACGAATAGCGCTCCCCCGGTCACCAGGGGGCCAAAGACTCCTCCCAAGAGCGCGAAGAGTGACGTGATGCCACCGATCGCGGGCCCGAGGGAGTCGGGCTTGACCAAGTGTCCGAGCACGATGCCCATGATGGCGAAGGGAATAAGACCGACGAGCAAGTAGCCGAGCATGGTGAGCCATCCGGTAGCTCCCAGGTGCACGCCCAGCGTTACGCCAGCCAACCCGAGTACCACGATGCTGATCACGGCCATCATGTAGCCCGTCAAGATTTTGGCGAAGAAGTACGTCGACGTCTTGAGGGGGGTGATGCGCAGCTGGCGGGTCCAGCCGACTTGGCGTTCGGAGGAGATGCGTGCTCCCGCCGAGATCACCGAGGTCATCGCGCCCCACGCGGCCATGCCGGTCATGTAGTACACGGGGAACGGGATCCCGTTTTGCAAGATGTGACGGTGGGCACCGGCGATCGATAAGTAGAGGATCAGCGGGAAGGCAAGAGAAAAGACGAGGAAGCGACGATTGCGCAGCGTGCGCAGGACTTCGTAGTGAACGTACGCCCCGCCCTTCACTGGCTCTCCTCTTCACCGGTGAGATCGAGGAAGGCCTCCTCTAATCCCGCGCCGCGAACCTCGATGTCGCGGGCCGTGGGAAAGCGCACCAGGAGCGCGCGCAGGGCGGCATCGGAGGTGGCGGCGTCGGTGCACTTGATCACGAAGGCGTCTCCGCGTTGTTCCGCGCTCGCGACACCCTCGACCGATTCAACGTCAGTCCGGCTCACCTGGGGCAGCGTGCAGCGAATAGTGCGCCCACCCACCCGGGCTTTGATCTCGGTAGGCGGACCGTCAGCGACGATGCTTCCTCGTGCCATGAGTACGATGCGGTCGGCGTAGGCGTCGGCTTCTTCGAGGTAGTGAGTGGCGAAGATGATCGTCTTGCCGCGCGCGGCGACCGCGCGAATCGACTCCCAGAAGTCGCGACGTCCCTCCACGTCGAGGGCGGCGGTTGGTTCGTCGAGGACGAGTAAATCCGAATTCGCCACCAGGGCGATCGCCATGCGCACCCGCTGGGTCTGGCCGCCCGAGAGTTTGAGGGTGGGGCGATCGGCCAGGGCCTGGATGCCCGCGTGAGAGAGCACTTCGTCGACGCCCAGCGGGTCGGGGTAGAGCGAGGCGATCATGGTGATGAGTTCGCGAATACTCAGATACTCGGGAAGCGAACCGGTCTGGAGCATGCCACAGATCATCCCGGCCTGAACCGCTTCAGCGGGCGTTTTGCCAAACAGGGAGACTGATCCCGTATTAGGCCTGATCAGGCCCAGCATCATATCGATCGTGGTGGATTTGCCTGCTCCGTTCGGCCCGAGCAGCGCCAGGGTCTCACCGGGATTAATCGAGAGGTTGATGCCCCGCACCGCCCGCACGTCGGCGTACGTTTTGGTGAGATTGGTCAGTCGAATACCCATGCGATCGACCGTTTCCATCCCGATCACTCTATGTGGATTCCCGTAGCGCACTTAGGTGTGGTGACGCAAGAAACTCGTGTCGGGACGTGGTCCACCCCCGCAAGGGCATGTTGGGGAGAACCACCTCAGCTGAGCACTGAGAACCGGCTTCGAATGAAATCCGAAGGGTGAAAGCATTATTAACCAGGAAATTCGCAAAATCGCCCGCTTGATCAGGAGTTGACTGCGTTTTGGGGCGTTCGTGGGAATGGTCGAGCGTCGGCCCCCAAAAATCCCGCAACAGTTGTGACCCGGTGTTCACCGAACTGGTACGCAAAAGGGCGTGAACGAGGCACATCAATGGTGGATGATGTGCCTGTCGTTCGATCACCTCGAAAGGCGACCCAGTGCTCAGCTGAGGTGGCACCGCCCGTAAAGCCCTTGCCGGGCGGGCCACGACTGGGTGGCTTGCGCCGACACGCAGAACACCGAGGTTCTTTCTACTCGATATTCAAGAACCCTGCTTCGATGAGCGGGAAAGACCAAATTTATTTGCTTCTTAGGGGACTTCGACTGGCGTTTCACGTACTCCCCGCAGTATTGCTCTTGTCACTTTTCTCGAAGTAGAGGAGTATTTGAAGATGGAATCGGACAACGAAGACACCTCGATCGGGGGATCGGGGGACTCGACCCTCGGAGACTCGAGAGGCCGTGCGGCGCAGTACCCGGACGGTAGCGCCCCTATAAATTGGGACGAGGACCAGCCCGCGATCCAGGAGGGGGCAGTTTCCGCGCCGCTCGAGGATGCCCGCTCGACTCCTCTTCCCCCTGGTCAAGGGGCACCCGCCAGGTCCCGTTCGGGTTTCTACATGACCTACGTATCGGGCTTAGCCGCGATCGTCCTGGTCGTTGCGCTCTTGGGCGTCGGCTTCGTAGTGGGCCACTACGTGGACAAGCCCGTCACCCCGGCGAGCGCGTCGCCCTACACCAGGACCAACCTTCCCGGTAGCGGGTACGGCGGCTCGAGTAACTCGCAATATCCCGGATTCACCTTTCCCAACTACACCAGCCCCGCAACGACACCGACGGCCAGCGAGAAGCGAGCCGCCAAGGTCGCCAAAGAAGTCGACCCGGGCCTCGTCGACATCAACACGGGTATCTCCTACCAGCAGGCCAGCGCGGCGGGGACCGGGATGGTGCTCAGCTCTGGCGGCCTCGTGCTCACCAACAACCACGTCATCGAGGGCGCCACGTCCATCAGCGTGACCGACATCGCCACCGGCAAGACCTACGACGCAAGGGTTCTGGGCTACGACGTGGCCCAGGACATCGCCGTTCTCCAGATGCAGAACGTCTCGGGTCTCGCCACGGTGAGAATCGGCAATTCTCGCGCGCTTAAAGTCAGCGACCAAATCGTGGGCATCGGCAACGCCGGGGGCAGCGGGGGCACCCCGAGTTACGCGGCCGGCACCGTGGTCGCGAAGAACCAATCGATCACCGCGGACAGCGAGGAGAATCCGTCGGGTTCAGAGAAGCTCTACGGCCTCATTGAGACCGACGCCGACATCCAGCCCGGCGACTCCGGGGGTCCCCTGGTGACTTTGGACGGCAAGGTCGTGGGCATGGACACGGCGGCGTCGGCCGACCAGTCGGGCTATGAGTTCGCGCCGGGCGGCGCGATTCAGTCGTATTCGATTCCGATCAACGCGGCAATCACGATCGCCAAGGACATAAAGAAGGGCATCGCGACCGATTCGATTCATATCGGGCCCACCGGCATTCTGGGTATCGAAGTCAACCCGTCTTCGGCCTCTACGACCGCCACGCCGGGTGTCACGGTGGCTACGGTCATGGCGAACACGCCGGCGGCGAGTTCGGGCCTGGTGGCGGGCGACGTGATTACCTCCTTTGATGGCCACACGGTGAGCACGGCCGCGCAGCTCAGCGCGCTGGAGTTCCCGCTGAAGCCGGGAGACAGCGCGACGATTACGTACCTCGACTCGGAGGGGACGTCTGAATCGGCGTCCTTTGATCTGACGACCGGACCCGCGCAGTAGCGATTAACGGAGCCAAACCCCCGCCCGACTTTCACCGTCGGGCGGGGGTTCGCTAGTTGCCGTTGCCGTTGCCGTTGCCGTTTCCGAATCCGTTGCCGTTTCCGAATCCACCGAAGGGTGGCTCGGTTGTCGTCGTGGTGGTCGTACTGGTCGTCGTCGTGGTTGTTGTTGTCGTGGTGGGCGGGATCGCCACGTTCATCGACGTCGAGAGGACGGAGAGTCCGTGTAGTAACTGCGCCCCCTCGTTCTGGGAGATGGTGCCGGCTTGAACTCCGTTCACAATCGCGCTCAGCGCGCGCTGTAGGGCGGCGCCCGCGAGGACGCTGTTGCCCGCCGACTCAAAAGAGACGGCCTGTTCGGCGGCGGTGGCGATGCTCTGCTCTTCTCCGGGACCCATTCTCCCCGCCGACTGCGCGAGGGCCATGTCGCTCACTAATGATGAGAGCGCGGCCGACTGACTCGGCAAGGTGGTCGTGGGATGAGTCACGTGATGCGGTGGGCGATGGGGCGACAAAGAACTCAGCCACAAGCCGAGACTCACGCCCACGATCGCGAGGGCGACCGTCACCCCCGAGAGAGCGCGCAGCGCGCGGCGCCGAGATCGCACGTGGCGAGCAGGCGACATCGGTCGAACTCGCGTCGCGTCAGAGGGACCTTCACCCACCATCGTGGTGAGGTCCGCGACGGGGGCGAGCGCTGTGAGGTCGTACGTGGCGTCGTCGCGAGGATTCGATTGGGGTGTCCACGTAGAGGAAAAAGGAGAGGAGGTGAGAAGGGCGGCGGTCTCGTCGGCGCTCAGTCGTTGGTCGGGCCGGTGATCGAGCATGCCCGCGAACAGCATCTTCCACGGCACGGGAAGGTCGGAGGGGATCGGGACCGGTGAGCGGAGTCGGCGCGCGACGATCTCGCTGGGTGAACCCTCATACACCCGTCGCCCAGTTAGGCACTCCAACAAGACGATGCCGAGCGACCAGACGTCGGCACTCGGTCCGACCTGTGCGTCTTCGAGTTGTTCGGGCGCCATGTAGGAGATCGTTCCGAGCACCGACCCCGCCATGGTGAGCGTCGCGGCGTCGCGCATCTGAGCGACGCCGAAGTCACCGAGTTTCGCGGCGCCGCTCGTGGTCACCAGAACGTTGGATGGTTTGATGTCGCGATGCACCACGCCGCGCTCGTGGACGTAGGCGAGGGCGGCGGCCAGGCTCGTTCCGAGGCCGGCCGTCTCGGCGGGTGAGAGCGCGTGGTGATGGCGCAGAGTTTCGGCGAGAGTCGTGCCGTGCACGAGCTCTAAAACGAGGTACGCCTGCTCGGCGTGGAATCCGGTTTCGTAGAGGCGCACCAAGCCCGGGTGACGCAATGCTTCGAGCGCCTGCGCCTCGTGGGCGAAGCGGCGCAAGTATTCCGGATCGTTCGTGCGCAGCACTTTGAGCGCGACCGGTCCCTCGCGACGGCTGTCGTAGGCCTCGTAGACGTCGGACATGCCGCCACGACCGAGCAGGCGAATCAGTCGAAAGCGCTCGCCGAGGGTTTCCTTGGTGAGAGTCATGGGGGGTACGGCCAGAGTAACGCCGAGGGTGACGACGTTGCCGGGCGCTACTTGCGGGGATCGAAGACGGCCGCGACCGTGACGGTGACGGCGACAACCGTCGTATGACGGTCCGCACAGACAGGTTGACGGACTTTTCCTCACCGGCGCGCATACGGGTGCCATCGTTGCGGGCTCGTTGAGGGGGCGTAGAGGTGGCAACGCAATACTTCTTTTTGCACTTTGCCAGAAGGGAGGACAGTGACTCTCCGCCATGACGAGCGAGACCACATCGCTCCGACCTTTTCTATCCCCGACGACCTCCTCGAGCGTCTCTCGAACGAGGACGACCTCGTTACCCAACTCGAGCTCGAGCGGGCACGTCTAACCGCGACCCTTGACTCGCTCATGGATCCCCACGTGATTTTCACGGCGGTGCGCGACGAGAGCGGGACCGTAGTTGATTTCGTCTTTACCGACGCCAACGACGCGGCCATCGAGTACAACCGCTCGACGCGCGAAAAGATGGTGGGCGCACGCCTGAGCGACATCCTGCCGGGACACAAGCGCGCGGGCATCTTTGACACCTACGTGCGCGCGCTCGAGAGCGGCGAACCGCTCATCGTGGACGACTCGGTGTACTTCAACGAAGCCTGGGGTTCACTGCGCCATTGCGACGTGCGCGCATTGAAGGTCGGCGACAGCCTTAGCTATACGTGGCGTGACGTGACCGATCGCTTCCACATGCTCGAACGATTCCGGCTGCTCGCCGAGAATGCCTCGGACATCGTGTTCGAAGCCGACCTCGACGGGCTCATTCGCTGGATCTCCCCCTCGTGCCGAATGCTCGGCTGGGAGCCCGAGGATCTTCTGGGCCACCCGATTTTCGACTTCGTCTACCCGGGCGATCATGAGGTCGTCATCGAGCATCGCCGCGACGTGCTCGACGGAGTTGACGCCGCGTCGATTGAGGCTCGCTACATGGCACAGCATGGCGAGCCACACTGGATGTCGGTCTCAGCCAAGGCGACGCGCGACCATGATGGTGCAATCACGGCGGTGGTGGTTGGTCTGCGCAGCATCGAAGGTGAGGTCGCCACCCGTAAGTCACTGGCTCGATCAGAAGCGCACTTCCGACTGCTGGCCGAGAACTCGTCGGACGTCGTTGTAGAGTCCGACCCGAACGGTGTGATTACGTGGGTTTCGCCGTCGGTCTACGAGATGTTGGGCTGGAGGCCGGAGGCCTTGATTGGCACGAGGGCCGCCGACCTTGCCGCCGATGAGGACGCCGAACGATTCGACGATCAGCACCAAAGTCTCCTGGCCGGTGGGAGCGTAGGTCGCGGCCAGGTTCAACTGCGTACCGCGAGCGGTCACCTGCACTGGATGGCCGTACGCGCTCAGCCCACGCGCAACGCCTCGCGCAAGCTGACGGGCAGCGTGATTTCCCTTCGAGACTGCCAAAGCGAAGTGGCTGCTCAGCGAGCCGCGCGCACCCTGTCGGCCGGATCCCAGGTTCTGATCCACTCCGAGCGCGAAGAGGACCTTCTCGTAGCGATGTGCCAGGCGGCGGCGGACGAAGGCGGATATTCGCTGGCCTGGTACGGGCGCAAAGTCCACGACGCCGAGTGCTCAATCGAGAAAGTGGCCGTTAGCAAGGGCTACGAAAACTACGTCGACGCTATCCGCGTCGACTGGAGCACTGGTCGCCACGGTCGCGGGCCGGCCGGTGAGGCGATTCGCTCCGGTGAGCCCTTCGTCCTTAACAGCATGGCCGACACCCCCGCTTTTGAGCCCTGGGTGGCTCAGGCCGCGATGAACGGCTTCTATTCGTGTGTGGCCCTGCCCGTTTACGTCGAAGGCGAGGTCGACGGCTGCCTGCAGGTGTATTCCGGCGAGCCCAACGCCTTTGAAGGACCCGTCGTGGAGGTTTTAAAGAATCTCGCCGAAGAAATGGGCTTTGGTATAAAGCGCCTGCGCGACCACCAGAGACTCCTCGCGTCCCTTAAGGATCAGGCCCTGCTGACCAAGGCGATCGACCAGGCGAGTGAGTCCATTCTTATAACTGACCCCTCGGGAGCCATCCTCTACGCCAACCCGTC
>DASXFG010000014.1:0-6092 GCA_036489715.1 Acidimicrobiales bacterium | reverse complement strand
TCGCAGACGGTCGCCGCGCCAGGCGAGCAGGCCAGCACCCAGGACCACGACGAAGAAGAACAGTCCGATGAGCAGCGGTCCCAAGGTGCTCGAAGAGAACGCGTGCACGCTCACCAGCACTCCAGACCTGGTGAAGAACGTTCCGAGCACCGTGAGGGCGAAGGTCGCGATCGCCAGCGATAGGTTCCACACCCGAAAGAGACCGCGGCGATCTTGGACGATGACCGAGTGGATGTAGGCGGTCGCGGTTAGCCACGGCAGCAACGCGGCGTTTTCGACCGGGTCCCACCCCCAAAAACCGCCCCAGCCAAGTACCTGGTAGCTCCACCACGCTCCGAGCACGATGCCCAGCGACAGCGCCCCCCAGGCCAGCACCGTCCAGCGGCGCTGCTCGAGGGGCCAGCGCTCGTGCACCCGGCCCGTGATCAGCATCGCAATGGCAAAGGCGAAGGGCACGCTGAAGCCCACGAATCCGAAGTACAACAGCGGCGGGTGCACGGCCACGAGCGGATTGTCCTGGAGCAGGGCGTTGGGGCCAGCCCCTTGGAGGACGTGCGCGGCGTTATGTAAAAAGGGGTCCGCAGGCCCCATCATCAAGAGAGTGAAAAAACCGCCGATCACGAACAAGACGAGAGCCGCCCAGCCCACCACCGACTCGTCCTGGTCGCGCCGGTAGTACCACAGGACCGCGACGGTGACCCCCGTCTGGATCAACACCCAGAGCATGAGCGATCCTTCGAGGGCGGACCACAGACCTGTGATCGAGTACAGCAGCGGGGTGAAGGTCGCGTTATTCTCCGCGACGTAAGCGAGAGCGAAGTCGTGGGTAACGAGCGCGTACTCCATCACCCCGATCGCGGCCGCGATGCCGAACAGCGCCACCAGCGCCCACCAGCGCGCCCGCGAGGCTCTGTGTTGACGCAAGGCGAAGGACTGCTCGATGATGCCGCCGAGCGCGCCCGCGAAGCACAGGTAGAGGGCACCGCGACCGAGCCACGTCACCATCATCGAACGGTCCCGTTAGGTGCCTTTACGCGCTGGGGGTGCGCGGCGATGTAGTTCGCCGTGTGCTTGACGAGTATCTGGGTGGCGACGAAGCGGTTGCTCGTCGCGCTGGTGAAGTGTCCTTCGACCACGACGGGGATGTTGGACTGAAAGAGTTGGGGCGGCGTGCCCGTGGCGTTAACGAAGACCTCTTTGCCGCCTCCGGTCATCCAGAACGAGGCGCCCGTGGCGGTGCGGTCGATCGTGTGGGGTTTGACCACGCCCTCTAAGCGGAACGTCTCGGTGCCCAACTTCGCGCGCGAGTTCATCGCCTGACCCAACGTCTCGAAGTAGTTAAGCGAGTGCAGGAGCCCTTGGCTCAGCAGCGCGAGCACCGCCAGGACCAGAACGATGAGGACGGCGAGCGAGCGTCGGCGCCCGCGTCGCTTGGTCGGCGGGGCAACGACGGGAGTGAGATCGAGAGTGTCCTCAGCGTCCGACACGGCGCCCTCGCCACCAGATAGAAAGCGCGTATAGCGCCAACCCCCCAAAGGCGAAGGAGTAGCCGGCGGCGACGTACCCCATTAGTGGACCCCCTCACGGCGACGCTGCGCCAGAGCCTCGTCGAGCGAGGCGACATAGAACACGTCACGCTTCACTTCGAGGCGGTACCGCGCGCGCAGCAACCAGAAGAACAGCAAAGTGAAGGCGAACAGGCTCACAAAGAGAGTGACCAGCATGGATCCGTGGACTAAGAAGTTTCCGTTCTCGGTAAAGACCGTCGCGCCCTGGTGCAGGGTGTGCCACCAGTCGACCGAAAAGTGATCGATGGGAACGTTGATGGCGGCGATGATCGCAAAGACCGCGCTGCGTCGCGCGCGTAGCTCGGGGTCGTCGTTCGCGCGTCGCAGCGCCAAATAACCGAGCGCGAATACCAGCAAGATGGCGGTCGAGGTCAGCCTCGCGTCCCACGCCCACCACACGCCCCAGGTCGGCCGGCCCCAGATCGAACCCGTAATCAGGGTGAGAGCGAGAAAGATCGCACTGACTTCCATGGCGCAGTACCCAATGCGGTCCATGGTGGCCGAGCGCGTGCGCTTCCACAGGTAGAGACAACTCGCGATCACCGAGGTGCCAAACGACACGTAGAGGGCGACCCAGGCGATGGCCGGGTGCACGTAGAGCAGGCGAACGAGGTCTCCCTGGACCTTGTCGGGCGGCGTGACCCACAGACCCAGCCAGAACGTCAGGGCCAGAAGAGCGAGCGTGACGGGTCCAAGGAGGCGTTGGGAGAGCTTGATGATCATGATTCCTCCAGAACACCGTAAAGCAGAATCCCCACCGCCACGTACGCAACCAGAGCCACGAGGGAAATCAGCCACCACTCCCACAGCGCTCCCCCGTGCAAGGCATCGCTGTAAGAGCGCTCGCCCGCGATCAAAAGGGGCGCGAAGGCCGGAAAGGACAGTACCGGCAGCAAGGTCGCGGGCCCCTGGCCCCCGCCGCTGAGCGCTCCATAGAGGGTGCCCGCCGCGGCCAGCGCGGCCAAGATCACGAGCACGCTGGGCAGCGCCTCGGCGCTGCCGCGCAGACCAGTGTGCAAGAGCAGCACGGCCCCGCCGAGCACGACGACTCCGGTGATCCATAGCTCAACGGCCAGGGCCAGGGCCTTGCCCAAGAACACCCCGGCCGGGTCCAAGCCCAGCGTGGCCACCGAGGTTCGCGTCCCGATCGAGCCCTCGATCACCTGGGAGCGATTGATCATCAACAACGTCACGAGCAGCATGACGAGATAGAAGAGACCCGGCCCCGCACTCGAGTTCCCGGCGTGGTGCGGGCCGAGAGCGAGGCCGCTCAAGACCAGGGCCATCACCCCAAAGGGCAGAACCTGCCAGAGCAGGACGCGGCTGCGCCCTTCGATGCGCAGGTCCTTGCCCGCGACGAGCAGGGCGGTGCGAATCACGACGTGTCTTTCGCGATGCACCCCCCGACCATGGTGATGGTCCGAAGTTCGAGCTCGCGCGAACGCAATGGATCATGGGCGCTCACGACGACCGTCGCGCCGCCGGCCACCACGTCGCCGATCAGTCCGTCAAAGAAGTTTCGACCCTCGTCATCGAGCGAGGCGTACGGTTCGTCGAGTAGCCAGATCTCGGGCCGGCGCACCAGCAACCAGGCGAGACCGAGCCGACGTCGCTGGCCCGCACTCAGGCGTTTAGCCGGGGTGCTCACCCGGCCCGACAAACCGACCCGGTCGAGCACGCGATCGATCTCTTGCACGGGGCGCCCCAGCGCTTTGGCGGCGAAGGTCAGATTCTCCGTGACCGTGAGGTCGTCGTAGAACGATCCCTCGTGTCCGAGCCAACCAACCCTGCGACGCAGTTCGCGCAGATCACCGTCACGCAGGTCAATCCCACCGACCGACCCCGAGCCGCTCGACAGCGAGACGAGCCCCCCGATGAGTCGCAGCAGGCTCGTTTTCCCGGCGCCGTTGGCCCCAGTGATCACGCTGAGCGTTCCCTCTTCGAGTTGCAACGTGACTCCGCTGAGCAAGGGAAAGCCGTCCACGAGCACGACGGCATCGTGTAGATCCACCACCAAAGGACTACTCATGAGTCCGGGCTACGACTGTAGCGATTTGATATCGGCGTCCACCATCATCTCGATGAGCCCGTAGAAGTCGACGTCCGCACTCCACCCCAGCGCGTCGCTGGCCTTGGTCGCGTCGCCAATCAGCAAATCGACCTCCGCCGGTCGCATAAAGGCGGAGTCGACGGTGACGAAGCTCTCGTAGTCGAGATCGGCACAGCGAAAAGCCACCTCACACAACTCACGCACCGAGTGCGTCTTGCCGGTGGCGATCACGTAGTCCTCGGGGCTGTCGCGCTGGAGCATCAGCCACATCGCGCGCACGTAGTCCGCGGCGTATCCCCAGTCACGCTGCGCGTCGAGGTTCCCGAGTCGCAGGCTCGTATCTAGACCGGCCTTGATGCGCGCGACGCCATGGGTGATCTTGCGCGTAACGAACTCCACACCTCGCCGCGGCGATTCGTGGTTAAACAAGATGCCGCTCGAGGCGTGCAGACCATAGCTCTCGCGGTAGTTCACGGTGATCCAGTGCCCGTAGACCTTGGCGACGCCGTACGGGCTGCGCGGATAGAACTCCGTCTCCTCGGTCTGGGGAACTTGTCGAACTTTGCCGAACATCTCTGATGAACTCGCTTGGTAGAAGCGGATCTCTGGATCGACGATGCGAATCGCGTCCAATATGCGCGTCACGCCCAGCGCCGTCGCTTCGCCGGTAAGCACCGGCTGAACCCACGAGGCCTGGACGAAACTCTGGGCGGCCAAGTTGTACACCTCTGAGGGACGGTGATCGCGCAGAACTTGAATCAGCGACACCTCATCCATGAGGTCGCCCGATACCAAGATCAGGCGATCTTGGATATGGCTAATGCGCTCAATATTGACAGTCGAGGTGCGCCGCATAAGGCCGATGACTTCGTAGCCCTGGGCGAGGAGGAGTTCGGCGAGATAGGAGCCGTCCTGGCCCGTGATGCCCGTAATCAGCGCACGTTTGGCCACCGAACCGCCCTCCACTGTGCAGACGACAACGGGTGTTATCGCCCTCGTCAACCTTACTAGAGGCCGGGAAACGGCCTCCTATCCTGGACCGATGGGCCGCCTCGTCGTCGTGAGTTTCCGCCTGGGATCGACCGACGGGGTGAGCATCGAAGCCGCGAAGTGGATCGGCGCCCTACGCGAACTGGGCCACCGCGTCACGAGCGTCGCGGGAAGCGGGGTCGCTGACGAGATCGTGCCGGGCCTCGCCATCCGCGACGAGCGCCCCCTCGACGAGCACCAACTCGAAGCGGCGCTTAGAGGGGCCGACGTCGTAGTGGTCGAGAACATGATCTCGTTGCCACTCAATGTCACCGCTCGCGATGCGCTGAGTCGGATCCTGGACGAGCGTCCGGCCGTCATCCACGACCACGATCTCGCATGGCAGAGGCCGGAGTGGTGCGACGAGCCTGCACCGGCAGATCGACCGTGGTGGCGACACGTCACCATCAACGAACTCTCTCGTCGAGAGCTCGCCGAGCGCGGGATCAGCGCGACGACGATCTACAACACCTTTGACATCACCCCTCCCCCGGGGGATCGTGAGGCGACCAGGTACGACCTCAAGGTGACAGACGAGCGGTTGCTCCTGCACCCGTCCCGGGCGATCCCTAGAAAAAATGTGGCGGGGGCCCTGCGACTCGCCGAAGAGCTCGACGCAACCCTGTGGCTTCTCGGCCCCGCTGAAGACGGCTTCGCTGAGGAACTCGAGCACATCGTGAGCAGTGCGCGCGTCGCGGTTCGACGCGGCGCTCTGCCCAACCGCGACATTCACGACGCCTACGCCGCGAGCGACCTAGTGGTCATGCCCTCGACCTGGGAAGGATTCGGCAATCCCGTCCTCGAGTCGGTCACGCACCGAAGAGCCCTCGCGGTCTATCCCTACCCGGTGCTCGAAGAAATTCACTCCTTCGGCTTCCAGTTCTTTGACCTCTCCGACGTCGAGGAGATCGATACGTTTCTCACGGCGCCCGACGAAGCGATGTGGGATAACAACCTCGATATCGCCCGCGCCCACTTCAACGTGGCCGACCTTCCCGCTCGACTCGCCCCTCTTTTGGAGTCGTGGGGCCTCAACTAGCGACAGGTAGTCTGGATTTAATGGTCATGAACGACGAGCGCGCGCCCGCGGGCGAGCGCACACCCCCCAGCGAACGACGCGAGGAGCTTCTCCTTGTCGCTCGGCGCATATTCGCCGAAAAGGGCTTCCAGGCGACCACCATGGACGACATCGCCAAAGAAGCCGGATTCACTAAGCCGATTCTGTATCAGTACTTTGACTCCAAAGTTGAGTTGTACCGCGAAATCGTGAACCAGACCGCACAGAAGCTTATGAGCTCACTGCGCCAGAGTGTCGAAGCCGCCGAGTCGCCGCGGGCGAAGATCGAGGTCGCCTTTCGCGTCTACTTCGAGATGGTCGTCAGCGAGACCGACGCGTTTCGGATCTTGTTCCTTCAGTCACACGAAGGCGAAACCAAGGGTGACCT
>DASXFG010000027.1:0-9459 GCA_036489715.1 Acidimicrobiales bacterium | reverse complement strand
TGATGTGAATGAGGGCGAGGCCACGAGTGGCACGGCCAGTTGGAAAGAGTTCGAGTTTGGCCGACGGCTGGGCCTTCAGGCGGCCGGAGCGTTAGCGGCGGGAGTCGGCGCTAGTTCGTTGATCGAGATTTCGAGTGCGGCGGCGGCCACCAAATCCTCGACGATCAAAATCGGTTACGTCTCGCCCCAAACCGGGGCGTTGTCGGACTTCGCTGGTCCTGACAAGTACGTGCTGGCGTCGATCAGAAACACACCCACCTTCAAGCGGGGCATCACAATCGGTGGGACGAAATACAAGTTCGACATCATTGTGAAGGACACCCAATCGCAGTCCAACGTGGCGGTTCAGGTGACGCAGCAGTTGATCGCTGCCGGAGTTGACTTGGTGCTGACTACCTCGGCACCCGAAACGACTATTCCGGTGGCGACCACCTGTGAACAAGCGCACGTTCCGTGCCTTTCGACGGTGGTTCCGTGGGAGTCGTTCTGGGGCGGATTCTCGGGTACGTCGATCACGGCCGAAGGCGGCGCGGGCGGGAAGGGCCCGAAGTACAACGCGATGTTCTTCTTTGGCATCCCGCAGTTCGTCGGCTGCTTCGTGCCGATGATCAAGCGGATCCAATCCAAAGTGAAGTGCAACTCGACCTTCGCCGAAATGTTCCCCAACGACGCCGACGGCAACGCATTTGGCGCCGCCTGGGGACCCACGGTGAACGCCATCTATCCCAATGAGTTCAGCTTCTACACGGGCCAGAACGGCTACGCGGACCTGTCGAGCAACTACTCAACAATGATCGAGGCGTTCAAGTCCAATGGCCCAAGCGGGGCACAGTGCGACCTGTTCATCAACTGCCCACTTCCGCCCGACTTCCAGACGTTCTGGACCCAGGCCCGTCAGATGGACTGGACCCCGGTGATTGCGACGGTGGCCAAGGTGATGCTCTTCCCCTCGGACGCGTACGCCCTGGGCTCGCTGTCGAACAACATCGCGACCGATGCGTGGTTTACCCCCTACACGCACTACAAGTCGTCCCTCACGGGTCAGACGGCGACCAAGTTCGTCGACACCTACCAAAGCCAGTACAAGACTCAGTGGGTGCAGTCGATGGGCTCGAGCTACTCCCTGTTCGAGGTCGCTATCGAGGCCCTCAAGATGGTGAAGAACCCTCACGACCGGGCCGATCTGGGTGCGGCGCTCCAGGAGGTCAAGTACACGGGAATGTGCGGACCGATCAACATGAACTTGAAGAGCTCAAATCCGATGTTGGCGAGCCCCGCCAAAGGCATCGGTATCATTGCGCCGGTGGGCGTTCAGTGGAAGCCGGGCTCGACGAACTTGGTCGGTGGCAAGAAGTATGCGTGGTCACCGGTCGTCGTGGATAACTCGCTGAACAAGGACGTGAGGGTGAACGGCTCGCTCGAGCCCACCAATTCGTAAGCGCCTATGACGCTGCTCTCGCTGAACGGCGTTTCCAAGAAATTCGGCGAGGTGGTGGTGGCTCGGGAGATCACGTTCCAACTCGATGCGGGCGAGTCGCTCGGAATCGTGGGACCCAACGGTGCGGGGAAGACCTCGCTCTTTGGCATCATCACGGGAGACCTGAAGCCCGAGAGCGGGGCGATCACATTGGATGGTGCGAACTTGCTGTCGATGTCGGCCGCTCGACGCACCCACGCGGGGGTTGGGCGCACGTATCAGGTACCGCGGCCTTTTGAGCACATGACGGTGTTTGAAAATGTCCTGGTGGCCGCCCAGCAGGGAGCCGGAGCGGCTCGATTGGCGTCGTACGACCTGGCCTGTGAGGCGCTGAGCACCGCCCAATTGAGTGACTACGCGAATCGCTCGGCGGCGAGCCTCGGTTTACTGCACCGAAAGCGCCTAGAGCTAGCTCGCGCTCTGGCAACGCAGCCAAAAGTCCTTCTGCTGGACGAGATCGCCGGCGGCCTCACGGACTTAGAGGTCAACGATCTCACGGACATCGTTAAGGGCATCCAGAGCGAGGGAATTGCGGTGGTGTGGATTGAGCACGTGGTGAGAGCCCTTATGTCGACCGTGTCGAGGTTGCTGTGTCTGGCGAACGGGGCGGTCGTGGCCGACGGCAAGCCCGATGAGGTGCTGGCGTCGGAGGAAGTTCGAGCGGTGTACCTCGGCGATCGTGTCATCACCACTCGACGACTGGCCGACTCGTGAGCGACGTGCTGCTCGAGGTGTCCAATCTGGTCGTCTACCACGGCCAGCTGTGCGCGGTGGACGACGTCTCGTTCTCCATCGAAGCGGGGGAAATCTTCGCCGTGATCGGCGCTAATGGCGCTGGTAAGTCGACCATGCTGCGATCTCTGGCCGGCCTGCACTCGCCCAAGAGCGGAGTGGTGGCGTTCAAGGGGCACGACTTGGCCGGCCAGTCGCCGCACAAACGGGTGGCCGCGGGCCTCTCTCTCGTGCCCGAAGGGCGCCGCCTGTTTTCGTCGCTCACCCTCGAGGAGAATCTCCAAGTCGGGGCCAAGGGCGGACGCAAGGGCACTTTCGACCTCGCCAAGATCTACGAGCTCTTTGACTGGATGCCCGCGCGTCGCCGACAGTACGCGTGGCAGTTCTCCGGTGGCGAGCAACAAGCGATCGCGCTGGGGCGAGGCTTGTTGAGCAACCCCGACTTGTTGATGGTTGACGAGATCTCGCTGGGTCTGGCGCCGATCGTGATCGAACGCATCTATGCGCTCATTCCCGAGATCGTGGCGCACGGGGTGAGCGTGCTCATCATTGAACAAGACGTGTCCCAAGGCGTCGCGGTGGCCGACCACGTGCTGTGTCTGCTCGAGGGCCGCACGTCCTTGCGCGGTCGACCCGAGGAACTCAGTCCTGAGCAGATCGAACGCGCGTACTTTGGGGTAGGCGCGCAGCACGAGAGCGACGTGGCGTCGTGACCTGGTTCAACATCCTGATTGAAGGCGCGCTAGTGGGCGGCTTTTATGCCCTCTTCGCGTGCGGGCTGTCCTTGATGTTTGGCGTCATGAAGATCATCAACCTGGCCCACGGCGACATGGCCGTGGTGGCCGCCTACATCGCGGTCTTCCTCGTGCCGCATCTGCACATTTCCGAAGTGCTGTCCTTCATCGTGGTCGTGCCAATCTTTGGACTCGTGGGCTACGTCGTGCAGCGAACCTTGATTCAAAAGAGCATCGACCGCGATCCCTTTACCACTCTGCTGGTTACCTTTGGGCTGTCGGTGGTCATTGAGAACCTCCTACTCGAGGGATACAGCGCGAATGGCCAGACCGTGAACATCGGATCAGCGGCATACAATTCCTGGCATCCGGGTGGCATCTTTTATCTCTCCTACGTCTCTCTGGTCGTGCTCGCCACGTCGGTGGTGGTGCTCGGAGCATTGCAGTTCTTCCTCTCCAAGACGGGACTGGGTCGCCAGATCCGCGCGGTCGCCGACGACCAAGAGGCCGCGGAACTGAGCGGTACCAACTACCGTCACATCTTTGGCGTGGCCGCCGCCATCGCATTCGCCACGGTGGCCCTGGCCGGAATCGCCTACGGCATGATGACGCAATTTTCTCCTTCTAGCGGCGGAATCAATCTCCTCTACGCCTTCGAGGCGGTCGTGGTGGGGGGTATCGGATCTCTGTGGGGAACACTCGTAGGGGGAGTGGCGCTCGGTATCGCCCAGGAGTTCGGTGCGCACTTTGGCCCCCAATACCAGGTGCTCGGCGGCAACATTCTGTTTTTGTTGGTCCTGGCGATTCGCCCTCAGGGTCTCTTCGGCAAAAAGACGGCGCTGTCGTGACGAAACTCGACGGCGTGAGAGTGGACGTGCGGCGCAGTACGAACTCACCCGCCCTCACACTGGCGGGTGTGGGGGTTCTGGTGGCTCTGCTCACGGCCGCTCCCTGGATCTTCCCTCAGGGCTTCGTCTCGATACTCGTGAACTTCTTCGTCTTATTGATCATGGCGACGATGTGGAACCTGCTCGCGGGATACGCCGGGATGATCTCCATCGGCCAGCAGGCCTTCGTCGGCCTCGGTGGCTACGGCGTGTTGTACTTCGCCCTTAAAGGAATGAGCCCCTTCGCGGCGGTGCCCGTCGCGGTCGTGGTGGGCGGGGTCATCGCTATTCCGATCACCTACTTGCTGTTCCGACTTCGCGGCGGATACTTCGCCATCGCGACCTGGGTCGTCGCGGACACCGCGATGATCATTATCGGAACAGTCAATTTTTTGGGCGGGGGCACGGGCAAACTTGTTCCTGGATTTACCAGTCTGAGCCCCAGCGAGCTCAATCATTACGCCTATCTCGAGACCTGGGGAATGGCCTTCGTTGTTCTCTTGGGGACGTATCTCCTGTTGCGCAGTCGCATGGGCCTCGCCCTGGCTGCCATACGCGACAACGAAGTGGCGGCGCGCTCGATGGGCATCAACGTCGTGCGGGCCCGGAGGGTGATATTTATCGTGGCCGCCGCCGGCTGCGCGGGGGCGGGCGCGGTCTTGACGCTCAGCCAAACCTACGTACAGCCGACCAACGAGTTCAGCCTGCAGTGGGCGGCAGAGATGCTCTTTGTCTCGATGATCGGGGGACTCGGCACCATTGAGGGTCCAATCCTTGGTTGCATCATCTTCTTCGCGCTTCAACAGACGCTTTCACAGCAGGGAGCGTGGTATCTCGTTATTTTGGGCAGCGTGGCCATGGCCATCGCCCTCTGGCAGCCGCGCGGTCTGTGGGGAGCGGTGCGCGATCGATTCGGCATTGAGTTGCTACCCATTGGTCACTGGGTGGGACCTCTCCGCGAGCCCAAGGCGCTTACCGAGACGTCTGAGGAGTAGGGCGCTGGGGCGCCCGACCGCTCGTTCGAGGTCGCAACTCGGTCAATAATTGGACCTATGACGCCCGATGAGCTGTACGACCTGGTGCAACTGCGTCGCGCTCGTGACCGAATTGATCGCGAGTATGCCGATTCGCTGAGCGTCGCGACACTGGCGGAAACCGCAGCGATGTCGCCCGCGCATTTCGCGCGTAAGTTTCGTGCCGCCTACGGCGAAACCCCCTACACCTATTTGATGACTCGGCGGATAGAGCGAGCTCAGGCGTTTCTTCGACTGGGCTTCAGCGTTACGGATGCATGTTTCGCGGTGGGCTGCACGTCACTGGGTTCCTTTAGCGCGCGTTTTCGCGAAGTGACGGGGATGACGCCGACGCAATATCGAGATCTGGACCACGCCCGCATGGAGCAGATGCCCACGTGCGTCAGCATGTTCGTCACTCGTCCGCGCCGGTTGCCGACTTCACGGTACTCAGTCGCTCCGACCTAAATCGAGCAGGATCGAAGAAGCCATCCGTTAGTCGCCGTTTCTATGATGTGGCCATGTCAACCACACTTGCAAATACATTCATCCTCGTACACGACCCCGAGGAAGCACTCGCGTTCTACCGCGACGCCCTCGGACTGGAGGTTCGACTCGACGTGTCCAACGGCGGCTTTCGATGGGTGACCGTAGGCGCTCCGGGCCAAGATGTTGCCATTGTCCTGTCCCAGCCCCATGGCGGACGTAGTCAGGCCGAGGGGGATGAGTTGCTCTCCTTGGTGACTCGAGGATCATTGCAGGGCGCGATCTTTCACACCGACGATCTCGAAGGCGTTTTCGCTAAGGTGCGCGATTCGGGTGTCGAAGTGCTCGAAGAGCCCACCGATCAGCCCTGGGGCGTTCGCGACTGCGCCGTGCGTGACCCGTCGGGCAATCTTGTTCGCATCCAGGCGGCGAACAAGATCCTCTAGCAGCGAGCGAGCTAGCTAGTGGTTGAAAGGCCTCACTAAAGTGCTGAAGTAGTGGCCCTCGTCGAGGTCGGCGAGCAGCCCTACGTGGGACGGCTCCCAGCCGAGCAGCTCTTTGGTGTACCTCGATGAGGCAGGTGCATCAAGTCCGATGAAGCGCGTCATCCACGAGAAGTGGGCGGGCGCTTCCTCGGGCGTAAGGGAAACGAGTGGCAGTTCGAGGTGCCGTGCGATGACCGTGGCGACTTCGACGAGGGGGACTCCTTCGTCGGCCACGGCGTGCAGAGTGGATCCCGCAGGAGCGCTCTCGGCGGCGAGTCGAAAGAGCTTCGCGGAGTCGAGTCGGTGTACGGCCGGCCAGCGATTCGCGCCATTGTTGAGGTAGGCGGACGCTCCCTTTTCGCGCGCGAAGCCGATGATGCTGGCGAGAAAGCCGTTGTCGCCGACGCCGTGGTTGGTAGGAGGCAGGCGCACCACCGACGTGCGCACTCCGTTCGTGGCGAAGTTGGCCACGAGTTCGGCGGTAGCGAGCCGAGTCTGGGGGCCGGCGGCGTCGCCCAGCAGCGCCGCATCGGCGTGGTCGCTTTCGACGGCGACCTCACCCGGCTTCATGCCGAGCAGTCCCGAAGCCAAAACGAAAGGGGCGTTACTGCCCGCGAGGGCATCCAGCATCGTCGCAACGGCGGCGCGGTCCGCGTCGGCTGCCGCTTCGAAATTGCCAGAAAACGCGAGGTCGTGTTTAAAAGCAAGGTGGATTACTCCGTCGGACTCGCCAGCCGCGTTCGCGAGTACGTCCAAATCGTCCAGGTCCCCGCGCACCACAGTCGCTCCCGCTTCTAGAAGAGAGACGGCTGACGCGTCGGAGCGGGCGAGTCCCACGGCCTCGTGACCCGCGCCCAGCAGTTCGGCGACGACGGCCGATCCGATCCACCCTGATGCTCCCGTTACAAATAACCGCATGAGACCTCCTTGGCGCCGGGTGCCAGACCCGGCGTAATGACATGCACTGACATCATCTTAGCACGTGATGGCAGTGACTGACCTCAGGTCACCACAGTTGAGAAATCTGGGTGGCGACGTCGCCGTAGGAGTCGAGCGGCACCGAAATGACGTGGGGCGCGGCGGTCTCTGACGGATCAGAGCGCACGACGTCGCAGAAGGTGCGTCGAACCGCCTCGGTGAGGAATCGTGAGGGCTGAGCCCAGGAGTGTTCGTCGCGCACGCGGTGGTGGTGATAGCGCAGGGGCACGTAGATCGCGAGGTCTTTTCGAGCCCGGGTCACCGCGACGTAGAAAAGCCGACGCTCCTCTTCCAAGCCCGCCGGAGTTCCCAGGGCCATGTCGGAGGGAAAGTTGCCATCGGCGGCGTGGATGATGTGCACCGCGTCGAACTCCAGGCCCTTGGCGGAGTGGACCGTGGAGAGGACGAGCCAGTCCTCATCCATGAGCGGGGGACCCGCCAGGTTGCCGGTCGAGTAAGGAGGATCGAGCGCTTGAGCGGCCGCCACGTCGCTGAGGCGCTGGGCATCGGTGCAGGCAAGGACCAGTGCCCCGAGGTCCTCGAGCCTCGGGGCGGCATCGTCGTAGGTCGCCTCAATGAGCGGCGTGAGAGCGACGCGCAGGCGGTCGGCGTGCGCGACTAAAGGTTCGTCCGGGCTAGAAGCGAGGGCGGCAATGAGACTCCCCGACATCTCGCTGGTCTCTTCCGGCAGACAACCCTGTACGGAGGGCCAACGCGAAAGAGCCTCGTTGATCGATCGCGGCAGGTTGGCGGATTCGTCACGCAGGGCGTCAATGGCCCGGCGAGCTTTGGCCGGGCCGACGCCAGGCAGCAATTGCAGGAGTCGGAACCAGGCCATCTCGTCGCGGGGGTTGTCCGCCAGTCGATAGGCACAGAGCAGGTCCTTGACGTGCGCGCCCTCGAGGTAGCGCAGTCCTCCGTACTTGACGAAGGGAATACGCCGACGAGACAGCTCGATCTCTAAGTCAGAACTGTGGTGTGCCGTGCGAAAGAGCACAGCCTGGCGCTGCAGCATCACTCCCTGCTCGTAGAGTTCGAGCACGCGATCGGCCACCACGCTGGATTGATCACGTTCGTCGAGGCAGTGAATCAACGCGGGATGGGTGGCGCCTCGCGTGGGCGTCTCCTCATACAACACCGAGGTGAATCCCTCGGGCGCGTCGGCCGCCAATGCGTTGGCGACGCTCAAGATCGGCGCGCTTGAACGGTAGTTGGCCTCGAGCGTGATGGTGGTGAGGTTTTCGAAGTACTGCTCCGCATCGAGCAGAAAACGCGGGGAGGCGCCCCGAAACCCGTAGACGGCCTGGGCGTCGTCGCCCACCATCGTCAGGCGCGGGTCGCTTCGCCTCAGTCCGCGCAGTACGTCGAGTTGGAGGAGGTTGACATCCTGGAACTCGTCGACCAGCACGTGATCGAACGCGGATCCCAGCTTGTCGCCGAGAACCTCGGCCTGCACGGCGTAGCGCCAGAACAGCAGCAGGTCGTCGAAGTCCAGTAGTCCGAGGGACTGCTTGCGCGAGACGTAAGCGCGAAACAGGGTCGCGACGTCCTCGCAGTGTTCGATGCACCAGGGGGTCATGTCGATCATGACCTCGTTCAGTGATGTCCCGGTGTTAATCGTGCGCGAGTAGAGCGAAGCCAGGGTGGATTTCTTGGGCAGTCGGCGCTGGCCGCTCAGAATGCCCAGGTCGCCACGCACGAGGTCGAGTAAGTCCGCGCTGTCGCCCTGGTCGAGCACACCAAAGCCCTCGGCGAGCCCGAGCGAGGCGTAGTGGCGGCGAAGGGTTTGGTGGGCGAGCGCGTGAAAGGTGCCTCCCGCCACGCGCTGGACTCGCTCGTCGCGTCGCGAGGAACGAACGCGTCCGACGATCTCGCGCGCGGCCCGGCGGGTGAAGGTGAGCAGGAGTATCCGCTCGGGAGCGATTCCTCGATCGAGGAGATGCTCCACGCGAGCGCTGAGCGTGGTGGTCTTGCCCGTGCCGGGACCGGCCATCACGCGCAGCGGCCCGTCGCCGAACGTTGCGGCTTCTCGCTGGCGCTCATTAAGACGCTGCTTCGCCACCGGCATGCTCGGACCATATCGGGACCCTGTCATACGTGGCGGGGCAGAATCACTTTTACCTGTAACGCGAGCGCCGACCCGGACAAGGTAGGTATATGAAGCACCGTCTCTCTCGTCCGATGGTCGTATGCGCCCTCGCGGCTCTCCTCGGCGGCGCCCTTCCCGCCGTGGGCTCGGCCGCAGCATCGAGTTCGTCGGCTCCCGAGCACGACTTCTATCCCCGATCTTTCTCATACGTCTCGGGTGAAACCGGCTGGGTGTTGGGAGACTCCGCGTGCTCGGGTCAACAACAGTGCGTGGTCCTTCGTGTGACGAGGGATGGCGGAGGGCAGTGGCGCGATCAGCCTCTGCCCTCGGGTCTCGAGGAAGAGGTGCGCACGCACAGCCCGCGAGACTCCGAAGCTCAGTTGAATCTACAGGTCTACTTCGCAAATCGGCGAGACGGATGGATCTACAGCACGATTGCTCCGATCACCTGGTCGAGCCGGAACGGGGGAGCGACTTGGCAACGGGTTACCTCGTTGCGCCTCGGTGCAGAGGGCGCAGTCTTGGACATTCTTTCGATTGCGAATCGTGCGTACTTGGTAGCGATCGACGGAACCGAT
>DASXFG010000005.1:0-73070 GCA_036489715.1 Acidimicrobiales bacterium | reverse complement strand
CGGACTCACCAGCGGCGCCAGCGGCCGCGTCTCGTTCTTTAACACGGCCGGTGATCCGCGCACCCTGAGCGTGTCGGTCGTTTCTTCGAGTGGCTCGCGCTGGAGCGGCACGCTGGAACTGGGCGCCCACCAGGGCCAGATTGTGGTTCCGCGCACCCTCGATCCGCCCGCGCGCGTGAAGACCAAGTCCGGACACGTCAGCACGCCCGCGCTGACGTACGCCACGGCCGTGCAGATCAGCGGCGGGGGAGTGGTCGCTGAGCAGATCGAGGGCAACGCCTCGGTCCCCTGCGTCGCCCAAGGCACCACCCGCTGGTACGCGGCGGGATTCAACACGCTGGTCGGATCCGACGCCTACATCAGCCTGTACAACCCCACCGGTACCGAGGCGGTCGCCAACATCTCGGCCCTCGAGACGAACGGCTTCTCCGCGCCCCAGGCGATTCAGGGGGTGTCGATTCCCGCTCACGCCCAGGTGGACGTCGACCTCGGACGCAGCATTGTCAATACCGCCAACGTGGGCGTAGATGTGAAGGTCGTGCGCGGTTCCCTCGCAGTGGTGGGTGAACAGGTGTCGGGCGGCACGCTCTCCTTTGACCAGGGCGTCGGTGCACCTTCGACGTCGAGTTGGTTGCCGGCGGTCACGACCGTGGCGAACGCCACCGCCGAGATCCGCGTGGCCAATCCCAATGACACCGTGGCCCACGTCACGGCCTCGGTGACCCTGGGCACGTACCGCATCGCCCCCCAGGCGACCACGGTCGCGCCCTACTCGAGTGGGTTGATCACCATTACGCCGAACTCCGCCATTCCCGCCGACGGGTACGCGAGCGTGCAGGTGCGATCGAACGTTCCCGTGGTGGCGGGGCTGGCCGCCGGCACGAGTAGCTGGTTCACGCTCTCATCTCCTCAGGGTCCGGCCGGAGTGGACCTGGTGCGCGACTATACGGGCCAGGGATTCGACGCCGCCGAAGTGACGAACGCCTCACACCACACAATCACGGTGCGCATCACCACCTACGCTGCCAGCCCCGCTCAAAAGGACGTCACCACCTCAGGAGTAGCGCTCAAGGCGTTGACCACCGTCACGTTGGCCTCAGTACTGGGTTCGTCGCTTCCCAAACCAGCCGACTCGTATCTGATCGTCTCGTCGAAACCGGGCGCGATCGTGACGCTCAGCCTGCCGAGTTCACCGCGCGGGCTTTTTCTACAGTCGCCCCTAGATGGCGGGTAACGTCGGCGGCTGCCAGTTCGGCGGCGGCGTCACCGGAGTCGGCGCCGGTGCGGGAGTCGTGGCCGCGGGCGCGTGGGCCTGCTCCTTGGCGGCGGCCCGGCTCTTGGCCGAGAGCGCACTCACCGTCTTGGTCCCGACGGGGTGCACGGGTTCTCCGTTGGCCTCATCGATCAGACGAGCCGCCTCGGCACCGTCGATGGTCTCGTGCTCGAGCAGGGAGCGCGTGAGGGCTTCGAGTCCTCGGCGGTGCAGCGTCAGCACCTCGATGGCGCGTGACTCCTGTTCACGCAGAATCCGCTCGACCTCATCGTCAATGACCTTTGAGGTGTGGTCCGAGTAGTCGCGCGTGTGCATGAGATCTTCGCCGAGGAACACCTGATTGTTGGATCCCCAGGCCATGGGGCCGATCTCTTTGGACATTCCCCACTCGCGCACCATGCGTCGGGCGAGTTCGGTGTTGCGTTGGAGGTCGTCGGCCGCGCCCGTCGAGAGGTCTCCGTAGACCAGGAGTTCAGCCACGCGACCTCCCATGCGCATGCACAACGAGTCCTCGAGGGCTTGGCGGCCCATGATGTGACGGTCTTCTTCGGGCAGCGTCATGGTCACGCCCAGTGCCATGCCGCGCGGAATAATCGTGATCTTGTGGAGTGGGTCGGTCTTTTCCAGGACGTAGGCGAGGAGCGCGTGGCCGCTCTCGTGAAAGGCGATGCGTTCGCGTTCGTCGTCCTGGAGGACCATGGTGTCGCGCTCTTGACCCATGAGCACGCGGTCGCGCGCGGTCTCGAAGTCCTCCATGGAAACGGTGGCGGAGTTGCGTCTCACCGCGTGCAGGGCCGCCTCATTCACCAGGTTGGCCAGGTCCGCGCCGCTCATGCCCGGCGTGCCGCGGGCCACCATGGTCAGGTCCACCGTCGGATCGAGCGGCTTACCTTTGGAGTGAACTTCGAGGATCGGCAAGCGTTCCCCAAGGTCGGGGAGAGGAACCACGATCTGGCGATCGAAGCGGCCGGGGCGCAAGAGCGCGGGGTCGAGCACGTCGGGGCGGTTGGTGGCGGCGATGACGACCACGCCCTCGGTGGGCTCGAAGCCGTCCATCTCGCTGAGCATCTGGTTGAGCGTTTGCTCGCGTTCGTCGTGACCGCCGCCGAGCCCGGCGCCGCGCTTGCGTCCGATCGAGTCGATCTCGTCGACGAAGACGATGGCGGGCGACTGCTTGCGGGCCGTGGAAAAGAGGTCGCGTACGCGGCTCGCGCCCACGCCGACGAACATCTCCATGAAGTCCGAACCCGAGACCGAAAAGAACGGCACTCCCGCCTCGCCGGCCACGGCGCGAGCGAGCATTGTCTTACCGGTACCCGGGGGGCCCACCAGGAGCACGCCTTTGGGAATCGTGGCGCCAATGGACTTGTAGCGCAGCGGGCTCTTGAGGAACTCCACAACCTCACTGATCTCTTGTTTGACTCCCAAGTACCCCGCGACGTCGGAGAAGGTGGTCTTGGGACGGTCCTCGCTGAACTGCTTGGCGCGCGAGCGACCCACCGACATCATTCCATTCATCTGGCTGCGCGCCTGGCGGCTCGCGTAATAGAGGAAGCCCCCAATTAGCAGGATCCAGATGAGGTAGGGCAGTAGTTCTGCGGCGAGACTGGAGGGATTGGCAAAGTTGACCGCGACGTTCTCGGCGCGCAGCGTGTCGACTTCACTGGACAGGGCCGGGTAGGGCCCGTTGGCGCTGTAGGAAGTGCCGTCGGTCAAGGTTCCGGTAATGACGCCGCTGGTGTTGTTGATGACGGCCGAATTGACCTTGTTGCTGGAAGCGTCGCGCAGCAGGCGAGAGTACGACAGGGACTTCACGTTCTGGTGCGAGAACAGGGAATTGATAACCACTAATCCAATGACGAAAGCGACGAGGGCGATGATGACGATGCGCTTGCGCATCTGAGGCGCCATGGGCTTCTCCGGGTTGGGAAGAAACTTCTTATATCCGTTTTGATCATTCGGCGAATCAGCCACGTATCTAATCTAGAGGTCTACCGCGACAAGTCGTTTGGGCCTGTGCATAACCTACGAGTGGAAAGCGCCACCCCTTGAGTTCATCTTCCGTACCCGCACTGGCGGAGCGTCCACGCGTCGTCGCCATTGTGGTCGCGGGATTTATTGGATTCTTAGGGGGTCAAATCCTCGCCGAGCTCCTCGACGCGCTCGGAGTCGCCCTTACGCATTATCCGGGCGGGTTGAGTGCGCTCGCCAAGGTGGCGAACCCTCCGTGGTGGGCGAACGCTCTCGGACTGCTCGGCATCTGGTCGGGTCTCAGCGCCGCCATCGTCTTCGCACACCGGGAAGGAGGATTGCGCGCGTGGCCGGGTCAGTGGAGGCTACGAACGAGCGACCTCTCGTACGTGGTTCTCGGAGTCGCCTGTCAGTACCTCATCGACGCCGCCTATTACCCCTTTCACCTCAAGAGTCTGAGCAAGCCGGAGAATCACCTCTTCGCCGCGTCCCACGGCGCCGGGTTCATCCTGATCGGACTCCTGACCGTATTCGTTGCGCCGATCTTCGAAGAGTGGTTCTTTCGCGGGGTGTTGTTCCGCGCCCTCGACGAGGGCTTGGTACGAGCGACCCGACGCTCTGCTCTGTTCATCGCCATCGCGCTCAGCGCCGCGCTCTTTGCTCTCGCCCACGCCGAGGCGTTGGAGTTCGCGGGTCTTTTCGCCCTGGGAATCGTGCTCGCGGTGGTGGCGTACCGCACCAAACGACTGATGCCGAGCTATCTCACGCACGCCGCCTTTAACGCCACCGCTTTTGCGATGGTGATCCACCTGCGGTCGGGGCACTAGTGCGCCGATTCCTCGCGTGGTGGACGACCGAGAGATTATTCGACCTCGTCATTATTCTCGCCGTCATCTTCGTCACGATCTGGGAGTTGCATCCGAGCCTGCTGGTATCGAACACCCTTCTCACCGGCGGGGACACCGGCTCGCATCTCGCCGCCCCGGCGTACCTGCGCTCAACGGGCAATCCGTTCAACTTCACGCCGTGGGACCCGGGGTGGTTGGACGGCTTTCCTCTCTATACCTATTACTTTGTCCTGCCCGACGCCATCGCCACCTTCGCGAGTTACGTCATCGGATTCGCCGTGGCCTTCAAGTTCGCGACGATCCTCGGCTCGGTCCTGCTGCCGATCACCGCCTACGCCATGGGCCGGCTCTTTCGCGCCCCGCGCCCCATTCCGGCTGCGCTGGCATTGGCAACGCTGCCCTTTCTCTTTGATGCCTCCTTCACTATTGACGGCGGCAACCTGTTTTCTACGATGGCGGGCGAGTACGCGTTCTCGCTGTCGTTGGCGCTGGCGCTACTGACCATTGGTCTTTTCGCTCGGGGCGTACGCACGGGAAAGGGTTATTGGCTAGCCGCCATATCACTTTCGCTGACGCTCGCGGCGCACGTGCTGCCCTGGATGTTCTGCATCGCGAGCGTCGTAATCGTCGTTCTCTACGAGCTGGCGTATCGCTACGGGCTCACGGGGCGAGACGTGCCCCTGCGAGGGCTGAGTGGCGCGGTGAATCGACTGACCGTGCTCGGCGCCTCGCTGTGCGTCGCGGGGGTGCCCTTCTTCTTTGATACCTCGGCGATCACGAACCAGACGGGCTTTCTCTCGATGCGCGAGTCGCCGTACTCGCTGTTGTTTACGCTGCTGCTCTTCCTATTCGTGGTCGGGCACGTCGTCCAAGTCGCGGTCTCTCGCCGTGGCTATTTCTTCGGTGTGGTGGCGTTGGGCTGCGCGATCACCTCGTGCTTCGTCGCGTTGCGATACTCGCTCGCCATGATCGTGCTTCTCGTGGCCATTGAACTGTGCGCGCGTCGCAATATGGCCCGCGTAACGCGGCTTGCCCTGCATCGCGGGGACCACTCGCGACCTCTTCGATTCGCGATTGGCGCGGGACTCTTGTCGCTCGGTCTCTCGGCGTGGTGGCTGTTTCCGTTTTCGGTCTCTCAATCTCTGACCGATTCGCTGGGCTACTCCAACGTGGCGGTGACGAACTGGCGCGACATCTTCTCGACGCTGGGCTGGTTCGACACCCCTGGTTGGTCCAATTTCAGTGCGGGGGACCGCTGGATCGTCGTACTGGCCGCCGTGTCCATCATCGTGGCTTTCGTTGTGCGCGATCGACTCGGATTGATACTTGCCTGGACCACGATTGCGGCGTTCTGGTCGTTCGTCCTGGACCCGCAGAGCGCGATATGGAATCAGCGTCTCATCCCCTTCTGGTACATCTCCATCTACTTGGTATCTGGTTGGTTCGTGGGGTACGTCGCTTCGCGTTGGGTTCGCTATACACCGAGGCGCCGCCGGTGGCGAGCGACGTACCTCGAGGGCGAGGGCATCGGTCACGACGACACTGCTCGCGTCGCCCCTGTTGCGATAGCTCGTGAGGACGTGACTTCGGAGGACCATAACTGGCGTCGCGGCCGGGTCTTTTGGGCGACGTGTCTCGTGGTCGTCTTAGGACTGGGCTCGACTCTGCCCGGACTCATCACGCCGATGGCGAACTGGCTGCACCTGGACATCACCGGTAACCAGGTCTCCTCGTGGGCGCAGTGGAACTACTCGGGCTACCAGGCGAAGGCCTCCTGGCCCGAGTACCACGACATCATCACCACGATGGAGAGAGTGTCCAAGAAGTACGGCTGCGGGCGGGCGATGTGGGAGTACGACGCCTCAGAAAATCGCTGGGGCACGCCCGAAGCGCTGATGCTCTTGCCCTACTGGACCGACAACTGCGTGGACTCCATGGAGGGCCTGTTGATGGAGTCCTCGCCCACCACGCCCTATCACTACCTGGATCAGTCCGAGTTGAGCCTCTCGCCGAGTGACCCTCAGGTGGGCCTGAACTACGGGCCGCTCAACGTGGCCGCGGGCGTGCGCCACTTGCAGATGCTCGGGGTCAAGTACTTCATGGCCTATTCTCCCGCGGTTTTTAAGCAGGCCGCAGAAGTCCCCGACCTCAAGCTCGTCGCCACGACAAAGACCTGGCCCGCGCCGGGAGCGCAGTGGCGCATCTACCTCATCACCCACAGCCCCATGGTCGCCCCACTGCGCGAGACGCCCAACGTCGTGGCGAACATCTCTTCGCAGTCCAACTGGCTGAGCGCGAACGAGCAGTGGTGGCTCACCGACTCTCTCCAGGACATTTACGCCGCCGAGTCTGGTCCGAGCGACTGGCCCCGCGCTGCGAGCGTGACGACCATGGTGGCCACCCCCGCGCTACCTCACGTGGCGGTGAGCGACGTGGACGTGGGCCTCCAGTCGCTCTCGTTCCACGTGAACCGGATCGGGGTGCCGATGCTGGTGAAGATCTCGTACTACCCGCGCTGGAAGGTGAGTGGGGCCACGGGACCCTACCGCGTGAGCCCCAACCTCATGGTCGTGGTGCCCACGAAGAAGGACGTTTCCTTGGTCTACGCCAGCACGCCGGCCTACACCCTGGGGCACCTCGTGAGCGACGTCAGCGTCGCGGTGGGTTTGGTCGTCGCCTTCGCGGCCCTCAAGAGGCGCAAAAGGCGATCGGTAGACTGACTAGTCGTGAATACGACTGAAGTTTTCAAGGCGTACGACGTCCGCGGTACCTACCCCGACCAGATTGACGAGCGCCTCGCGCGGGCTGTGGGTTCGGCCTTTGGCACCTTTGCCAGCACGCCGCGCATCGTGATGGCCCGCGACATGCGCACCTCGGGCGAGACGCTCTCGGCCGCCTTTGGCGAAGGGGCGCGCGCCGTGGGCGTCGAGGTCGTGGACCTCGGACTGGCCTCGACCGACTTTTTGTACTTCGCCTCGGGGTACTTGGGAGCGCCGGGGGCGATGTTCACCGCCTCGCACAACCCCGCGCGCTACAACGGCATCAAGATGTGTCTGGCGGGGGCCAAGCCGATCGGCGCCGAGTCGGGACTCGCCGAGATCGAAGAGCTCACCCATCGCTTCTACGAAGATCCCGCCGCGGGCGAGTGGGCCGAGTACTCGACCCTCGACCTCACCAACGAGTGGGTAACCCACGTGCACTCCTTTGCGGACGTGGACTCGTTTCGTCCGCTGCGCATTGTCGCCGACACCGCTAACGGCATGGGCGGGCTCGTCGCCCCAATGGTCTTTGACGGTCTGCCCTTCGACGTGGAGATTCTCTATCCCGAACTCGACGGCAACTTTCCCAACCACCCCGCCGATCCGCTCAATCCGGCCAACCTGGTTGACTTGCAGGCGCGCGTCAGACAGAGCGGCGCGGACGTAGGACTCGCCTTTGACGGAGACGCCGATCGGGTGTTCTTGATTGACGAAAAAGGAGATCCGGTAAGCGGGTCGACGACGACCGCCATGGTGGCCGCCGCGATGCTCGCGCGCCATCCCGGCGAGACCGTGCTCTACAACCTGATCTGTTCGAAGTCCGTGCCCGAAGTGATCGAAGAGTCGGGGGGCGTGGGCGTGCGCACGCGGGTGGGTCACAGCTTTATCAAGCAGACCATGGCCGAGACCGGTGCGATTTTCGGCGGCGAGCACTCCGGTCACTACTACTACCGCGACAACTACCGCGCCGACTCCGGGATCATCACCGCCTTCGTGGTGCTGGACCTGCTCAGCCGCTCGGGCCTGGCGCTCTCGGAGCTCGCACGACCCTACGTGCGCTACGCGAGTTCGGGCGAGATCAACACCGAGGTGAGCAGCCCCGCGGCCACCGTGCAGCGCGTGCGTGAGCGCCTGGTCGCTGAGGGCGTGAACGTCGACGACCTGGACGGGCTTAGTGCGGACTACGGAACGTGGTGGTTCAATCTGCGCCCCTCCAACACCGAGCCGCTGTTGCGTCTCAACGTCGAAGACCGCGACGAGGAGTCGCTGCGCACCCACGTGGCCGAGTCGCTCGCACTGATCAAGGAGCTCAGCTGATGGCCCTGGACGACTTTCTCATCACCCTGCTCGAAGACCCGGTCGATCACGGCAAATTGCTCTACGTCCCCTCGCGCGACGTCTTATTCAACCCGCGCACCCGGATCGCCTACGAGATTCGCGAGTCGATCCCGGTGATGCTGCCCGACGAGGCGGCTGCGGTCAACGACGACGAGGCAGCGCTCTACGAATCCGACCCCGACGCGCGCTGGACTGGTGCGCCAGAGTAGTTAGTTCAGCCGCTCCACGATCATGGCCATGCCCTGACCGCCACCGACGCACATCGTCTCTAAACCGAAGCGCTTGTCGGCGTCTTCGAGCGAGTTGAGCAGCGTGGTCATGATGCGCGCGCCGGTCATGCCAAAGGGGTGGCCCAGCGCGATCGCGCCGCCGCGAATGTTGAGCTTCTCGAGTGGAATCTCGAGGTGCTTGGCTGAGGGCAGTACCTGGGCGGCGAAGGCCTCGTTAATTTCAACCAGGTCGATGTCCGAGATGGACAGACCCGCGCGCGCGAGGGCCTGGCGCGAGGCCTCGATGGGACCGAGTCCCATGATCTCGGGATTCAGGCCACTCACCCCGCTCGCCACGATGCGAGCCAGGGGAGTGATGCCGAGTTCCTTGGCCCTGGTGTCGCTCATGACGATGACCGCCGCGGCCCCGTCGTTGAGCGGACAGGCGTTGCCGGCGGTGACGGTACCCCCTTCGCGAAAGACGGGCGAGAGGCTCTGGAGCTTCTCGAGCGTCGTGCCGTCGCGCGGTCCGTCGTCTTTGGAGACCAGCGTTCCCTCGGGCGTCGTCACCGCGGTGATCTCGCGCTCGAAGAATCCGTTCTTTTGGTGGGCGACGGCCAGTTCCTGGCTGCGCAGGGCGAACTCGTCCATTTCCCGGCGCGACACCTTTTCGAATTCAGCGACGTTTTCGGCGGTCTGGCCCATCGCGATGTAGACGTCGGGCAGTCCCGTCGGGGGGCTCCAGGGCTCGCCCACCTTGGGTGTGCGCGCCTTGGTGCGCTCGATGGCGTCGTGGAATCGTGGGTTGATCGCCGAACCCGTGTCGGCGGCGCCGTTGCCAAAGCGCGAGACCGTTTCGACGCCCGCGGCCACGAAGACGTCGCCTTCACTGGCGCGAATGGCGTGGGCGGCCATGCGGATCGTTTGGAGCGAGGAGGAGCAGTATCGATTCACCGTTACCCCAGGCACGTCATCGAGCCCGGCCAGCACCGCGGCCACTCGGGCCACGTTGAATCCCGCCTCGCCCGCGGGCTGACCGCAGCCCACAATGAGATCTTCGACGCTGTGCGGGTCGAGCTCGGGGACCTTCTCGAGCGCCGCGCGCACGATCAAAGCGGTCAAGTCGTCGGGTCGCAGATCGACCAGGGAGCCCTTGAACGCTCGTCCGATTGGCGTACGGGCGGTGGCGACGATAACGGCTTCGGGCATGGCTCTCCTGACCTCAACTGCGGCTCAGGTGAGCATACTTACTCGTAGGCGCGACCCGATTCGAAGCGGAGTAGGAGGCGAGTTCCTAGGAGTGCGGGAGCGTGCCTGCGTTGGCGAAACCTTGGCGGATGCCCTGGCCCGCGCGTTTGGCCAACTCCTCGGGCGCGAAGAGCATCCAGTAGGCGTTGCGAGCGTGATCGCGCGAGCGGTTTTCGAAGACCTTGGCGAGAACCGCGGGGTCTTCGGACTCGTCTTCGTGCACGAAGACTTCGAGAATGGGTGTGGAGGTGAGCAACTGTGCGCTCATGAGGCCGGTGGAGGCTTCGTGGGCGCACTGCTTGTCGATCGGCGCCGAACCGGGCATGCCCAGCGCGACCACGATGGACGCTCCGTCGCGCTCGATCATGTTCTTGGCCGCCACCGCTAGGTCTTTAAAGCCGGGCACCGTCTGGCTGATGACCTCGAAGGTTTCGCCGTATCCCGGGCACTTGGCGAGCTCGCGCCGAGCGGCCGCGCCCATATCGAAGCGCGCAAACATGGTGTCCACGACGCCGATCTTGACGAGCTTCGTGCGAACGTGCTCGGCGTCGTCTTTGGATTTGTCCGACTTCGTCTTGTTCTTTTTCGCCACAGCTCTCCGATCTCGCTTCATTGTAGAGAGTGGGGAACCCGGGCGCGTCGGGGCAAAACGAGCGCCTCTAGAGTGGCCCAGACGAAAGGAAAATATGGCCTGGGACTTCTCAACGGACCCCGAGTACGACGCCCAACTCGTCTGGATGCGCGCGTTCGTCAAGGACGAGGTATTTCCCTTAGAGACCCTCTCGCTCACGCGCGAGCAACTCCTCGCGCTGATCGCGCCCCTCCAGGACCAGGTCAAAGAGCGCGGTCTGTGGGCGGCGCACCTGCCCCCCGAGCTCGGCGGCATGGGCTTTGGCCAGGTGCACCTGGGGCTCATGCACGAGATCCTGGGCCAGTCCCTCTACGCGCCGGTCGTCTTTGGCAATAACGCGCCCGACTCGGGCAACGCAGAACTCCTGGCCGCGGGAATGGAGATGACGGGGCGTGAAGAGATCCGCGAACGCTGGCTGGCGCCGCTGCTCTCGGGCGCGATTCGCTCGGGCTTCTCGATGACCGAGCCCCACACCGCGGGCAGCGATCCGCGCCTGCTGGCCACCCGCGCGGTGCGCGACGGCGAGGAGTGGGTGATCACGGGCCGAAAGTGGTACACCACCAATGGCTCGGTGGCCGACATTTTGATCGTGATGGCGGTCACCAACCCCGAGGTCCATCCCTACCAGGGCTCGTCGATGTTCGTGGTGCCCGTCGACACTCCCGGGGTGAGCATCGTGCGCGACGTGGGCGCGATGGATCACCCCGACGTCGTCTACGGTCAGTTCGGCAACCACGCCGAGATTCTGTACGACGAAGTTCGGGTGCCCGCCGATCATCTCATCGGTCCCGAAGGCTCAGGGTTTCTCTTGGCCCAGACGCGACTCGGTCCGGGCCGGATTCATCACTGCATGCGCTGGCTCGGTCAGTCCCAGCGCGCCTTTGACATGATGTGCGAGCGAGCGCAGAGTCGATTCACTCATGGTTCGCTGCTCGCCGAAAAGCAGACGATTCAGAACTGGATCGCCGACTCGAAGGCCGAGATGCACGCGGCGCGCCTGATGACCTTGCACGCGGCCTGGAAGATGGATCAGGTCGGCGCCTCGGCGTCGCGCGACGAGATCGCCATGATCAAGTACTACGGGGCCGGTGTCCTGCACAACGTGATCGACCGCGCCATTCAGACCTACGGCTCGCTGGGCTACTCCACCGACATGCCCCTCGAGTCGATGTACCGCGCCGCGCGCGCCGCGCGCATCTACGACGGGCCCGATGAGGTGCACCGCCAGACGGTGGCGCGCCACGCGCTCAAGGAGTACACGGCGGTCGAGGTGCCCAGCGACCACATCCCCACGCGACGTAGCGCCGCGCGCGAGAAGTACGCCGAGGTGCTCGAGTTCCTCGAGTCCGAAAAGGTCTAGCGCGGCGCGAGACCCTCGACGGCCTCGCCTAGGTCGACCCCGAAGGGCACGATGGCGAGCGTGGGGATCTCGATTCCGGCTTCGAGGTAGCGAGCGATGTGCTCGCGGCACGCCGCGTAACTGCCGTGAATCACCAAGTCGTCGACGACCTCGTCGGGAATGACCTCGTTGGCGCGCTTGCGATCGCCCTCCGCCCACGCCTCCCACATCGGGGCCAGCGCGTCGCCGCGTCCGAGCCAGCGGTGGAACTCGGCGTAGGCGTTGACGGTGAGGTACGAAGAGATCATGCGCCGCGCGATCGTGCGCGCGGTCCCCTCGTCCTCGAGGGGGATCACGAAGAGCCGCGCGGCGATCAATTTGCCCTCGCCAACTTCGGCGCGACACTGGGCCACGTCACCCGCGCCGAGCCAATTGAGGATCGCCCCGTCGGCCTCGGACCCCGCCAAGCGCAGCATCCCCGGACGCAGGGCTCCGAGCAGGATCGGCGGGCGCTCGAGCACGGGTCGCGACAGTTTGAATCCGCGAATCGTGAACGTCTCGAACTCCTCGTCGATCTTCTCACCGTCCAACGCGCGCTTGAGAAAGCGCAGCACGTCGCGCGTGCGCTGGTAGGGCCGCTCGTAGGCGATGCCGTTCCAGCGCTCCACTACGGGCTGGCTGGACGAGCCGAGTCCCATTACGAAGCGGCCACCCGCGACTTCGGCCAGGGCCGCCACGCTCATGGCCAGCAGACCGGGGCCGCGAGTGAACGCCGGCGTGACCGCGACGCCCAGCTGGAGCCGCTCGTCGCTGAGGGCCGCCACCGTGAGCGGGGTAAAGCCGTCGGCGCCGTCGACTTCGGCCGACCAGACGTCGGTATAGCCGAGGTCGGCCAGGCGCCGGTACCACTCGCGGTGCTCCAGGAGGGTTACGCCCTCGAAGGGAACGGTGATGCCGTATCGGGTCATGGCTACTTTCCCTTGAGGTAGTTGCCCTCGCGCGGTGCGGGAACGTCGTAGCCGCGCCGCGTCAGGTCGCGCACCCAGCGCTCGATCAAGGTCTCTAAGACCGCGACGCG
Organism: Acidimicrobiales bacterium; assembly: GCA_036489715.1. Lineage (GTDB taxonomy): Bacteria > Actinomycetota > Acidimicrobiia > Acidimicrobiales > RAAP-2 > RAAP-2. Next base: position 60,376 of record DASXFG010000005.1, on the reverse strand, counting down.
CGCGTAGTGCTTGCTCTCGGCCGCGATGAGGTCCCAGCGCGCGCGCTTGGCGTCGGTTGATGCCACCATGTAGCGCAGAGCCGCGTCGTAGCCCTTGCGCTTGTCGCGATTACGCCAGTCGTCGGGGGTGAGCTTCCAGCGCTTGAGGGGATCGTTCTCTCGATCCTCGAAGCGACGAAGCTCCTCCTTGCTCGAGATGTGCAGCCAAAACTTCACGAGCGTGACGTTGTCGCTCGTGAGCATGCGCTCGAACTCGACGATCTCGCGGGCCGAACGCTCGGCCGTTTCGTCGTCGATCAGGCCCTCGACGCGTTCGACCAGGAGCCGTCCGTACCAGGATCGGTCGAAGACGGTCATCTCGCCGGTGCCGGGAATGTAGGGCTGAAAGCGCCACAAGAAGTGGTGGCGAAGCTCCTCCGGGGTGGGGGCGCTGACCGGATGAACGGTGACGTGTCGCGGGTCGAGGCTGGCCGTGAGTCGACGGATCGCGCCGCCCTTGCCCGCGGCGTCAAAGCCTTCAAAAAGCACGATCAGCCCTGGTCCGGGTCGATGCGGCTCTAAGAGGCCCGCACTAAAGAGGCGCAGTTGAGTGAGGCGATTCTGGGCGCGGCGCACCCGCTCGTCCGACTCCTCCTTGGGCATCGACTTGGTGAGGTCGATGTCGTCGACGGAGTCGTGGGCCATAGGCCCTCAACGTAGCCGACGTTCGCGGGGCTAGTGGTGCGAGGGCGCCTTGCGCGCGGGGATAAAGCGTCGGCGTTCGTTGACGAAGGAACCGATCAAGAAGAGAAAACCGAGCAGGCCCACCAGCAGCGCGTATCGCTCGTCGGGCGGCGAGAACGTGAAGGTCACCGTGGAATTGCCCGCGGGCACCGAGACCTCTTGATAGACCCCGTGCACGGTGGTGATCGGCACTTCTTTGCCGTTCACGAAGGCCTTCCAGCCCTTCATCGAGAGCTCCGTGCGCAAGAGCGTCGTGGCCGTCGGGCAGTTCACGCTCGCGGTGTTGTCGTTCGCGCTCGTTACGGTGCACGAGGTGTTGGCGGTCGAGTAGAGGGCCCGCGGGTGGGGCATCTTGTAGATGGCGGCGATCGGGTCGGAAAAGACCTTGGTCACTCCGCGCTCGGCGAGGCCCTTCATCAGCGGCAGCGAACTGGGGATGAGCAGGTACTTCACGCCCGCCTTTTCGTACTGGTGGAAGTGGTTGATCACCGAATGCTCGAGTTTGCGCACCCCGATGCCGCCGCCCTTCACCACGAACTGATTACCCGGAGTGAGTCCCGGTTCGAGGTCCTTTTCGATGAAGTTCTTGAACGCCTTGGGGAAGGGCAGGTCGATGTCGCTCAGCTCGTTGACCCCGAAGTACGTACCCCAGTTCGGGTACAGCACCGCGAAGTCCACGAATCGCTGCTCGCCCAGGTTCGCTTGGAGGTAGGTGATGGGCGCGTAGTCGACGGTGAGCTGCTTGGGGGACTCGGCGGTGGGCACGAGGAACATCACCAGCGCCTCGCCCACCACCACGAGCGCCAAGAGGAAGGGCGCGACCTTCCATCGGTGCAGCCGGCTCACCACGAGTAGCAACGCGACGGCGACGAAGGGCATGAACTGCAGGGCGATGTAGACAGCGTGGATTTTGGCCGAGGAGAACGTCTGGCCGGCGTTAGTAGCCCGGGCCCCGAGCACGCACAGGACCACCGCCAGGATCATGGCCGCACTGGTCGTGGTGAGCAGGCGCCGGGCCCGCACGCTTTGGGTGAAGTCCCATAGGCCAAAGCCTGCGAGGAGGATAATGGCGAGTTCGCACCCGGGCGTGTTGTAGCGCTCGAAGGAAGAACGGCTCACGAGCGGGATGAGATCCCAGAGTCGGTGAAAGCCGAAGAAGTTGAACGCGCCGCACATGGCCACCACGACGTAGGCGCCCATGTAGAGGCGCAGCGAGCGGTACTTCGCGCCAAAGAGGCCCACCAGGGCGAGAGCGCACACGCTGGCCCCAAAGAACCCGCCAATGCCGCCCCACATCTGGTCGGCCTTGGTGTTGGCGAAGATCGGCCCAAAGACGTAGGGATCGAAGAAACCGGCGAGCGCGTAGTGGGGCAGCACCAGCGCGCCATCTACTGAGGAAGTGTGACTGCCGATGAAGCCCGCCTTGAGGTAGTCCTTGAAGGGCACGATGATTGGTAGCGCCAGTACGAGTCCCATTGCGCCGCCGAGGGCGAGGCGACGCGCGGCGCGCGCACGATTGAGTCGGGGAATCACGAAGAAGCGCACAATGGCCCAACCGATCGCGAACAGTCCGTCGATGTAGGCGACTTCGGGGAATCCCGCGTACAGCGACAGGGCTAGCGCGATCGCCATGATGTACCAGCCGCGGTTCTTGGGGCTCGACGCGCTGTCGTAGATCATCTCGATGCCCAGAATCAGCATGGGCAAGAAGCACACTGGGTTCATTACCGAATTCCCCAGCCAGGCGTACGTGCCGTTGATGGCGAAGAGGATGCCCGCGAAGGTGGAGAAGAACACCGGCATCGAGAGACGTCGCGCCAGGAAGTAGGTGGAGACGCCCGCGATGATTTCGAGGCTGACGTGGAACCAGACCAGCCCCGAGGACAGGGCGAAGAGCAGAGTCAGTGGAAAGAGTGCGCCCGATTGCATGTCACCGGCGAGGGGCTGGCCGAGCCCTTGGGTGTACGTCCACCACGGGAAGTGAAAGTGCAGCAGGTCCATGGCCGCTTCGTGGCCGAGAGTTTGCGTGACGAAGCCAACGTTGGGGTCAATCGCGGGACGTCCACAGGTGATGCGGCAGAGGTGGTGCGAGATCCCGGCCGTCCAGGAGATGGGGTCGTTGTTGGCGAGCCCCAGGACGTAGAAACCGTTGGCCGCGAGTACCACCAAGACAATGACGGCGATGGCCTTGGTGCTGGGAGAGAGGCGGCGGTACGCGCCAAAAACTCTCGCGCCAGTCGAATTCACCTTCTTAGGTTACAAGGGTCGATGGGCCCGCTCGGAACGTCTCAGCGTACAAAGAAGTACATCTTCTCGCCGAGCAGCAGCAGCGACTCGGGAAAATACGGGTCGCGGAACGACCCGAAGATGTCCCAGCGCGAGATGAATCGGTTGCGATCCTCGAGGGGATCGAGGTCGCCGCGAGAGGAACCCACGTGGTGAAAAAGGCGCACGTGGGGGGTGTAGACGACGAAGCGACCCTCCATCTGCGAACGCAGGCAGATATCCACGTCGTTCATCACGACCGCTAACTGCTCGTCCATCCCGCCCAAGCTCATCCAGAACTCGCGCTCGACCATCTGCACCGCCCCGGTCACTGCGGCCACGTCGCGCACGGCACGTGAGAAGTCGTCGACGTGGGGGTAGTTGGAGTCGGTGCGCAGGTGCTGGGGATAGGGCGAAATGACGATGCTCTCGTGCTCACGCTGACCGTCGCGATCCAGCAGGCACGCGCCCACGATGCCCACGTCGGGCAGCGACGCCAGAGAGATCATCTGCTCGAGCCAGTCCGGGGTCACCACGACGGTGTCGTTATTCAGCGTGACGACATAGTCGGCCCGCGAGTGTTTCACGCCGCGGTTCACGATCGCGGCGTAATTGAACGGTCCCGGACAAGGAACCACGGGGTACTTCGTGTCGCGAAAGTAGGCGAGCGACGCCTCTTCGATTGAGTCGTTGTCGAGCAAGATGATGCTGTAGTTCGTGTAGGTCGTCTTTTCTTCGATGGCCTCGATGCACTGGCGCACCAGGTCGATGCGGTCGCGGGTTGGGATGATGATGTCGATGGAGGGCGCGGGAGCAGGCGGCTTTACGCTCCAGCGAACGAGCCCCGCTCGCTCGCCGCGCGCGACCGAACCTTGCCAGCCGCGACGCGCAATCGCGGACTGGACGACGCGCAGCGTGTCGTCGTCGATGCGTGCGGAGTCGAATTCGCGAGCCGCTCGGCCTCCGGGGAGCACGCGCGCGAGGTGGTGAAAGACAGCGCCGCGCTCGGATAAGCGCAGGTACGCATCGTGCTCGAAGGCCCAACCGGCATCCAGCGAAAATCCACCCCCGGCGAAGAGCGTCTCCACTCTCCAGAGCGCTGGTCGGCCCACGACGTTGTAGCTGAGCAACGTGTGGGGTCCCACGCCGGGGCTCTTCAGGAGGGGAGCGAACTGGTTGAGCCCCTCTTCGTCGGCGAAGACCACGTCATCGCCGAGCGAAGCGTGCGCCAGGAGTTTGGCGACGCTGTAACGGCGCTCGTCATTGGTTGTGGCGGAGTCGGCGAGGAACAGCCACTCCGTGGTCGTCTCGTTGAGCGTCGAGTTGAGCGCGGTGACCACGTGAGCGGCGTCGAGGTCGCTCGCGTCGATCTCGAAGATGGTGACGTCGCCTAGGTCTACCTCGAGGCCAGCCACATCCTGGGCGTAGTCCACGATGCGGGGGCGGTAGTTAACCGGATAGATCTCGGTCGCCTGGGCCGCCGACACCAGGGTCGGTCGCGTTTTTTCCTTCTTGCGCCAATTGCGCCACGCCCGAAGAAGAGGCCGAAAGATGGTGCGAGCACTGCGGTATCTCCAGGTGTCCTCTCCGAGCATGCGCCCGGCGATGCGTTGCAGCCGGGTTCCCGACAGTCGACGAATCTCCTGGTGGAAGTGGACCCAGCGCGCCTTGAGTTCTTCGGGCGTGAGGGGCGTCACGCTCTCTTCGTCAAATCGCTGGAGGAGTGGCACGGTCAAAGTCTCTCTGGTCGGCGGGCGAAGAGTCGCGACGGGTTCTTGGTCGAATTTAGCCGCGCGACATGCCCGCCTTTGCCGTCTAGTTAGCTGGTCGCCATCTCGCGCCATAGATCGACGCCGCCCTCGACGGCGAATTGGTCGATGGCGGCGAGTTCGTCGGCGTTGAAGTCCAGGTTGTCGAGAGCGTCGAGGTTGTGGTCGAGTTGCTCGACGCTGCTCGCCCCCAGGAGCGCTGACGTCACGCGCGGATCCCGCAGCACCCAGGCGATCGCCATTTGGGCGAGGCTTTGACCGCGGCGCTGGGCGAGGTTGTTGAGCGACCGTACGTGGCCCAGATTGACCTCACTGAGCATCGACATGTCGAGGGAGTCGTTGCGCGAAGCGCGCGATCCCTCCGGCACGCCGTTGAGGTAGCGGTCGGTGAGCAGGCCCTGGGCGAGTGGGGAAAAAGCAATGCACCCCACGCCCTCGTCGTCGAGCACGTCCAGCAGTTTCGTTTCGATCCAGCGATTAAACAGTGAGTACGAAGGCTGGTGAATCAGCAGCGGCGTGCCGAGGTCCCTCAGAATCGCCACCGCCTCCTTGGTCCGCTCGTCGGAGTACGAAGAGATCCCAACGTACAGAGCTTTGCCGGCGCGCACGGCGTGATCGAGAGCTCCCAGGCTCTCTTCCATCGGCGTGGTGGCGTCAAAGTGGTGGTGGTAGTAGATGTCCACGTACTCCACGCCTAAGCGCGCCAGGCTCTGATCGAGGCTCGCGAGCAGATATTTGCGCGACCCCCGATCGCCGTAGGGGCCCGGCCACATGTCCCAGCCCGCCTTGGTCGAGATGATGAGTTCATCGCGCAGTGAGGAGAAGTCCTCGCGCAAGATACGCCCGAAATTCGTCTCGGCGCTGCCGTAAGGTGGCCCGTAGTTGTTGGCGAGATCGAAGTGGGTCACCCCCCGGTCGAAGGCGCGGCGCAGGATGGCGCGCTGGGCGCTGAGGGGCTGGGCGTCGCCGAAGTTGTGCCACAGGCCCAGAGAGACGGCAGGCAGGCGGATGCCGCTTCTCCCGCTGCGGCGATAGATCATCGAGTCGTAGCGGTCACTTCGAGGTTCATAGGACGTCATGTGCGAAGCGTAGCGAAGCCAACATTCCTCGGATACGGCGATTCCTCTACACTGTCGCCGGATCGAGGGGAGTGTGATGAGAGAACTGGTCGCGACGCCCTGCACCGAGGAGCGATACGAACTGGGAGAGTCGTGTCGTTGGGATGCGGTGCGCCAGGAGCTGTCCTGGGTGGACGTATATGCGGGTTCGTTTTTTCGCGCTCGCGCGGACGGGTCTCGGGTAGATATTCTTCGCCGCTACGACCTGGGCGGCCACGTGACGGTGAGCGCCCCGCTTCATAACCGGCGCCAAGGGTGGATCCTCGGACGCAATCAGTCGATCGTGGCGTTGAGCGAAGAGGGGGAGCTTCGCGAACTTGCCGCCCCCGAAGCCGCGCGGCCCGACGTGCGCATGAATGACGGCGCCGCCGACCCCTGGGGCACCTTTTGGATCGGATCAATGGCCTACGACAAACACCACGGCGGGGCGAGTTTGTACCGTTTCGACGAGGACGGCCAGGTGCACGTGGTCGTAGAGAGCGTGACCATCTCGAACGGCATCGCCTGGAGCGCCGATCGCTCCACCATGTACTACATCGACACGCCCACCGGCTGCGTCGTCGCCTTTGATCTCGACGAGCGCGGATGGCCGATGGGTCGTCGCACCGTGGTGCAACTCGACCCTGAGCGTGAGGGCCATCCCGACGGGATGTGCGTGGACGTCCAGGGGGATCTGTGGGTCGCCCTCTTTAACGGATCCGAGGTGCGCCACTATTCGAGCGGCGGTGAGCTGCTCTCTCGCGTCGCGATCCCTACCCCCCAGGTGTCGTCGTGCGCGATCGGCGGAGCCAACGGGACCACGCTGTACATCACCACCGGGCAGGAGGAAATGACCGAGGCCCAGCGCGTCGCGGACCCCTTGGCGGGACGGTTGTTCTGCGTGGACGTGGGGGTGTCGGCGCCTCCGATACTTCCTTTCGGCGCAGATCTCTAGTCGCTCAGATTGAGCGGCACGAGAGCGAGCGAGTCCGCACGACCGCCCACCGTATCGAGACGAGCACCGCGACCTCGATCACGAGCGCGATCCAACTGATCAGCGCATGGTGCGAGAGCGCGACCCCGAATATCACCGCGAGTTCGATCGCCACCAGGGCGAGTGCTGCGATGGCGTAGGGACCGTACTGTGCGGCGGCCTCCTGGATGCGGGCGCTCGTGTGCGGGCCCGAATGCCAAAAAGTCTCAAGTACCTGTCGCTTCTCGCGCCACGTACAACTGCGATAAACGTCGAGGCGCATAGAACGACGCTACCCAGCGACCGTCCGCGTTGTGACGATTGCTGGGTAGCGTTGAGATTTAGAACTCAGAGACGATCTCGAAGTGGGAGATCTCCTCTTCGATGCTCTCTCGTTCGTCGCGTGCCTCCTGGGAGGGAGTGCGCAGGACGGTCACGATGATGAGCAGCGCGAGCGAGGCGAGCACCGCACCGATGAAGAAGGCCTCGTGGTAGCCCGCCACCAGGGAACGATCGGTCGAGAATCCCTCCGAAGCCATGGTGCGCGAGGTGCTCGCGGCGAGCGTGCCAAAAATCGCCAGGCCGGCCGAGGAGGCGAGCCACATCGACACGTTCACGAGGCCCGAGGCGATGCCCGCGTCCTCGCGCGGCACGTCGGCCATCGCGATGGTCAGCAGCGGAACCGCCGACAAACTCATGCCCACGCCCAGCAGCAAGAACGCCGGCAGGATCGCGACAAAGTAGTTCGCTTGCACGCCCGAGCGCGAGAGCCACAACAGTCCCACCAGAGCAGACGTCATTCCCGGGACGAGCAACTTCATCGGGCCGTAGCGCGCGAGTAGACGACTCGTTGGCCCGAGGGACATTGTGGCCATAGCGAGCGTGAGGGGCAAGAACGCAACCCCGGTGCGCACCGGGTCGTAGCCCAGCACGCGCTCGAGGTAGAGCGCTCCAAAGAAGAACACCGCGAACATCGCGGCAAACGAGAGGCCGCGCACGACGCTCGAGGTCATCAGACTGCGCAGCCGCAGCACGCGCGTGGGCATGATCGGCTTGGCGATGCGCGACTCGAGAAGGGCGAAGAGTGCCATCAGGATCAACGACACCGCGCCGAAGCCGAGGGTGTGAGAGCTCATCCAGCCGTAGGTGGAGGCGGTGACAATCGCGTAGATGCCAATCACCAGCGATACGGTCATCAAGAGTGAACCTTTGACGTCGAGGCCCTGGCTGACGCCGAGTCCCTCGTTCTCCTTGATGAGGATCGATCCCAGCACGAAGGTCACGATGCCGATGGGGACGTTGATGACGAAGATCCAGTGCCAGCTCACGGCTTGGGTGAGGATGCCTCCCACCAGCAGGCCGATCGAGCCGCCGCCCACGGCGACAAATAGGTACGCGCTCATGGCCTTGGCCCGCTCGTTCGCGCCGGGGAACTCGGTGACGATGATGGCCACGATGACCGAGGTCGACACGGCCCCACCCATGCCCTGAAAGAAGCGAGCGACGATCAGCATCGATTGAGAGGAGGCGAGCGAGCACACGAGTGAAGACGCAGTGAACAGCGCCACCCCACCGAGGAAGACCTTCTTGCGGCCCACGAGGTCGCCGAGACGACCGGCGAAGAGCAGGAAGCTGCCAAAGGCGATGAGGTAGGCGTCAACGACCCAGGTGAGATTCGAACTAGAGAAGTGCAGCTCGCGCTGAATTGAGGGGAGGGCGACATTCACGATCGAAGAGTCGAGTGCGTTCATCAGCATGGCGAGGCACACCACGATGAGAGCGATCCAGCGTCGATCGGTTCTGCCTGGTGAGAGGGTAGGAGAGAGCGTCATAAAGGCCTTCCTTCGAAGATAGAATGGATAACGAGATCAACTTTGTCTAGATATGATCTAGTAAGTGATATAATCACTATAGCATGAATATAAGTCCGTCGCTACCATTTGTTTCCGTGGAGGAAAATTCTTCGACCGGGCCGATCCTGCTGGTCACCCAGCTGTCACGTTTGATCGGGCGCCGTAGCACTCCCGACTTGCTCGGCCAGACGCTCAAGGAAGTTGCGGTCCTGGCGTATCTGCGCGACTATCGCGAACCCACCCAGCAGCAGCTCACCGAAGGCCTCTGCATCGACACCAACTACTGCGTGATGCTGTTGAACGAATTGGAAGCCTCGGGGCTCGTCGAGCGTCGACGCGACCCCGCCGATAGGCGTCGTCACATTGTGTCGATGACGGAGCGGGGCCAAAAGGCCCTCGACGCCGCCGAGGCGGCTCAGCAGTCACTCGAAGACGAGATACTGGGGGCTCTCGACCAGAGCGAGCGCGCCGAATTGTCGCATTTGCTGCGCAAGGCCATCAAGGGCCAGACGACCAACTTCTAAATTACTTTCCGCTAGCGTCTGCACCTTCGCCGTGACGCTCGCGCGAGTACCTTTACGAGTCCCATCGCCGCGACGGCAATCAGTGTTGGATTGATCGTGGGAACGAATCGAACTCGCTCCTCTTTGATGACGTACACCCCAAGAGGTACTACGACGCCTCCGAATCCGCCGCCGGCGCCCCCTCGTCGTGGGTGCTCGCCGGCGAGGGGGTCGTGGTTGTCGTCGGTGACGTCCTCATCCGCTTCGAGGCTTTCGCCTCCGCCCCCGCCGCCCGCGACAAAGGCGACCGGGATGACCAGCGCGCCGTCTTTTTCGTAGCCTTCACCGAAGGCTCGCCGAACCGAAAGGTGATCACCCACCGCGCCCAGCATCTCTTTAAGTTCCATCTCTCACCTCTCGGAGCGAGCGTAGTGTTCACCTGATCCACGCTGTCTTGTCGGTTTGTCGCGTGGCCGGAGAGAGTGGAGGGGTCATGGCGGGGTTCCCGTACGAGAATGAGTTCGAAGTGCACCGCACGCTGCCCGAGCACGGCACGGATAAGGACGTGGTTCTTTCGGTGCTGGCCGCGATGTCGAAAGTGGAGAACCCGACGTGGGAGACCGGCCAGTGCTCGGGAACCATGTACTGCGGCGATCATGACCACTACGATTTTTTGAACGAGGCTTTCTCGTACTTCTCGTACGTCAACTCTCTCCAGCGCGACATGTGTCCTTCGAATACCAAATTCGAGGCCGAGATCATCGCGATGACCTTGGACCTGTTGAGCGGATCGGCGCTCGCCGATCCCGCGGGCCTCATCACCTCGGGCGGGTCGGGTTCGATCGCCCACGCGGTGCTCGCGTACCGCGAGCACCGCGCCACGCCCCGACGCCCCAACATGATCAAGCCCGAAACCGCCCATCCCGCCTTTTCCAAGGCGGGCCATCTCTTTGGAGTCGAAATGAAAGTCGCCCCCGTGGATCCGGTCACGACCCAAGTCGACCTGGACTGGGTGAGAGATCACATCGACGAGAACACGCTCGCCCTCGTGGGCTCGGCGTGCAACTACGGATACGGCACGATCGACCCCATCGTCGAGTTGGGCGCGCTGGCCTTAGAGCGGGGAATCGGACTGCACGTGGACGGCTGTTTGGGCGGATGGATCCTGCCCTTCGGACGCGAACTGGGATACGACATCGCACCCTTTGACTTCTCGGTGCCTGGGGTCACCACGATCTCCGCGGACACCCATAAGTACGGCTACGCGCTCAAGGGCACCAGCGTTCTCTGCTTCGCCGATAGGGCGCTGCGCAACGACCAGTACTTCTATCTGACGGACTGGTCGGGCGGGAAGTACTGCTCGCCGGGCATGGACGGGTCGCGCTCGGGCGGGCTCTTAGCGGCCACCTGGGCGGCCATGGTGCACCTGGGCCGCGCGGGATATCGGCGTTACGCCGAGGCGATCTTTGCGACGTCGGCACAGATGCAAGAAGCGGTCAAGGAACATGCGTCGCTGCGAATAATGGGACAGCCCACGTTCCTCTTTTCGTTCACCTCAGACGAGTACGACATCTACCTGGTGAATGACTTTTTGCGGCTGCGCGGCTGGCGCCTGAATGGTCAGCAGTACCCCAACGCCCTGCACATGGCCGTCACTCGGCCCCAGACCCAGCCCGGCGTCGCTGAAAGGTGGCGCGACGATTTAGCCGAGGCGGTGGCCTACGCGCACGAGCACCGAGACGAGGCGCCAAAGTCGGGGGCGATCTACGGGGGTGTCGCCGGCGGGATGACCGAGGACGCGGACGCCTTCATCAAGTTCTTCATGGCCGAGATGATGGACAAGCAGGCCGCCGTTCCCGCCCCGTGAGCGAGGAGCTCTGCCTCGCCATTGACCTCGGCACGGGCGGTCCCAAGATTGGGCTCGTGACGCTCGAGGGCGAGATCGTGGCCAGCGAGGTGCACCCGGTCGCGACGATCTTTGGAACAGACGGAGCTGCCACTCAGAACGCCAACGAGTGGTGGTCTCTCGTCGTGGATTCGACCAAGAGGCTGCTCGCCGCGGTGCCCGGCGCCGCCGGGCGAGTGCGGGCCGTGGGCGTGACCGGTCAGTACGCCTCCACCGTTCCAGTGGACGCGAACGGAATTCCGACGGGCCCGTGCGTTACCTGGCTCGACGTGCGCGGTGGTCGCTACACCAGGGAAAAAGTGGGCGGGTGGTTCCTTGGCTACAACCCGAGGAAGGTTCTCACCTTCGTGCGCCGGAGTGGGGGCGCCCCCTCCACGGCGGGGGCTGATCCCATCGGTCAGATTCACCTCATCCGTCACGAGATGGCCGAAGTCGACCGTGCGACGAGGTGGTTCATGGAGCCCATCGACTACCTCACGATGCGCTTCACCGGAGTGGCGAGCGCCACCCACGCCTCACGCCTCGCGATGTGGATGACCGACAACCGGGCTCTGAGCGACTATCGCTACGACGAGCGTCTCCTCGACCTCGCGGGCCTCGACGCGCGCTATCTGCCCGCCTTGCAGCCCTTCGGCTCGGTCGTGGCGACCCTCAGCGACGCGGTCGCCCGCGAACTCGGACTGAGTCGAGACGTCATCGTGGTCTCGGCCATGCCCGACCTGCACGCGGCGGCGATCGGCACCGCCGCGACGCGCCACTACCAGACGCACCTGGCCCTCTCGACGACGTCCTGGATCAGTTGTCCGGTCCCGGCCAAGAAGACCGACGTGAACCACAACATCGCCGCGGTGCCCGGACTATCGAATGACTCCTACATCCTGATCGACAATCAAGAGACGGGAGCCAAGTCCTTGGAGTGGCTTCGCGGGGTGTTGAGCGGCCCCGGCGCGACGCCGACCTATGAGGAACTCAGCGAACTCGCGGCCACCTCTCGGCCAGGGGCGAACGGCGTGCGCTTCACGCCGTGGCTGGCGGGGGAGCGCTCCCCGATCGCCAACAAGCACATTCGCGCCGGGTTCTCCAACTTGTCGATCACTTCGGAGCGGGCCGACCTGGTGCGGGCTGTCATGGAAGGCGTCGCTGCGAACAGCGCGTGGCTCTTTGGCTACGTCGAAAAGATCGCGGGAACCTCGCTCTCGCCGATTCGCCTCGTCGGCGGTGGGGCGCAGTCCTCGCTGTGGTGCCAGATCTTCGCCGACAGCCTTCAGCGCGAGGTCCTCCAGATCGACCAGCCACTCCTCGCTCAGATGCGCGGCGCGGGGCTGCTTGCCGCCTGCGCGCTCACACACTCGTCACTTCATGACGTTCCCGCTCCGCGCTCGCGCGTCTACGAGCCAGCCGACGGCGAAAAAGAGCGCGCCCGCGCGCGCGTGGACGGTCTCAAAGTTCTCTACGAACGCGACAAGCGATGGTCGCGGCGCTCCCGGGCTACGTGAGACGTCCGGCCAGCGTGGCGACGGCCCCGACGCTGACGAGCACGCCGTAGGTCTGGAGCCATTCCGTCCACCCACCCGGACGCATATAGGCAATCAACCCGCCCAGCACCACGCCGATGGCGCAGGATCCCACGACCGCGGCCGTCCCGCTACCCACGGCCCACGGTACGGCGGGCAGGACGATGGCGAGCGACGTCGCCACGCCCATGATGAGAGCGAGGCGCAAGTCTCGTTTGACGTCGGAGAGGTACTGACTCGCCGCCATCCCAAATCCCTCCGCGATGAGCAGACCGATGGCGGCAGCGAGCACCACTTTGCGACCGTGGGACATCGTGGCCAGAATCAGAGCCATCGAGGCCACGAGTCCATCCGAGGCGCCAAAGATCGCGGTGGTAATGGTGGGAGTGGCCTTCTTCACAAGGTTCCGATCCTACGGTCCATTTCGTGGCGCTTGAAGAGGTCTGACATCATGGTCTCGGAGGTGGCCGTGAGTGAGAACGCAGTGAAAGTTGCGGCGGTGCAACTGTCGTCTGGTCCCGATAGTGCTGCGAACGTGGAGCGCGCACTAGACCTCATACGAAGCGCGGCCTCCCAAGGGGCGGTCTATATCCAACTGCCCGAATACTTCAACTTTCGCGGGCGCGCGTCGCGCTACCTCGACGTCGCCGAGTCGGTGCCGGGGCCGACCATCGACCGTCTCGCGGACGTGGCCCGGGAGTTGAAGGTCGTCGTTCACGTCGGCAGCACGTTCGAGAGATCTCCAGACCCCGCCAAGACCTTCAATACCTCGGTCGTGATCTCGAGCAACGGCGAGATACAAGCCACGTATCGCAAGGGCCATCTCTTTGACGTGAACGTGCCCGGCGAGGTCGAGAGCCGCGAATCGCGCTCGATCGCGGCCGGCGATCAGTTATCGGTGGTGGAGGTGGCGGGGATGCACCTGGGGCTTTCGATCTGCTTCGACGTGCGATTCGCCGAGATGTACCGCCAGCTCGCCCTGCACGGCGCGACGGTGTTCGCCGTGCCCGCCTCCTTTGCCGTGGCGACGGGCACGGTGCACTGGGAGACCCTGCTGCGTGCACGGGCGATCGAGAGCCACGCGTACGTGATCGCGGCGGCCCAGGCGGGGACCACCAGCGAGGGCTTCGCGTCCTACGGTCACTCGATGGTCGTGGACCCGTGGGGCGAGATCCTGGCCGAGTCGAAGGTCGAGGGCGAGGACATTATCTTTGCCACGATCGACGAGGGCGAAGTCCGGCGCCGACGCGCCCAGATTGACGTCTGGCATCTGCAGCGAACCGAGCTCTATCGATCCCTCGATGATGGGTGAGGCGCGGGCGGCCAAGGACGCCCGGGCGGTCGACGCCTTCGGACTCGCTCTGGGCGACTGGGTCCGGGGCGGCCGAGTCCCCGAGATCATCGAGCGCGACGACGGCTACTACGAAGAGGGTGCGGGACCCGAGGTCTACCTCTCGCCGTTTTCGAGATGGCCCCGGGCCGAGCGGCGCGCGCTGGGCGAGGTGCGCGGCCGCGTGCTGGACCTGGGCTGCGGAGCCGGACGCGTGGCCCTCGAGCTCCAGTCGCGCGGACTGCGCGTCGTGGGTCTCGACGCATCGAAACACGCAATTCGCGCCGCCCGAGAACGCGGCGTGACGTCGCTGTGGCACTGCACTCTCGAGGAGCTGGGCGATCGCTTCGGCGAATTCGACTCGGTGGTGCTCTTTGGCAACAACTTCGGACTCTTCGCTACGCCCGACGCCGCACGTGGGCAACTAACTAGTTGGGCCCGTTGTGCTCGACCGGGCGTGCGTCTTCTCATCGAGAGCACCAACGCCTATGGCGGGGGCGCGCCCGGCGTCGATCGCGCGTACTACCGTTCCAACCGGGCAGCTGGCCGGCCCGGCGGGCAGCTTCGAGCGCGCTATCACTTTGAGGGCCAGGTGGGCGACTGGTTCACCTGGCTGTTTGTCGGTCGCTCAGAACTGCGAGCGATCGTGCGTCACACGGGATGGCGGGTGGCCCAGGTGTACGGTTCGCGCTCCGACGAACCCTACGTCGCGGTGCTGGAACTTGCGACGGTGCGCTAAGCGGCCGCGGTCGTGCTCGGATCGACCAGTTTGCGGATGGCGACGAAGGTCGAGGTCAGCGTCGAGCCGCCCAGGGTCGGCAGCACTCCCGCGCCGTGCTGGAAGACCTGCGCACTCGGACAACCGCCGAGTTGAAAGACCACTCGCGAGTAGGGGGTAGCGGACCTCGAAACAGCAAAGGAGACGGCGACGGGGATCATCATGTCGTCGGGACAGACTCGGTGCGGCGTACTTAGGGGCAGCGCGTTGATGAGGGCGCGCACGCGATTGATCACCGACAGGTTGGTGACGACGACCTGCGTGGAGCGCGACCCCGACACCGCGAAGGCGGGATCGGCCCAGTAGAGGACGTGTGCGCCCGCGGGTATGGACTCGCGCGCCGATTTGGTGGCCGCCGTGCCGGACGCGGTCACGGCGAAACTCGCCGCGACGAACAGGCCCGCCACGGCGACCCGGCCCCACAGTCGCTGGGCGCCCCTGGTGGTCGCGACACTCATGGCTTGAACGTACCAGCGCGTTGCGTTGCGACGCCGACCGCCCCAAAACTCGGCAATGGGCGGGTTCTAGGCCACCGCGGGCATCACCTCGCGAGCCAGCAGTCTCACCTGATCGAGGTCGTCGAAGTCGAGCACCTGGAGGTAGACGCGCGAGACGCCAACGGTCAGATAGGTCGCGATCTTTTCCACGAGCTGGTCGGGGGTGCCGACGAGGCCATCGCGGGACATCTCACTCACCTCTCGCCCGATGCGGGACGCTCGACGGGTGACCTGCGCGCCGTCTTCGCCACAGCACACTACGAGTGCCACGGAGCGACCGAGCGAGTCAGGGTCTCGGCCGATCTGCTCACACGCCCTCGTCACGCGTTCGAACTGAGTGGCCGCTGCCTCAAAGGAAGCAAAGGGCACGTTGAACTCATCGGCGTACGATGCCGCCAGCTTCGGGGTGCGCGTGGCGCCGTGTCCGCCCACGATGATCGGGGGCCGAGGGGACTGGCGCGGCTTGGGCAGAGCGGGGCTGTTTCGCAACGTGTAGTGAGCGCCATGGAAGTCGAACGTGTCGCCCAGCGGCGTTCCCCAGAGCCCGGTGATGATGGCGAACTGTTCTTCGAGGCGATCGAATCGCTCTTTGAGCGAGGGGAAGGGCACCCCGTAGGCGGTGTGCTCGTCCTCGAACCAACCGGCGCCGAGGCCCAGCTCGACGCGACCGTTGCTCATGGCATCCACCTCGGCGACGCTGACGGCCAAGGGGCCGGGCTGGCGAAAGGTCGCCGAGGTGAGCAGCGTGCCCAGGCGAATGGACGTGGTATCGCGGGCGAGTCCGGCCAGGGTGACCCACGCATCAGTCGGCCCGGGCAGGCCACTCACTGAGCCCATCTTCAAGAAGTGATCAGAGCGAAAGAAGGCGCCGAACCCTTCTTCTTCGGCGCAGAGAGCGAGTTGGAGGATCTGCTCGTAGGACGCGCCCTGCTGAGGTTCACAGAAGATTCGTAGTTCCATGCTTCTCCTTTGTTGACGGCGCCTCGGTCAGTATCGCGCCCGCAACGTGCGGGCTCTTACGGGGGCGCGGGTTCGACTGTCTCAATGCTCCGCGATTCGATCGAGCAGGGCGAGGTCCTCGCGATCGAGGATGAGTCCCGCGCCGCTCACGTTCTCATGCAGGTGGGCGAGTGAAGAGGTGCCGGGAATGAGCAGGATGTTGGGCGAACGCTGCAATAACCAGGCGAGGGCCACCGCGAGCGGTGACGCCCCGCGGCGCGCAGCGACCGCGCCCAATTCCTCGGACTGCAGGGGAGTAAAACCGCCCAGGGGAAAAAACGGGGTGTAGGCGATTCCCTGGGCATTGAGAGCGTCGATGAGGGTGTCGTCGTCGCGCTGGGCCACGTTGTAGAAGTTCTGCACGCACACGACGGGCGCGATGGACTGGGCTTCGGAAATCTGCTCGAACGTGACGTTGCTCAGTCCCAGATGTCGAATCACCCCCTGTTTCTGGAGCTCGGCGAGCGTGGTGAACCACTCGGCGATTGAACCCGCCTGGGGCGTGCGACCGACCACTCTCAGGTTTACGACGTCGAGCGCATCCAGACCGAGGTGCTCAAGATTGTCGTAGACCGCTGAGCGCAACTCCGTGGGCGAGAGGGCGTCGAGCCACTTACCTTCGGCGTCGCGGCGTGCCCCCACCTTGGTCACGATCACCACGTCGTCGGGGTAGGGAAAGAGTGCTTCGTGAATGAGCTCGTTGGTGACGTGGGGCCCGTAGTAGTCCGAAGTGTCAATGTGGGTAATACCGAGTTCAACTGCTTGGCGAAGCACCGCGAGGGCCTGGCCTCTATCACTCGGCGGTCCGAACACGCCGGGTCCGGCGAGCTGCATCGCGCCATAACCCACGCGCGAAACGGCGAGGTCGTGAGCGAGAGGGAAGGTTCCACCGGGCAGTGTCATGGGCTCGTCGCATCTCGTGTCACCAAGGGCAGCATACGGAGCGCCACGCCGGTGAGACTCGCGATCGCGCTAGCGAGTAGACCGGTGGCATGGCGGAAAATGAGCGCGACCCCGACTCCGGAATGGGAGAAGGGGGCGACCCGGCGTGCTGGGCCGGGCTGTTGTGCGAGGAGTGCGGCTGCGTTCTCACCGACGGTGTTCACCGCGAAGGATGCACCCAGTCGTCTCGCGCAGACTAAGAACTAGCGAATCGGCGCGCGCTGGAAAAGATCGCCAAGTCGGCCGCGATGAGAGTCGCGATTACTAGTGCGACGGCGTGCACGCCGACGAGCGATACCACCAAACTCTCGAGCGCGGGTCCGAGAATGCCGCCGATCATCATGCACAAGATGATCAGGGCGAGCCCGTCTCGGTCGTGGGGGCAGAGTCTCGTGTACCAGATGAGCCCCATTGGATAGATCGACGCGAAGCACAGCCCCAGGAAGGGATACGCGAGGGGAGCGAGGCCCGCGTCGAACGCGAGCGACGCGAAAACGATCGCCGCGCCAAGGGACGCCCGCACCAGCGCCACGTCCGAGAAGCGGCGGTGAAGACGTCCGCCCCACGTTCGGCCGAGTGTGAGGCCGAGCCAGAATCCACCGGTCACCAAACTGGCCAGTGCAGCCGAGTGCCCTTCGCGGTGAAGTTGAGGGGCGATCCACTCTGACGCGCTGGACTCCGCCGCGACGTAGATGACGTAGGCGAAAATGAACGTCACGAGGATCGGCCGACGGTTCTGGTGATGCGCATTGAGTTCGTGGTGGCGATCTTCGTCGCTCTGGGCGGGTGCAGTCACGCCGCGGTTCATGCTCGAAAGCACCACCGCTATCACGACGGCCGACGCAAAGAGGAGACGGTAGTTGTGAGGCTGGACCAGAACGACCAGGAGTGGGCCGAGGACGGCTCCTAAGCCGTAGCCCGCGTTGGCGATGCTGAGGCGGTGCGCTCGCCCTTCGTCCCGCGTGCGCGCGAGCAAGGTGATCATCGCGAAGTCCAAACCCCCGAAACCGAACCCGATGACAAAGACGCCCACCAGAAAGACGGACCAGACCGGTGCGAGGGCCACGATGAGAGCACCCAGTCCGAAACACGCGAGAGTGGCCACGACGACCCAACTCCCCGCGAATCGTCGCATTCCCGCCCAGCTCACGGGCACGCCGAGGAAGGCACCCACGAAATGGACGCTGAGCAGTATGCCCGCCTCGGCGAGGCTGATGTGAAAGTGATGCGCCAGAGAGACGAGCAGGGGACCGTAGAGCGTGGCGACCGCGCCAAGCACGATCATCATTGAGGAGAAGTTGGCGAAGGCGAGTCGGCTCAGCGAGACCGGAGCGGGCGTCCGCGCAGCGCCCTGGTCGCGATCCACCTCATCTCACTTTCGTCGCCGCGCCGCGCCGCGTCACCGCGAGGCGTCGCCCAGATCTGTTGGTCGCAGATACGTGCGCTGCTGCGCGCGCGCAGCTTCGTAGGAGGCGAGGGCACTTTGGGTGCTCGCGCGCGTCGAGACCCCGGCGACGGGCACGTCCCACCACGATTCTGAGTCGGGGGCCGATACTCGCGGATCGGTCTCAATCTGGATCACCGTGGTAGATGAGTTGTCGCGCGCGGCGACAAGAGCCTCACGCAGTTCGGCGATGGACGCCGGGCGCAGCACCGTCGCGCCAAGGCTCTGGGCGTTGAGGGCGAGGTCGACACTGAGGTGTTCGCCGTCCAGGTGGCCCGAGGCGCCGCGAAAGCGGTACTGGGTACCGAATCGTTCGGCGCCCACCGACTCTGAGAGTGCGCCGATCGACTGAAAACCGTGATTGACGATCAGCACGACGATGATCTTGATTCCTTCGGCCAGCGCTGTGACGAGTTCACTACTCAACATGAGATACGAGCCGTCGCCCACCATGACGTAGACCTCGCGAGAAGGATCGGCCATTTTCACCCCGATGCCGGCCGCTATCTCGTATCCCATGGTCGAGTAGGCGTACTCCGCGTGATACCCCTTGGCGTCGCGAGTGCGCCACAACTTGTGCAGATCGCCGGGCAAGCTCCCCGCCGCGCACACCACAACGTCGCGAGGGTCACTCGAGGCTTCCACGGCACCAATCACTTCGCTCTGTGCGGGCAGCGGGGAGTGCGCCAGTGCGTACGCGGACTCCACGGCGTCGTTCCATCTCGACGCCCCGGCGCGATAGTGCTCTTCGTAGCTGGGCGCGACGCGCCACTCACCAACGCTCGCGCGCAGGGCTTCGAGGGCGGCGCGCGCGTCCGCCACGATGGGTGCGCCCGCCAGCTTGACGGTGTCGAATGGCGCCACGTTGATGTTGACAACGTCCACGCCGGGATGTTGAAAGACCGAGAAGGAGGCGGTCGTGAAGTCGCTCCATCGAGTGCCAATTCCGATGACGAGATCGGCCGAGCGTGCGACCTCGTTGGCCACCGGCGTCCCCGTCGCTCCGAGTGCTCCGAGACTCGCGGGGTGATTAAAAGGGAGGGCTCCCTTGCCGGCTTGAGTCTCGGCGACGGGCACGCCCGTGGCGAAGGCGAACTCGCGCAGTGCCGTAGTCGCTGCGCTGTAGATCACGCCGCCGCCGGCGACGATCAGCGGTCGCTGGGCGCGACGTAGGCGCCGGGTGAGTTGGTCGATGAGATGTGACTCGGCGGGGGGTCGGCGCACGTGCCACACCCGCGGCACCAACAGATCCTCGGGCACCTCGAATGTTTCACTCTGCACGTCCTCGGGCAGCGCCAGGGTGACGGCCCCGGTCTCGGCCGGGTCGGTGAGCACGCGCATGGCGTGCAGGAGAGCCTGGGCGAGTTGTTCGGGTCGCCAGATCCGATCGAAGTAGCGCGAGACCGGTCGCAGACAGTCGTTCACCGACACATCGAGCGACGCGGGGTCTTCAAGCTCCTGCAACACGGGATTCGCCCGGCGGGTCGCAAAGACGTCCCCGGGCAAGAGCAGGACGGGAATGCGGTTCGTTGTCGCCACGGCCGCGCCCGTGACGAGATTCGTCGCCCCCGGTCCTACCGAGGTGGTGCAGGCGAAGGCCCGCAACCGGTCGCTCATGCGCGCGTAGCCCACGGCCGTGTGCACCATGGCCTGTTCGTTGCGCGCGAGATAGTAGCGAAACTCATCTTCGCTTTCCAACAGCGCCTGACCGAGCCCGGCGACGTTGCCGTGTCCGAATATGCCAAAGCAGCCCGCGAAGAACGGATGTTCTTCGCCGTCGCGCTCGACGGACTGGACAGACAGAAAACGCACCAGGGCTTGGGCAACGGTCAGTCTCACGCGCGTCCTTTCGCTGAAGTGAAGGGAAGGCGCGGGTCGGGCGAGAGATCCGACCAGGACGAGCGAATCCACGCGTGATCCGGATCGTCGCAGAACGCCATCGTGCGCTCAGCGCCCGGACCCGCGAGCACGTTGAGAAAGTAGAGGTCGTGATTCGGGCTGGCCATGGTGGGCCCGTGGTATCCGTGGGGGATGAGGATCGTATCGCCGCTCGAGACTTCCTCGAGGATGTCGATCGGGCGAGAAGGGTCTTTGGAGTAGACGCGCTGATAGCCGCCCGGTCCGGGCACGCCGCGTTCGCTGCCCTGGACTTCGAAGTAGTAGATCTCCTCCAGCACCGCCTCGTTCGAGCCGGATTCGTCGTGCTTGTGAGGAGGGTACGATGACCAGTTCCCCCCCGGGGTGAGCACCTCGACCGCGACGAGCCGATCTGTTTCAAACGCGCCGGGCGCGGCGAAGTTGTTGCACTGGCGACTGGCCGACCCGGCGCCGCGAATCTCCACGGGAACGTCTTCGGCCGGCCCGTACCGGGCCGGCAGGGCGCGGTCTGTTTCCGCGCCCGTGAGCGCGACCCGGCCCCCGAGGCTGCTGGTGATCGCGACGCGTGCGTCGCGCGGCACGTAGCAGAAGTCACTCACTCTCGAAAACACGCTCTCGCGACCCGAGAGCGTGAACGTGTCGTGCTCGCAGGCAACGACGAAGGAACCCGACAGGGGCAGCACGATCCACTCAGACGTCCCCGTGGAAAAAGTGATCGTGGCGCCGGCCTCGAGCTCCGCGACGCGTAACGAGCTGTAGGTCCAACCCGCGATCGCGGGGTCGATAGTTACCGTCCACCCCTCGGCGTCGGGTTCGTGGGCGGGCTCGTAGAGCGACCGGCTCATAACAAGCTGAGGGCGGTTTTCACAGCGGATTCGACGTCATCGTTCTCAGGGTAGAGCAGGTTGCGCCCGACCACGAGACCTCGAACGCCCGGCAGCGCGAGAGCGCGCTCCCAGCGTCGGTACATTTCGTCGGGGTGGTCGCTTCGTTCGCCGCCCAACAGCACGATCGGCAGCGATGTCGCCTCCGCGATCTGGTCCATGTGCTCAACGACGGGCACCTTCAGCCAGGTAAAAGCAGAAGTAGGGCCGAGGGCGCTGGCGATGGCCATGGAGCGGATGACCGCATCGGTCGTCAGCACGTTGCGGTTCCGCCCGTCGACGTGCTGGTTCATGAACGGCTCGATCATCGCGATTAGTTTGGACTCGGAAAGTTCGCGAACCGCGTTGGCCGCCGCACTCAGCGTGTCGGGCGTCCCGGGGTCTTCGAGGTTGATGCGTACCAGCATCTTTCCGCCATCCAGGCCGGCGTTGTTGATCGCCGCGGCGCTGTAGCCGGTAAAGCGGTCGTCCATCTCGAAAGAAGCGCCCGGCAGACCGCCGCGATTCATTGAGCCAAAAACGAGTTTGTGGTCCAGGGCTCCCAGTATGAGCAGATCGTCGATGATGTCGGGACTCCCCAGCACGCCGTCGACGCCCGGTATCGACAGTGCTGTGGTGAGTCGATCCAGTAGATCGAAGCGATTACGCATCACCATCGCGTCGTTTCCGACGCTCAGTACGCCGCGCGCGGTGTGATCGGCCGCAATGATCAGTAACTTGTTGGAGCATTCGCTCGCGGCGCGCCGCGGACGCGCCGAAGCGAGCGTGGCGACCGTTTCGGGATGAGCGAAGCGCGTCTCTCGCAACAGGTCTTGATCTTCACTACGCACGACTGGCTCCTTCTAGCGCTGCATCGATTTCGATCTTGGTGGGCATGGCGTCGGAACAGCCCAGGCGCCCCGCCACGATCGCTCCCGCAGCGTTCGCGTGGCGCAGTACATCGGTGAGGGACCACTGCGCGAGCACGCCGTGGCAGAACGCACCTCCAAATGCGTCGCCCGCGCCCAGCCCGTTCACCACGTCGATCACTACGGGCGGTACCCGAACGCTCTCGTCGCGGGTCTTGGCGAGCACGCCCTCGGGACCCATCTTGATCACTGCGAGTTCGAGGCCGAGCTCGAGTAGCCGATCGGCGGCGACGTCAGGATCCGTGCTGTCCACCGCCATCTCGACTTCGGAGAGGTTGCCGATCGCGATGCTCGCGTGACGAAGTGCTTCAATGGTGGACTTGCGAGCGTCGGCGACGGAGGACCAAAAGACTGGTCGGTAGTCAAGATCTAGGACGGTGGGATGGCGGCGCTGGCGCGAGGCGAGAGCCACGAGCGTGGCGGTTCGACTCGGTTCAACGCACAGCCCGCTCACCGTGGCCCAAAACAGCCGCGCACTGGTAATCGCTTCGACGTCAAGTTCGTGCGGGTAGATCTCGAGGTCCGGGGCCTTAGGAGAGCGATAGAAGTAAATCGGAAAGTGGTCGGGTGGAAACATCTCGCAGAACGTGACGGGAGTTTGAAAGCCCGGAACGTCGTGAACGAAGCGGTCGTCGACGCCGTAGTCGCCCAGCGCCGCGTGCACGAACTCGCCGAGAGGATCCGGGCCGGTGCGGGTGATAACCGCGCAGCGCTCGCCCAGCTTCGCTGCGGCGACCGCGACGTTGGTGGGGCTGCCGCCAAGGAACTTCTCGAAGTGTCGCGCGCCGACCAAACTGCCCGGTGTGGTCGGGTAGAAGTCGACGCCGACTCGCCCCATCGTGATGACGTCAAAGACCTCACTCATCGTGCATCGCGTCATCGGCAAGGGCGATTGACATATGTCCTAACAATAACATCAGCGGTGCCAAATTGATATAGGATTTTCTTCTACCCGAGGAAGAAGGGTCGCATGCCGCGCCAAGTTGTCTCTCACAATCCGCTCGAATCGATTGTGCTGGACCGCTCTAGTCCCATCCCTCTGTACTTTCAATTAGCGCAACACTACGAGAACGAGATCCACTCGGGGAACCTCGATTCCGGTGATCGAATTGAGAACGAAGTAAAGATTGCCGAGGTCCTCGGACTGTCTCGGCCCACTGTGCGTCAGGCCCTTCGCTACCTCGTCGACAAGGGTCTGGTCGTTCGACGCCGGGGCCAGGGCACGGTCGTCACGAAAGAGAAAGTGAACCGTTCCGTCAAGCTAACGAGCCTCTTTGACGACCTGGCCGGTTCGGGTCGTCGCCCGTCCACCAAGGTGCTGCACAACGAGGTTGTAAAGGCCTCTGATCTGGTAAAAGACGCGCTTGGGCTAACCGCCGACGACCAGTTCGTCATCTATCTCGAACGGCTTCGCTACGGCGACGACGAGCCGATATCTCTCATGCACAACTACCTACCGACGTCGCTGGTCACTCTGTCCAATGAGATGCTCGAAGAGCACGGTCTCTACGAACTATTGCGCGCCGGAGGGATCTTTCCTCACAGCGCGACCCAGCGAATTTCGGCGAAGAACTCATCTGCCGCCGAGGCCCGGGTGCTCAACGAAACCAAGGGATCCGCGCTGCTCACGATGGAGCGAACGACCTACGACGAGCACGGACGCCCGCTGGAGTTTGCGCGTCACGTGTACCGCGCGTCACGGTACGCGCTCTTGACGACTGTGTCGGTAGACGACCCTTCGAGGGAGTCCACCGGAGTAACCCTGATTGATAGTAGTTATTGACATACTCGAATAATTGAGTTACAGTCACCTCGAACATCACCACGGTCGCGCCGCGGAGATCGCGCGGCGCCAGGGGAGGGCAGTGAGGACGCATCGGAGCGCAACGTCGTTACCTAACGAGAGTTCGTCCGCGCCGTGAACGAGATCCGCTTCGAACACGTATGGAAACTCTTCGAGGGCAACGCGGTTGTCTCGGACCTGAATCTGAACATCCGAGAAGGCGAGTTCCTAGTACTGGTCGGTCCTTCGGGTTGCGGCAAGACAACGTCACTGCGCATGCTGGCGGGACTGGAGCGTCCCAGCCACGGGCGCATCTTCATGGGCGAGCGCGACGTGACTGATTCGCCTCCCGGTGAGCGCGACATTTCTATGGTGTTCCAGAGTTACGCGCTCTACCCCAATATGAGCGTCTATAAAAACCTGGCTTTCGGACCGAGAGTGCGCCACGAACCCAAGGCGGGTCTCGACGCGCGCATTAATGAAGTCGCTGAACTGCTGGGCATACGGCACCTGCTTTCTCGATCGCCCTCGGCGTTGTCGGGTGGCCAGCGCCAACGAGTTGCCCTCGGACGGGCCCTCATTCGCGAGCCTCACGTGTTCTTGATGGACGAGCCGCTCTCCAATCTGGACGCCGCCCTACGGGTACAAATGCGCGCCGAACTCATCCGGCTCCACAAGCGTCTTGAAAGCACGACCACGGTGTACGTGACTCACGACCAGGTCGAGGCTCTCACGATGGGAGATCGGGTGGCCGTTTTGAAGGACGGCGTTCTCTTGCAGGTCGACAGCGCCAACGATCTTTACGAGTTTCCCGAATCGGTCTTCGTCGGCGAGTTCATCGGCTCGCCCAAGATGAACGTGCTGCCCGGCTTCCTCGACACGTCGGGTGCGCAGATGACCATCGAGGTCCTCGGAGTTAAGAGCCCCGTGACCGCCAAGTTGGCCGGTCGATTGAACGCGCCGCGAGACGGGGGAAAAGTCCTAGTGGGCATCCGACCCCACGACCTCGAACTCGCGAGCGAAGGGCAGTCCGGTACGACCTGCGTTGATGGGATTGTCGACATCAGCGAGCACACGGGCACCGAAGTATTCGCCACGATCGACGTACTGGACAAGAAGGTCATCGCACGCCTTCCGCGATCGCCGGTGTTTGAGCGCGGGAGTCGAGTGAAGCTCGGCTTTCACTTGGACGACGTCGTGATCTTCGACGAGACGACTCACCTGAGTCTGCTGCGTCGGTCAACAGAGCGAGAAAAAGTCAGTGCCGTCGTCTCGACGAACGCTGAGTCGCAGGCAGTTTCCAATACATAAGAGGGGGATGACTATGAGAGTCACCAAGAAGATGGGGGTGCATCGGTTCGCCACCGGCGCAGCAGTACTGGCCCTCCTGGGCGGCGCGCTGGCGTGGAGTGGGGGTGCCGTTGCGGGCGCGTCGAGCAAGGTCACAATCACTGCGGCCTACGCGGCGAACACGACTTTTGACACGACACCGCTGGGCTATACCTGGTGGCACGCCGTGGCCAAAGAGTTTGAAGCGAAGTATCCCAACGACACCGTGAAGTTGGTACCGGTGGACGGCGGAGAGCCCGACTTCCTCACCAAGCTCGCCCTGTTGTACCACTCGTCGTCGACGGCGCCAACCATCGCACAGTTCCCCTCTACGGAGATCGCGCTGTACGAGTCGACGGGTTACCTCATGTCCATGAGCAAGCTGCTCCAGGGTTCCAGCTGGTTTTCTCAGTACCCGACGGTCATTCAGAACGAAGGAAAGATCGGCGGGAAGGTGTACGCCGTGAGCGCCGGGGAGAACAACAACGGGATCTACTACGACAAGTCGATTCTCGAGAAAGCCGGCATCAAGTTGCCCTGGCAGCCCAAGAACTGGCAGGACATCATCACTGCGGCCAAGGCCATTAAGAAGGCCGAGCCCAGCGTGATACCCCTCTGGCTGAACGCGGGCACCGCGGCTGGTCCTAACGGCGCGGGATACGGCATCTTGAACCTGCTCGCGGGTTCGAGCACGCCGACCATTGAGACCTCGAGTGGCAAGATGGTGGTGAGCAGCCCCGGTCTTCTCCAGGCGCTGAACTTCTACCACGAAGTCTTCGCCGACGGTCTTGGTGCGCCGACCTCGCAGCTCTTTAGCCCGAACAACGCCCCGAATATTCCCTCGGCAGACTTCGCCAAGGGCACGCTCGGCATCGCGGTGTCGGCCAACTTCATCGGCGGCAACTGGACCAAGCAGGTGAGCTTCCCGTACTGGAAGGCATCTTCGACGGCCATGGGCATCGCCGGTCTTCCGGCGGCCAGTGGCAACGGGTACGCCTCGACGCTCAGTGGCTGGGACTACGGCATCTCTTCGGGCGCTACCAGCGCTCAAGCGACGGCGGCGATGGACTTCCTCAACATCGCTCAAGACTCGACGAACCTGATCGACGCCGCCAACTGGGCCGGCTGGGTTCCGCCGGTCAAGTCGGACTGGACCAACCCGCTCTACACCAACTTTGACTCGCCCTTCGCCGAGGAGTTCGGCAAGCTGCTTCCGTACTCTTCGGAGCTCCCGTCGAACTCGAACTACTCAGTGTGGGTGCAGGGCATCGAGCAGGCGAGCGGTGACATCGCCGAAAAGCCCAGCACTACGGGCGCTCAGGCCATGCAGAGTATGAACAGCTTCATCACGAACCAGTTGGGTTCGAGCGAAGTAACCACACTCAAATAGAACCGAGGTAATCAGTGCGCTACGAGGAAGGAGGTCGGTGACGGTGTCTACTGTCTCCCTGGACGCCGCCACCGCTCCTCCCGTAGCGGAACTGTGGAAGACCCGACGCGACAAAGATCGCTTTCAGTGGAGCAGTCTGGCTCTGCTGACGCCCGCCTTTGCGTTGCTGATCGTGCTGTTCCTCATCCCCATGGGGTACGCGATCTACCTCGGGCTGACCAATCTGACCCTGGTGGGCCCCACGGCCGTGAAGTGGGGCTTTACCGGGACTCAGAATCTCGTACGCCTGAAGTCCGATAGCGAGTTCTGGAGTTCGCTGTGGACCACGGCCTTCTTCATTGCCGGCTCGATCATCGGCGTCATCGTGGTGGGCTACGGTCTGGCGTCGTTGCTCATGCGCGCGCAGGCGTGGATGCGCATCGTCGTGGGCGGGGTCGTGGTGGTCGCCTGGATGATGCCGGCGGTGACCGCCGGCATGACGTGGTACGCGTCAACTACGGGGAGCGGCACCTTCGCCACCTTGAGTGGCATGCGCAACTCGAACTTTCTCGACGCCCAGCCGCTGCTGGTGGTCACGCTCGCCAACATCTGGTCAATGACCGGCTTCGCGATGCTGGTCATGGGGGCCGCGCTACGCAATATCCCAGGAGAAGCAATCGAGGCCGCGGTCGTTGAGAACGCCTCGGCCTGGCAGCGATTTCGCAAGATCATCTTGCCCCTCATGCGACCCACCATCATCGCGGTGGTTTTGCTGGTGGCGCTGCTCTCGCTGGCGAACTTCTCGCTGATCTACATCATGACCCAGGGCGGCCCGGGCACCGCGACGAACATCCTGCCCCTCTACTCCTACCAGCAGGCCTTTACGTTTAACAACCTCGCCTACGGCGCACTGATCGGCAACGTCATGGTTCTGCTCGCGACCGTGTTTGGCGTTCTCTACGTGCGCATTGCGGGACGCCGATGAGCGACGTGATGAGTGAGCCCGCGGCGCCGACAGAGTCGACGGCGTTCGATCTCTCTACGATGCCGCCCGAGAATCGACCCACGCAGAACACCGTGGTGCGCGCGCTTACCACCCATACGATCCTCGGCGCCCTCGGGCTGATATTCATCTCACCGATGCTGTGGCTCTTGTTCGCATCCTTTGACTCGCACGCTTCGTGGGGAGTTGAGTGGCCCCACTGGTCGTTCATTAACTTCCAGCACGTACTCACGGGCAGCCTCCTGCACGCTCTCTTCAACAGCGTGCTCCTCGCCTTCATCTCCACGGCCATCGCCTCGGTGGCGGGCGTCTTCGCTGCGTACTCGTTCTCGCGCCGACGGATCCCCTTTAAGGGTCCGCTGTTGTTGTTCATTCTCTTTTCCTCCGGCGTGCCGCTGGCGATCATGGTCATTCCGGTCTACGAGATCTTCGCGCGCTTCGGCTGGCTGAGCCTCTTTCCCACCGCGGTCTTTTTGTCGGTGACTTCGCTGCCCTTCGAGGTGTACCTAATGAAGAACTTCATTGACGCGGTCCCCGAGGACTTAGAAGAAGCGGCGCGCATGGAACGCGCCTCGACCTTCCAGATTCTGCGTCGGGTCATCATCCCCCTCGCGCTGCCCGGCATCACCGCGGCGGCGATCTTTGGTTTCGTAAACGCGTGGGGCTCCTTTATCGTGCCCCTCATATTGATCAGCTCAAACTCCCAGCAGCCGGCCCCGATCTCGATCTACACGTTCTTGACGCTGCCCAAGCCCGAGTTCGGCAACATCGCGGCCTACTCGCTGATCTTCTGCGTGCCGGTATTCATCCTCTACGCCGCCTCCGCTCGACTGTTCCGCCAAGGCTTCGTGCTGAGCGGTGGCGTGAAGGGCTAGAGCGCCGGGCACTGCTCGCGGGTCAGGGTAATGAGGACGAGAGGTAGACGTTGAATCGCACAATCAAAGTCGGGGTCATTGGCGCCGGGGTAATCGGCCAGGTCATGCACCTGCATTTCTTGCGAGAGTTGAGCGATCGTTACGAGACGGTCGCGCTATGCGATCTCTCCGGGGAAGTCGCGTCCGGCGTGGCGAGCGAGTACGGCATCGAACAGGTGTATCGCGATTGGCGCGATTTGCTGCGTGTCGAACTCGACGCCGTTTTCATCCTCACGTCGGGTTCGCACGCCCCCATCGCCATCGAAGCGGCGCGAGCGGGCAAGCACGTCTTTTCCGAAAAGCCCATGTGCTTCAGCGTCGCCGAGGGCCTCGCGATGATCAACGCCGCCAAAGAGAACGGCGTCGTGCTCATGGTGGGCTATCCCAAGCGCTACGACCCCGCCTTCATCCGCTTTACCGAGGAAGTCACTCATTTGAGTGGGCCCAAGCTCTTGCGCGTGACGACCACGGAGTCGCCCTTTGAGCCCTACATCGCTCACTACCCGATGATTGGGCCGCCCCGCGATGTCGATCAGGACGTAATCGCGACGCTGGTCGCGGACTCTGAGAGCCGACTCCGGTCGGCGATCGGCACCGAGGATCCCTTCTTGGTGCGCCAGTACCAAGCGGTCCTGCTGGACACTCTGGTGCACGAGGTCAACACCGCCCGGGCGCTGCTCGGTGAGCCGGTCTCGCTCGACTACGTCGACCTGCGCGAGGGGCACGCCACCGTGGCTCTGGACTTTGGCGGACCGACCGCGGTTATCCACTGGCTCGAGACCCCGCTGATGACCCGGTATTCGATGGAGTTCTCGTTGCACGCCGCCGACGGCCGGGCCACGCTGACGTTCCCCTCGCCCTACCTGCGCAACGCTCCGACCTCGCTCGTTGTCGAGCGCGGCGCCGACGGCACTTCATCGTGGCGCCGCGAGGACGTGGTGTCCTACGAGAGTGGATTTAAAGAAGAGTTGCGGGTCTTCTACGAGGCGGTGGCAAACGAGGGGGCGGTGCCCACCGACGGTCTTGATGCGACGCGCGACATCGCGCTGTGTCAGGCGATCATCACCAGTTTTGTCACCGGCGCTCCCGTGGCGAACCCCACCTCCTTTTAGCGAATCAAGAAAATGCGGTACCACCCCAGTGAAAGAAGATGACCATGAAGTTGACAGTCGCCAACGCGCCCATTAGTTATGGAGCGTTCGAGCTCACGGTGGGCATCGACCCCAACGTGCCCGGCGCGGAGTTCGTTCTCGATGAGGTAGCGGGCGCGGGATACGACGGCATCGACTTGGGGCCCGTTGGCTACCTGGGCGACGGACCCGTCCTCGCCGAGCGTCTCGCCGAGCGCAACCTGGGGCTCGCGGGCGCTTATCTCGAATTCCCCTTCACCGATCCCGCGGCCCTCGAGAAGCTCTACCCCGAGCTTGACGCGATGCTCGACACCTTTGACGCGGTGCGTGGCGTCGTTCGCGGCCCGCTCCCGCGCCCAACGATCGCCGATGCGAGCAGTGACGCCCGGCGCCTCAAGCCGGGACAGAGTCAGGCCAACCCCGCGCTCGGTCTCGACGACGCGGCCTGGGGGCGTTTCGCCGCGGGCCTGGCGAACGTGCTCGCGCGCTGCCGGGACCGCGGGTACGAGCCCACCTTTCATCCCGAGACGGGCACCTTCGTCGAGGCCCCCTGGGAGATCGAGCGCGTGCTGGAGATCTCGGACGTCGGGCTGTGCTTAGAGACCGGGCACATCTTCGTCTGCGGCGGCGATCCGCTCAACGTGCTCAAAAGCGCGCCAGAGCGTGTCAATCACGTGCACCTCAAGGACGCCTATCGCTCGCGCATGGACCAGCTCATCGCCGACGGCGAGCCCACGCCGTCGATCTGGTCGCGCGAGGTATTCTGCGCGCTCGGCCAAGGCGACGTCGACCTCGACGCCGTGCTTGGCGAACTCGAGGCGCTCAATTTCGAGGGTTGGCTGGTGGTGGAACAGGACATCTTCCCCCAGACGGCCGAGCGCTTCGCCCAGGCGATCGCCGACCAGAAGGCGAACCGCGAGTGGCTGAAGAGCCGTGGCGTCTAGCGGGGCATTTCGCCTCGGCTTAATCGGCGCGGGCCGCATGGGCCAGACCCATCTGCGCGCCCTGGCCGCCTCCGACGACGTCGACGTCGTCTCGGTCGCCGAGCCGGTGGCGACGCTGCGCGCGAACGCCGAAGAGTCCTTTGGGGTGCGCGGATATTCCTCGCTCGACGCGATGCTCGAGGCCGGCGGCATCGACGGGGCGCTCATCGTCACCCCGAGCGACTCCCACGTCGCGGTCATCGAGAGAGTGGCCGGATCCGGGCTAGCCATCCTGTGTGAGAAGCCGTGCGGAGTCTCCTCGGCCGACACCAGCCGGGCGCGCGAGATCGTCACGGAGCTGGGCCTTCCCCTACAAGTCGCCTACTGGCGCCGGTTCGTTCCCGAGCTGCGAGAGATCAAGGATCGAATCGAGAACGGCGACTTCGGCGAGCTCCTGTCGCTCACGTGTCTGCAGTGGGACGGCGAGCCGCCCGCGGCGTCGTTTCGATCCCGCAGCGGGGGAATCTTCGTCGACATGGGCGTGCACGAGTTTGATCAGGCGCGTTGGCTCACCGCCAGCGACCTTCACGACCTTCGAGCCGTGGCCTCGTCAATCGTGACCGACCCCGAGAGCGCGGGTGACCCCGACGCCGCCCAGGTCCTGGGGCGCAGCGCCTCGGGGGCCACGGTGGTGGTGACCCTGGGTCGTCACTACGCCGGCGGTGACGTCGCGAGCGTGGAGGTCTTTGGCACCAGAGACCACCAGCACTCGGTGTTTCTCGATCCCGCCGACGGCGAGCGCGCCCAGCTGGCCGCGTTGCGACTCCAGGCGAGCGCCTTTGCGGAGTTCGCGCGCGGGGGACTGTGTCGAGGGGCCACGGTGGATGACGCCATCGCCGCCCTCGAAGCGGCCGAAACCCTGCGCGTTCAGGTCTAGTCGTGGCGAGCGAACTGCGCGTGGCGATCATCGGCTACGGCATGATGGGCCGCGCCCACTCCTACGGATACCGCGCGGCACCGCTGATCCGACCCGGGGAGGTCTCCTTCAGACCGGTCGTCATGACCGGGCGCCACGAAGACTCACTCGCTCGCGCGGCCGCCACCTGCGGGGTGCCGGAGTGGACTGCCGACTGGAGGTCGGTGCTGGAGCGCGACGACGTTGACGTGATCGACATCTGCAACGCCACCGGTGCGCACGCCGAAGTCGCCATCGCCGCGGCGCGCGCGGGCAAGGCGGTGATCTGTGAGAAGCCGCTGGCGACGAACTACCCCGACGCGGCCGCGGCGCGCGACGCCGTTCTCGCCGCCGGCGTGCGCCACGCCGTCGGATTCAACTACCGCCATCTGCCGGCCCTCGCCCTCATGTCCGAGTTGGTTAACTCCGGAGAACTGGGCGAGGTGCTCTTGTGGCGCGGCACGTGGATGTCGGACGAGTTCTCCGATCCCGCGACGCCCTTTGACTGGCGCTTCGAAGCGGACATCGGCGGCACCACGATCGCCGATCTCGGTAGTCACCTCATCGACCTCGCGACCTGGATGATCGGACCCGTTGAGGACGTGAGCGCCACCTCGTCCACGTTCGTGGCCGAGCGTTCTACGCCCGGGGGCCCGCGACGCGTGGAGATCGACGACGCCACCTCGGCGTTGTTGCGATTTCGTTCGGGCGCCCAAGGTACTTTCGAAGTCGCCAAGGTCGCGCCGCGCCGGCCCTGCGACTTCGTCGTCGAGATCAACGGCACCAAGGGAACCGCGATGTTCTCCTACAACAACTTGAACGAACTCTGGTTCGGGAGCGTGGATGAGGACCCGCGCCTCTACGGGCTGCGGCGCATTCGCGCCGAGCACCCCCTCCAACCCGAGACGGCGGGGTGGTGGCCCATCGGACAAGGGGTGGGCTACGACGCCAGTTTCGTCAATCAGGCGGCGGCACTGGCCGAGACCTGGCAGAGCGGTTCGTGGTCGCCGGGCTTCGTCGAAGGCGCCCAGGTGGCGGCGGTGTGCGACGCGATCGCTCGCAGCGCGAGCGAAAGGCAGTGGGTGAGCGTCGAGGGAGGGCCGGACTCCTAAATCTGTCGGGGTGCTTCTAGAAGCTGGAGGCGTCGATGACGAAGCGATACTTCACGTCACTCGCAATCGTGCGTTCAAAGGCGCGCGCGATGTAGTCCGCTGCGACCACCTCGACGTCGCTGGTGATCCGATGCTCGGCGCAGAAGTCCAACATCTCTTGGAGCTCCGCCATTCCTCCCGCCATCGATCCTGCGACGGCGCGGCGCTTGTTCACCAGGGGCATCGCGCCCACCGGGAACGGGTGGGGTGGCAGTCCGACTAAGACGAGTGTCCCGTCCACGCTCAACGCCTCAAGGTACGGAGCGAGGTCGAGATCCGCCGAGACCGTATTAATTAAGAGGTCGAATCGACCCGCGCTCGCCGCCATCTCCTCGGCGCTGGTCGAGTGCACGAACTCGTGGGCGCCCAATCGCGCGGCGTCGTCTCTCTTGTTCGCCGAGTGCGAAAACACGGTCGTGTGCGCGCCCAGGGCGGCGGCGAACTTGACCCCCATGTGTCCGAGGCCGCCGAGCCCGATGATGCCGACCTTCACACCGGGGCCCGCGCCCCAGTGGCGAAGAGGAGAGTACAGGGTGATTCCGGCGCACAGCAGGGGGGCGACGCCGGCCAGGTCCAAGTCTTCAGAGATCCGTACCGCGAAGCGCTCGTCAACGACGAAGCGGTTCGAGTAGCCGCCTTGGGCGATGGTGGTGCCGTCGCGCTCGTATCCGTTGTACGTCGGGGTGTCGCCGGTGCGACAGTACTGTTCTTCGCCGCGCCGGCAGTACTCGCACTCCCGGCACGAGTCGACGAATGTGCCCACACCGATTCTTTCTCCGACCTGGAACTTCGTGGCCTCAGTTCCGAGCGCGGTGACCACGCCGACGATCTCGTGGCCGGGTACCATCGGAAAGATCGACGGTCCCCAGTCTTCGTCGACCTGATGGATGTCGGAGTGGCAGATGCCGCTAAAGAGGATGTCGAAGGCGACGTCGTGGGGGCGCAGCTCCCGGCGATCGAAGGCGAAGGGAACGAGCGTCTCCTTGGCGCCGAGCGCGGCGTAACCCTGAACTTGCATCCCGACCTCCTAAAGGTGACGTGTCCCGTGACAGCGTACGGGGCGGCGCGAGAGCGACGCGAAGGCCGCCGCCTCGCCGCGGCCAGTAGGGCTACGAATGTCGCCTGGTGAGCGGGGGCCGGGCGGCGCAGTGTGGGGCGTGGCCCACGCGGCGGTGGGCGCTCGGCCGCGACCGATGGGAGTCGAGAGAGGAAGAAGCAGCGCCGGCGACTCAAATCGCCCCCAACTGTGCGATGGCGCGGCGCGCTATCAGGAGAAACGAGAAGAGGGTCAAAGGGCAAGTTTTCCTTGACCTCATGGATGTAGTTACGCTACTGTAATTCACCTATCCGTAGTGGTCGGCAGAAGTCCCACCACTAGATATTGTGGTTTTGCCCTTGGGGAGGAGTCGGAAAATGGTGTTGATCGAGCGTGCTGAGGACGAGACGGAAGTGCCGTCTTTGTCGGGTCCCACAGCGGTCGCAGATGGCGTGAGCGTGATGCAGGTCTTAAAGCGCAGCGGAGAGTTAGAGCCGGTGGACGTGAACAAGATCGTGCGCGCCGTGGGCCGTAGCGCCGAAGGGCTGAGCGGGGTTGACCCCATGAGGGTGGCGACACGCACGATCTCGGGTCTGCGTGATGGCGCGACCTCGCTCGAACTTGACGAACTCTCGATCCGTACCGCCGCCGCTCTCATCAGCGAGGAGCCGAACTACTCGCGTCTGGCCGCCCGCCTGCTGTCGACGGTGATCGACAAGGAAGTGCGCAACCAGAATCTGCACTCCTTCTCCCAATCGGTGGCCTACGGCCACGAACTGGGGCTGGTGGCCAACTCGACCGCCGAGTTCGTCAAAGCGAATCACCGCAAGCTCGACGACGCGATTCGCATGGAGAACGACCGGCTCTTTGAGTTCTTCGGACTGCGCACGGTCTATGACCGGTACCTGCTGCGCGACCCCGAGAGCCGCTCGGTGATTGAGACTCCCCAGTACTTCTTATTGCGCGTGGCCTGTGGCCTCGCCTACAACGTGGACGAGGCCATCGAGCTCTACTCGCTCACCTCGGCCCTCGACTACCTGCCCTCGTCTCCTACGCTCTTTAACTCCGGTACGCGCCACCCCCAGATGTCCTCGTGCTACCTGCTCGACTCGCCCCGCGACGAACTGGAGTCGATCTACGAGCGCTACAGCCAGATCGCCAAGCTCTCGAAGTTCGCCGGCGGCATCGGCTTCGCCTTTCACCGTGTGCGCTCCCAGGGTTCGCTCATTCGCGGAACGAACGGGCTCTCGAGCGGCATCGTGCCGTGGCTGAAGACCCTCGACGCCTCGGTGGCGGCCGTGAACCAGGGGGGCCGGCGCAAGGGCGCGGCCTGCGTGTACGTGGAGAGCTGGCACGCCGACATTGAGGACTTCCTCGACCTGCGCGACAACACCGGTGACGACGCGCGCCGCGTGCGCACCATCAACCTGGCGAACTGGATCCCCGACCTCTTTATGGAGCGCGTCGAGCACGACTTCGTCTGGTCGCTCTTCGACCCCAAGAAAGTGCCCGAGCTCTGCGACCTCTTCGGCGAGGAGTTCCGCACTGCCTACCTGGCCGCGGAGTCGGCGGGTCTCTACGAGCGTCAGGTGCCCGCGCGCCAGCTCTATGGCCGCATGATGCGCACCCTCGCCCAGACCGGAAACGGCTGGATGACCTTTAAGGACCGTTCGAACGAGCGCTGTAACCAGACGGGCAAGAACGGCGGGGTCGTGCACCTGTCGAACCTGTGCACCGAGATCCTCGAAGTGACCAGCAACGACGAGACCGCGGTGTGCAACTTAGGCTCGATCAACTTGGGTCAGTTCGTAGAGAACGGCGAGATGCAGTTAGAGCGCCTGGGCAAGACCGTGCGCACGGCCATCACGTTCCTGGACCGCGTGGTGGACATTAACTACTACCCGATCGCGGAGTCCTCCACCTCCAATAACCGCTGGCGTCCCGTGGGACTGGGCATGATGGGTCTCCAGGACGCGCTGTTCCGTTTGCGCCTGCCCTTTGACTCCGACGAGGCGAAGGTCGTGGCGGCACGCTTCGCCGAAGAGATCTACTTCAACGCCCTGTGGCGCTCCACCGAGTTGGCCGAGGCGGCCGGCCCGCACCCGGCCTTTGCCGAGACGCGCGCCGCTGATGGCGCGTTGCAGTTTGACCTGTGGGGCGTGAGCCCGAGTGACCCCGAGCGCTGGGAGACCCTGCGCGCGCGCATCAAGCGCCACGGTCTGCGCAACTCGCTGCTCATCGCGGTCGCTCCGACCTCGACGATCGCCTCGATCGCCAACTGTTACGAGGCCATCGAGCCCCAGGTCTCGAACCTGTTCAAGCGCGAGACGCTCTCGGGCGAGTTCCTCCAGATCAACACCTACCTGGTGCGCGACCTCCAGGCGCTCGGTCTGTGGACCGAAGAAGTGCGCGACGCCATCAAGCAGGCCGAAGGCTCGATCCAGGGCATCGAAGTGATCCCCGCGGACATTCGCGCGCTGTACCAGACCGCCTGGGAGATTCCCCAAAAGGCCATCATCGACCAGGCCGTGGCCCGTGGTCCCTACATCGACCAGAGCCAGTCGCTGAACCTGTTCGTTGAGTCACCCAACATCGGCAAGCTGTCCTCGATGTACATGTACGCCTGGAAGGAAGGTCTTAAGACGACCTACTACTTGCGTTCGCGTCCGGCCACGCGTATCACCAAGACGAGCGTGGGCGTCGAGACGACCACGGCTACGTTGTCATCCATCGACGAGGCGCGCATCCAGCGCGACGCCGTCGCCTGTTCCCTC
Source organism: Acidimicrobiales bacterium (assembly GCA_036489715.1). Lineage (GTDB taxonomy): Bacteria > Actinomycetota > Acidimicrobiia > Acidimicrobiales > RAAP-2 > RAAP-2. The sequence goes on along the minus strand of DASXFG010000005.1, from coordinate 23,746 downwards.
GAGAACCCCGAGCACTGTGAGGCTTGCGAATAATGTCCACCCTGACCAACACCGACGCCTACGGCGAAGAAGAAGTAGCAGAGGTCGAGCGCGCCGCGGCTCTCGTAGCGGGGAAGCGCTCGATCCTGGACCCGGGCCTGGACCTCACGCTGCGCCCGATGCGCTACCCCGAGTTCTACGAGCGCTACAAGGACGCGATCCGCAACACCTGGACGGTGGAGGAGATCGACTGGACCGACGACTTAGTCGACATCCGCCAGCGCCTCTTGCCCGCCGAGCAGCACCTCATCAAGCGCCTGGTGGCGTTCTTTGCCACGGGCGACTCGATCGTGGCCAACAACCTGGTGCTCAACCTCTACAAGCACCTGAACTCGCCCGAGGCGCGGCTCTTTCTTAGCCGTCAGCTCTTCGAAGAGGCTCAGCACGTGCAGTTCTACCTGACGCTGCTTGACACCTACGTGCCCGACCTCGACGAGCGCGCCGAGGCGTTCGCGGCGGTCGAGAGCATCCCGTCAATTCGCGTGAAGGCCGAGTTCTGCTTTAAGTGGATGGACTCCATCGGCAAGCTCGACACCCTCGAGACCGCAGACGATCGCCAGACCTTCTTACTGAACCTGATCTGCTTCGCCGCCTGCATCGAGGGTCTGTTCTTCTTTGCGGCCTTCGCCTACGTGTACTTCCTGCGCTCCAAGGGCCTCCTGAACGGTCTGGCGGCCGGCACGAACTGGGTCTTTCGCGACGAGAGCGGGCACATGGACTTCGCCTTCGCCGCCGTGGACGTGATCCGCCGCGAAGAGCCCGAACTCTTCACCGAGGAGTTCTCCCAGCGCGTCACCGACATGATCGTCGAGGCCGTCGAAGTAGAGGCCGCCTTCGCGGCCGACGTGTTGAGCGAAGGCGTCTCGGGACTCTCGCTGGCGAACCTGCGCCAGTACCTGCAGTTCGTCGCGGACCAGCGCCTGGTGCGCCTGGGCATGCCCAGGAAGTTTGGCGTGTCGAACCCGCTCGACTTCATGATGCTCCAAGACGTGGCCGAGCACACCAACTTCTTCGAGCGCACCGTCTCGGCCTACCAGGTCGGCGTGGAGGGAGACGTCGCCTTCGACGAGTCGTTTTAGCGCTTCTCCTCACCAACTAATGTCTTTCGACAACACGAGGAGAGTGCAGTGACTACGACGTCCCCCGGCGAGTCCATCGCAACGATTTACGGCTACCCGCGCCAGGGTGCCAATCGCGAGCTGAAAAAAGCCACCGAGGCGTACTGGGCCGGCAAGATCAGCGCCGAAGAATTGGCCGCGGCCACCAAGGAGTTGCGCCTGTCGCGTTTGAGCGAGCTGCGCGAGGCCGGCGTGGGCGAGATTCCGAGCAACGAGTTCTCGCTCTACGACCACGTGCTGGATGCCTCGGTGCTCTTTGGCGCGATTCCCGCCCGGCACCGCGACGCCGTCGCCGACGTCACCACGCTGCAGGGCCAGTACGAGCGCTACTTCGCCATGGCGCGCGGCAACGGCGACGTCGCCCCCATGGAGATGACCAAGTGGTTCAACACCAACTACCACTACCTCGTACCCGAGCTCGGCCCGTACTCCCTCTTCAGCCTGAACGCGGCCAAGCCGTTGGCCGAGTTCGCCGAAGCCCTCGAGGCGGGCGTTACGACGCGCCCGGTCGTCGTCGGCCCGGTGACGTATCTGCTGTTGTCCAAGCCCACCGCGGACGCCCCGGCCGACTTCGAGCCGCTCGATCTTCTCGAGTGGCTGGTGCCCAAGTACGAAGAACTCCTCCACGAACTCAAGGCCGCCGGTGCCCAGTGGGTGCAGATCGATGAGCCGGTCCTGGTGACCGACCAGCCCGCGAGCGTGCTCGCACGCGTCGCCGAGGTGTACGCGCGCCTGGGCGCGCTCGATGATCGCCCCCAGATTCTCGTAGCCTCCTACTTCGATCGTCTAGGAGACGCCCTCGACGTGCTGGTCCAGAGTCCCATTGAGGGCCTGGCGATGGACTTCACCGGTCCCGCCTACGCCAACCTGGCCGATCTGGTGGCTCGGGGGGGAGTGGGCGACAAGCGCCTCGTCGCGGGCGTGGTGGACGCGCACAACGTATGGACGACCGACCTCAGCGCGGCCCTCTCGACACTCGAGACGCTGAAAGGCTTGAGCGCTCGCCTCGACGTCGCGGGGTCGTGCTCGTTGCTGCACGTGCCCCTGGACGTGTCGCTCGAGAAGAAACTCGACGCCGAGATCCTGCCCTGGCTCGCTTTCGCGCGCCAGAAACTAGATGAACTGGACGTTCTCGCAACCGGCGTGCGCGAGGGCCGCGACGCGATTGGGGCCCAATTGGCGACCAACGCCGACGTGCTGGGCGCCCGTGCGGCTTCGCCTCGGGTCAACGTGGCGTCGGTGCGCGCGCGCAGCGCCGCGGTGAGCGAGTCAGACGCGCAACGCCAGAGCGGGTACGACGCGCGTCGCGGCGCGCAGTCCGCCCGGCTCGGACTGCCGCTGTTGCCGACCACCACTATCGGCTCGTTCCCCCAGACCTCCACGTTGCGCGCGGCGCGCGCCGACCTGGTCGCCAAGCGCATCGACGCCGATGAGTACGAGTCCATCATGCGCCAGGAGATCAAGGACGTGATCGCGCTCCAAGAGGAGTTGGGCTTGGACGTGCTGGTCCACGGCGAGCCCGAGCGCAACGACATGGTCCAGTACTTCGCCGAGCAGCTCAACGGCTACATCGCCACCAGCCACGGCTGGGTGCAGTCCTACGGCTCGCGCTACGTGCGCCCACCGATCATCGCGGGCGACGTCTCACGCCCCCGACCCATGACGGTGCGCTGGACGACGTACGCCCAGGGCTTAACCGACCTGCCGGTCAAGGGCATGCTCACCGGCCCGGTCACGATGCTCGCCTGGTCCTTCGTGCGCGACGACCAACCGCTCGCCGAGACGGCCCGCCAGGTGGCGCTCGCCCTGCGCGACGAAGTGGTGGACTTAGAGGCGGCGGGAACCGCGCTCATCCAAGTCGACGAGCCCGCGCTGCGCGAAACCCTGCCGCTTCGCCAGAGCGACCGCGCGGCGTACCTGGACTGGGCGGTCGACTCCTTTCGCGTTACCACCTCGGGCGTGCGCGACGACACCCAGATTCATACCCACATGTGTTACGCGGACTTTGGCGACGTGCTGAACGCCATTATCGAGATGGACGCGGACGTGATCTCTCTGGAAGCCGCGCGCTCGGAGATGGCGATCGTGGGTGATCTCGCGCGCGCTAACTACCACAACGAGGTCGGGCCGGGGGTCTGGGACATTCACTCGCCCCGGATTCCGTCGGTCGACGAGATCGCGGGGTACGTGAGTTCCGCCGCTTCGGTGGTGGCGGCCGATCGTCTCTGGATCAATCCCGACTGCGGTCTCAAGACGCGTGGCTACCCCGAGGTCAAGGCGACCCTGAGCAACTTGGTCGAGGCGACCCGCCGCGCTCGCGCGCAACTTTAGAGTTCGCTGCGCGCCGCGTAGTTTGCGGTGGCGCGAAGGAAGGTGGACGATGGCGCTAGATCGCGGGGCGCGCGCGACACGTCGCTCCGTGGCGGCGGTGTTCTTCGTCCAGGGATTTCTCTTCGCGTCCTGGACCGCGCATATTCCTCACATCAAGGCGCATCTTCACCTGGGCGACGGCGGACTCGGCGTCGCGCTGCTCGCGGCCCCCGCCGGGTCGATTCTGGCGATGTTCGTGGTGGCTCGACTGCTGCCCACTCGAGGAAGTCGTCAACTGGTGCGCGGCGCCCTCGTGGGGTACTGCCTCGCGGGCCTCGTGGTAGGTCTCAGCTCCTCGATGCTGTTTTTCTTTCTCGCCTTTCTCTTCTGGGGGTTCTTCCTCGGGGCGTTGGACGTGTCGATGAACGCCCAGGCGGTGTCGGTCGAAGCGGCCTCGTCGCGGCGCCTCATGCCCGGCTTTCACGGATCCTGGTCTCTGGGATCGCTCCTGGGTGCGGGGGCCGGGGTCATCGGGGTGGGCCTGGGCTGGTCGCTGAGCGAGCAGATCGCAATCTTCGCGATTCCCCTATTAATCGCGGCCCTGGGGCTCTCGAGGGGCATGATCACCGACCGGCACGCGCACGCGCCCGCGGGCCAGAGCGCGCCGGCCGAGCGGTCGGCGCTGCGCAACCCGGCGATCCTCGTCCTGGGTGTCATCGTGCTGCTCGACATGCTCTGTGAGGGCGCGGTGGCGGACTGGGCCGCGGTCTACCTGCGCGACTCGCTCCATACGACCTCAGTGGTGGCCGGATTGGGGTTCACGCTCTACCTACTCACCATGATGATCACGCGCTTTTCGGGCAACCGGACGGCTACTCGCTTCGGCGTGCCCAGGATTCTGCCGGCGCTCGCGCTGCTCGCCGCCATCGGTGCGACCCTCGGTCTTATCGTCAATCGCCCCTGGAGCGTGCTCGCGGGGCTGATGTGTCTCGGGGTCGGTCTCGCACTCATTGTTCCCCTCGCCTTTAGTGCGTGTGGACACGTTCCGAGGGTCCACGCGGGAAAGGCGATCGCGGCGGTGTCGGGCATCGGCTACAGCGCCTACGTAGTCGGTCCACCCTTGGTGGGGGGTATCGCGGACTGGTCGTCCCTGCGTACGGCGTTTTTTCTGATCCCGCTGCTGATCGTGGGAATTGCCGTCGCGACGTTCTTCTCGTCGGCGCTGAGGTCCGAGGCCCTCGAGATCTAGCCCTTAGTCCTCGCGGCCCCGAGCTTCGAGGTCCTGGACGAGGACGTCGTAGCCCGCCTGGGTGAAGAGCTTTCGCAGATCCACGACCTGCTGGACGTCGACGTCTTTGCCTTTGGGCCGGCTCAGTGTGTGACTCGCCTCACCCAAGCGCACGTGGAACTTACCGTCGTGGCGCTCTTGCACCTCGGCGGTCGCGTTGAGCAGAGAGAGAACATCGTGCCACTCGACGTTGTGGCTGGTGGGATGTTGAAAGATCTGCAGGAGGGTGTCGCGGTGGCGACCGTTCAGGTGTGCGAGTTCTGACATGGGGAGTCCTCTCGAATGGGGCCGGTCGGGCGAAGCCTACAAGTGTTCGTCCGCACTATCGAGAGGCAGATTCCTAGGATGAGTTCGTGGCGAATCTCGCGCGCGTCGAAGCGATCGTCGCGCGTTTGCCCGAGACGGTGCGCGTGGACATCGAGGCGTGGGGTGGCGAGCCGACGTTCCGGGTCGCGGGCAAGAACTTCGTCTTTGCCGATCACGCGGGCCTGCGGCTCACCCTCAAGCTCTCGCGTGAGGAATCCTCGGCGGTGGTCGCCACCGATTCGTTGGTGGCACCCGCTGCCTACGGACTCGGTCGCAGCGGTTGGGTCACGATACAGGTTCGAGCTCGCACCAGTGCCGCGCGCTGGCGCGAGATCGACGAGTGGATCCGCACCTCCTACACGCTCGTGGCGCCCTCGCGCTTGGCGCGGCGCGTCCTTGAAGAAGACTCCCTGAGAGATCGGTGATTACCGACGACCATCGAGGGCGTCGTTGGCCAAAGCGAAGGCTCCTATCACCCCCGCGTTCGATCCCAGCGCGGGCGCCACGAGAAAGTCAGCAACTCCCTCATTCACCTCGCGCGCGCTGAAGTAACCGTTCAAGAGTTCGCGAGTCTGTTTTCTCACCTTGTCGAGTAGACCCGGGGCCGACATCACCCCGCCCCCGAGAACGATGGACTGCGGCGAGGACAACGCGATTACGTTCGCCACGGCGCTCGCGAGATACCGCGCCTCAAGATCCCAGGCCGGGTGGTCGAAGGGTAGCCGGCTTCCCTCGACGCCCCAGCGTTGGGCGATCGCAACGCCCGCCGCCAGTCCTTCTAGACAGTCGCCGTGGGAGAGGCAGGTGCCTACGAACTCGTCTCCCGCCACGCGCGGCACGAACATGTGGCCGAACTCGGGGTGCTGGAGTCCGTGGATCGGCCGGCCGTTTACCACGAGCGCACCGCCAATACCCGTGCCGATCGTCCAGTAGACGCTCACCTCGCAGTTTCGTGACGCCCCCCAGCGCCACTCCGCGAGACCGGCCGCGTTGACGTCGGTGTCGAAGGCGATCGCGATCTCACCGAAGCGCGCGGTGATCGCGTCGGCCCAATCGGCGCCGCGCCACGCCACTTTGGGAGTGGAGGGAGAGATGCGAGTGGTGGCGAGGTCTACGGGTCCGAACGTTCCCACGCCGATCGCGTCGAAGCTCCGACCTCTGCTTCGTTCCAAAAAGAAGTCGAGGGCAAGCCGCATCGTTACTTCCGGGGTCTCGGTTGCCAGAAATAACTTCTCCGACTCCGCCACTTCCTGCCACGATGAGCCCACTGCACAAACCGTCTTGGTCCCGCCCGCTTCGATGGCTCCGATGAGACGGGGGCGGTTCACGAGCCGCCGCGCAGTTCTTCGAGCAGGGCCCGCTTGATCGACGGTCGACTCCCAAAAACGAGGAGCAGAGACGCCTCGCGGGTGGATCGCTCAGCCACGTCACCCCATAACGCCGAACGGCTCCCGCGCGCGACTGACAACGCGTGGGCACAACGCACCCCCAAGGCCGCCGCCGCCGCGCGCGCGGGCCCGATCCCGTCGATTCCGGCCCCGTCAAGCGTCCGACGCACGAGCACGAGCTCGTCGTCGAGGGCTGAGGGTCCGAGTATCTCGAGGCAGCGCCGCGCGACGCCCAGGGCCAGTGAGCCGTTGACGCGCAGACCCTCGGGGCGCTCGGGCCCGGAGTCGTAGGGGGTGTCGTCGATGAGGCGATCGGCCGGGACCACAAACTCCTCGAACGTCAGTGTGACCGTGGCGCTGGCGTTCATGGCCGAAAGCCGCAAGGGGGTGGCGCGCAGCCCCGGCGACTCGGTGGCGTCACAGAGGAAGCTGGCGACCGTGTCCCTTTCCGTGCGAGCGCTCACGACCAGTTCATTGACGATGCCCCAGCCGCTCACCCACGGCGACGTGCCGGTGAGTACCCACTGGTCGTCGCGGCGAAGAGCCCGCAGCAGCGGGGGTCCCGGCAGCGACGCCGTCAGGGAGATGCCGCCCTTCAGTTCACCCGACACCAGTCGCGCACGACGAGTAGAGAGCAGGCGCGGAGCGTCACCCTCGCAGGCCGCACGCACGAGGCGAAAGTGCTGAATCCACACGAAGGTGGTGGTGAGACAGGCGCTCGCTAGCAGTTCAACCAGCAGGCACATCTCTTCAAAGTCGAGATCAAGTCCGCCAACCTCGCGCGCTGCCGCCGCGCCGTAGAGTCCGGCGCGCGCCACTGCGTCAAAGTGTCCGGCCGGAACGATCGCCGACTGGTCCACCAGTTGCGCGTCGGCGCGGAGCAGCTCGACCAGATCGGCGAGCCCGGGGACCTTGCTAAATAGTGACGCCGAGACGCTCGAATCTTCCGCGCTCGTCGTGGTCATGAGACCATTCTCGCTGATCCGGTTTGCTTAGCGAGACGACAGGTCCTTGTCCTGCATCTCCCAGGCATGGTCCAGGGTGTGATACGCGCTATGGCGGATAAGGAAAGGTAGGTTCCCCGAGCGCATCGGCTTGGTGGCGCCCTTGTTGTATTCGATCATGGCGGCGAGAAAGTCCGTGCGGTACGGGGCCAGCGCCGCGGTAGCCAGGGCGCCGTTTTCGGGAATCCTCAGTCCGACGCGCTTGGCGAAGTCTTCACTCTCGACGCGGATGACGTGACGGATGATGTGGTCGCGCTCTCGCCCTCCACCTCGGGGCCCCTTTTGCAACTCGGCCGAGACCCGTGCGGCGACCGAGTCGAAGAGCGCCCACGAGGACTTCAGCAGCGAGAGCTTTCGCTGGAGATCGACCTTGCTCATAGGCTCAACTTCGAGCGCGCACGCAGAGAACGATATTCCCCAGAAGTCGGTCGATCCGGTGCCCACCTTCTCTTCAACGACGCGCAGTTTGCCCGCCGCGTCGAACTCCGCGCCCCGGCGAGCGCGCGAGGCGACGGGCCGGTATCGGACGCGGTACTCCTCTAACATCGCCAGCGCCTCGTCGGCGCTGTTGGCGCCGCGACTCCAGCCGGGCCAGTCGGGCGCGAACGCGACGACCTTCTTGTCCTTGGGCCCGTGCTCGACGACGGTCCGAATAGTCACGCGGGCAACATACTCCTCGCCTCCGACACCGGAACCGAAAGAGGAGAAGCATACAGAATATCTAATATCTACTTCCTAGTAAACAAAGGGAAATAGGGGTCCAATTTGCGTGTAACACAATTGACATGTAAGCGTGGTCACTCATGTCGGGGGTTGAGCGGGGGTATTCCACGAGGGCTTACGCCCGAGTAAGGGGAGGACTCCTCGTCGCGTGTCTACTCGCGGGCGCGATCGGTATTCCCCTAGTCGCCGCGGGCGCCGCGGGCGCCGCGGTTGGGACGAGCGCGCACCAAGAGCCGTGGACCGGAGTGGCGGGCGTCTCACTTTCGCCGGTCTGTGCGGGGGAGTCGCCGGGCTACTCGTGCACCCTCGCGGGCTACTCGGCCTGGCTGAAGAATCCCAGCGGATGGGCCTGGAACTTTTATGGCGGGTCGTACCCCAGCAACAACGCGTACGGCCCGCACAACTGCACGCTCTACGTGGGCTTTCGACTCCAAGAGGAGGGCGAGACGCTGTCGTGGAGCGCGAACGCCTCCTACTGGGCGTACGAAGCGGCCGCGAACGGCCAGGTCGTAAACCAGGCCCCCGCGGCCGGTTCGGTGGCGCAGTGGAACGATGGTCATGTGGCCTGGGTTGACGCGGTGACCCCTCGCTACATCGTCATTACTTCGGACAACTACCAGCCCTACGGCGCGGGAACCTTTCCTGGCGGTTTCACCGACAGCTTTCAGATCGCCCGCACCTCACCGGCGATGCCGGACAACTTCATCCACTTCGCGGCCCCTGCTCTCAGCTTGTCGCGTCTCATCGCTCTGCGCCAGCTGCTGCACGCGTCTCTCTAGGGAGACGACTTACTCCCAGAGTTCGATTGCGCGCCCCAGCGTCTCGCTGACGCGAGCACTGAGTAACTCGGCAATTTCGATGCGACCACCGACGGGTGGGTTGTCGCCAGGGCGATCTTGAAATACCTGCGACATCCGGCGCAGCGCCTCCTCGCCGTCGGCGTCGAACACCGCCGCGGCGATGCGCTGCCAGCGGTACTGATACCAGACGTAGTTGAGCGGGCTCATGGGCTCAGATCCACCGGTGTAGTAGGTCTCGAGGTCCTCCAGGGAGGTGTGCCCTTCGGCGCGCATGCGCTCATCCAAGCGAGGACTCGTCGCCCCCACGCTGGGCAAAACTTCTAACAGCGCCAGACTTTGTGGGCGCTGGGTGGCCACGAAGGTGTGCAGGGCGAGGTTCGCGAAGATCTCGCTCAGCCAAAAGGTGGGGAGATGAACGCCGCCCAGGACCTCAAAGGCGTGGCCCATCTCGTGGATCGTGACGAGATCAAAGAAGGGCTGGAGGTCGAGCCCGCCGGATCCGTCGGGGTACTGCTCAAGGAGTCGGGGGTACTCCTCGGGGGAGGAGTCGCGCAGGTCGTAGCCCATCTCGACCCAGAACGACCCACGGCTAGCGGGCATCACGATGATTCCGGGGCGAATTTGGTCGGGGTCGTCATTGAAAAAAGGCAGTCCGTAGGGCTGGCGGCTGTTCCAGTCCGACTCATTGGCCACCACCACGGCGAGGTCGGGCTCTATAACCCCCAAGAGATTCGAGAGATACGCGTACGCATCTTTGGCCCAGTCGGCGGCGGCGCGCGCGCGATTCTCCGCGCCCTTGCTGTAGCGGACCTCGAAGGGATAGCCATCCAGATGGGGGAGATTCGAGCCAATCCTCACCCGGCCAACTTATTCGCGTACATCTTCTACGAACGGTGAGTTCGCGTGACGTTCCGCTGAGTGAGACGACGCTCGACGTAAAACTCTTTTTGTAAGTCGGTTATTGGAGGGCGCCCTCGGTAGTGTGAACTCTGGGCGGGCACGATGAGGGCTGGTCCGTGTCCGCTTGCGACGGAAGGTACGTCTCCCGCGCGGAAAGGGACGGTGTGGATCGCACAGGCGAGAGCGACGTAGCGCGCACACTGAGTGACCCGCCCAAAGGGCGACACTGGTATCGCGTCGGGCCCCTCACCATGGGCGTATTTCTCTTCATCGTGGCGGGCGCGATCGTCCTGTCTCTGGTCGTGCGCGGGATTGTGGGCGACCAGCAGAGTCGGCTCCTCCACGAGCGCGGCAGTCAGCTCGCCCTACTGCTGGACGAATCGGTCTCGAGCATCGACATCCTGCTTCCGGTAGCGGGCGCCGCAGAACCACTGGGCACGTCGAGCCACTCGTCGTTTCATCTGATCGCTTCGGCGCTGGTGGCTGGTGGCAGCAGCGACCTGGTCGTCTTCGTGCCCAGCGGCTCGACCTTCCGTCAAGTCGCCAAAGTCGGTGCGGGTCGGTCCGTACCGAGCGTGACGCCGTCTGAGGAGCGTTTGTTGCGCGGCGCGGAGTCCACCAAGAGTCTGGTGAGTGCGGTGCTGGGCAGCGGGAATGATCGGTGGCTGGCCATCGGCACGCAGATCGCCGACCACCGCGTCCTGCTCGATGAGTCGGTACTGAAGCCGGCCAAGCCCACGCCGGTGGCGGCAAGTTCGCCCTTTAGTGGAGTCAACCTCGCGCTGTACGGCTCGCCCAGTGCCGATCACGCCGACCTTCTGGCGATCTCGGGGGTGATGCCTACGGGGCAGTCCGATCACGAGTTCTTGACCGTTGGCGCCGATCGGTGGCTCATCGTGGTCAGTGCGAGCACGTCACTCGTCGGGTCCTTCGCGTCCTGGTCGCCATGGCTGACGTTGCTGGCCGGACTCTTGGTGGCGCTCCTGGTGGCCGCGCTCTTTGAGGGAGTGACCCGTCGGCGCGTATACGCCCTGGGTCTAGTTGAAGAGCGAACACGAGAACTTCGCGCGGCCCAGGAACTCGAGCAGCGTGCGCGCGAAGAGGCGGAGCTCGCCAATCGCTACAAGAGCGACTTCATCTCGCGCATGAGCCACGAACTGCGCACCCCGCTCAACGCGGTCGTCGGCTTTGCCCAGCTCCTCGAACTCGACGACGTCACCGACGAGCAGCGAGACTCGATCGACCATATCTTGCGCGGAGGTCAGCACTTATTGACTTTGATCAATGAGATTCTGGACATCGCGCGAATCGAGTCGGGTGACTTTACGCTTTCTGCCGAGCCGGTCCTCGTTAGTGACGCCTTCGCCGAGGTGCTGGGGTTGATTCGTCCCCTGGCTGAACAGAGTTCTATTCACCTCGTGGGCGTACAGGCGACCTCGTGTTCGGAGTTCGTGTTTGCCGATCGTCATCGACTTCAACAAGTCCTTCTTAACCTGCTGTCGAATGCCGTGAAATACAACCGGCGCGGAGGTTCGGTGGCGGTGTCGTGCGAGCGAGAGGGGACGGTGCGACTCCGCATCAAGGTGACCGACACGGGCAACGGCATACCTGAGAGCCAGTTGGAGCGCCTCTTCACCCCCTTCGAGAGGCTGGGGGCCGAGCGCAGTGACATCGAAGGAACCGGTATCGGCCTCTCGCTCTCTCGTCAACTGGCTGAGGCCATGGGAGGCACCCTGGGGGTCAGCTCTCGCCTCGGGGAGGGGAGCACCTTTTGGATCGAACTGCCGTTAGTTGAGGCGCCCGTCGATCGCTACGAGCGCCTCAACGGCCACGATGACCCTCCCGCCTCGAGCGCGGTCTCACCGAGCCGCCGGGCCCACAGCGTCCTCTACATCGAGGACAACCTCGCGAATGTGACCCTCGTGCAGCGCATCGTTGCGCAACGTGACGGCCTCTCGGTGATATCGGCGATGCAGGGCCGACTCGGCCTGGAGCTCGCTCAGGATCATCTGCCGATCTTGATTCTCCTCGACCTGCACCTGCCCGACATTGGTGGCGAAGAGGTGCTGGAACAACTGCGCCGTGACCCGCTCACCGCTCGCATCCCAGTAGTCGTCGTCAGCGCCGACGCGACACCGGGGCAGATACAGCGGCTCTTGAGCGCGGGGGCATTGGCGTACCTCACGAAGCCCTTCGACGTGAACGAGCTCTTGCGATTGATCGACAACTGCCTCGCTACCGCTGGCGAAGATAATGAGAGAGCGTGACGAGAACAGTGGTTCATGCGTCCGCTCCGATGGCCCTCGTGCGGCGCCGGCCCGTTCAGCTAGAATTAGCTTGCTGTCAGGGAGTTCACGCAGGGGCCGGGGGAAATAATGATTGATCCGGTATTTTCGCGCTGTCGAATCCTGATCGTGGACGACGAGGAATCCAACGTTCACCTGATCACTCGCACGCTCACCCGAGCCGGCTACACCGAACTCAAAGCCCTCTACGACTCACGTGATGTCCTCGACGTCATCCGCGAATGGTCGCCCGACCTGCTGTTAATGGACCTGCACATGCCGCACATGGACGGCATCGCGCTACTTGGACAGATTCGTGGTGCCTTGCCCGCCGCAGAGTATCTGCCCGTTTTGGTATTGACCGCCGACGTCTCGCACGACGCGCTGGTCTGGGCGCTGAGCGCGGGAGCCAACGACTTTCTGACCAAGCCGTTCCACATCGACGAAGTTCTATTGCGGGTGAGGAGCCTGCTGGCGTTTCGCCTCTCGTACGGGGCGTTGCGCGAGAGCAATTCGGCCCTCGCCACGACGCTGCGCCAGCAGTTGGAAAGAGACGACCAGCACCCGACCGACCGAGCCGCGCGCAGAAAGGAAGTCGAAGACGTCCTGGTGAGTGGCCCCACGATGGTGTACCAGGCGATCATCGCGTTGACGAGTGGCGACGTCGTCGGATACGAGGCGCTCTCGCGCTTCGATGCCGGCCGAGAGCCTGCGCGCTGGTTCCTCGAGGCGGCGGCCGTCGGTTTGGGCGCGGAGCTGGAGTTAAGTGCCATCGAAGCGGCGTTGAAGGACGTTGATCGCTTGGAGGCGCATCAGTTCATGGCCGTCAACGCATCGCCCGCGGTCCTCCAGGACGAGCGATTCGCCGATCTCGTGCGGCGACCCGGCCGCGATCGACTGGTCGTCGAAGTGACCGAGCACGAGCCGGTCGCCAACTACGACGAGTTGATCAGGGTCTGTAAGGGACTACGAGAAGATGGCATCAAAGTGGCCGTGGATGACGCGGGCGCGGGCTACGCGAGCATGCGCCACATTCTGATGCTCGGACCCGACATCATTAAGTTCGACATCGCCCTCACCCGCCAAGTCGACCACGATCCGGTCAAGCGAGCACTGGCGGCTTCGCTCTTGCACTTCGCTGAAGAAGTCGGTGCGCTTATCACGGCTGAAGGCATAGAGACCCAGGGCGAGTTGGCGACCCTGCGCTCGCTCGGGGTGCCGTGGGGCCAAGGTTTTCATCTGGCCCTTCCCGGTCCCCTGCCCAGCTGATTCGTCTCGGCTGTCGGGCGCGGGGCGAACTACGTCGTCCCGCTATGACGTCAGTCCTTTAGAAACGTGGTCTCACGTGGCTCCTAGACTCGTGTGCCACGTGACGAGTCACGTCGAAGGAGACGCATGAAGTACGTGATGACGCTGCAGTGCGCGGATCGTCCTGGAATCGTTCACGCGGCGAGCTCGGCGATCGTGGTCGTCGGGGGCAACATCCTTGAGAACGACCAATTCACGGACCCCGTCACCGGGCTCTTTTGCATGCGTACGCGTTTTGAGACCTCAGACCCCGAGGCGAACGCGGTCAAGGACCGTCTCCTTGCGGAGTTAGACGGTTTCGCTCCCCAGTTGGGCTTGCGCGAAGAGGACGTTCGCCGGCGTGTCCTCGTGCTGGTCTCGACCTCGGACCACTGCCTAGTAGACCTGCTCTATCGACGCGACCTCGGGGACCTGCCCATCGACATCGCGGCCGTACTGAGCAATCATCCGACTCTCCAGCCTTTGGCGTCGCGATACGAGATCCCCTTTCATGAGATTCCCTCCGCGCGAGAACATCCTGAGGCAGCCGATGCGGCGCTGCGCGAACACATCGCGCGTTACGAAGTGGACTTCGTCGTGCTCGCCCGGTATATGCAGGTGCTCTCGGCGTCGGTGTGCGAAGAGTTGCGGGGTCGGGCGATCAATATCCACCACTCGTTTCTTCCGGGGTTTAAGGGTGCACGCCCGTATCACCAAGCCTATGAACGAGGGGTCAAGCTGATTGGCGCGACCGCGCACTTCGTGACGCCCGATCTCGACGAGGGCCCGATCATCGATCAAGACGTCATCCGCGTCAGTCACGCACGAACCCCGAGCGATCTGGTGGCGCTGGGTCGCGACGTGGAGCGTCGCGTGTTGGTTCAGGCCGTCAAACTCGTGGCCGAAGATCGAGTAGCCCTGGTGGGGAATCGCACGGTGATCTTCTCCCAGTGAGGAGGGCCGCTCGACGTCCTCAACTTAGGGGGGTGGGGGCAACCTCTAACAGTCGCTCGGTGAGAAACGCCCGTTCGACTTCGTTCTCGCAAAAGGTGAGGGCCTCTTCGAAGGCCAGGGCCGCCTCGGTGCGCCGGCCGAGTCGGCGAAGGAACTCCCCCCGCGAGGAGGACAGGTAGCTGTAGAGCGCGAGCGTGGGATCGGTCGCGAGCTCGTCAATGGCGTCGAGTCCGGCCTGGGGACCGAGGGCGAAACCCAACGCCACCGCCCGGTTGAGGGCCACGATCGGGGACGGCCAGACCAAGGTAAGGACGTCGTAGAGTCCGACGATCTCCTGCCAGTCGGTGGCCTCCCACGTGGGTGCCTCGGCGTGCACCGCCGCGATCGCCGCCATGAGTGCGAATCGCTCGGGCGGCCGCGAGCGTAGGGCGTCGCTCACGAGCGTGAGGCCCTCGGCGATTTCGGATCGGTCCCAGCGGTCGCGTTCTTGATCGGAGAGAAGAACGAGGCGACCGTTGGCGTCCAACCGGGTCTCTCGACGCGAATCGGTCAGCAGGATCAGGGCGAGCAGACCGGCGACTCCCGAGTCCTCGGGCAGAAGGAGTCGCAACATGCGAGCGAGTTCGAGAGAGCGCTGGACTAAGTCCCGGCGCACGAGCTGGCCGCCCGACACCGCGGTGTGTCCCGCGGTAAAGAGCAGGTGAATCACGCTGAGCACCGCGTCGACTCGTTCGGGCAGCTGTTCGCTCGAGGGGACGACGTAGGGAATGTGAGCCGCGGTGATCTTCTTCTTGGCTCTGGTGAGCCTCGCCGCCATCGTGGACTCACTGACCAGGAGCGCTCGGCTCACCTCGTTGGTCGTGAGGCCGCAGACGAGCCGCAGGGTAAGGGCGATCTGCGCCTCCTTCGAGAGAGCGGGGTGACAGCACGTAAAGACCAGCCGAAGCCGATCATCCGCGACGCTCCCGGCCCCTCGGGACTCCTCGGCGTCGGCGAGCCCGGGCAGAAGACGCTCGAACCGCGCGTCGCGTCGGCGCAAATCAAGGGCCCGATTGCGCGCCACCGTGCACAGCCAGGCCCCCGTGTTCGCGGGAACGCCGTCGGAGGGCCACTTGAGGAGGGCTCGCGCGTAGGCATCTTGCACGCACTCCTCGGCAAGGTCGATGTCGCCCGCGACGCGCACCGTCGCGGCGAGCACGAAAGCCCACTCGCGGCGGTGCGCGTCAGCGACTGCGGTCTCGACCTCGACGCTCACGCCTCGTTCGCCGGTCTAGCCAAAGACTCGGATGGGACGGACCTCGAGGCCGCCGTGGGACGAGGGCACTTGCTTGGCGAGTTCGATGGCCTCGTCGAGGTCGGCCGCTTCGACGAGGTAGTAGCCGGCCAGCGCCTCTTTGGTTTCGGCGAAGGCCCCGTCGGTGACGACGAAGTTGCCCGGGGACGTTTCGCGCAACGAGGTGGCCGTCGTCGTTGGTTGCAGGGCGTTGCCCCCGCGGATGCTCTTTTCGTTGCGCATCCCGAACTCCTCGTGGCCCTTCATCATCTTGGCGCCCATCTCGGCGGTGGGATTGCTCCAGTGCGATTCGTCTCCGTAGATCAAGATCAGATACTCAGACATGTTGTTCCTCTCCGGTCCCACGATGGAACCTTCACCCATACCGACGTTCCCGATTCAACCAAATCGACACCACCGGCGAGAATCTCGTTCCCGCGGGCGTCGGTGGACAGCGTGTTCGCCGCTCTCCCGGTCCCGGTAACGGGACGTTGCGCAGTGAGTCGCACCATCCCCTAAGAGTATGACCCGCATTCCTAAACTTGAGGGGTGGGAAAGACCGTAGGGCACGCGCGCAGTTTGCGGGGCCCCGGCGTTCGCTCCGTCCTGGTGCTGGCCCTAGTGGGCTCGGGATTGAGCGCTCTGGCCGGTTTCGAACTCACCCAGGCCAGTGCGGTCAATACACCCATCAGCAGCTTCGTGGTCGGCCCGAACGCGGTGGCCTTTGACGGGACCGACCTGTGGGTGGTGAGCAGTTCTACGAACTCGGTGAGCGAGTTCAACGCCGCGGGCGCCTTTGTCCAGAGCGTCGCGGTGGGCACTGCGCCCGTGGCCGTAGCCGCCGACGGGACCGACGTCTGGGTCGCGAACTCCGGCCCCACGGCACAAGGGGGTTCGATCAGCGAGCTGAGCGCGAACGGCACTCCGGTGCGGACGATTGACATCAGTTATCTGGCCCAGCCCAACGACATCGCCACAGACGGCACCGACGTCTGGGTGACTACGGACGCCGGGTACGTCGCCGAGATCGACGCCGCGAGCGGATCTCTCGTCAGCTACTTTCCCTTTGGAAACGACCCCACCGGCATCACCTCGGACGGTACCGACCTGTGGATCGCCGACTCCCAGGGCAACGCGGTCGACGAGTACGACATTGCGAGCCAATCAATCGTCGACATCGTCGCGGTCGGCAGCGACCCGACTGGGGTCTTCTCCGACGGCCAGTACGTGTGGGTGACCAACTCGGGAGACGGCACCGTGACGGTGTTGAACGCGGCTGACGGTTCGTACGCATTTAATACCCAGACCTCGCCCATCCCGGTCGGCGACGATCCCACCGGCATCGTGGCGAACGGTGCCAATGCCTGGGTGGCGAACTCGGGTGACGCGACGTTGAGTGAGTTGAGCATTAACGGAAGCTCGCTCGCGGTGAGTGCGACAGTTCCCGTCGACAACGGCCCCGCGGCCCTCGCCGTGGACGCCAGCAATATTTGGGTCGACAACGCGGGCGACGGTACCATCAGCGAGCTGAACGCGAGCGGCGCGGTCATCGAGAACTCCGACGTAGCCGGTGACGCGGGCATCCAAAGTCAGACCATCCCCATGGGCTCGTGGCCCGCGGGGGTCACCAGCGCGGACGGATCGGTGTGGGTCACCAACAACAGCGACGGCACCGTGAGCGAGGTGAGTGCGACAACTTCGTCGATCGAGCAGACCGTGGCCGTGGGCGACGCACCGACATCGATCTCCTCAGACGGCACGCACGTCTGGATAGTCAATGAGGGCGACAGTACGATCACCGTCCTCAACGCGGCGGACGGCTCGTACGCCTTCGGGACCGGCAGCGCACCGATTTTCGATCCCGACGGGGCGATCAACATCTCCTCTGACGGCACCCACGTCTGGATAGCGAACTCCGACGGCACGATCACCGCCTTAAACGCCAGCGACGGGACCTTCGCCTTCGGCACCGACACCTCTGCGATCTCGGACGTCGACGGCGCCGAGCAGATTTCCTCTGACGGCACCCACGTGTGGGTTTCTAATTCGGACGGCACCGTCACGGTGCTCAACGCGTCTGATGCCAGCTTCGCTTTCGGGACCGGGGCCGCCGCCCTCTCTCTGGGTGGCGGATCGTGCCCGATCGGAATTAGCTCGAATGGCGCGGACGTGTGGGTGGCGTTCTGCTCGAACTCGGCCGTCGAGTTGGACGCGAGCTCGGCGTCGGTTCTCCAAGCGGTACTCCTCGACTACTCCCCGATTGCCATGTCCCTTGATGCGGGTGGTAACGTGTGGCTCGCCAATCAGTACGTGGCCGACCAGTTCTCGATCGCCGACGGGGGACCGGGATCCTACGACGGGGCCAATGACCCCAACGACGAGGGCACCATGACCGAGCTGAGCGATCCCGCGCCGCTGGTGGCCTCCAGTACCCCGTCCGTGGCGACCGACACCTTCAACTACTCGCCCGACGTCCAGGTCTTTACGGTTCCGGCGGGCGTGACCCAGCTGACACTGAACGTGACCGGCGCCGAGGGAGCACGCGGCGGCCGCGACTCGGCCGGTCGTCCGCCCGTCGGCGGCTACCAGGGTGACGTCACCGGCACCATTGCCGTAACTCCCGGAGAAGTACTGAGCGTCGCGGTCGGACACGGGGGGGTGGACTCCCTCGTCGCCGAGTCCTGCATCGGCGGCGTGGACTCCTTGTTCGACCCGAACGACGCCCTCGGCGGTTCCAACCCGTTGGGCGAGTACTCGGGCGGCAACGGTGGCGCGGCCGGCGAGGTGGGCTGTTCGGGATACGGCGGCTCGGGCGGTGCCGCGTCGGTGGTGGAGATCGGGTCGTCGCTCGCTCATCCCGCGAGCATCGACACGGTGGTCGCGGGCGGCTCGGGCGGCTCGGGCGGCTCGGGACAGTACCCGCGCACGCTCGGCCAGATCGCACTCTCTTCCTACTCCGCGCGCTCGGACGTATCGAGCACCGACGGTCAAGCGGGAATCTCGGTCTTCAACGCCTGCGTGGGCGCCTCTTCGTGTGACGGTGGAGGCGGCGCGGGCGGCGGGGGCGGGGCCCAGGGGGGCGCCCAGGGGCTCGTGGAGTTTGGCTCGGGTCAGTCGAATGAGTGGTTCGGACTCGGCGCGAGCCCCGGGCAGAACGCCACGGGATCGCTCTCCGGGCTCAGCGCCCAGTATCAGTACTACAGCGGCGACGGGGCCAACGGGTCGGTGACCATCTCGTACGCGACGGGTCTGCCGGGCGCACCCACCAACGTGACCCCCGTGGCCGGACCCTCCAGCGTGTCGTTAACTTGGGCCGCGCCCAGCGTGATCGGATCAAGCGCCATCTCGGACTACGTGGTGCGATATTCCAGCAACGGGGGCGCTACGTGGACGAGCGTGGACACGAACTCCACCGCCACGACCGCCGCTCTGTCGCTGAGCAACGGCGGTGCAGACGTCTTTGAGGTGGCCGCGGTGAACCGCAGCGGCCAAGGTGAGTGGTCCGCGCTGGCTAACGCGCCCGGCGCGCCGGCCCTGACGGGCATCAGCGCCGGGGACTCGTACGTGTCAGTGTCCTTTACCCCGGGCGCCAACGGCGGCAGCGCTATCACCGGCTACCAGTACTCGCTGGACAGCGGGGTTACGTGGCACAACGCCAGCGGCACGGCGTCGCCGCTCGTGATTTCCTCGCTCACCAACGGCACCAGTTACACGGTGCAACTACGAGCGCTCAACGCGGCCGGAGCCAGTGTGGCGTCAAACACCGAGACCGCGACGCCCTTTTCCGCGCCCGCGACGCCGGCCGCCGCCTCCTTCGTGACGACGTCACAAGACGGGCAGATCGGGGTGGCCTGGACCGCCCCCAACGACAACGGCGCAGTGATCAGCGAGTACAGCATCACCCTCTACGACGCCTCCTTCGCGGGCGACCAGGTCACCAACTGTGACGTGTCCGACCTCACCTGCTACGACGGCTCCACCAGCAACGTCTCGAGCACGTACGCGATCTCGGGTTGCACGCTGTCGAGCCTGTCGTGCACCATTACCGGGCTAACCAACTACGTGACCTACTGGGTGAGCATCCAGGCCACCAACGCCGCGGGCTCGAGTGGGCGCTCGTCGCCGCGGATTCCGGCCATTCCCGCTCTCGTGACGGTGTCGTATAGCGCCAATGGCGGCACCGGGGCGATCAGCGACAGCACGTACGAGATCGGACAACCTTCGGGCCTCACCCTGCCCACGAGCGGCGTGACCAAGTACGGCTACCTGCTTGCGGGCTGGTCGACTACCGCCGGCGACGCTACGAGCGAGGTCTCGACTCCCTACGTCCCGCCCGCTCCGATCTCTCCGGCCACTACCTCCTACGTCACGCTCTACGCCCTGTGGATCCCCGCCCCCCAGTTCACCCTCACCTATAACGGCAACGGCAACACCGGGGGAGCGGCTCCGAGCGATCCCTCGAGTCCGTACTACGAGGGCACCAGCGCCACGCTCCTCGCCAACACCGGCAACCTCGTCGACACCGGCTACGTCTTTGGCGGCTGGAACATCGCGGCCAACGGCTCGGGGATCACCTACGCCGCCGGGTCCGCACTCACGCTGAACGCCGACACGGTTCTCTACGCGGTGTGGACCCCCGCCTCCTCACCGCCGCCCTCGGGCGGAGGCTCGTCGGCGCCGTCGAGCGCGAACGTCGCGCCCGGTCCGCCCCAATCTCCCAGCGGGTCGATCTCTCACGGCAGCGGCGAGATCGTCTGGCAAGCGCCCAGCTCGGACGGGGGCGGGGCGATCACCGACTACACGCTCACCAACGCCGCCGGGCAGGTCGTGTGCACCACGACGAGCCTCGGCTGTGAGGTGACGGGGCTCAGCGGGAGTGGACCATTTACCTTCTCGCTCACCGCGACGAACGCCTACGGAACTAGCGAGAAGGTCACCCTCACCATTCACCTCGCGCCGGCCGCCTGTGGCACGGCGGGAGCGCCTAAGTGCGCGCTCAAGACGATCACGTTGGGCGTGGTGTTCTTCGCCAACAATCGGATCTCGATCGCTCGAAACGCGCACGCCACCCTCGCGGTGGCGGCGAGAAAGATCGCTCAAAACCACGTGACGCGCCTCGTCATCACCGCCACTACGGACAGCGTGTATCGCAGTTCGTATAACCGCGTTCTGAGTCGGCGTCGGGCCCAGTCGGTCGAACGTTCGCTGGAGGCGATGCTGCGCAGCCTGCACTATCGCGTGTCGAGCATCGTGATCGTGGCCCACGGCGCCTCCACCAAGTACCGCGGCCTCGCGGCCAACCGACGCGCCACCATCACCGGTGAGTATCGGCTGAAGTCGGCGAACTAAGAGCTTCCCGGATCGCGGACGCGAATGGCCAAGCGCGGGATGAAGACGTGCGCGAGGGGTCCGATCGCCAGGGCGTAGATGACGGTGCCCACGCCGACCGATCCCCCCAGGCGCCACCCGATTACTAAGACCGTGACTTCGATGCTGGTGCGCACGACGCGGATCGAGTGTCCGCGCGCGGCCAGGCCCGTCATCAATCCGTCGCGAGGACCCGGCCCGAGCCCCGCGCCGATGTAGGCGCCGGTCGCGACTCCGTTTAAGAAGACGCCGGCCAGCATGACAACCGCGCGCAGCGCGAGACCGTGCGGGGCGGGAGCGAGGGCCATCACCAGGTCGATCACGCTGCCAATGATCAGTACGTTGCTGAGTGTGCCCACGCCGGGGCGTTGGCGCAGGGGCAGCCACAACACCAGCACGCCAGCCCCCACGATGATCGCCCACGTCCCCACGCCGAGCCCGAAGTGTCGAGCGAGGCCCTGGTGCAGGACGTCCCAGGGGTCGACGCCGAGGCCCGCGAGCAACAGCATGGCGTCGCTGATGCCGTAGAGAGCGAGACCGAAGTAGAGGCGCGTGAGGCGCGCCCCGCGCGGATATGGCAACAGCGTGGCAACGGACACCGTTCCATTCTGGCGTCCAGTTGATCGCCCACTCGCACTCAACGACAGGGCGAACGTCGCCAGAGGGGGACGTGAGAGACTGGCTCGTGCGCGCCGTCGAAGTAGTTTTCGCAGCAGGGTGGGCGCTTTTCTGGGCGTACTGGCTGATCGTCGCCTTCTCAATGAAGCGTGGCAAAGTGATGCTGTCGCGACAGCTGCGCATCCGGATCCCACTCGTGATCGTCGTCGTCGTCCTGGTTCACCTGGGCGCGTTTCGTAACCACTCTCTGCACACCAACGGCGCGCGCGAAGCGATCGGACTCGTGCTCTTCGCCCTCGGGCTGGGCTTTGCGATATGGGCGCGGGTGCACATCGGGAGGAACTGGGGCACGCCGATGTCCCAGAAGGCAGATCCCGAACTGGTGACCTCTGGGCCCTATCACTTGGTTCGACACCCGATCTATTCGGGCATTCTGCTGGGCGGGATCGGCACCGCGGTGGCGCTGAGCTGGCTCTGGCTGGTCGTCGTGGCGATAGGCGGCGCGTACTTCGTGTACAGCGCGGTCAACGAAGAGAAATTCATGTCGACAACGTTCCCCAGTACCTACCCGCAGTATCAGCGCGCGTCCAAGATGTTCGTGCCATTCGTCTTCTGAGATACCTGCTCGCCGAGGAGCGCGCGCCTGAGTTAGCCTCCCTACGTGAGCGAGCAGAAGCGATCGGTACCAACGGGGATCGGCTTGATGGTCGGGGCGTTACTGATCGCGGCGGCTCTCGTCGTCGGGCTCATTGCGGTGGGTCGCGGGGTGTCGGTGCGCGGCAACAACACGGGAATCACTATCACCGGCGAGTCGTCCGCGGCGGTCTCGGCCAACCAAGTCGTGTGGACACTGACCGCCCAAGAGATTGCCCCCACGGCGCGAGAAGCCGTCGCCGCGGTGGCGGCCGACGTGACCGCCCTGAGCACGTATCTCAAGAGCGGGGGCATCGATACCTCAAAACTGGTATTGAGCGGTGTCTCTACTTCGAATAACGAGCAGTACATCAACGGCAATCCGACCGGGAAGATTCTCAACTACCAGGCGAGCCGCAACGTCACGGTGAACTCCGACAACGTGTACCTCATCCAGAAGCTCAGCCAAGGAATCGGACAAGTCCTTGAGACCGGAGCCAACATTGACTCTTCTGGACCGCAGTACTACGTGAGCGACCTCCAGAAGCTGCGACCGCGCCTCATCACCGCCGCCATGCGCGACGCGAAAGCCAGGGCGATCGCGCTCATGTCCGCGACGGGCGGTGCGGTCGGATCCGTGCGCAGCGCGAGGAGCGGCCCGTTCCAGGTCAATGCCGTGGGCTCGGTGGAGGTGTCGAGTGGGGGCGTGTACGACACGACGACAATACGAAAGACAGTCTCGACGACGGTGACAGTCGTCTTTAATTCCGACTAGCTGCACTGCGCCTCGGCGCGCCGCCCAAGCCGTCCCGGGGTCAAGACGTGGCCAGCGCGTACCGTGGGTCGACGAATTTTCCATACGCCACCGTCGGCGGCAGATCGTCCCGATTGGAGCACGGGCATCGATTCGATAGGCGCGACGTCATTCGCGAACACTCGCTCAAAAGGCGAGTGCCGCTAACTGATCGCCTTAGAGATACGAGCTCGGTTCTCGATCATCCAACGCGCACTGCGAATTCGCCACGCCATTGCCCACGTGAGCTCGTGGCCGCTAAGCGGCGGCCCTCCACCGAGTTGTCCGTATTCGTGAGGCTGGAGCGATGAGTACGTTACTCCTGAGTCCGCGGCTTCCTGAGCGGCCGTGCGCACTGCGACCTCAATCATCGCGTCGGCCAGTCGGCTTCGGTCCCGGTGAGGTACGCGATAGCCATCGCAGATCTGAGCGGCGACGATAAGCCTGTCCTGCGAAGAGGGAAGCGCGTGTAATTCCGCCCAGTCGTCGTCGAAGAGTTGCGCGTTCAGCCACACCGCGTGAGCCAACTCCCACAGCGGGGGAACCGGCCCGCAACTATCCCAGTCGACGAGGGCCACGGGAATGCCCTCGCGGCAGATTACGTTCCACGGTGCGACGTCCCCGTGACCTATGGGGTAGTCGTCATCTGGAAACCGTCGA
>DASXFG010000069.1:0-12499 GCA_036489715.1 Acidimicrobiales bacterium | reverse complement strand
GGTCGATCCCGGACCTACAAGTGGCAAGCTACCCAAGCAGGGACGCTGGTGGGGATCGGCGAGCAGCGGGTAATGAACGGCCAGACCGCCACGATTTCAGTCGCGACGAAATTCGCAGCCACTGGTCCCTTACGCATCACGCTGGAAGGAACCAACGTCTACGTCGCCGTCCCCATCTTAAAATCGTGACCACTACTGAGCCGGTGGTGGGACCGCCGATGATGGTCGCTCCACGCTGGCGCACGCTCCTGCAGCTGCGGTGGTGGGATCGTCCGACCGCCTACTGGCTCGCGGCCGTACTGGTCTTGTCGGCCATCCTCGACATCGCCCACTCGCCTCTTCTACCTCTGCCCGGCGTGGTGACTCTGCTGATCGTTCCCGGCGCGGCGGCGATGGCGATGCTGCGCACTCGACCCGCCAAGATTCCCGCGCGCGTGGTGCTGGCCGTGTGTCTCAGCATGTTGGTCCTGATGGCAGTGGGCGGCGTAACGAGCCTCCTTCTTCCGTACCTGGGCGATGCCCATCCGCTCGATATCGCTACTCAAGGGGTCGTCTGGGCGCTCATCGCGGCGGGGATACTCGCGGGCGGATTCTTCATTCGTCGCGACCCGATCGCGTGGCTCTTCGAAGACGCCCCGGCTCCCAATATTGCGGCGGTGCTGATCAGTGGTTTTCTAGTTCTGATCTCTATCCTGGGCGTCGCCGAGCTCAATCACACCGGAAACGCTCGGCTCGCGATCGTCGGAACGGTGTTGGACGGGGTCGTTCTCTTAGCGGGAATTGTGGGCGGGTGGCGACGAGACAGCCAATGGCCCCTCAGCACCCTCCTTTATGGAGCGTCATTGGCCTTGATGTTGTCGACCAGCCTGCGCGGGAGTCATCTCTACGGCTGGGACATTCAACAAGAGTTCGGAGTGGCGCTCAATACTGCCCAAGCCGGGGTCTGGAGGATTCCCGCCAACCACGACCCGTATGCGTCGATGCTGTCCCTCACCGTGTTGCCGGTCATTTTGCAATCGCTGGTGAAACTGCGCCTCTTGGCGTTCTTCCAATTGGTCGTCCCCGCCATACTGTCGCTGTTGCCCGTGGCGATTTTTGCCAGCGTGCGATCGACGCCGCGCTGGATTACCAGTGGTCGCAACGCTCCGCGTCCTGGGCTGGCCTTCGCGGTCGTCGTGGGCATCATCGTCTCCAGCGTGGCGTTTTCCCAGGACCTGGTGAGTATCACCCGTCAGGCGATGGCCACGACGATGCTCGGTGCCCTCCTCATGGTGATGCTCGATCGCTCCATGTCGAAACGGTCATCTCAGGTGATCATCGCGCTGCTCATCATCGAGGTTTCCTTCACCCACTACACCACGTCGTATTTGCTGGCCGCGGTACTGGGCGGGGCGTGGCTGGTGTGTTTGGTGTGGGAGCGCGGAACGTTCCTCGTCGCGAAGTTCGAGATCGTCGGACATCGTGAGAGATTTCGCACCCGAAGAATCCTCAACCTGGCCCTCGTTGTCGTAGCCCTGGCGGCGGCCTTCGGATGGAACAACGCGATTACGAGAAACTACGCGCTCTCCAACCCATCGGGCGCGGTCGCCGCCAAGGGCGTCGGGATCGGTTCGTCAACGGTCTCCGCGGAGCGCACACCCACTGAGGTCGAGCATCTTCTGATTGGCGAGTTCAGTCGGAACGCCAAGTATTTGGTGCGCATACCGAAATCGGAGCGGGTGACACTGGTCCCCACAAGTGTCACCCCGACCAAGGGTGTTGCTCCCTCGATCGCGACGCCCTGGAACAAAGTCGATGAAGCGGCCACCGAAGGTCTGTGGTTGATCTTGGGTCTCGCCCTCCTGTACGGGATTTTTCGCCTAGGAAGGCGCCGCGCGTACGCCTTTAGCTCCGATCTGGTCGGACTCGGGGTGACGGGCCTGCTTCTGGGCGGTCTGTTGCGGTCCTCGGGAACGCTCTCTTCCTTCTACAACCCCGAGCGGGCGGCGATCATCACGTCCATGCTGCTCGCGGCACCGGCCACTATTTTTCTCGACGACCTTCTCTCTCGTCGCAGGACCGCGGCGATCAAAGAAACCTGGGTCACCCGGACCTGTTTTGGCGCGATCGTCGCCTACGTCGCCGTGCTCATCGTCGGGGCCACGGGCATCGGCACGCTGGTTGTGGGGGGGCAGGCACCGGGCTCCCTGGCTAAGGGCGGTCTCAACGTTGACGAGTTCACGGTGTCGACCCCTGAACTGGCCACGGCGCAGTGGCTCCGACGCACGGTCAAGAACCCGAGCATTGTCCAGTCCGATCTCCACGGTCAACTCGTGTTGTTGTCACAGCCGGGAAGTTACGACCTCATCAGCGAGATCGTCCCTCCCGAAGTGGACCACCAAGCGTACGTCTACCTTTCGCAATTCAACCTCGCCGGCAACACCACCCAAGTGAGTGCGGACAACAATACGTACGAGGCGACGTATCGAACCACGCTGCAGTTCTTCAACCAGCACTTCTACGTGGTCTACTCAACGGGCGGCACTCGCGTCTACCACTGAGGCCGATCGCCCGGCGAGCGGTAGTGGGTTGGCCCACGGACTTGATATATCGATCGAGCACAGAGCCGTCGCACCGCGCCAAAACGCGCTGATTGAGCCGATACGGCCCGCCTCGGCGTAGCCGGTGCACCCCTCAGCCCGGGTGCGAGCGATACGCTAAAAGATCGCATCCTTACTAGAGAGTGGATTGTCGTGAGCGTCCGTAAGAGTGTCCTCTTGGTGGCTCTGACGTCCCTGATCAGTGCGACGCTGTTCACAGTCCCGAATTACTTTGCCGGTGCCACTCCCGTGGCGATGAGTTCGCTGCAGGTGGCGAAGTTCGCGTTGCGCTGCGCGGGTAAGGGCAAGATCACCACGTACTTCGATATCAAATGCGCGGCGGTTCACTCAACCACCGTTTCCCTGGTGACCGGCGTCATCGGCGGCCCCACGGAGTATCCGATGTACAGCGCCATCGGCTTTCTCCTGGATCGCGCGACGAACACGTACTCGTGCTACGCGTATCCCGACAAAGCCGGCGCCCAGCCCATCAACGTGACGAATAACTGCCCGCTGTGGCTGATCTCCAAAGAGTACGCCAAGACCAATTTTCCCGCGGTCTACGCCCTTGCGGGTTCATTCGACGACGCGCCGCCGCCCACGTTGACCCAAGTCCAAACTGCGGCCGCGAACGCCCCCGGTACTCCCTCGATAACTTCCGGCAGCGGGAAGGTGTACACCAGCTCCTCCGCCCCCGCCGCCACGTTTCGCATGGCGTACGGCTCGGGGATCGGCCGTAACTGGTGTCTGTGGTACTTCCCGGCTACGGGCGCCATGGGTGATGCCGAGTCCTGGTCGCTGTTTGGTCCGCCGGGGATGTACGGCACCTGCTGAACGGCGTTCGAGCTACACCAGTTGTCGAATGATGTCCGCGTAGGACGATGACAGGGCGTCGACGGACATTTCTCGATGCTCGTCGAGAAAGTCTGATGCGCGCTTGTCGCGCGCGGAGTCGTTGGTCAGCCAATACTGCGCACCGTCGGCCAGGGCCTCGGCGCTAAAGGGCTCGACCCGCGATCCCGTCGTCGGGCCCACCAGCTTCGCGGACTCGTTCTCGGGATGCTCGGCGCACACGACGGGGGTGCCCATCGCCAGGGCCTCGGCGACGACGAGCCCGTAGCCTTCGCGAGTGGAGGGGGCCACGAGCACCCGCGCTCCCCGCATGAGCGACCATAGATCGCCCTGGTCGTCAATGGAGGAGTAGAAGGTAACTCGCAAGTCGAGCTCCAACTCCGCTGCGAGTTCGTGCAACCGCCCCTCTTCGGGGCCCACACCCACGATGCCGAGGCGCACGTCGTAGCCGCGATCCACCAAGAGCCGGGTGGCCCTCACGGCGAGATCGGCGTGTTTATGCTCGAGGAGCCGGCCCACGAAGAGGAGTTCCGGGGCGGAAGTGTGGGCGACGCTCTGTTGGAGGGGCTCTATGTTCAACGGATTGGGGACCACGATGATGCGCTGCGGATCGACGCCCATGCTCACCAGTTTCTCTTGAGTGCCCACCGACACCGCCACGATTCGATTGGGCAGGCGGCTACAGACTCGTTCCAGCATCGCCGCCGCGACGCCCATGCGACCTATATATGTATCCCACCCGTCGTCGCCCCACACCTCGTGCCACGTCACGACGAGGGGCGCTCGCTTCGCCCAGGCGACCAGACGGAGCGGGACGAGCTGGAGGTAGGGGATGTGATCGGCCTCGATGACGTCGAACTTGCGCCTCAGTAATCGAAGTGTCGCCACAGCGAAGCGAAGGGCTTGGCTAACAGAGCGCCGAGTCTTTCGATACAGGGGCACCCTGCGACAGATCGCCACGTAGGTCAACGATCCCGAGGAACTCGTAACGACCGCAGGATCCTCGTCCCACCACTTCATGGAATACACGGTGACGTCCATGTCGTGCTCCGGGAGCCCCCGCAGTAGGTGCGAATAGCGGATCTCTTTGCCGCCCATATGCCAGGGATAAAGCGCGTCGCTTACCACCGCGACCCTGAGGCGTTGCATCGACTCACGCTACCGGAATCGTGAGTATGTGAGGTTGCTTGGCGACGTGGCCAACGAGATTTTCTGGTCTCGTCGAGAGTTTCGTTTACTGAGTCGCTCGTTCGCGTTGAAGCTTCGTCGTTTACGTGAGCGAGGACGCTGTCCGCAGACTCGTCAGGTATCTCAGCCCGGGCTGGACTGAACGGCCGGAGACAGACTGCGATCGCGCTTCCCGTACGGGGTAACCGGTCGAGTACGAACTTTGAACAGAACGTACACACAACGCAGCGCGTCGCTCAGTCGAATTTTCTTTCCTTCGTCCTTGCTTCGACCGACGTAACTAATCGGCACTTCGAAGGGGCGGAAACCTGCGCGCAAAACCTCGGCGCTGATTTCGGTGTCGAGACCAAAGCCGCCCTCATCGAGGTTAAAGCTATTCAGGAGCGGCATCGGCACGAGCTTTAAGCACGTGTGCAAGTCCGAGATCGCCGAACTGAAAAGCATGTTCGCGAGGAAGGTCATTGCTTTGTTTCCGACCGCGTGCCAGAGCGAGGGGTGAACGGTCCCAAAGCCGGACATCCGGTTTCCATAGACGACTTCTGCCCGACCAGTAATGATCGGGGTCACGAGACGAGGAATGTCTTTGACGTCGTACTCGTCGTCCGCGTCGAAGATGAGGACGTGGGTTCCCTTGGCCGCCTTAATCCCGGTGCGGACAGCCGCACCCTTGCCACAGTTGCGCTCGTGGTGAATTTGGACGAGTCGGGTGTCCTCGAAGTTCGCAAGCAGACGGTGAGTACCGTCCGTCGAGCCGTCGTTAACCACGATGACTTCTAGTTCCTTGCCCGGAATGTCCAACGACAGCAACTCGTCCAACACCAGAAGGATCGTCGCTTGCTCGTTATACGAAGGGACGATTACAGAAAGTCTGAAAGGGGCCGACTCGCTTGAGGAGTTGTTATACATGCCTCTTCTCATTCTGAGACCGCAAGGTAAGTAATCAAAGCCTTATTCCTCTGAACTAGCCCTTGCGGTGAAAACTATGGCAGAAACCGGGCTTGTTGTCAAGACCGTGTGATTTCGTAGAGCCCGCATTGGGGTTATATCGCTGATGCTGCGCATGTTAATTGGGATTCTGTTGTGATAAAGGGCACCTGCCGATCCTGAGAAAACGCTCCCGCGGCGCCGATATTTTGGCCGCCCCAGCCTCAGTTTCCGGGCCGTGGAGCCCCGCAGGGGCGCTCGGCGTCGACCCTGGGAGGGTCGCTTCGCCGGCCCGGGGCCCGCCTAATTAACTGGATCGACGACCACCACTACGACCGATACCTCGGGACGTGCGTTCGTCTCTCGACTCGCGCGGGCACTGCGAGCGAGTCCTCTCGAGTGACCGCGCACGTGCGGCGAGCTCGTAAACGATCCAGGTCCCGAGCGATTCGCGGACGTGAGTCTCGACACGCATCGAGTCGCAGCGTGTTCTCTATGCGATCGTGGGCGCGCTACGACATCAGGACCAAATCGGCAATCCATCTTTCGCAGCACTTCGAGATCGGTAATGTCAACTCCGTCACAAGGAGCATCGTGTTCCTCGCCCTTCCCGTTGTTTGGGCTACTCGCGTGGCAATTGGCGTAATAATGTGTCCCTACCAAAGTCCGCGCCACTCACCGAACGATGCAACGGCGCAAGGAGGAGAGATGACTGACGGACGTCACTCGTTCCTGATACTTGCGCATCATGATGCTCCCATGCTTCGCCGCCTCGTCAATCGCGTCGCGCCGCTGGGTCCCATTTACATCCACGTTGACGCCAAGACCGATTTCTCGCAGTGGAAGTGCGAGGATCTACCCGTAACGTTTCTCCCGCGACGAGTACCTGTGTACTGGGGGGACTGGTCGATACTGGAGGCGACAACGCGACTGCTGGAGTGCGCCCTCGCCGACCCGGCGAACACTCGATTCACTTTGCTATCCGGGGTTGACTACCCCATCATTTCGAACGACGAGATTGAAAAGAGAGCGCGAGGAGATCGAAATGTCATCGCCTCGCGGCACGCTCCCAATATGGCCGACGGCTCACGACCCGAGATTGAGTATCAGCGGCGGTTCTACCGGACGAACAAATCGAACGGCGCGTGGTCCGCGGTGAAGAACGGAGTCATGAATCGGATCGTCTACTACGGTCGTCCGCTGGATTGGAAGTCCGTCACTCCCGAGACGGGCATGCGCGCCGGTCAACAGTTTTGGTCCATCAATCGAGAGTTCGC
This sequence comes from Acidimicrobiales bacterium, assembly GCA_036489715.1. Classification (GTDB taxonomy): domain Bacteria; phylum Actinomycetota; class Acidimicrobiia; order Acidimicrobiales; family RAAP-2; genus RAAP-2. The sequence goes on along the minus strand of DASXFG010000069.1, from coordinate 5,679 downwards.
GGAGTACTGCGTCGCCCAGATCCGATCGTCACGGCCCCTCATTGAGTTTTTCAAAAACATTGTCTGCTCCGACGAGAAGGTCTTCCAGACGCTCTACGGAGAGTATTCGCGCGAGATCTCTCAGGACGGCACGACCTTTACCAAGTGGGCAGGGGGTCCGCATCCGGTCCCGTTTTCCCGTGACGAAATAACGAGTGCCCTCACCAAGAATCACTTTTGGTTTGCTCGTAAGTTCAGCAGCAGCGACGCGGCCACTCTCGACTGGTTGGACACGCTCTGAGTACGAACCCCGGCGGCGCCGCGGACCTCGTTGGAGTGATGCATGGCCAACACGGCGTTCTTACGAGATGCAGTGACGGTGACGTTCTATCGTTCGCTCGCGCGAAGTTCCCGGCTCAGGTGAAAGCTCGCCCATGACCGTCACCCACGTATGGTTTGGATCAGACGAGCGTCCGCTGGCCGGGCACTATCACCTTCCGGTGAGTGGACGTGTGCGCGGGGCAGTGGTGCTGTGTCCGGCGATGGGCGTTGAAGCCGCCGCCGCCGCCCCCTCGATGCAGCTACTCGCCGAGATGCTGGTGAGCGAAGGCCTGGCGGTGCTTCGATTCGACTACGACGGCACGGGAGATTCGGCCGGCGACGACCTGGACGATGCGCGGGTCGAGGCGTGGCGCTCCAGCATTGCCGCGGCGATTGACTTTCTTCGCACGTCCGGTCACGCCTGGGTCGGATCAGTCGGCCTTCGCCTGGGCGCGACGCTTCTCGCGGACACGCTCGGGCGCAGCGTCTCGGCCGATGCGGCGGTCCTGTGGGATCCCTGCACCAGCGGGCGCGTGTTCTTGAGAGAGCAGCAACTGCTGCTGCGCGTCTTGTCGGGTGAGGAGTTGCCCGACGACGGGCGCCGCTACGGACCCGGGGTGACGTACACCGAAGAGACGATGGCCGCGCTCTCCGCGCTCTCTCTAAAGGACTCCCTCAGCGAGATCGGCGGGGCGACCCTGCTCATCACCCGAGAGGGACAACGAGACGCCGCCGCGCTCGCAGAATCGGGGGCCCGCCCCGGCTTTACGTCTCGTGAAGTCACCGGACAGATCGAGCTCGTGGGAGTGGAACCCGCTCAGGCGCAGATTCCCATGTCCACTCTCGACCTCATCACCGAATGGCTCTCCAGCCTGGCTCCCGACGACCTGCGCGAGTCGGAGGCGCCAGCGCCGGGACGTGCGGTGGTGGGGAGAACCGCCGCGGGTGAGTTGCTGGTTGAGTATCCACTCTCCATTGGGGCCGACGACATGTTCGCCGTCTGCACCGAGCCCGTGTCGCACCAGCGCCCACTTTCGGTCATTTTTCTCAACGCGGGCATGCTCGACCACGTGGGCCCCTCACGGCTCTGGGTCGAGCTCAGCAGACGCTGGGCGGCGCTGGGATTTCGCTGCTTTCGATTTGACCTCAGCGGAATCGGAGAGAGCGCGCCCCTTGAGGGGATGACCGAACGAATCACGAGATCCGTGCAGTCGCTGCGCGAGGTCGTTGAGGTGGTTGACTTCGTGTCGGCCGACGACCCCGCCGAGGTGTTGTTGATGGGCTTGTGCTCGGGCGCCTACCAGGCGATGGAGGTGGCGCTCACCGGGCGGGTGCGAGCGGTGTTCCTCGTCAACCCGGATTTTCGAGCGAGTCCCCTGGAGTCGACCCAGGCGGGCGAGTCGTTGCTAAAGCGCGAGGTCGCAGAGTCGCCCAAGAAGTGGTACACCCGCCTCGAGCAGCTGCATTTTCTGTGGCCCGTGGCTCGTCACTTGCCCGACGTCGTCTGGCGGATCGTGAACTCCCTGGGCCTAGGAACCTCGAGGGCGAATACCCTCGTTCGTCTGGGCGAGGCGAACGTCGACGCCTTCGTGGTCAGCGACAGCGACCAAGCCGAGAGCTACGCCCGAGGGCGAAAAGCCCGCCTCCGTCGTCTGAGCAGCCAGGGGGCGCTGACCTTCGCCCACATTGACCCGCTCGACCACACGGTGTTTGGACCATTGGCGCGTCACAGCGTCTCGAACACCCTGACCTCGCAGCTAGTAGAGCGATTTGGGACGGGACCTGGGGCTTCAGAACTGGCCACGCCGCCGCGAACGTCGGGTGAGCAGTAACGCCTCAGCGCCGAAGCGCAGACCTCAACGCTCACTCATTTGGGTAGGAGCGCGAGTTCCTGAATCACCAGTTGGCCAATGTTGTCTGGATAGACGTGTTGTCCGTCGACAACGGTCTCGAGGGTCACGAAGGCCCCGCCCTTGCATTTCGCGTACGAGGTGAGCGAAATCGTCGAGTTGGGCGCCGAGGTGCTGGACGAGGCGCAGCCGTCGAGTTTGGCCCAGCGCGCCGCGGAGTCGGGGGCGCTCAACACCGTGTCGTAGCCGATGGAGCTCGAAAAGTATCCGCCGCTGTAGGGGATGTCGGGATCGGTGGTTCCGTGGATCTCGTAGACCGACTCGGGTTTCGCGGGCGCGCACGACGCGCTTTGCACGGTGGAGAGCTGTCCCTCGACCGGAATGATCAACTCAATCTTCGACGCGAGGTGACAGCCCAGGTCTTCGACCATGATCGCGCCATTCGAAATTCCCACCGCGGCGACCCGCGCGGGGTCGTACGGCGTCAACTTTTGCAGCCGCGCGATGACCGCCGCGGTGAAGGCCACGTCGTTGACGTGGGCGGTCCTCGCCGGGGTGCTCCCCGAACCCTCGTTCCAGGTGTCGTCGTAGCCTTGGAGGAAGGCAATGACGTCGCCGTGACTGGTGGTCACGGGAAGCATGTTGGTCTCGGTGACGGTGTTGGCGGCGGTGTCGGTCGCCCCGTGATACACCAGCACTAAGGCGCGGGAAGCCCGGACCTTGCCCTTGGGCACGTCAACGATGAAGGTGCGTTGCCGGTTGCCCACCATGATGGTGAGAGTGTGGCTGCCGGGCGAGAGACGGTTCACCGCGCTCGCGTGAGCAAGGGCGGCGTCTTTGCGGCGCGCCCCCTTTTTGGGGGGCGTGGCACCCATCGCCAGACTGACGCTGGCCAGTACGGCCACGGCCACCAGTAGTGATGCCACGCTCACGGGGGTTTTGCGCACTTATTCTCCTTAGACACCACGTTGTCGAACCCGCATTGAAGGGCTGGCGACACGAGGACTTGCGGTGTCGGTGTGGCCGTTGTCGGCTGCAAATCAACGTAGTCGCGGGTCCGAGGGAGGTGAACCTCAGGAGTCGCATTCTTAACGAGATCTCACATACGGGCGATCACTGGCCCGACCACGGGCTACTTGATCAACTCAGAGGGCGAGGTGGAGGTGCGAGCGCACCGGCGCGGGCCAACTCGCGATGTCCAGACCGTGGAGATGGAGAAGGGCCAGAGTAATTCTCTCCAGACCAAAGCCGATGCAGGCCGAGTGCGCGGGACCGCCTCCGGACAGCGAAATGTCATAGGCCGTTCCGAAGTGATCGCCGTGGAAGTTGCCCGAGGTGACGGCGCCGGGACTCGCGGAGGAGATCGGCGCGACCAACTCAAACTTGGCCGCCTTGTCTCGCTGGCTGGCCTTCATCAGCTTGCCGACCCGACCGAAGAAGGGGTCGTTGGCCGGTACGGTTTCCACCGAGAGCCCCAACTGCTCCAGCAGTTGAACGCCGCGCTCTAACCACATGTCTCGATGCGCGAGTGCGCCCGCCTCGCAGCCAACAAAGACGAACTCGTGCTGGGAAAACGACTGCATTCGAGCCGGGTCGTCGCTGGGCTCGTGTCGGTGGCACACCGCTTGGACTTGGTAGAGAAGCCCCTCTTCAGGAACTTCGGAGCCGGCCAGGGAGGGGTACAGGGGGTGACACGCCGCTCCGACCAGCGCGAGACCGTCGGGCGAGAGCATCTCGGCCCAGTCCCCGCCCGACTCCACGCGGTTGATCAGTTCGGGCAGGTCCTGTTCGGGGCGCGTGAAACTCGTAAGGACGCCCACCAAATTGGGGAACGACAGTAGGAACCCGCTGGCGGCCAAGGCGGAACTATCTAGGAGCGGAGACAGGTACAGCTGGCGGCGCGGCGCGTCCTGGCCCGCCGCCGAGACGAAGGATTCGACGCCGCGAACTATTCCCTCAAAGGCGAAGGAGCGGTGGTACACGCCCGCAGTGGAGGTGGGGGCGAGCAGCCCGGCCTCGAAGAGCGCGAGGCGGAACTCGTCGACGTCGCTCGTCATTCTCGTTTCAGCTCACGCGATCGCTGGACTCTGGGTCGACGCCGAGCGAAGTGAGGGCGCTGCGAATAGCGGCCACGGACTTAAAGGTGTCGCGTCGCAGCAGCACGTCGGGGAATTCGACGTCAAAGGCGTCTTCGAGGGCCAGCATGACGTTCACGCTGGCGTGCGAGGTCAGCCCCTGTTGATACAGGTCGTCGTCGTCGCTCAGCGTCAAGGCGGACACGGGCAAACGGCCGTTCGCCTCTAGAACCTCGCGAATCACGGTCTCGCTACCACTCATCGATCACTGCTCCCTATCGAACTCTGCGACAACTACCGCCATCGCGGTTCCGCCGCCCTGACTCAGGCTCAAGGATATCGTTGTGATTCCCTGTCGCGTGGCCTGTTCGGCCGCCGCTCCGCTAAGGGCAATGGCGAGTTGACCAGGACCGAGGTCGCGCACCTCCACCTCTTTCCACGACGCCCAGGGGTTGCCCGCGCTTAGTATTTTGAACACCGCCTCTTTGGCGGCGAAGCGACTCGCGAGGGCTTGCGCTTGATGGGCGGACGATCGACAGTCCTCGAGCTCTGCGTCGGTATAGATGCGTCGCAGGTAGCGATCGCCGAAGGCCTGGATCGAGCGCTGGACCTCGTCGACGCCTTGAATGTCCGCACCCACCAGTGTCGCCATGGACAGTGAATGTACTGGCTCACAGCGCATCGCAGCGCACACCCGGGTGAAGCCTCGTGGGTATTTTCCCAGGTCACGAGTCTCGGGGTAGGGTGGTCGCCTAGGTTAATCCTCCCGAGATAGGTACGCCATGAGTCTTGACGTTTTTAACGAATGGGAATCTGAAGTCCGTAGTTACGTCCGTTCCTTCCCCATCGTCTTCGATCAGGCGCGGGGTTCGCGACTCATCGGCGAAGACGGCAGCGAGTACATCGACTTCTTTGCCGGCGCGGGCACCCTTAATTACGGTCATAACAATCCGCTCCTCAAGCAGGCGCTGCTCGACTACCTCGAGCGCGACGGCATCGTGCACGCGCTGGACCTCGCCACGCGGGCCAAGCGCGACTTTATTGAGACCTTTATCGACCTGATTCTCACGCCGCGCGATCTGCGCTACAAGTTGCAGTTCACCGGGCCCACCGGGGCCAACGCGACCGAGGCCGCGATCAAACTCGCCCGATTGGCCACCGGCCGCACCAACGTCATCGCCTTCTCCCACGGGTATCACGGCCTCAGCCTCGGAGCCCTCGCCACCACCGCGGCGCGAAAGTTCCGTGAGGCCGCCGCGGTTCCCCTCGGCAGCGCGACCTTCGCCCCCTTCGAGGGCTACTTCGGACCCGATGTTGACACCATCGCGATGCTGGCCAAGATGCTGGACGATCCCTCCAGCGGCGTGGATCTGCCCGCCGCCATCATCGTCGAGACCATTCAAGGCGAGGGGGGCGTCAACGCCGCCAGTGCGGAGTGGCTGCGGAGCCTGGCC
>DASXFG010000001.1:0-12272 GCA_036489715.1 Acidimicrobiales bacterium | reverse complement strand
GGATTTCTTTGGGTGAAACGTGCCAGACCCGCCATCCTGGGACCAACGCGCACCACGTAGCGTGGAGTGCGCTGGCTCAGAAGGGGGGGGTGATGGAGAGCATCGCAGAGAGGCGTAACGCCCAGGGCGTTCAACACAGTGGAGCGATCCGCTCATTTCTTGAATTGCCGTTTCTTGCCTCGGAAGGGTATGCCTGTCACCACGCTCGATTGACCAGTTTCGCGGGCTCGCCTCGGTGCTCGAGGACCACGGCCCGAAGAGTTCAGCGAAGGGACGTGGGATGACCGACGTCGTTCTCTATCGCGAAGATGATGGCGTTGCCTACCTCACTCTGAACCGTCCCGAGAGCCTCAACGCACTCAATCCTTCGGTCTTCTCTCTTTTGGGGCGGCACATGGATTTCTTCGCCGCAGAAAGCACCGCACGCGTGTTGATCCTGCACGGGAAGGGGAGTTCGTTCGCGGCGGGTGCCGACATCAAGCACTACGTCGACCTGACTCCGGAGCGCTACGCCGACTTCATGCGCGTCGGCAACGCCATCCAGCAAAAGTTCATCGAGTGCCCCAAACCGGTAATCGCGTCTGTTCACGGATACGCGTTGGGCGGAGGGCTCGAGCTAGCCCTCGTCTGTGACCTCATTGTCGCCGCACCCGATGCGCAACTGGGCCTTCCTGAGGTGAAACTCGGTCTCCTACCCGGAGGCGGAGGAACTCAACGCCTTGCGAGACTCATCGGCCCGATTCGCGCCGCCGAAGTCATCATGGCCGCACGTCGATTTTCCGGGGAAGAGGCCGCCTCGTGGGGCCTCGCCCTTGGAGTGCGTGACAGTTCGAGTGCACTCGAGGCCGCAGAAGTGATTGCTCGACGCATCGCACGCCAGGCCCCCTTACCGGTGCGCGCTGCCAAAACGTTGATTCGCACGAGTCGCGATACTCCCACCGACACGGGCCTTGCGGTCGAGCAGAGCCTGGGGGCCGCGATCTACGGCAGCGCCGACGCGCGAGAGGGGATCGCGGCCTTCGTCGAGAAGCGTTCGGCTCAATTTGGGGGCGACGCGAGCCAGAACGGTGGCGCCGCCACGTCGCAGGCGACGTCGTTCTTGCGCGAGGCACGGTGACGTGTTATCTTGCTCGAATTGGAAACCAATTCCGGTGACAGAGATGTTTAGTTCTCTGTATTGAATCATTTTCTAGTATCTTGGGGGAGTTTGTGGGGGGAACAGGCAAGTTACGTCAAGCGCGCCGCGTGAGCAGCGCCTTGTTTGACGGTATGGAGCGCTCTCCGGCGCGCTCGTACTTGCGTAATATCGGCTACTCCGGCGACGACCTCCAAAAGCCCATCGTGGGCGTGTCGCACAGTTGGACCGATACCTCGCCGTGCAACTTCAATCACCGTGATCTGGCGAGTGCTATCAAGCGCGGCGTGGCCGAGGCCGGTGGCACGGGTATGGAGTTCGGCACCATCGCCATCGCAGACGGCATTGTCATGGGCACCTCGGGGATGCGCGCTTCGCTGGTCAGTCGCGAAGTGATCGCTGACTCCATCGAGTTAATGGCCCGTGGACACTTCTTTGACGCACTGGTCTGTGTCACCGCGTGCGACAAGACCAACCCGGCTGCGATGATGGCGGTCGCTCGAATGGACCGGCCGAGCGTGATCGCCTACAGCGGATCTGCTCTCCCTGGTCGATTTCGTGGACGCGACGTCGCCTCGGGGGACATCTACGAAGCGGTAGGCGAAGTTGCGGCGGGACGATCGTCGCGCGAGGACCTCGAAGAGATGGAGGCCGTCGCCTGCCCGGGGGCGGGAGCCTGCGGAGGTCAGTACACCGCTAACACCATGTCCATGGTGCTAGAGACCATTGGGCTCTCGCCCGTCGGATTCAATGACGTCCCGGCCGTGTACCCCGAGAAGGTTTCTCGCGCTCAGAAGCTCGGTGGGCTGATCATGGAGGTCCTTGAAGCGGATCGTCGGCCCAGCGAGATACTGACGGTGGTCGCGTTTCATAACGCGGTGGCCGCCGTGGCCGCCTCGGGTGGTTCAACTAATGCGGTACTGCATCTCTTGGCGGTCGCTCACGAAGCTCGAGTGAACTTGACGCTGTCGGACATTGACGAGATCTCGCGCCGGACGCCGTTGATCTGCGACCTCAAACCGGGCGGCCAGTATGCGGCGAGTTCTTTGCACGACGCGGGCGGCACCGCAATCGTGTTGCAGCGACTCATCGAGAGCGGACACGTGGACGGCTCAGCGCTGACCGTAACGGGCCGCACTTTGGCGCAAGAGTGCGCGGATGTGACCGAAAAAAGTGGTCAGCAGGTCGTGTCGTCGGTCGCCGAGCCCTTCGCTCGCGAAGGGGGACTGGCCGTGTTGTGGGGAAATCTGGCCCCCGAGGGTGCCGTGACCAAGGTCGCCCACCACGCGCTGCAACGCCACCGTGGCCCGGCGCGGATATTCGAGTGCGAAGAAGACGCCATTGACGCCGTGCTGACGCGACGCGTGCAGCCCGGTGACGTGGTGGTGATCCGACACGAGGGGCCTAAGGGTGGCCCGGGTATGCGCGAGATGCTCCAGGTCACCTCGGCCATCGTGGGAGAGGGATTGGGCGGTTCGGTCACGCTGGTCACCGACGGACGATTCTCAGGTGCGACACGGGGCTTAATGGTGGGCCACGTGAGCCCTGAGGCCGCGGACGGCGGTCCCATCGGAAAGCTGCACGAAGGAGACATCATCTCCATTGACGTGGAGAAGAGGCGACTTGACGTTGAGGGTGTCGATCTCGACGCGAGGACCGCGACGACTCGAGAGCCGTACGTACGCGTGGGAGCGCTAGCTCACTACGCGCGTCTGGTCGGCTCGGCCTCGCGGGGCGCGGTGTTGGCGGGACTCGAAGAGACGGTGGCGCCGTGAGTGAACCAACGTTTCTCAGCCCTCGCGCCGCCGAGGGAACCGGTCCGCTGGCGGGCGTCAGGGTTCTGGACTTTACGGCCCTCGTCCAGGGCCCGCTCGCCACCCAGATGCTCGGGGACTTGGGTGCGGACGTGGTGAAGATCGAGCGACTTGAGGGAGAGTGGAGTCGTCACTGGGGCATCGCTGATGGCCGCACTCACGGTCAGACCGACTCGTTTCTCGCCTTCAATCGAAACAAGCGCAGCGTGGCCGTCGACCTCAAGGACGCTGAGGCCATTCAGCGAATTCTCGAGATGTCCAAGGACTTCGACATCGTGGTCGAGAATTTCCGACCCGGGGTCATTGCGAAACTGGGCCTAGGGTACGAGGACTTCGTACGATTCAATCCCTCCATTATCTTTGCCAGCTCCTCGGGGTACGGCCAGAGTGGGCCCTACGTCACCCGCCCGGGTCAGGACATGCTCATCCAGGGTCTGTCGGGCGCCATGTGGCTGACCGGTCGAGCGTCGGAGCCGCCCACGGCCCTGGGTATCGGGATCGCGGACCAGTACACGGGCCTACACATCGTGATCGGCCTTCTCGCGGCGTTGGCGCATCGCCACGCCACGGGGGAGGGTCAGAAGGTGGAACTCAATCTCTTTAGTTGCATGGTGGCGGCGCAACAACAAGAACTCACCTACTACCTCAACCACGGATCGATTCCTGATCGACCGCTCGTCAACCACGGCTCGGTGTGGGCCACGGCACCCTTTGGAATCTACGAAACCAGTGACGGCTTTCTCTCCATCGCGATGACGCCCTGTCCGGTGATCGCGCGCGCGCTCGACTTGCCCGAACTCGCCCAGTACGAGACGAATGCGTCCATGTTCGAGCACCGCACCACGATCTACCAGACCATCGCCGAACGTCTGATCTCGGGCGAGACGGAGCACTGGATTAAGGTCCTGCTCGCCGAGGATGTCTGGTGCGCTCCCGTGCAGGACTACGACCAGCTGCTGCACGATCCCCAGGCCCAGCACAATGAAATGTTCTGGGACGTCGAGATCGGCGAGGGGAACGACCGCTTCCAGACCGTCGGAACTCCCTTTGTCTTCTCCAAAACGCCGGCCGGTATCCACCGCGGGGTGCCCGATCTGGGCCAGCACACCACCGAGGTTCTCGGCGACTATCGAGCACACCAGTGACCGATCACCGCCACCTTCACGAGACGTCCAGCGCCGCGCCGCTAGCGGTGCGCCCCCTGGGCGAGGGCATCTTTCAGTTGGCGACGGATTACCCCGAAGTCTGCAACGCGCCGCTGTGGACGTATCTCGTTACTAGCGAGGACGGGTACGTGCTGATCGACCCGGGCGTCCAGAGCACATTCGAAGCCACCCTGTCTCGTGCTGTTAGTGAGTCGGGCCAGCGCGTGGAGGGCGTCGACCTCGTGCTCGCCACCCACGGTCATCCGGACCACTCGGGTGGACAGAGCTCGTGGCGCGCCGTTGCCCCCAAGGTCAGAGTCGGCGCGCCCCTGGTAGACGCGCCGTGGGTTGAATCGTTTGATCGCCAATGGGTCCAGTTCTGGGACGACTATCCCGGCATCATCGATAACTCTTCGTCACGCGAGCTCCTCGCGTCGCTGTGTGTTCCCGAACCGCAGGTTGATCTCCTGCTGCGCGATGGCGACGTCTTCTTTGTCGGCTCGCGCGACTTCCGGGTGGTGGAGACCCGGGGTCATTCGTGGGGTCACTGCGCGTACTACGACGTGAGGAGCCGAACCCTGTTCACGGGCGACGCCGTCCAAGGCCGCGGCATCGCCTCGAGCGACGGGACCACGGTGTTCGCGCCCCTCTACGTTGATGTCGAAGGAGCGCGGTGGGGGCTTCGGCGACTACTAGAGCTGCCCTTTGACATGCTGTGCCCCGCGCACGCGGCTCCCATGGACCGTGACGCCGGGTTGGCGTTCATTCAAGAGAGTCTGGCGTTCATTGACGAGGTCGATGAGTTGACCCTTCGGATGCTGGAGGAGTCGGGCTCCTCGCCGCTGCTGACGCGTGACCTGGCGAATCGCATCGGATCACTGGTGGGAGCGATGCCCTCGCTCACCCCTCAGACCGCGCCCACGGCGCGCGCTCACCTCTATCAGCTGGCGAGATCAGGATTGATCGACGCCGCTTGGATTCGCTCCGAAGGGACGCACGGCGAATGACGTGCTCAACGAAGAGTCAGAAGGCCTTATGTGTTCTCGCTGTCCGAGACGTGGAGTGATTGACATCGACGGTGTCAGGCAGCGGGTTTTGAGGGGGGTTCGTCATCGTGACGAATTTTCAAATGCAAGGAGAAAGAACCGAATGACAAGAAATGTAAAGACTGGGCTATGGAAGGTGGGGCGTTGCGTCGTGCCACTGGCCATGGTGACGGGGCTGTCGCTAGTGGCGCTGGGCTCGGGAGCGGGCGCGGCCGTTAACGGCCACGACCTGGCTCATCCGACCAAGGCGCTCTGCAAGAGCGGCAAGACCTACAAGATTGGCTACGACGTGTTCTCGAGCAGCCAGCCCTTTGCGGTCTCGGTCTCTAACAGCCTCGTGGCTGCCGCGAAGTCGGTGGGGTGCGCAACGGTGTTGACCGAGGTCGACAACATGAACGGACCTCAGGCGATCGCGAACGTGAAGACGTTGATCAACGAGGGAATTACGGAGTTCGTGGACTTCCAGGTCCTCCAGGCGTATCAGCCGGCGATTTCTAAGTTGCTGAAGGCGGCCCACATTCCTTCGGTGACCATCGTCGGCGCCACGCTGCCAGGTTTCCCCTCACTGGGTCTTGCTCCCTTCAAGGGCGAGTACAGCGGGATGACCGAGCAGACGGACTACGCCAAGGCCCACTACAAGGGCGTGTTGCCCTACTTCGTCGGCGGGGCTGAGCCCGAGAGTGGCGCGGCGGTTCTCGCTCGATTCAACGGAGCGAAGGCGGCGTTCTTGGCGGCGTACAAGGGAATCCCGGCGAGCCACGTCATTGAGGTAGACACCAACGGTGTCCAATCAACGGCGTACTCGGTCGCCAAGCAGGCAGCGTCACGCATCCCGGCCGGCAGTGTCGTTCTGACCATGGCGGTTAACGACGAAGACACCGCCGGTGTCTGGCAGGGTGTCACGGCCCACGGCGGGTTCAAGGCGGTCCTCTCCGAGAGCTTCGGTGGCGACAGCTACGGCATGTCGCAGGTGTGCAAGTACCCCAAGAGCTACGTCGGTGCGTGGGACCTTGAGCCACAGACGTGGGGTCCGACCGCGCTATCACTGGTGATGGAGCAGGCGAACGGCATGAAGGTTGCCGGGACCACGAGCATCCTGGGAACCCAGGCCACTTCCACCAACGGCCTGGCGGGCTGTAAGAAGTAAGGAAACAAGCCTCCGCGACCGCCTCGGGTGGTCGCAGCTGTTGCGGGCCTCGTGCGCATTCTCCCAATGCACGAGGCCCGTAACAAGAGGCGTCAAGGCCACCTCCTTGACAGCACGCGGACAAGAACAACTTAAGAAGGAGCGGGGTGAAGAAGTGACCGATCTCAACGAGACGGGAGGCGTCTCCGGCGACAGCGTGTCGTCCGTCAACGCCATGTCAGACGAGACGTTCGAGAGCGAGCAGGCGAAACGCAGTCTGGAAGTCGAGCGCCGAATAGCGCAACGTCGTCGATTCTTACAACGCGCCCAACAACAGGGTCTGGCGCTGGTCCTCGTGGCGGTCTTCGTCATCATGTGGCTGAGTTCTCCCTACTTCATGAACAAAGACAACCTGCTCACGGCCGCCAGTGTGGTCAGCATCCTGGGCATCATGGCGGTCACCGAGACGTTGCTCGTTATCGCGGCCGAGATCGACATCTCCATCGGTGGCGTGATGGCTCTGGTATCGGTGCTCGTCGGGCTGCTGGTGGGTGATGGACTCAACGTGTGGCTCGCGTCGGGCATTGCGATGCTCGCCGCGGCGACCGTCGGACTTCTCAACGGTGTCATCACCGTGCATTTCAAAATCAACTCGTTGGTGACGACCCTGGGAACGTTCTCGATCACCACGGGCCTGGCCTACGTCTTCTCGGGGACCACGACCGTGCAGATCCAAGGGGCCGGATTTGGCTTTCTCGGGAACGGCTCAATCCTGGGCGCTCCCGCCACCGTCTACTTCTTCGTGGCCCTGTGGCTGCTCGGAGCATTCGTAGCTCGACAGACCACTATCGGACGCCACATTTACGCCACGGGCGACAACTTCGAAGCCGCCGATCGCTCGGGTATCCGTCCGAAGCGAATTCGCATGTGGCTCTTTATCGTCAACTCGGTCGTCGCCGGCTTCGCCGGACTGGTCGTGACCTCAGAACTGGCGTCCTCGGCGCCCCAGATCGGCGACCCCTATCTCCTCGCAGTGATCACCGCGGTCATCCTCGGTGGCGCGAGTCTCACCGGAGGCCGGGGACGGCTGAGTGGAACGCTGCTCGCCGTGGCCATTTTGGGCGTGGTCCAAAACGGATTCGCGCTGTTGGAGTACTCCAGCTATTTACAGAACCTGGTGACGGGCTGTCTGCTGATACTCGCGGTGTTGGTCGATCAATTTGTAAGGAGAGCGGAACGATGAGTCCAGGGGATACTCCGCTACTAGAGGCGCGCAACGTCACCAAGGTCTACGGCAACGTGAACGCGCTGGCCGGCGTCAACTTCACCTTGTCCGGCGGGGAGATTGTCGGTTTGGTCGGCGACAACGGCGCCGGTAAGTCGACCCTCGTCAAGACGCTGTGCGGAGCGCACTCGCCCTCCAGCGGTCAGATCTTGATTGACGGCGCCGAAGTGGTCTTCACCTCACCCAAGGAGTCGCGGGAGCAAGGAATTGAAGTCGTCTACCAGGACCTCGCGCTGGCCAATGAGTTGTCGGTCACCGAGAACATCTTCTTGGGCCGAGAGATACGTCGCGGCGGGTTCCTCGGGCGGCTCATGACGATGGACCGCAAGGCGATGCACGACTCGGCGCGCGAGACCCTGGAGTCGCTGGCCATCGAGATTAAAGACGTCGAAACGCGCTGCGGAATGATGTCGGGTGGTCAACGCCAAGCGGTGGCGGTCGCCCGGGCCATCATGTGGGGCTCACGGATTCTCCTGCTGGACGAACCAACCGCGGCTCTCGCGGTGGCCGAGTCCGACAAGATCGCCGGACTGGTATCGGGCGTGAAGGAGAAGGGCGTCGGCGTGATCCTGGTGAGCCACAATCTTCCCCAGGTCTACGAGCTGTGCGATCGGGTCGTAGTACTGCTGCGGGGCCGAGTGGTGACAGAGTTGCACCGAGGGCAGTACAGCATTGAGGATTTGGTGAGCTGGATAACCGGCGCCGCGATGCACAAGACGTCGTGACGTGAGCGATCCCACCGACGTACCTCCACAGTGGGGGGCGGTCAGACTTTTCAACGACGAGATCGAGGCGGTGGTCCTCACCCAGAAGGGTGCCGACATCTATTCACTCGTCGACCGGCGTAGCGGGGTCGACGTCCTGTTCAAAGCACCGTGGGGAGCGAGGACGCCGAGTGGGGTGAATCCCCTCGCCACGACGTCGGAGCGCTGGTTGGACGCCTACCCCGGGGGCTGGCAGGTGCTCTTGCCCAATGGTGGCGATGAGTGCGTTCAGTACGGGGTGACCTGGGGTTTCCACGGCGAAGCCGCCATGATTCCCTGGACGGTCCTCGCCCGCAACGAGACGTCGCTCACCCTGGCGACCGACCTCGTCACCGCCCCGCTGAAGGTGCGTCGAGAGATCACCCTGGAGGGATCCGTGCTGCGCGTCGCTGAGACGGTGACCAACGTTTCGCCCCAGTCGGTAGAGGTGATGTGGTCCCACCATCCCGCCTTCGGCGCTCCGTTCATCGACGAGACGTGTGTGATTTCGGCGGGCTGTCGCACCCTGGTAGCCGACGCTGAGACGCCCGGCACGGTTCTCGAGGCGGGTTCAACGCACTCCTGGCCGGTGGCGCACGACCCGCGCGGCGATTTGGTTGACTTTGCCAAGGTCCCCTCGCGTGAACGACCGCGCTCCGTGCTGGCCTATCTGACCGAGTTCGACTCGGGATACTTCGCGATCACGAATCCCACCTTGGGTTTGGGCGTGGGCGTGAGGTGGCCGCTCGAGGTGTTCGATAAGGCCTGGCTCTGGCAGGAGATGAACTCCCTGAAGGACTGGCCCTGGTTCCAGCGGGCGTACGTCATGGCGATTGAACCCGCGTCAACCGTCCCGGGCCACGGTATGTCCCAGGCGCGAGCACTCGGTCAGCACGGAATCGAGTTCTCCGCCGGTGCGTCCAAGGACGTGCTGATTGAAGTGGTTCTCTTCGAGGGAACTGGAGAAGTAGCCGGCATCGACCCCGGTGGGGTCGTGCGCTGGGCAACGACGTAGTACGCACTTCGAGTTCCGCGAGCGCGGAGATAAGGAAAGTAGACAACATGGCAAAAGGATCAAGTGATCGGTTCACCGGCAAAGTGGCCATCGTCACCGGGGCCGGAAAAGGTATCGGGACCGCGGTGGCTCGCGCTTTAGCTCGCGACGGCGCGTCGGTCATTATCTTTGACTTCGACGGCGATTCGGCCCGTGAGACCGAAGAGGCGATCAGGAAAGAAGAGGGCATCGCGACCGCGGTCGTGGGCAGCGTCAGCGTCGCCGCCGACGCCCAGCGCGCCGTCGAAGCCGCCGTAGAGAACTACGGTGGCGTCGATTTCCTGGTCAACAACGCCGGGGTCTGCATTTACGGGGAGGTTCCCGAAATGCTCGAAGAGGACTGGGACTTTGTCATCGACACCAACCTCAAGGGCATCTTCTTGCTCTCGAAGTACTCCATTCCCGAGATGCGCAAGCGCCACGGGGGAGCGATCGTGAACCTCGCCTCGGTGCAGGCTCTGGTCAGTCAGCGCGAAGTGGCGGCGTACGCGGCCACCAAGGGCGGCATCGTCTCTCTCACCAGGACGTTGGCCCTCGATCACGCGAAGGACAAGATTCGGGTGAACTCGGTGCTTCCGGGTTCGGTACGCACGCCCATGTTGCTCCACGCGGCCGAGCTGGTGCCCGGCGAGCCCCTCGTGACGATTGAACGCTGGGGCAAGATCCATCCTCGTGGGACGGTCATCGAACCCGAAGAGATCGCCAACGTGGTTTCGTTCCTGCTGAGTGACGAGGCGAGTGCCATCACCGGAGCTCCCTACGTCGTGGACGCCGGACTCTCCTCGCAGGCCGCGTTCTAGACGCCGAGGATCACAGAGATTGTGACGTCATGAGTATTCATCTGCGCGGCTCATCGTGGGACCATCCACGAGGACACGATCCGATGCTCGCGACATCGACGGCCTTTCACGAACGAGTCCGTCGCGACGTCAGCATCGAATGGACGCCCCGGTCTCTCAAGGAGTTCGGCATGATGTCGGTGGAGGAGCTGGCGCGTCAGTTCGACTTCATCGTGATGGACCATCCCCACATTGGAACGATGGCGAGATCGGGTTCTGTTCTGGCGCTCGACGAAATCGTGGACCCGGACTTTCTGAGATCGTTAGCCGAGGGTTCGCCGGGGCACTCGCACGAGAGTTACCGGCTCGACGGTCATCAGTGGGCGCTCGCGATCGACGCCGCGTGTCAGACCAGTGTTTCTCGGCCCGACCTGCTGGCCGCGGCTCCGCGCACCTGGCGCGACGTGGTGGAGTTGGCCCGCTCTGGTCGGGTCTTGTGGCCGCTCTGCGGAGTGGACGCGGCCGCGAGCCTGATGACAATGGCGGCCTCCGCGGGCTCGCCGTGTGCCTCGGCGCCGGGGCATTTCGTGGACCGCGAGGTGGGTCGATGGGCGATGGTGACCATGAGGGAAGTTGCTCAGTCGAGTGACGAGCGTTGTCTTGTCGACAATCCCATCAACGTCCTCGAGGCGATGAGCCAGGGCGACGACTGGATCTATTCGCCCCTGGCCTTTTGCTACGTGAACTACTCCTCGCAACATCACTCGGGCCGCGCCTTGAGCTACGGCGCCATTCCTCGGCGCCACGACGACGATACGTTGCGCGGGGCTCTTCTCGGTGGTGCAGGGCTCGCCATCTCGGCGCACACGAAGAATGTGGAGGCGGCACTGGAGTACGCGAGGTACGTCGCGTCCCCCGACGTTCAGAGGGGCGACTACGTACGCAGCGGGGGCCAACCCGCTCACGCGCGGGCGTGGAGCGACCCGGGCGCCGACGACTTCGCGGGCGGTTTCTTCTCCGCGGTGCTGCCCACCCTGGAGAACTCCTGGACCCGTCCCAACGGTCCTCGATTCGCCGAGTTCCAAAATCGCATGATTGATCACTTCGAGAACTGGTACGAATCGGCCGTCGATCTCGAGGCCTTCTTAGATGTGCTCGATGAGATGTACGTCGAACTGGCGCCGGAGAGCGGTTTTGCTTCTGAGCCCGAGTCGTGACGGCCTCGTGAGCGCGCCCCTCGTAACAGTCAGCGCGGAAGAGGAGCGGCATCTTATCGAGCGCGTCCTCGTGCGCCACGGCGTACCCGAGGCCGCGGCGCAGGTTCAGGCCACCTGGTTGTTGGAGGCGGATCTGCGGGGCCACCGTTCGCACGGCATCGCGCGTCTACCGGTCTTGGTCAAGCGAATCGAGGCGGGCTTGATTGACCCCGTCGCGGCTCCCGAGCTCACGTGGCGTAGCGACGCGGTTCTCGTCGTCGATGGTCGCCGTGGTCTGGGTCCCGTAGTGGCTCACGCCGCTTTAGAAGAGGCGTTGGCGCGAGTCTCCAGAGCGGGAGTGGTACTCGTGGCGGTGGCGAACGCCAATCACCTGGGAATCTTGGCGCCCTACGTCGAGCGGGCGGCGGCTCGCGGGGTCATCGCCCTGGCCCTCACCACGAGCGAAGCGCTCGTCCATCCCTGGGGAGGCACGCGAGCGATGGTGGGCACTAATCCGCTCGCCGTGGCCGTTCCGGCCAGCCCCCACCCGCTCGTCGTCGACCTGGCCACGGGCGAGACCTCCATGGGCCGGATCTTGCATCACCGAGACGTGGGAGAAAAGCTCCAGCCCGGCTGGGCCCTGGACGCCCACGGGGAACCCACGACTGACCCGAGCGCCGCAGTGGGTGGCTCCATCAGTCCCTTCGGTGGAGCGAAGGGGTACGCGCTGGGACTCGTCTTCGAAGTACTAGTCGCAACCCTGACCGCCAGCGCCTTAGGTCCGGACGTGCATGGCACTCTCGACACTGAGAGCGTCTGTAACAAGGGTGACGTGTTTCTCTTGATCGATCCCTCGTTCGTGGATGGCGCGCGCGTGGCGGGGGACGTCACCCAATACCTCAGTGACATTCGCGAGACGCCGCCCCAGGCCGGCGTCGAGGAGGTTCGG